>JAUQVK010000038.1:0-20638 GCA_039794845.1 Thermostichus sp. DRC_bins_24
CGGGCAATGGGAATTGACCTGGGATTGGAGCGATTCTTGACCGCTTCGGATGGCAGCTTCCAAAAGCGACCCAAGTTTTTCCAGTCGAGGCTACACAAGTGGCAATTGCTGCCACGCAGAGCGACTCAAAAACAGAAGGGGGCTCAAAACCGGGAGAAGGCACAAACGAAAGTGGTGAGAAGGCACCATCGGATTGCTAAGCGTCGCCAGGATTTTCACTTGAAGACGGCGCATCAACTGTGCGACCAAGCGCAGACCATCTTTATCGAGCGCTGGACAAATCACCGGTTTCGTTCCACGTTGCATCGGGTTGCTTTGCCCAAAGGGGAAGCGGCCTTGCGCTCCCGCTACTCGATTGCCTGCTTCTTCGACCCCGATCTGGAGGCGGTCATCGAGTGTTTGCCCAGCTGCCAAAGCCCAGAACAGCCCGCCCTCTACCCGCCTATCTCTTCCGGGGATTACCTGCGGCTGAAGCTGCAAGAGACGATGAAACAACCTGCCCAAGTCAGATCCTAACTTTATGGGTTTATGGAGATAAACCCATCGCCGCTCGGTAGCGGGTTTCCAAGGCTTGGGTCGCGGCAGAAAGGGACTTCTTGCGCCAAGTGCCCCGTCTGAGGAGCTGTTGTCGTAGGGTTTCTGAGGTGAGATGCGGGGATCCCCGGGGTGGGCAAAATTGTCCGGCTTGGATGAGCCGCTTGCCCCGCACCCAGACGCTCTCCACCACTTGAACAGGTCGGCCCAACACCAACAGGCCAATCGGATCCGTTCGCGGCAACAGAGACAGTTGGGTGAGATCGTAGAGGGCCAGGTCTGCGGATTTGCCCACAGCAATTGAGCCGGTTTCCGCCTCCAACCCCAGCCCTCTGGCTCCTCCCAAGGCGGCCATTTCCAGGCTTTGGCGCGGGGTTATCCAGTGGCGATAGTCGGGATCCGTAACACAGTGCAAGATGCTACCCAGCTTGATCGCTTCCAACAGATCCTGTCCATCACTGCTGGCGGCACCATCACAGCCCAACGCCACATTCACCCCCGCCTGTCGATATTTCAGGATCGGCGCAATGCCACTGCCCAGTCTCAGGTTGCTCAGAGGGTTATGCACCACCGTTGCCCCCGTCTCCGCCAAGAGGGGAATCTCGGCATCACTGAGCCAAACGCAATGGGCCAGGGAGGTGCGTTCGTTAAAATAACCCAGCCGATACAGGTGTTCTGCCCCACCACAGCCATATTTCTCTTGGCAAAGGACTTGTTGGGCCTTGGCCTCCAACAAATGGGAATGGCGGGCCAGCCCATAGCGGTCGCTCAGCTCCATACAACCGAGGAACAGGGCATCAGAACACAACTGCGGCCCAGACGGCCCCACCGCAATGTGGATCCCGTCTTCCGGTCGATGAAACCGGTCGATCACCTCCTGCATCAGCTCCAAAAGGCCATCGGTTGGGCGAGTATCCGACGGAAATTTCAGCTTGCCGCCAGACGGGATCCCAGCCTGCATCGATTCATCCCGAATCAGGGGAGCGACAAAGGCCCGAATACCCATATCCCGATAGGCTCGCACCGCCGCCTCGATCATCGGCAACTCCTGACCGGGAATAAGGCTGATGTGATCCATCACCGTGGTGCCACCGGAAAGCAAGGTTTCCAAAGCCGTGGCCGCTGCACTCCAGTAGATGGCCTCCATTCCAGCAGGCAATTCCCCGTAGGTTTCGGAAAGCCACAACTCCAACGGTAACGGCGAGACCAGCCCTCTCAACCAAATTTGGGGTGAATGGGTATGTCCATTGACAAATCCCGGCAGCAGCAACTTGTGGTGGGCCTCGACGAGGATCCCTTCTGCAGGCAAGTTGGAGCCAATGGCTGAGATGCACCCGCCAGTGATGTGCAGATCGCAAATCTCGTAACCATCTGCCGAAGGGATCCAAGCCTGTTGTAGGGTGAAATCAACCATTACAGCCTTTTCCGGCGTTATCCATTACAGTCGTTGACCCTCCGGAACAATCCCTTGCCTTACACCCTACGTGAAGTCGGAAAAGGCTATAAGACCAACGCGTTTGTTCACAAAATCGAGAGTGTAGGCTTGGGTGTGGCCAAAATCTGCAGGCAACAACTCGACCAGTACCATATCGGCAAAAAGGCTGATGAACAGGGCTTTTGCAACGCAGACGAACCTTTTACTTGCAAATCATTTTGTGCAGGTCATCCCCCTTCGTTCTGTGTTCTCAGATACCGAGCAACAGCTGTGGCCAGCCAGAAAGCAAAAGGGCCAAGTGCTATAGCCCCTCATGACTATTCCGTTGTTTTGGCAGGAAGCCCGGATCCCTTCTCGATCAAATAATCAAACAAATGATCAAATGCAAATATCAAATTATCAAATGGTGCTCAGTTCCTTCTCTTTCTCCGCCAGCAGCTCATCCACCTTCTTGATGTAGCGGTCGGTTAACTTTTGGATGTCCTCTTGCAGGCCTTTCGACTCATCTTCGGAAAGCTCGCCGTTTTTCTCCCGCTTGCGCACCGAATCGATCCCATCCCGCCGGATATTCCGAATCGAAACCCGGCCTTCTTCCGCCAGCTTGGCCACCTGTTTGCTGAGTTCTTTGCGGCGCTCCTCCGTCAGGGGGGGAATGTTGAGCCGCACCACCTTGCCGTCGTTGCTAGGATTTAAACCCAAGTCAGAAGCTACGATTGCCCGCTCAATCGCCGCCAGAGTGGAGGGATCAAAAGGCTGAATCAGAAGGGTGCTGGAGTCGGGAGTGGTGAGGTTGGCCAAGGCTTTCAGGGGGGTGGGCACCCCGTAATACTCTACCTGAATACGATCCAACAGGCTGGAATTGGCCCGCCCGGTGCGCACCGTATTAAAGGATCGCTGCGTAGCTTGCACAGCTTTGCCCATTAGCTCTTCCACTTCAGCTAGCTCCACGGGGGCTCCTTCGCATTCAAGACACACACGACACAGTTGGGCTCAGAGACACAGGCGTGGATGGCAGGTAAGCCCAGCGTGAACCCGTCCTTAATTTTACTGCCTCGTCGGGATCCGCAAGGGATCCCTGTCCCCATTCGGCCCGATCCCTCTACCAGTGGGGCTGCCGATCCTAAAGAAGATCCTCAGTTTCCTTGAGAAATGCCCCCCATCAGGATGGTACGAATGCAAAACATCTCTTAGCCTACGGGAACAGTTGATCTCTTGACCACCATGGCTTTTTACGTTCGGAATTCCCGCTGGTCTCTGCTGTTCGGGTTGAGTGTGCTCGGCCTTGGAGCGCCCACGTTGGCCCAAGAACAAATTGTCTCCCCCAACGCCTACAAAGTGCCCTACTTGGGGGTGGATGGCACCTTTACCCTCGATACCTCCCTAGAGCAGTCTGCCAATGATCCGCGCAACCCCAAGCGGGTCAAGTTTGAAAAAATGGAGTTTTTTTCCTTTTACGCTGATTTGGAGGGCACAGAACCCTTGGCCGAGAACTGCCGCTACGTCTATCGGGGGGCGGCTGGGGATCCCTTCTTTTTCCCTGAGCGTTCTTTGGGATCCATCTGGGATTTGTTTCAACTGCGGCAAGGGTCGGATGCCAGTTGTGAAGCCTTCACCTATGTGATCCTGCGGGCTCCCCACGGGGATCCGGTGCACATGCACATGCGCTACGGCGACAACAGCACGGGTTTTCAGACCCTTTTGGACATCAGTACGCTGCCGGAAGATGCCGCCAGCTTTAACCCTTGGTGGAGCACCTACTGTGCAGAGGGGGTAACTGCCTGTGATTGAGCCGGGGTCATAGCTCTCTGCGGGCTTCTAGGGCACGGGCCAGGGTGACTTCATCGGCGTATTCTAGGTCGGATCCCATCGGCAGGCCGAAGGCGAGGCGGGTCATGTGCAAACTGGGGGAAACCTGCTTCAAAAAGTCTTTGATGACGTGCATGGTCACCTCGCCCTCGACACTGGGGCTAAGGGCAAAGATCAGCTCCTGGGGTTTCTCCTGGGCTACCCGTGCCACCAACTCGCGAATATGCAGTTGATCCACTCCGATTCCGTTCATGGGGGAAATGAGACCCCCCAAAACGTGGTAACGCCCTTTGAACTCGCGAGTTCGTTCCAGGGCGATCAAGTCCTTCGCCTCCGCCACCACGCACCAAACCGAGGGATCCCGTTGGGGGGAACGACAGATCTCACAGGGATCCTCCGCCGACCAGTTAAAGCAAATGGAGCAATGCTTCACGGTTTGCTTGGCTTCCAAAAGGGCTTGGGCCAGGGCTTCGATCTCGGTGACGGGCCGATTGATCAAATGCAAAGCTAGGCGCTGAGCAGTTTTGGAGCCAATGCCGGGTAGCCGTTGCAACTCCTCGATCAGGCGAGCGAGCGGACGTGTGTACATAAAGGCTCAGGGTGAGAGGGATCAGCCCAATCCCAGCCCCGGCAAGCTGATGTCGCCCGTCAACTCTTCCATCCGTTTGCGCATGGTTTCGGCAGACTGGGTGTAGGCGTTGACCATAGCCGTCAGCACCAGATCTTCAAGCACATCCGGGGCTTCTTTTAGGGCTTCGGGATCCAGAGAAACTTTCAGGGGCTCTTGGTTGCCGTTGACGGTCACCTTCACCAGCCCGTTGCCGGCTTCCCCGACGATTTCCATCTCTTCTAGCTCCTTTTGGAGCTTTTGAGCGCCATCGCGCACCTGCTGGGCTTTCTTGAGCGCTTCTTGGATTTTGCCGAATGGGCCAAAGCCTCGCGTCATGGGATCCTCTTCTGAATTCAGATCACTGCTGTACTACTCTACCCGTTTCCTCCCATCGGTCAAAGCACCGGAAAATCTGGGTAAGATCCGCCTACCTTAGGTTGCCGTTAACCCTGGCGGATTATCCTCACAAATAAGCACAGACCCCATACTGACTCTGGCAATCTCTGGAGGCGCAATGGCCCAACTTTTGCAGGATCCCCAATCCCCACCATCCACCGAACCCACCTCCACTCGGGTGGAGTCTTCTCTGTTCTCTTTGCAGGGATGGATCCCGGAGCGCTGGTACGTGCATCTGGGCCTGTTGTTGGCCTGTTTGGTGCTGGGGTTCCCGGTGTTGTATGCCCTAATCGTCAGCACCCAGAACAATGCCGAGGTGTTTCGCTACCAATTCACCTTCGGCTCTTCCTTTGGTTTCAACTGGCGGCAGGTGATGGTGTCGCGGCACTTGGGAAGCTATATGCTCAACAGCACGATCATGGCGGTGGCAATCACCGTCGGCAAAACCGTTTTGTCTCTGCTGGCGGGCTTGGCCTTTGTCTACTTTCGCTTTCCGGGCAAATGGCTGGTGTTTGGCTTTGTGCTCATCACCCTGATGATGCCCACCGAAATTTTGATCATCGCCCTGCTGCGTTTTGTAACCAACTTGGGCTGGGGATCCACCTACTACGCCTTGATCGTGCCTTTTTTGGCCAGTGCCACCGCCACCTTCCTATTCCGGCAACATTTTTCCAACATCCCCAGTGAGCTTTCGGAGGCCGCCCAATTGGATGGGGCCAACCCGCTGCAGTTTCTCACCCGGGTGCTGATCCCTCTCAGTTGGAACGCCATTGGGGCCCAGGCGGTGATTCACTTCGTCTACGCTTGGAATATGTACCTGTGGCCGCGCCTGATCGTGCAAGGCCGAGAGAACCAGGTGGTGCAGGTGGGGTTGCAATCGCTGCTCAACCTGGATAGCTCCGCTTCCTATGGCCCGATGATGTTGGGGGCGATTGTCGCCAGCATCCCGCCGCTGGTGGTGTTTGTGTTGTTGCAGAAGCCCTTCATGAGCGGTTTTGCCTTGGCCCGCGACAAGTGAATGGGCCCCAGCCCTTCTTTGAGTGTCTGAATCCATGTCCCGAGATCTGCGTCGCTTTATCACCCTGTTGGAGTCCCGCGGCCAGTTGCGCCGCATTGCCGCAGAGGTGGATCCCGACCTGGAAATTGCCGAGATCGCTGAGCGGATGTTGGCTTGTGGTGGGCCGGCCCTGTTGTTCGAGCGGGTGAAGGGATCCCGCCTGCCGCTGTTGATCAATGCCCTGGGCACGGTGGAGCGCATCTGCTGGGCCATGGGCATGGAGCAGCCCCAAGAGCTGGAAACCCTGGGCAAAAAATTGGCCCTGCTCTACCAGCCGCGTCCCCCGAAAAAGTTCTCCCAGGCGGTGGAGCTGGGGCAGGCTTTGTTCAGCGTGCTTAAGGCCAAACCCGGCCGCGATCTGTTGCCCCCCTGTCAGCAGGTGGTGGTGCGGGAAGAGGCGGTGGATCTGACGCAATTGCCCCTGTTGCGGGTCTACCCGGGGGATGCCGGGCGGGTGCTGACGCTGGGGCTGATGGTGACCAAAGACCCGGAAAACGGGATCCCGAATGTAGGGGTCTATCGCCTGCAGCTGCAAAGCCGCAACACCATGACGGTGCAGTGGCTGTCGGTGCGGGGGGCAACCCGACACTTGCGCAAAGCAGCTGCCCTGGGCAAAAAGTTGGAGGTGGCCGTTGCGGTCGGGGTGGATCCCTTGGTGATTATGGCGGCAGCCACCCCGGTGCCGGTGGACCTGTCGGAGTGGTTGTTTGCCGGCCTTTATGCGGGGGAAGGGCTCCACCTGGCCCAATGTAAGACCGTCGATTTGCAGGTGCCTGCCCAGTCGGAGATCGTCTTGGAAGGTACGATCACCCCCGGAGAAGTGGCCCCCGATGGCCCCGCCGGAGATCACATCGGCTATTACGGCCCCCGCAACGAGCAGGCCCCCCTGATCCGGTTTCACTGCCTCACCCACCGCCGCGATCCGATCTATCTCACCACCTTCAGCGGCAAGCCTCCCAAAGAAAATGACATGATGGCTCTGGCCCTGAACCGGGTGTATACCCCCATCCTGAGGCAGCAGGTGCCGGAGATCGTGGATTTCTTTTTGCCGATGGAAGCCCTGGGCTACAAGGCGGCAATTCTTTCGATCGACAAAGCCTACCCCGGCCAAGCACGGCGGGCGGCCCTGGCTTTTTGGAGCGCGCTGCCCCAGTTCAGCTACACCAAGTTTGTGATCGTGGTGGACAAAGACATCAACGTTCGGGATCCGCGGGCGGTCGTGTGGTGCCTCTGTTCGCGGGTGGATCCGCAGCGGGATGTGTTCATTCTGCCGGATAACCCCTTCGATGCCCTCGATTTTGCCACGGAAAAACGCGGCCTTGGGGGCAAAATGGGCATTGATGCCACCACCAAGATCCCCCCCGAAACCGATTCCCTCTGGCGGGATCCCCTCACCTCTGATCCTGAGGTGGCGAAGCTGGTTGATCGCCGTTGGGCAGAGTATGGCCTGGCGGATGTGAACTTGCAAGCAGCGGATCCCCGCCTGTTCGGCTATGAGCTTTAGGTGCCGAGGGGGTGACAATCGCAGGTACAGCCACTCCAAATAAATCCAAATAAAAACGATTGCAATGACCGTAAAATGCCCATGGAGAGGTCATCAATCCTTACTTCACAACAGACGCTTCAATCTTGCGGCGAATATACTCACCCGCCCTAACGGCTTCATAGCGAGGTGGGTTACTCTCACTTTGGCAGGTGGGTAAACATTCAATCCAAGCATCCGCCCGTGGGCCGGTGAAATAAACCAGGGAAAGTCGCCGGGTCGAGCCGGAAAGGTTCCTGGGTGGATTGATGACTCGATGTAACGTGGAGCGCCAACGATCATTGGTCCAGCGAGCAATCAAATCCCCGACGTTAATCACAAAGGAGTTTGGCAGAGGTTTCACATCTACCCACTCCCCAGACTGCAAACATACCTGTAAACCCCCAGGCGCTTGATCCTGTAGAAGAATGGTCAGGCCCCCATAGTCAGAATGAGCTCCATAGCGAAGCTGCCCCGGCAAAGGCTCTTGAGGTTGATCGGGGTAATGCACCGCTCGAAACACGCCCCCATTGGGATCCATAAATGGGATGAAATACTCCTCGGGCAAATCCAAAGCCAATGCGCTGATTCGCATCAATGTATGGCTGAGATCAAACAAAGCTTGACTGAAAGCCAAGAAAGATGCTCGCAGCCTAGGTGGGTAGACCGGCCAAGGATTGCCAGAATCCGGATCTATCCCCCCTTGAGGTCGGCCAGGATTCTCTTTGACCAGGTTGAGGAACATCAAGGCCTCACACAAGTCTGGAGGAGCTTCTTCATTGCGTGTAGCAGCAACACTGTCTACCCCGAAGGGAATATAACCCCGATTGGATAGTCGATCGGGCAGGGTGGCTTTCAACTTTTCCTCCAGTGGCCGATCGAAAAAAGCAATCGCCTGGCGGTAGGCTGCCTCCGATAAGGATTCAGGGATCCCATGCCCTGTAATGGCCACAAACCCTACTTCCTCCAGAGCTTTGCCAAACTCACGAGCTACCCCTCCCTTATCCGTTGCACCCAGAAAGGGAGCAATGTCAACGCAAGGGATCCCTTGAGCATAGGAGAGCACAGGCTCTGGTGTCGCAGTCTCAGGCATGGCCGAATAGGTGAACTTCCAGCTCATTACCCTATGGGAGAAGGAGGCCAGGTTTTGTGGCAACAGATACAATAACGAATTGCTTGCAATGTAAGGATTGCTCTACTTCAAGGGTTAAATGGGAGCTTTAGGGCGATGAGACGATTGGGCACTGCGGGTCGTTTTTCGAGTTTTCATTCTCTTAGAGCCGTGGAGTTGTCTCTAAGCACACTTGTCAACAAAGCTAAATATCTGTTGATCTTTTTGACATTGCTGCTGTGCAATCCTGTTGCTCCAGCTCAAGGTGAGTCCCAACCGGATATTTCGGGCATGAAGCTGGCCCTAATTTTGGGTGGATCTGCCAATGATGGCTCTTGGAATGAAGCAGGTGCAGAGGGGGCTGCAGGGCTTGAATCTTCGGGGGTTGAAGTTGTGATTGTCGAGCAAATTCCTGATCCGGATGCAGAGCGAGTGATTCGCCAATATGCCGAGAAGGGGTTTGACTTAATTATCGGGCATTCTTTTAATCATCAAGACGCAATCTTTACAGTGGCAGATGAGTTTCCAGATATCAACTTCGCCTGGGCAGCAGGAATTGGGCGATTCAGTGAAAATGTCTCAGACTACGATCAACCTTTTTTTGAAGCTGCTTACTTGGCAGGGATCCTTGCCGGAGACCTCACAAACACCGGAAAGTTGGGGGCGCTCTATGGTTTTGAGATCCCAGTCTGCAAAGCCATGGGCAATGCCTTCTTGGCAGGAGCTCAGTTGGTCAACCCAGAGGCTACCCTCACGGATGTCGCTGTTGGAGATTGGTACGATGTGGGTCGCGCAAAAGAAGCTGCACTGGCCCAAGCGGAGACTGGCGTTGATTTTTGGATTGGATGTGGACAGGGACCAACCTGGGGATCAATTGAAGCTGCCAAAGAAGTGGATGGCTTTGGAATTGGCTATGTGCGAGATATGACGGCCATTGGACCAGAGGTAGTTGTAGCAAGTATCGTTTGGAATACAGAGCCTCTTTTCAGACAGATGTTGATGGATATCAAGGCAGGTGACTACTCCAATAAATACTACGCCTTGGGGGTTTCTGAAGATGTCATACAACTGTCCATCAACCCTGACTTCCAGGATCAGATTGCTCCGGAAACCATGACCCTTTATGAAGAGACGAAGGCAAAAATCATTTCAGGGGAGATGGAAGTGCCCTTTCAGCCAGATTAACCCAACAGCTTTTTCTCTCAAAACATAGCCCTTCCCATCTTCGGATCTAGCCCCTATTCTTCTCCCTCCATGGGATCAAGTGCATGGGCCAGTCGGTACACCAACGCTTCGGCATGGGCAGATCCAGCCCTTTACGCCAAAGGTCATCACTACAGCCCTTGCGCGGGTTTTCTACAGCATAGATCAACAAACAACAAAAAACCTGCCCCAACCGATGTTGGACTGAGGCAGATGCCAACTTCACGACCCCACTTTAAAGATCAAGCAACCATTCGTTCAGCCTTGGGGGGCAAAAAGCTACCATCAAACACCTGCTCCAAAGCAGGTTTGCTGGACAAGCCAAAGCCATCCACCACCTGAGCAATTGAGGATTCCATGCGGGAAGGAACCACATCCCCCAATCCGTTTTCCCGCACCTCATCGGTAACAAACAGGCGGGGCATAGCCAGGGAAAGCCGCAACTTTTCGGTGGTGGCATCCAACACCTGACCTTGCTCCTTGAGCTTATCGATCAAGGCAAACATGTTGCGATCCGTGTCTTGAATGCTATCCTGCCAACCCCTAGCGAAGGCCCTCAGGAAACCTTTGAGCATTTCCGGCCTTTCCCTGATCACTTCCGCCCGTGTGATCACCGCATTACCGTACATATCTAGGCCATAGTCGTTGTAGAAGAAGGGAGTGATATCGCTCAGGCTAACCCCGCCCCGCACGATGTTGGGCATGGCCGAAGTCATAAACCCGCTGATGGCATCCACCCGACCTTGAATGAGGAAAGGTTCCCGAAGTTGTGGCTCCATGGAAAGCCATTCCACCGAGCCCGGATCAATGCCAACTTGTTTGGCGAATACCGGCCAGAGGCGACGGGGGGCATCTCCTGCCGGGGCACCCAATCTCCTGCCCGCCAACTGCTTGGGATCCGTGATGCCACTTCTTTTGAGGGTGTAGATGCCGAAGGGAGAGCGGTTGTACTGGATATAGATAGCCACCAAAGGCACATCGGGGTTCTTGGCATTGAACTCGATCATGGAGTAGGGATCCCCTTCTCCCAAATCGTATTGACCGGCAGCAATTTTGGTGATGGAATCGGCGGAGCCAAAGCCCCGTTCGTAGGTCACCTCAATACCGTTGTCGGCGAAGTAGCCCTTCAATATCCCGGTGATCAAGCCGATATCGGTGGAGGAGGGCAACCAAGACAGGGTGAATTTGACCGGGGTCAAAGCCTGGGAAATGAGCAGAGGACCGCGGCTCTGGGCCTTGGCCTTGAGGCCATACCCCCCGGCAGCGGCCAAAGAGGCAGCCGCAGCAGCAGATTGAATGAATTGGCGACGCGAGGATTTTGTGATGGACATATCTAAAAGCTCCACAGTACCTAGCTCAGGAGGGATCCGCAGTGGGAATGCAGCAGACAATAAGGCGACGGCCACAAGCAGTAAACTTAGCAGGGTGGAGCCAGACTTTTGTATTCGAGGATACCTTTACCGGGGAAAGACCCCTTCTGGGGCTGAGGGAAGACATAGGCGAAGCCAGATGAAATCGGCTCCCGTTCGGGAGTCCTTGCCGGTGAGGCTACAGATGAGAGGTGGATGACAATCTCAGGCTTCGCCAGGGTCGGCAGATTCAGGGGGGGTAGCAGATTGTCGCCGTTGCTTGAGAAGGTTACCCAGATTGCGCCGAAATTCTCCAATGCCTAAGAGGGATCCCGGCTCAGGATCCCAGGAGGCGGAGAGCACTCCGTAGCTAATGCCCAAAAAGCCAAGGCCGAAAAAGGCCAACGACTCGATCAAGGTGAAGTAGCTGGGCAACGCCACCACATGGTTGACCAGGAGGTAATAGTTCACAAAAAAGCTACTCAACCCAAACCCGGAAGGGATCCCGCAGAAGATCAGCACCCGACGCACCATCCGACGGCTAACCTCGGGTGGAATCGGGACAAGCGGCTCCTTCTCAACCGCAGCAGGAGCAGGGCGGGCGGCAGAGCGGCGGCGAGAGGCTTTGGTATGGCGGCTGGATTTGCCCACGAAGATAGCTCTTTGGTAGCGCTTTTATTTTTTCACCCGGATGTTGAGCCGTTCGGTCAAGGACCGGAAGCGATCGGGAGAATGCTTGGCGATGTAGCTGAGCAACCGTTTGCGGCGGCCGATCATCATCAACAAACCACGACGGGAGTTAAAATCTTTCGGGTTTTTCTGGAGGTGCTGAGAGATTTGGTTGATGCGGTTGGTCAGCAAAGCCACCTGCACATCGGCAGAACCGGTGTCGGTTTCGTGAAGCTTGTAATCCTCGATAATCTCCTGCTTCTCTTGCTGCAATAAGGCCATAAGATCAAAAGGGTTGGATGCACTGCTTTCAGATGATAACACCGGCCTTTCGGCCTTTGCTATCGCCGTAGCAGATCGTTGGGAGGAAGTCGCAATGGAAGCAAACGCTGGGAAGCTCCCGACGTTACCGACTCTACTGGAGCTGCTGAACTCCCAAGATTTGGGGGATCGGTTGCGGGCAGTCAACTGGGCGCGGCAGTTGTCCGGGCAAGAGACCTTGACACTGCTGCACCGAGCGGTCACCGACGAGAATGCCCGTGTCCGCTATGCCGCCATCAGCCAGATGGGAACCCTATCTGGGGTCGATCCAGCCTCGATTTTGCCGATCCTGCGCCGGGCGCTTGCGGAGGATCCGGAGTTCGATGTGCGGGCGGCAGCCGCCGCTGCCCTGGGGGATCTGAAACAACCCCAGGCTCTGGCCGACCTGCTGGAAGCCTATCACCGGGAAAAAGAATGGCTGGTGCAATTCAGCATCATTGCGGCTTTGGGCGAGCTGGGGAATCCGGATGCTTTCGACACTTTGGTGCAGGCCCTCCAGGAGGGAAGTGAGCTAATCTCCACGGCTGCCGCTGCCGCGCTGGGGGATCTGGGGGATCCGCGCGCCATTCCTTTTTTGGATCCCTTGATCGATTCCGACGATTGGCAGTTGCGCTACCGCATTTGTATTTCTCTGGCCCGGTTGGGCACAGAAGCCGCCCGCCCCGGTCTGACTCGCCTGGCCCAGGATCCTCAAGAACAAGTGGCCGTTCACGCCCGCAACGCCCTCGGATCCCTGTAGCTCAGCTGAAGGAAGCATTATTCCAACCCCAAAAACCCGCCCCTCATCCCAAGAGAAAGGCAGGTCTAAGGGTATTTCCGAGCAAACCCCACCACAATCTCAGGGCCTTATCCACTAGCCCATGGCGTTGATGATGTAATCAAAGTAGGGAGCCGCTTCCGCAGCCGCAGTCGGTTCCAACAAGCTGAGGGCCGCTTCTTTTAAGAACACGATCGCATCGATCATGCCGGGGATGGGCACATTCAGGGCGTTGTACATTTCCCGCACCCCCACCAGCCCAATGGACTCAATCGGCTCTTTGCTGCCGGCGATAATGCCGTAGGTTACCAGACGCAAATACCAATCGTAATCCCGCAGACACTGGTTGTAGCGCTTGTCACCGTAGGCGTTGCCGCCAGGCTGTCTATACTCGGGTCGCTTGGTGAACAACTGCTTCTGGGCTTGATCGATGATGCGCTTCTTGTTCTCCGTCAGCACTTGGGCGATTTGCAAGCGCTTTTCGCCAGAGGTCATGTAGTCTTTAACGGCCTGAAGTTCGCTGACCGAGAGGTAACGCAGCTGGTCATCCGCGTTCTCGATGATCTGGTTGATCACGCTCACCGTAGGGGTTCTCCTGTTTTCTAGCTTTATCTTAAAATGAGGTGAGCCGAAGGTTGGCCCACAGAAATGAAAGTGCAGCCCGGCAAGCCAGCGCTGCCAATTGCTCTCAGTTTAGGATAGGGCGGGTATTCCCTCAAGCGATTTTTACGTGCCCTCACGCTCAAGCCGGATCAAATGCGGCCCCGCAGCCATTGCGCCATCTCGTTGCGGCGAGGCGCAGCATCCAGACAGACCTCTTCTGTGATGCGCCCCTCTTGGTAAAGGTTAAACAACGACTGGTTCATCGTGCACATGCCTTCGTAGGATCCCTCCGCAATTAGATCCTCAATTTCATCCACGGCACCTCGTTTGATATAGTCACGAATGGCATCGGTGTTGCGCAGGATCTCGTGGGCAGCTGTCCGCTTGCCGTCGGTGGTCCGTACCAGGGTCTGGGCGACGATTGCCACCAGCGTTTCTGACAATTGCAGGCGCATTGGCTCCTGTTCTTCGGGACTGTAAATCCCCAGCAAACGTTCGATCGTACGGACAGCGCTGTTGGTGTGCAGAGTGCCGAAGACCAAGTGGCCGGTCTGACCGGCTTTCAGGGCTGTATCCACGGTTTCTCGATCCCGCATTTCCCCAATTAGGATCACATCCGGATCCTCCCGCAAAGAGGCCTTGAGGGCATTGGCAAACTCCAGGGTGTGGATCCCGACCTCCCGCTGCCGGATCATGGATTTCTTACTTTGATGCACAAACTCCACCGGATCCTCGATGGAGATGATGTGCTTCGGGAAGTTGGAGTTGATGTAGTCCACCATGGCGGCTAAGGTTGTGGATTTCCCGGATCCCGTCGGGCCGGTCACCAGCACCAAGCCTTTCTGCTCCTCAGAAATGCGCTTCAACACCTCCGGCGCCCGCAGCTGCTCCAGCGTCAAAATTTTCAGAGGGATCAGACGCATTACCAAAGCGGGGCCAAGCAGTGACACAAAGCAGTTCACCCGGCAACGCACCATATTCTCGTACTGAATGGCCGTATCCAGTTCCAGGCATTCTTCAAACTGGCGGATTTGGTTCTCCGGCAAGCTTTCCCGCAACCAGCTGTAAAACATCTCGGTGGTGGTGACGGGGTAGTTGGTCATGAGCATTTGCCCCCGATCCCGAAAACGCGGCACTTCCCCCACCCCCAGGTGAATATCGGAGTAGCCGTTGTCGTAGGCTTCCTGCACCAGTTGCCGCAGCGTCAGCCCAGAGGAGGGAGCAGTTCCTCGAGGAGTGGCCGGGGTCATCGGGATCCGACCCGAAGCGGTTGGGCGTGCCGGGGGCGCAAACGGCAGGTTGGGCAGGGGGGCAGAGGCCGCGCTGGGCATAGCAGCAGGGCCGGGCATCGGCACGGGAATTTGGGGCGGAGCGGCAGCCACACCGGGCGGAATAGGCCGACCCATGATCGCCCCACGACCGACCTCTTGAGGAGCAGAGACTCCAGCATTGAGCGCCGGATCCAGTTGCGTGGGTGGTTCCACCTTAGGAATGTGGCCAGATAGGCGGGGAGGACGCTGCAAGATAGGCGGGGCCGGCGGTTTCCAATCGGAGTCTAAGTCAGTGGGAAATTGGTTCTCGGGGCTGACTTCGCTCATAACAGGCCTCTCCGGCGGAATTTGCGTCGATCTTACGCTAGTATTCCCAGTCCGGCGAGAAGGTTAACCTTCTCAAAGGCAAAGCGCTTCAACCCAAACCCTGCCAACCCCTTAAAAACTGGCCGGATGGCGAATTAGGCTCAAAAACTCTTCGCGTGTGCGGGGATCCTCTTGAAACACGCCCACCATGGAGCTGGTAACCGTCCAGGAGCCCGGTTTTTGCACCCCCCGCATCACCATGCACATGTGGCTTGCTTCCATCACCACTCCCACACCGTAGGGATCCAAGACCTCCATTAGGGCTTCTGCCACTTGCCGAGTCAGGCGTTCTTGCACCTGTAAACGGCGAGAATACATCTCGACAATGCGGGCGATCTTGCTCAGGCCCACCACCTTTTGTTTGGGAATATAGGCCACATGAGCTTTGCCGATAAAGGGCAGCATGTGGTGCTCACACAGGCTAAACATGGAGATATCCCGCAACAACACCATCTCGTCGTGGCCGACATCGAAAATTGCCCCGTTGATCAAATCTTCCAAAGATTGCCGATACCCACTCGTCAAGAACTTCAGAGCCAGAGCCACCCGTTGCGGAGTTTTTGCGAGGCCCTCCCGCTCGGGATCCTCCCCAATGCCTCGCAGTAGCGTTTCTACCGCCGCTACCATGGTCGGATCCGGGACATCTGCCCCACCGGCTTCATCTTCCACAAGATCAGACAAATCCTGTACCACCCGCGACTTGAAGTGGTTTTTGTCGTTCAGGCGAGACTGGGCGCCAGATCCAGATTGCGCAAGGGTCATAGCAGAGTGTTCCTTAGATCAGATAAGCGAGATAAGCGAAGCGTGGCGTGCAAGGGAGGGCCAAAAACGTGAAACTGCAAAAAACTGCAAAAGTTTGGCCAAGCCTAAAAAGTGCCAACCGTCGGCATCAGGGTGAGATCTTCCACCACTGCACCTGCGGGCAAGCGAAGGATGTAGGCAACCAGATCCGCAACCCATTCGGGCGCAAGCATTTTGGACCGGTCGAAATCCACGGCCACTGTGTCTGTATCCCAGATGGGGGTATCGACGGCGCCGGGGCAAAGGCTGGTAACCCGAATGCCATGCTGCCGTTCCTCTTCGGCCAAAGCTTGAGAAAACCCCATCAAACCAAACTTGCTGGCACAGTAAGCACCCCAGTTGGGAAAGGCTCGCTTGCCCGCAATAGAGATGACGTTGACGATGACGCCGGCCCGTTGCCGACGCATACCCGGCAACACTGCTTGGGTACAAAGAAAGGCCGCAGTTAGGTTGAGATCAAGCACCCGTTGCCAATCCGACAAAGGGAGGGTTGCTAGGGGGCCAACATAGGCCATACCCGCATTATTGACCAAGACATCGCAGGAGCCAAACCGGTCTAGGAGCGCTTGCAACTGCTGGGGCAAAGCCGACAGGTCTGCCAAATCAATGGGAAAAACCTCCGCTTTGCCGCCCTCAGCTTGAATCTGCGCCTGCACCGCTAGCAAATCGTCGCGGGAACGAGCTACCAGAGCCACTGAAAGCCCCTCTCGGGCTAAGGTCAAGGCCACAGCCTTGCCGATCCCACGGCTGGCACCTGTGATCAGGGCGCGCTGGGGCACCTTTGTGTCAAAACTCATCCAGAACAAGGCTCTGGGATGCGCTGAGCCAGGGTTAGCGCCACCAAAACCTGAGAAACTCCATTAACAAGTGTAACACCGATCTTCCGGTCAGCCGAATTTGGGCCAAGGATAGGGCTTAACTTCCCCATTTCTGGGATCGATCAGGGGTGAGCTGCGGGTATGGTAGAGTGCAATATAGTGAAAATCTTTTGCAACAATTCCCCTGTCGTTTCCCCGCTTGCTCTATGGTCGAGTTTCCGTTTGCCTCAGCACCTGCTGCTGCCTGCCCAGGTTCCTCCTTTATTCTTCAGCTCGATGGCATCAGCAAAGGGTTTCCCGGTCAGCGGCAGCCTGTTCTAGATGAGATTCGGTTTCGCCTGCCTCAAGGAGACTTGCTGGGCATTGTTGGCCCATCCGGCTGTGGAAAAACAACGTTGTTGCGTACCATTGCCGGTTTTGAGCAGCCGGATAGCGGGCAGATTGTCTTGGGGGAGCGGGTTGTAGCGGGGGCTGGGCAGTGGATCCCACCGGAGCAACGGGGCGTGGGCCTGGTGTTTCAGGATTTTGCTCTGTTCCCTCATTTGGATGTGTTGGCAAATGTGATGTTTGGCCTCCGGCCCACCAAGGTGAATGGCCTCCGGCCCACCAAGGTGAATGGCCTGCGGCTGGCGGATCGCGTCTGGGGGGCTGAAGGGCAGAGCACTTCTCCAGAGGCGAAGGAACGCGCCTACGAAGTGTTGAAGTTGGTGGGGTTAGAAGCTTTTGCCCAGCGCTATCCTCACGAGCTTTCGGGCGGGCAACAACAGCGGGTGGCTCTGGCCCGGGCTTTGGCCCCCAAACCCAGCCTCATCCTCTTGGATGAACCCCTCAGCAATTTGGATGTGCAGGTGCGCCACTACCTCCGGGAAGAGATCCGAAAAATCTTGAAAGAGACCCAGACTTCTGCCATTTTTGTCACTCATGACCAAGAGGAGGCCCTTTGCCTGTCCGACTGGGTGGCGGTGATGTGTCAGGGCCGAATTGAACAATGGGGATCCCCCGAGGAGGTTTACCGGGAGCCCGCTACACGTTTCGTGGCGGAATTCATTACTCAGGCGAATTTCCTCACCTGTGAGCGACAGGATCACGGTTGGCAAGCGGGGGGGCTGCTGCAGATCCCGGCTCAGGCTTTGGGGAATCAACCGGATCCCAGCCTGCATCGGGGAGAACTTATGATTCGGCAGGAGGATTTACAGCTGTACCCCGACCCTCAGGGGAGGATCACCATTCGGGATCGACAGTTTTTGGGGCGAGAATATCGCTATTGCCTGCTCACCGATGCGGGGAAAGAGTTGCACGCCCTTACGCGGGAAGTTCTGCCCATCGGGGCACGGGTGCAAATCGCCGTCGGACAAGGTCGTCTGTTTCCCCTTGCTGAACCTCAGGGATCCCTTTCCCTGCCCAGCAACGAGATAACCCGAGAAAAAAGTGTTGCCTGAGGTTGGGGTTTGGGCCTAATTGGCATTCTTCAACTGACTCTAGGCCGAGAAGGGCTGATGATGAGCCTCCTGCATCGCCTGCAGCGACAATGCAACCAAGGGATCCCCTTCATCTGTGCTCAACCCCAAGGGATCCGTCGGCGCGCCCACTTGCCCCAAGTGCTGCCAATCGCCGGGCACCTGGGCTCCCAGATGGGCCTCCCACGCCGGTTGATGGGCTGGATCCACCGAGACCAGTATGCGGCTGGATCCCTCCCCAAACAGCACTTGATCCCAGCGGTGGGCTTGCGGGTTTGGGATCCGGAGGGTTGCCCCCCGCCCGCCACTTAAACAGGCTTCCGCCAAGGCCACCGCCAGTCCTCCTTCGCTGCAATCGTGGGCAGAACGGATCCACCCTTGCCGGATCCCGTATCGGCAGGCCGCTTGCACTTGCTTTTCCAATTCCAGATCAACGGGGGCAGGTCGACCGGTGACTTTTTCATGAATCGTTGCCAAGTATTCACTCCCCCCCAGGGCCATTTGGGCGGTGGATCCCAGTAGATAAATCGCATCCCCCTGCTGTTGCCACCCTTGCCCACAGGTGCGCCGGAGATCCGGGACAAGGCCAACCATACCGATCACCGGTGTGGGGTAAATGGCCTGGGATCCGCTAGCCGTGAGGGTTTCGTTGTATAGAGATACATTTCCCCCCGTCACCGGCGTACCCAAGGCCCGACAGGCATCGGCGATCCCCCGACAGGCCAGCGCCAGTTGCCAATACACAATCGGGTTTTCTGGGTTGCCGAAGTTGAGATTATCGGTAATCGCCAAGGGATCCGCCCCCACACAGGAGAGGTTACGGGCGGCTTCGGCTACGACAGCTTTCGCCCCTTCGTAGGGATCCAGATAGACCCAGCGCCCATTGCCATCCACGGTAGCGGCCACCCCCTTCCGGGAAGACTGGAGCGGCGGAACTTCTCCCAGACCAAACCCTTGGGAACGAAGGCGAATCACGGCGGCATCCCCCTGCCCCGGCCAGAGGAGGGTGTTGTTTTGCACCTGATGGTCGTACTGGTGATACACCCAAGCTTTGCTGGCAATGGTGGGGCTGGCCAGGAGTTGCAGCAGCACCTGCTCCCAGCTCAGCCGTTCCGTACCCAGAAAGAGCCCTCGATGGTCACATTTCGGAAGCGTGTGGGGATCCCACCGCCAGGCCGCTTGTACATAGTCCGGCGGCTCAGACAAAACCGGGCGGGGATAAAGGGGAGTCTCTTCTGCCAAGGCCCGGGCGGGCACCCGCACCACACAGGATCCCTGATGCCAAATTTCCACCAGTGGCTCCGCCACCACCTCCCCGGCCACCGTGGCTTGCAGGCCCCAGCGATGAAAGATCTCAATCAGCTCAGCTTCTCGACCTTTTTGGGCCACAAACAACATCCGCTCCTGCGACTCCGAGAGCAAATACTCCCAGGCCTGCATACCGCTTTCCCGCACGGGCACCCGATCCAAGTCAAAGCGGATCCCAACGCCCCCCTTCGCGGCCATCTCGGAGGTGGAACAGGTGATGCCCGCTGCCCCCATATCCTGGGCCGCTACCACTGCTCCGGTTTGAAAGGCTTCCAAACAGGCTTCGATCAAGCATTTGCCCAAAAAGGGATCCCCCACTTGCACCGCCGGTCGCTCCTGTTGCGACTGTTCGCTCAGCTCGGCACTGGCAAAACTGGCCCCCCGGATCCCATCCCGCCCGGTGGTGGATCCCACATACAACACCGGGTTGCCGATCCCTTTCGCCCCCGATTTCACCACTTCGGCGGTTTCCAGCAGCCCCAGCGCCATCACATTCACCAAAGGGTTACCGGAATAGCAGGGATCCACCGCCAACTCTCCCCCCACCGTCGGCACCCCAGAGCAATTGCCGTAGTGGGCGATGCCCTCCACCACCCCCGCCAACAGCCGCCGATGGTTCGCTTGCGAGAGGGGCCCGAACCGCAACGAATTCAGCAAAGCAATGGGTCTAGCCCCCATCGTGAAAATATCCCGCAAAATGCCCCCCACCCCCGTGGCCGCCCCCTGAAACGGCTCCACAGCAGACGGATGGTTGTGAGACTCGATCTTGAAGGCCAGCCGATCCCCATCCCCCAGATCCACCACCCCGGCATTCTCTCCCGGCCCCACCAAAATCCGCTCACCCGTCGTGGGAAAGCCCTTGAGCAGCGGGCGGGAGTTTTTGTAGCAGCAGTGCTCCGACCACATCACCCCAAACATGGCCAGCTCATTCGGGTTGGGATCCCGTCCCAGCCGCTCCACAATCATTTGATATTCGCTGGCAGAGAGGCCGTGGGTTTTCAGCTCAGCAGGGGTGTAAGACATGAAAAAATGAAGATCACGTAAATAGGCCGGGCCCCACAAGATGAGCCTGACGCTCCTCTAGTATGCGCCGTAGGGGTGGCCATTGATTCAAGCTGGGATCCGCTGTGATCACTTGTTCTGCCGCTTGGCGAGCCAACTCCAGCACCTCCTGATCGTCCATGAGGCTGGCTAGGGCAAAATCCGGCAAGCCCGATTGACGAGTTCCCATCATCTAGCCCGGG
>JAUQVK010000038.1:20648-22573 GCA_039794845.1 Thermostichus sp. DRC_bins_24
ACATCACCCCAAACATGGCCAGCTCATTCGGGTTGGGATCCCGTCCCAGCCGCTCCACAATCATTTGATATTCGCTGGCAGAGAGGCCGTGGGTTTTCAGCTCAGCAGGGGTGTAAGACATGGAGGGAAAGCAACTCAGTCACATTAAAGCTCAACGCAAAGTCTCACTTGTCTTACCTACCAAGAGGCTCGATCGGTGAATCTTGAGGCATACATCGTCTATTCAAGTAACAAACATCGCCACGATGAGCATCAAGAATATTTCCTCTCCAGAGCACATGAGTTGGGCTCAAAAACTGATCAATCAGTCGCCTATCTTCCTCAGAATGAAACTCCAGGTAGATCACCTTTATCTCAGCAATCTTACTGAACAAAGTTCTCAAGATTTGCAGTTCACATCCCTCAGTATCAATCTTCAGAATATCGATTTTTGCGATCCTAGCTCCTTCTAAAAATGAGCTTGCTTTTCTAAAGGATAGTAGCTGGGCAAAACCACTATATGAGCTTTGATGAATTGAGCTATGGGCTGCTGTTTGCGATCCAGTGTAGAAAACTTTGTCCAAATCATCACTGTACAAGCCCACGGGATAGACAAAACAATTTCCTATGCTGAGGGCATTCTGCTTCAGTAAATGCAACGCCAGTGGATCAACTTCAAAGCAATGAATCGAAGCGTCTTTATAATACGCTCGGAAGTAAGCACTGGCTAGTCCAATATTGGCACCTATGTCAACAATCATCTTCACATCAGGAACAAAAGGCAAGATAGGATAGCAGTTTCTACTAAATATCTCGTCAACAACATAATTCGTAGAATCTTCGGCATATGCTCTTAAGAGCAATTGTGATCCATTAACAAAGGGCAGACAAAATGAGGTAACTTCCATCAGCTTCTTCGCACTAGAGAAGACTAACTCTCCCTCATCTCCTAAAATAAATACAAACTTTGCCCTTGGCACTTGCACAGGCTTCTCCAAATTCTTAGATTCAGATATAATCACATCGAAATCGTCTTCTACATCTCCATCCAATAAATGAACTCGATGTGCTAATTTGATATCTTCTAGAAATGTAGAGTGCTGAGCGAGTCCCTTTGCAAGGTATAGCTCAAGCCTCGGCAGATCTAGCAAGTCTGCTAAGACAACATCTGTCAACTCAGCAGAATCAACAGAAATCAATACCTTGAGATTTTCTTCAACTCGATGTAACTCTTGAACAGGCTCATAAATTGCTAGCCTAGTATCTGTCAAATGAGAATAAGCTTGACTCACAAAAAAACGAGGGTCATTGTTAGGATTATAAGTCTCCGGAAGAACTCCATCGAAAACCCAATGAAACAGATCGTTGATCCGATGATTCGGATGCCAGTCGATGAAGAACTTCTCATATGCTTTTTTAGCAATATCCAGTGCCACCGTTGGATTCTCAAGATAAAAGTATATCTTTTCTATGAGCTCATCTTCGGAAGAATAAGTATCACAGTAAGTGCCCGGACTCAAGTATTCATCAAATCCAGATAGTGAAGACAATTGATCCGTTAGTAAGAAGCCTCCGGCAGAAATGACCTCAAGGTTCCTCAAGTTAAAATCCCCATTCAGACTGCAGTTAAATGATATTAATGACTCTGCAAATAGCTGTGATGCTTCCAAGCGATTTGCCACTTTGCTGACAAATGGAACTCCGAGTCCTTCTATAGACTTCAGCAGTTTTCCGCGTCTTGGGTGATGTAGCGATGAATGTCCGACAAATACCACTTTGCTCTCTTTCTCGTTTACCCACTCATGAGCAACTGTATACATCGAAATTAAGGGTAGCCAAGCAAGGTTGGGAAAACCAGCTGATTTAAACCAATGCAAATGATGACGAGCATAGGGGCTAACTATATAGTCAAAGCCCTCTAGCGTGGCATAGGCTAGTAGCTTGCT
>JAUQVK010000039.1:0-15700 GCA_039794845.1 Thermostichus sp. DRC_bins_24
GCCAAATGTGGTGGGCGAGTCTCTGGCCCCGTTTTGGCATGGGGAGAGCCGCTCGTGGTCAATGATTCTGCAGCCCTAATGGATTCTGCAGGGCGGAGTCATCATTTTTGATCATTTTTGATCTTTGTGGACACCATGGTATGCAGCCCTTACGAGGTGCGGAGGGCCATCCCTCCCAGAGGGCAGGTCTCAACTTTTACTTCCACGATTGCTGTTTGTGACTAGCGTTGCCCTACGGGCCACCATGGACGAACCCGCTAGCGTGTCATCGGCGTAAAGGGCTGTATCTTCTTTGCGCAAAAAAGGGATCCAGGTCTGGATCCCTTATTGGTTAATCCGGGAGCAATTTAGACCGCTTGATCGGTTTTGAGGATTGACCGTACCGGACTAAGTCCAAGAACTGGCATCAACTGGCACCGATCTTTGTCATATCTTTTCAGTCATATCTTTTCATGAGGAATCAGCTCATGCTGACGTGACTGCGGTCGTAGTTGAGCCGAAACGTGGGATGTACTTTTCCTTGAATGCGGTTCCAGAAGTTACGCACATTCGCATGTAGGCCGATCTGCTCTACGCCCCGAACCAACATGGCTTGCTGGCGGATGCGGATCGCCCGCTGATGACCCATCATCAAACTACGAGACAGCCCATCCAAGGCATGGGTATGAGTAGAGGCAGCTACAGGAGCAGGTTCCTGCACAGGTTGAGCTGTTGCCTCAGGAGCTTCGCGATGGTAGGCCACCCCCCGATAGAGCATATCGAGGTTGGTCGGCAGAACCGGTGGCTTGGTCAAATGGCGAAATCGCCAGTCTAGGCCCCGATAACGGCCACCCACTTTCCCCGGAGAAACCACCGCTGTAGCCGGAGAGTAGTTGTAGTCAACACCACGGTAAGAAAGTTCCATGATCTTCGCCTCCAAATGTTGAGTTGTGACTGATGAATGTCCTGTGAACGGTCACAAGGGTTGAGGCGCGTTCCTTCGGGATAGCTCCCTACTTCCGTCCTCTGCCGGTGATGTCGCTTCCTAACGAGCCGCCCAGCACGGGAGAGGATGAACGATTTCTTTCTACATTCTGTATTATAAGCTACGGTTTTGAGGTATTGTCAGCAACCCTTAACAAAAATTCCAATGGGATCCCGTCAGGGTTTGTGCGGAGTGAGCTGGGATCCCCTGCAGAAGCCTTCTCATGCCGCTCAGAGCCAGCTGGGGGCCCTATCCGGGATGCCAGGGAAAGGATTATGGTGGAAGGGATCCTCAGGATTAACTACAAAAGTTCACATTCCCGCGTGGGTGGCTTCGGTGCAGGAAGACTTTCGCCTGATTCTGGACATTGTGACGGTATTGGCGGCAGCTTCGGCGGGGGGGTTTTTGGCTTCGGTGCTGCGACAGCCGGTGCTGCTGGGCTATTTGTTGGCCGGGATCCTGGTGGGGCCGACGGGGTTGGGCTGGATCAAAGAAGTCGTGCAGGTGGAAACCCTGGCCCAGTTTGGGGTGACTTTCCTGCTGTTCAGCCTGGGGGTGGAGTTTTCTCTTAAAGAATTGCGCAAGGTGCGGGGGATCGCCCTTGGAGGCGGCATTCTGCAGATGAGCCTCACCATTTTGATCACGGCTGTTTTGGCGGTGGCGGGTGGTTGGCTGACCTTGGTGCAGGGGATTTTTCTGGGGGCGGTGCTCTCCTTGTCTTCCACGGCTGTGGTGCTAAAAAGTCTGACCGAAACCAACCAGATGGGCACGCCGCAAGCCCAGGCAATGCTCGGGATCCTGATCGTGCAGGATTTGGCGGTGGGCTTGATGTTGGCGGTTTTGCCCGCTTTGGATTACCCCTTACCGGAACTGGCGGGATCCGTGGGCAAAGCTTTGCTGGAAATTGGAGTGGTGGGGCTAGGGGCAGTGGTGGCTGGCATTTGGCTGGTGCCCAACTTTTTGCGCCTCTTGGCCCAACAGGAAAACAAAGAGGTGTTCTTACTGGGGGTGATCAGCCTTTGTGTGGGCATTGCCCTGCTGACGGAGCGCATCGGCATTTCCAGTGAGATTGGGGCTTTCATCGCCGGGCTAATGATCTCGGAGGTGGAGTACGCCGATCAAACCCTGGACTACGTAGAGCCGCTGCGGGATGTTTTCGCTGCCCTATTTTTTGCCGCCATCGGTATGTTGATCGATCCCAGCTTTATCGCCGGTCATCTGTTGCTGATCCTGACGCTGGTGGGGTTGGTGATGGTGGGCAAGTTCTTTATCGTAGCGCCTTTGGTGCGGCTGTTTGGTTACTCCCTGTCGGCAGCGGTGTTGGTGGGGCTGGGCCTGTCGCAAATTGGCGAGTTTTCTTTTGTGCTGGCCACTGAAGGACAGTCTCTGGGGCTGGTGTCACGGCCAACCTATTTGCTTATCGTTAGCACCACGGCGGTTACTCTGTTGATTACCCCTTTCTTGCTCAAAGGAGCTCCCCGCGTTTTTGCTGGGCTACAGGGGGTTCCTACCTTTGCTCGTTGGCTGGAAGCGGGGGAACGTCCACGGGCGGTGGCCCCCGATACTCCTGGACGAGGGCATGTGGTGGTGTGCGGCTACGGGCAGGTGGGTCAAGACATTGTGCGGCTGCTGGAGGCGCGGCATCATGAGCTGCTGGTGATCGACCAATCGGAGCGGGTCATTCAACAACTGCGCTCCCGTGGGATCCCTTACGTGTACGGCAATGCCGCCAGTGGGCTGGTGTTGGAAAAAGCCAACCTGCCCCAAGCCCGGACTTTGGTGATAGCCCTGCCGGATCGCATGAGCATACGCCTTTGCCTAAAACGAGCCCTAGAATTGGCTCCCCAATTGGATGTGGTGGTGCGAGCTACTCACAAAGAAGACATTGAACAGCTCTACCAGTTGGGAGCAAGCGAAGTGGTCAACCCCGAGTTTGAGGCCAGTTTGGGGCTGTGCAGCCATGTGTTGCTGGAGCTAGGAGAACCCCTAGAGATCATTCAGCAGGAGATCTTAGCGATTCGTAATAGTCACTACCGCGACCTGCGCCCCCTCCACCCCAGTTGCCTGATCCCCATCCCTCTCAGTTGGCTGACCCAGCAAGCGGCCCTCTCCTCATCCCCGGATGAAACCCCAGCCAACGGCGCCAAAACCGGATCTTCAGGATCTGCATTGGTTTGGTGGGAACATTGGCAGCGTCCAGTGCAATACCACTGAAGGCCCCTCCGCCAAGCGGGATCCGTTCCCTGGTAGGATACGGAAGAAAAAGTGAAGGTGCTCCTCAGCCCAAGGACGGGACAACTATGGCCAAACAAACACTGGGATCCCTGCTGTCGTCCGGCTTCGATTTGACAGGCAAACGAGTGCTAGTGCGGGCCGATTTTAATGTCCCTTTGGATCCCGAGCGCAACATCACCGATGACACCCGCATTCGCGCTGCCCTGCCCACCATCCAAGCTCTGACCGGGGCCGGCGCAAAAGTGATCCTCACCAGTCACCTGGGCCGCCCTATCAAAAAAGACAAAGAGACAGGAACCATCAAAATTACCCGTGAGGGCAATAGCCTCACCCCTGTGGCCGGTCGCCTCTCGGAACTGTTGGGCCAGCCGGTTGCTTTTGCCCCCGATTGCGTAGGCCCCGACGCCGAAGCGGTGGTGAAAACCCTAGAAAATGGGCAAGTGGCCTTGCTGGAGAATGTCCGTTTCCACCCCGAAGAGGAAGACAACGACCCCGAATTTGCCAAACAATTGGCCTCCCTTGCGGACTTATTTGTCAACGATGCCTTCGGGACGGCCCACCGTGCCCATGCCTCCACCGCAGGGGTAACCGCCTATTTGCAACCATCGGTGGCGGGCTATTTGGTGGAGAAAGAGCTGAAGTTTCTCTCAGGGGCCATCGACAATCCACAACGGCCCCTAGCGGCGATCATTGGCGGCTCTAAGGTCTCGAGCAAAATAGGCGTCATCGAAGCTCTGTTGGAAAAGGTGGACAAGCTTCTGCTCGGCGGTGGCATGATTTTTACCTTCTACCAAGCCCAAGGGATCAAAACCGGCAAATCTCTGGTGGAAACCGACAAGTTGGATTTGGCCAAAGCCCTGATGCAGAAGGCCCAAGAGCGCGGCGTGGAGTTGTTGTTGCCGGTGGATGTGGTTGTAGCTGATCGGTTCGACAAAGATGCCGCAGCCCAAACGGTTTCCATCAATACCATCCCCGATGAGTGGATGGGGTTGGACATCGGCCCAGAATCGGTGAAGGCCTTTCAAGCCGCTCTACAAGGATGCAAAACCGTGATCTGGAACGGGCCTATGGGTGTGTTTGAATTTGACCGCTTTGCCGTGGGTACAGAAGCAATTGCCCGTAGCCTGGCGGATCTCACCCAGACCGGGGCAATCACGATTATCGGCGGCGGTGACTCGGTAGCTGCTGTCGAGAAAGTTGGCCTTGCGGAAAAAATGACCCACATCTCTACCGGCGGTGGAGCCAGCCTGGAGCTGCTCGAAGGTAAAGTGTTACCCGGGATCGCCGCCCTGACGGAAGCCTAAACTGGGCAGAGGGATCCCACCGGTGTGGCTTGTGAGGAGCTTCTGGACAAGCCAGGGATCCACGCCCCAGTCGATGGAGCGGTAGGTGAGAGGGTGATGAAGCTGGATCAAGAACGCCCCGCCGGGCAGAGGCCGTTGACCACGGAATGCCAGTCTAGGGATCCCGGGCTGGTTCTGCTCACGATCGGGCTGCTTTGCTTGGGTTCCCCCAATCGGTGGCTGCACTGGTTTCCAGGGGCCCTGGTGGGCTTGGCCCTGCTGTTTTATCTTTGCGAACGGCGGCCAGGCTGGCGGCGGGTGCGTTTTGCCTATGGCCTCTGGTTCTGGGTGTGTCTGTACGCGTTCTGGGTGGATCCCTTTTCCGTCAAGGTGCTCAGCGCTTGGGAGATCCTGGGCGGATTGGTGGTCGCCCCCCTGATTCCGCTCTTTTTCACCACCGCCACGCTGCTCAGCCTCAGCCTCAGTCGGCCCCTACCCACTTGGGTCCGCCCTGTAGGAATGGCCACGGTCTGGACAGGGCTGGATGGGCTGTTGGGGCTGCTGTGGTCGCCAATTCCCTTCCATTGGGGATCCCTGTTGTTTGACTGGCCCTTGGGGATCCAAATCGCGGATGTGACGGGCATCTGGGGCGTAACTTTCTTCGCTGTGTTCGTCAATGGGCTGCTCTGGCAAGTGGCTGTTCAAGGTTGGCAGCTCTGGAAAAACCCGCTCTCTGAACGCTCAAGTCTCTGGCGAACGCTGGCCTTGGGGTTGGGCCTGAGCGGGGCTGTACTGGCCTATGGGGGCTGGCGATTGGCGCATTTTGATAACTTGGCAGCAAGCGCAGAGGATCCCCAGTTTCGGGTAGGGGCTGTGCAACAGGTGGCTTGGTTGGAGGCGGATCGCAGTTGGGAGTACCGCAGCGAGCGCTACCGAGAACTCCATCAGCTGTCTGGGCAGGCGGTGGCAGAAGGGGCCGAGTTGGTGATCTGGCCAGAGGGGGCCTTGCGGGCACGCTTGCTCAACACGGGGCTAGAACCCTATGTGCTTGATCCGATGCGAGGGATCCTTCCCCCTACGGGGGCGCTGATTACGGGTACCACCGAGCCGGATCCCCGCACAGTGAATCTGCCCGATGATCAACAGCAGTTTTTTAACACGGCTCTGCTGTTCAATGCCGAGGGCCATTTACAGGACTCCTTCGGCAAGCAGTGGATTTTCCCCTACTTTGAGTCGGCGCGCTACGTGCCTTCCCCGGATGGCTATCGTCCCCTTGAGGGCGGAGCCGTCTTTGGACGATTGGGCGTGATGATCTGTTTGGAGAGCGTCTTGCCGGCCCCAAGTCGAACCTTGACTCGCAATGGGGCTGAGTCTTTGATTGTGATTTCCGATGACAGCTGGTTTGGCAACAGTCACTGGCCGATGCTGCACGGTAAGCTCTCGGTTTTCCGTGCCGTTGAGAACCGGCGAAGCGTAGTGTTCGTGAACAATACCGGCGGTAATTTGGTGGTGGATCCCTCGGGGCGGGTGCAACAGGTGGGCCCGATTTTTCAGCGGGGGGTGATCACGGGCAACGTGAAGCGGCGCTCTGAGCAAACGTTTTACACCCGCACAGGGGATTGGTTGGCCTGGCTAACCCTGGGGCTAGCTTTGGGGTTATGCGGCCGGCGCTGGGGATCCCGAAGGAGGCAGGGATGAGATAAGATCAACACGCTCAACGGAGAGATCCAAGTTGTATCCCCCAAACCTTGATACAAGGCTGATACAAGATCTTGAGGTTGTAAACCACCCACACCCTTTGTGCTGATGTAGCTCAGTTGGTAGAGCAGCTCACTCGTAATGAGCAGGTCGTCGGTTCGAATCCGATCATCAGCTTTCAAAGCAGATTCCCAAGTCCCAATCCCTACCGGGGGGATCCCGCTCGGCGCTAGAGTGAGAAAGGACGCAGCGAGTCGGTGAGTGGCCAGATCAGGATCCCATTTGCAGCAATTGGCCCATTACCTGCGCCCCTATCAACGGCAGGTGGGCCTGGGGATCGGATCCCTGCTGTTGGTCAATGGCTTTGGGGTGTTCTTGCCCTGGTACGTCAAGCTGGTGATCGACGATCTCAGCCGGAACTTGGCCTCTCTGCAACCTCAACGGGTTCTGCTTTATGCCCTGACGGTGCTGATTGTCTCTAGCCTGATGATGGGCATTCGCATTGCCTCGCGGGTGTGGATGTTTGGGGTGGGGCGACAGGTGGAGTTTCACCTTAAGCAAGAGATCTTTGAGCATTTACTCACATTGCAGCCTTCCTATTTTGGGCAGCAAACGATTGGGGATATCCTCACTCGGGTGACCAGCGATGTAGAAAATATCCGCCGCCTACTGGGGTTTGCCCTGCTCAGCTTGGCCAACACGATCTTTGCCTACGCCACCACCTTACCCGCCATGTTTGGGATCGAGCCTCGCCTCAGTGCGCTGGCGCTATCGGTGTTTCCGGTGATGTTGGTGCTGGTGAAGCTGACCAGTACCCGCCTACAGCAGCAACAATTGCGAGTGCAACAGCAGTTGGCGGATATCAGCGACCTCATTCAAGAAGACATGAACGGCATCACCCTGATCAAGGTGTACGGCCAGGAACACCACGAGCAGGCGGAATTTCGCCGCCGGAACCGGCAGCTGTTACAGGCCAACTTACGCCTGGCCTTGACCCGCAACCTGTTGTTCCCCTCCTTGGTGGCCTTGGTCAGCCTCAGTTTGTTGGTGTTGCTGGCGGTGGGGGGACCGCAGATCGCCTCGGGGGCGCTGACAATCGGGGATTTTTCCGCGTTGACCCTCTACATCGAGCGGCTGGTGTTCCCGACGGCTCTGCTGGGTTTTACCATTACCGCTTATCAACGGGGTCAGGTCAGCTTGGAGCGCATCGATGCCCTACTGGGGGTGGAGCCGACGATTCGAGATGCCCCCACTGCCTTGCCGCTGCCTCCTGAGGAGGTGCGGGGGCACATCGAGGCCAAGGGCCTGACTTTTTACTTTCCGGGTGGCGGCACCGAGCCTTTACCTCCAGCCTTGGATCACCTGGAGTTTCGCATTGAACCGGGTCAAATGGTGGCCGTGGTCGGACCGATCGGGGCGGGCAAATCCACCCTGGCCAATGCCCTGCCGCATCTTTTGGAAATTCAGCCCGGACAACTGTTTCTGGATCAGATCGATATCACCCAGCTCCAACTGGGATCCCTGCGCCGCGCCATCGCCTATGTGCCCCAAGAAAGCTTTCTGTTTAGCGCCACCGTGCGCGACAACATCCGCTATGGCAAGCCTGAAGCAGAAGATTGGGAGGTAGAACTGGCGGCCAAAGCAGCCCACATCCACTCCGAGATCCTCAACTTCCCCAAGGGCTACGACACACTGGTCGGAGAGCGAGGGATTACCCTCTCAGGTGGGCAGCGGCAACGGGTAGCCCTGGCCCGCGCCCTGTTGGTGGATGCACCGATTTTGATCCTGGATGACTCCCTTTCTAGCGTGGATAACCAAACGGCCCAATCCATTCTCCACAGTCTGCGCCATGCCACCGCCCGGAAGACCGTGATTTTCATCGCCCATCGCCTCACGGCGGTTGTGGAGGCAGACCAAATTTTGGTCATGGAAGGGGGACGGATCGTACAAATGGGATCCCATGCGGAACTGATGGCAGATGGAGAGGGTCTGTATGCCTCCCTTTGGGCCAAACAAAAGCTGGAAGAAGTGTTGGCCTAAGTTGCCCTGGGATCCGCAACCCATGCTCCAAATGCTGCCGGGCCCCCTCAGGCGGGTTGGTCGGGTTGTTGGGCCTGGGTAAAGGTGTGGGCGAAGTAATTGGCGGTGCTGGGCCGGATCAGCCCTTGTTGAACGAGGGTTTCTCCCAAGCGCAGGCCACTTTGTCGATGGATTTGTAACGCCCGTTGCAGCTCTTCGTCTGTGACCAATCCAGCTGCCCGAAGATATTCCCCTAAGCGCCGACAGCCGCTCAGCCGGGCCACATAACCTTCATCGCTGAAAAAGCGAATTGTGGCATCTTGCAACCCCAAATGGGTGGTCAAAATATCCGTCAACTTTCCCCCTTGGTGTTGCCACAGCTCCAGCACCTCTTGCACCTGCTGACGGGTGATCAGATCGGCTTTGCGCAACCGGATAAACAACTGTCGCACCCAAGGGGTAAGCACCTGGGATCCCGTTGCTGGGTCGGTTGGCATCGTGTCGTCGTCGGAGGGCTTGCTGGAGGGGTTTGTTCCATGGGTTGGGATCCTACGGGATAGCTCTTGTTGCCGTTCCAGCTGAGCCTGCAGTAAGCGGTTGCGCATTTGCTCGGCCTTGAGTTCCTGTTGTAGGGTTTCAAGGCTTTGGCGATAGGATTTCATCAACTGCCGGGCGTTGTGGAGCTGTTGAGCCAAGTGTTGCTGTTCTGAGAGGGTTGTCAGTTGTTTTTGTACGGCTGCCAACTCCTGGCTGAGACGAGCAGTGGTAGCTTGGGCCTGTTGCAGTTGCGCCTGTTGCTTTTGGGCCAGTTGTTGGTAATGCTGCTGCGAGGTTCGTGAACGCTGAAGGGCCTCCCCCAATTTGGCGATATGGGCTTTGGCCTGGTTGAGCTGTTGCACCAGGGGTTGCACCTGTTGGGTGAGGGCTTGGTAGCGCTGTTGTATGGGCTGCATCTGCTGCAGGGTTTGGCTGAGCTGCTGGAGCTGAGTGCGCAGATGTTCCACCTCTTGGCGGGCTTGCTGGGCCTGTTGGCTGGCCTGGTGCTGTTCTGCCAGTTGGGCTTGCAGATGGCTAATTTGCTCCTGATGTCGGGCGAGCAAAGCTTGCCGCTCTTGGGCGTGGGCCTCGGCCTGCTGAGCCAGGTTGGCTTCTAGCTCGTCAATGGTACGGTGCAGTTGCAGCACCAACAGTTCCTGCTGCCGAGCTTGCTGCTGCTGTTCGGCCAGGGCTGTCCGTTCTTTGTCCAGCTCCTGCCGCAACTGCACCAATTGGGCCTGCTGGGATCCCTGCTCTTGGGCGAGCGCTTGCCGCAGCTTGGTCTGCTGAGCTTCCAATTCCTGGATGCGCTGCTGATAGCTACTCACCAAAGCCGCATGAGCAGTGGCCTGCTGAGCTTGTTGATCCAGCCGACTTTGCAGCTCCGCCTGTCGCTCTGCCAGCAGTTCTCGCAACTGAAACACCTGCAATTGATGGACTCGTACCAGCTCTGCCTCAGCTTCCGAGCGCTCCTGCTGCACCTGTTGCAGGCGGTTTTCCAGGGTTTGAATGCGTTCTTGATAGGCCCGCTGAAATTCCACCACCTGCTCATTCATGCGTTGAATGGCGGCATCCCATTCCCGCTGTTGCATCTCCAGTTCCAGTTCGAGAGCAGCAACGCGGTTGCGATAGCCCGTCAACTGGGTGATGGGTGTGCCCGTTTCCAGCTCCACATCGGAAAAAGGGATCTCCGTAGGCTCGGGCATGATCTGCGGCTGGGCAGTGGGCACCAAGGCCCCCGGAGATCTCTGTTCGCCGTTGCCCTCCCTCACCAGCAACTCCGCCCGCTCGGATCCCTCCACCTGGGGGGCCCCGGCCAGATCCACCAGCTCCTCCAGGTCTTCGGCTTCGGCAGCTTCCGCTGGGTCGAGCCCTTCCGGCACAGCGTGGCTCAGGACCTGCCAAGCGTTTACCTCCGGCATCCGTCGCAGTTGTTCTTGCTCCGTCAGGATCTGCTCCAGCACAGTCGGTTGGATCCAGCCTTTCCAGACCAGGATTTCCCCCAGCTTGCGCCCATACCGCCGTTGTTGAGCCAGAGCAATGCGCAGTTGATCAAACTCGATGTAACCACGGGCCACCAAAATTTCCCCCAAACACAGGGATTGGCTAGAGGTGAATTGGTACAGTTGCTGAGGTGAAACCCACTGTTTCTCTAAGCAAAACTCACCTATGCGCAGGTGGGTTTGTTGCTGTTCGCGCAGCGCCTGGGCCAATTGAGCCTTGGTTAGAAGTCCCGCCCGCAACAACTGCTGCCCCAACGGGATCGGCTCTTTGGACCGAAGAACCAGGGATCCGGTGAGGCTTGCCCCTAGCCCGGTCGTATCATTGGTGGGCTCAGGGAGAGGGGAAAAATCCGTCATGGAAACTCAATTCCTGTGAAGGAGCTGGGGGCGGTGGGCTAGCCAGATTATAGATCAAGCTTTTCGAAATACTGGTATTTTTGCGGTTGCTTAATTGCAAATTATATACTTCGCTGGGGTTATTGCACGGACATCAAACTACCCCTAGTCAGGTGTGTCACTCAAGAGATAGCGTAGGCTCTAGGGCTGTGGGAGCTAGGGGTGATGGAGGCAGTTGGCATCGATCTTCAGGATTTATTCAAGCAGGCCGGGTTCCAACCGGAGTTGGCCCAGGGATCCCTGCCGGGGGTGCGGGTGCAGGGATTGTGTACCGATTCTCGCCAGGTGAAGGCGGGAGATCTGTTTTTGGGGGTACCGGGCACCCAGGTGGATGGGGGCCGGTTTGTCGGCGATGCTTTGGCGGCGGGGGCAGGGGCTGCCCTCATTTCCCGGGAAGCTTGGGGGACTTTGTCCTTCCAAAAATCTTTGTCGCAACCGATCCTGCTCCTGCCCAGTGCAGTACTCTCCAAGGCCATTGCTCAGGTGGCCGCCGCTTTTTATGGCTTTCCCGGTCGCCATCTGTCTCTGGTGGGGGTCACGGGCACCAACGGCAAAACCACCACCACCCATTTGATCGAGTATCTGTTACAGGCAGCCGGCCGGCCCACCGCCCTCCTGGGCACCCTCTACAATCGCTGGCCCGGCCATAGCCAGATTGCCCCCCACACCACCCTTTTCCCCATTGACCTGCACCGCAGCTTCAAAGAGGCTCTTTCCGCAGGAGCCCAGATTGCCGTGATGGAGGTAAGTTCCCATGCCCTAGCCCAAGATCGGGTGTGGGGGTGTCCCTTTCAGGCCGCCGTCTGGACCAACCTCACCCAGGATCATCTGGATTTTCACCCGACGATGGAGCACTACTGGCAGGCCAAGGCCACCCTGTTTGGGCCGGAGTACCTGCAGGGGCGGGCCCTGATCAACCGAGACGATGCCGGGGGGGAGCGCCTTTTGGCATCTGGGGCGGGTCGCTCTGAACTCCAGCCTTGGGCCTATTCTTTGCGGCCTCTGACGGAAATTCCGGGGTTGTGGCCCACCGATGTGGAACTGCACGCCACCGGGTTACGCACCCAGCTACACACTCCCGTCGGTGCTTTTGGGGTGGAAGCGCCCCTGGTGGGATCCTTTAATCTTTCCAACCTATTGGCAGCCGTAGGAGTGGCCCTGCATTTGGGCCTCGATCCCGACCAGATCCAAGCGGCTTTGCCGCAGTTTCCGGGGGTGCCGGGACGGGTGGAACGGGTGACGGTGCCCGGTCAAGACATCACCGTGATTGTGGACTATGCCCATACCCCCGACGGCCTGGATAACCTGTTGCGGGCCGTTCGGCCCCAAGTCCAAGGGCAGTTGATCTGCGTGTTTGGCTGTGGTGGGGATCGGGATCGGGGCAAACGACCGCAAATGGGCCGCATTGCCGCCGCATGGGCGGATCAAGTCATTGTTACCTCCGATAACCCGCGCACCGAAGACCCGCAGCGGATTTTGACGGATATTGTGGCCGGGATCCCGGGATCCCCTCAGTTGGTTGAGGTGGATCGCCGTCAAGCCATCCAACATGCCATTCTCACCGCTAGGCCCGGAGATACCGTGGTGATTGCCGGCAAAGGCCATGAAGACTACCAAATCCTCGGCACCCAAAAGATTCATTTTGATGACCGCGAAGAAGCCCGTCATGCGCTGGCCCAACGATCGGTCTAAACGGATCCCTGCGCCCGCCTCTCCACCATTAACCGCACAAACTCCTGAAACAGATAATCGGCATCATGAGGGCCGGGGCTAGCCTCCGGGTGATACTGCACCGAAAAGAGGGGCAACTGCCGATGGCGGATCCCGGCCACGGTGCGGTCATTTAAGTTCAAATGGCTGATCGTCGCCAACTCGGTGGGAATGGACGCGGCATCCACCGCAAACCCGTGATTTTGGCTGGTGATCTCCACCTGCTGCTCCAACCCGCAGGGATGGTTCAGCCCGCGATGGCCAAACTTGAGCTTAAAGGTGGATCCCCCCAAGGCCAGATTGAGAATCTGATGGCCCAGACAAATGCCAAACAACGGCTTCTGGGTTTGCAAAAGGGCCTGAGCTGTGCGAATGGCTTGGGTCTCGGCGGCGGGATCCCCTGGCCCGTTGGAGAGAAACACCCCATCCGGCTCATAGCTGAGCACCTGCTCAGGGGTGGCATCCGCCGGCAACACCATCACCCGACAGCCGTAGCGGGTCAAGCGCCGCAAAATATTGCGTTTAATGCCGAAATCAAGGGCCACCACCCGTAGGGGCGGATCTGGGAGCGGGATCCCTTGGCTTTGCCCGTAATCCCAGTCGGCAGGAGTGGGATCCAGCCACTCGTAGGGCTGAGGGGTGGTGACCTCCGCCACCAGGCTTAACCCTTGCATGGAAGGTGCAGCTCGCACCTGCTCTAGCAACGCCTGCGGATCCAAGATCTCGGTGGAAATCGCCCCATTCATCACCCCTTGGGTGCGCAGCCGTCGGGCTAGGGCGCGGGTATCGATGCCCGCAATTCCCGGGATCCCGTGGTGTTGCAGGTACTCCGGCAGGCTACGGGTAGCACGCCAGGAACTCACCGCTCGGGACAGGTTACGAGCGATCACCCCCTTGGCCTGAGGAGCTGCCGATTCTTCGTCGAGGTTATTAACCCCCGTATTCCCCAGTTCCGGGCAAGTAAAGGTGATCAGCTGCCCCCGGTAGCTGGGATCCGTAATCACCTCTTGGTAGCCAGTCATGCCGGTGTTGAAGACCACCTCGCCAATAGCGGTGCCCAATGCCCCGAAAGACCAGCCCGAGAAGGCGGTGCCGTCGGCCAGTACCAGCAGGGCAGGTTGCTGAGTTTGCCAGGGAAATGTTTTGAGACCCTTTTCTTGCCCAAGCCCCAAGGAACCAGTCATGCAGTATCCGAATGAGTGTTTATGTGCTGCTGCCCGACCATATTACCCCTCGGAGCAGATCAACAACTAGCTAGCCTCTTCATCGTCCACTGCGCTAGCACAGGCTGGGTTGTTGTCTTTACGAATGGTTCCAAGCAGGGTGCTGACCACAACACAACGATTTTCCCCTTGCGAGTAGGTGCTGCTCACAACAAAGCGACCCAAGAAACGAGCCCTACCCTCAGAGTCAAAAACAGCTCTTCCACCGGTGAAATTATTAGTTACTGTCACATAGTTGTTGAGACGAACTCGCTGACAAGAGACAGGTTCATCACAAAGGGCATCCTCATCTTCAATAACAAGGGTCGGTACATTTGGATCGCTATTGTCAACTGCAACAACCCAAGCTCTACCTTGCAAGGATGCTCTTGAATTTGTACGAGCAGTGCGCAAGGCCCGCTCGACCCGATTCTGAGCATCATCCAGCTGGATCCGTGCCCAGATGTTGATCCCGGAAGGAACCGCGATCGCAGCCAAAATGCCAACAATAACAATGACGGCCAAAACTTCGGTGAGAGTGAAGCCTTTCGCTTGAGCGGTTCTACTCAGGCCAGGCATCTTGACAGGTGCAAACATTAGCACTTTCTCCTATCGCTCTTGATCGAGCAGCTCAGGCTTGGCGATTAAACACACCCCGAGCTAGAACTCGAGTTTGCATGGTTGTCAGGTATCGAGAAACCTGCTCTGCACTAACGCTCCCCGCATTTTGGATATAGCGTCTGAATAAGCCCGGGTTTGAGCGCTCCATTGCTGTTGCGGTGATGTTGATGATCACGTCCTGAGGCAAGTTGGCAGTGGCACTCCGACGCACACAGACATAAAAACCGACATCGTTTTGATGGGTGTCGAGCCCACTAAAGGTTACTCCTGCAGGCTTGCCTCCTCCAAACACATAACCCTGAGGGCAATCCGGAGCAACCTGTGAACTTCCCTGGCGACTACTGAAAATACTCGATACCAAGGGACGTGGTACACCACCAGTTGTGCCCGTTTGAGTGGCAACTGGTAATTGGGCAGCTGGATTTCGAGGCCAAGCCAAAAAACCCGCCAGAAAAGGATCTGGATCTTCTACAAAGAATGGGCTACGAGCAGTGCAGCCTGAGTTAAAAGGCTGGAGCTCAAATCGAGTAATGCGAGCATTGCCCTCCCAAGGAGTGGTGGAATCATCGGCTAAGTTGCCCGCATTGTTGTAGTTGCGTCGCAGGTAATAAGCTACCAAGGTGTACACGTTGCGGCGGCGCCGAATATTTTCCCAATCACCTAAATTGTTTGGAAGAAATCCAGCGGGCGGCTCATCGGGCAAAATTGCCCGCCCCTCTCTAATTTCCTGTAGCGAAGGGTTCCCTGCATAGCACGCACGAGGGATAGGGCTCAGCCGCCAAAAGGCAACAACCGGTATGCTACCGTCTGGACGCCTTATCCAGCCTGGATTATAAAGATTCTCGATTAAATCCGGGATCCCGTCCCCATTGGGTTGTTCGGCATCGTTGTAAATATAAAGTGCTTCAGCCAAATCCTGCTGGATATACTGCATGGCTTGGGTGAGCTCAGCTTGAATTTGCGTGCGCCCTGTTTCTTCGCGATCCACCCGCATGGTTTGAATAACGATGCTGCCAGTTGCCAGAAGAAATATCGAGGCCATCAAAGCCGCAACAAGCAACTCAATTAGGGTAAATCCCCAAACTTTTTTCTTTTGTCGGAGAATGGAGTTAGGCATAAGGGGGATCATCAAAAAGAGAAGATGGGTTGATTATGCAAAAGCTGGCTCAAGGAGAAGGCAATGGAAAAGCATCACAATCATTGGTTGGGTTGGCAGTGGTGGCCAGTATTCCCCGACAAACATCACCCAAGTCGGCTGCTAAATTGATCTCAACAATTGAGCTTGCCATAGGGTATAGCCATACATCTGCATTGGCTAGGTTTTGGTTGGCAGAAACGGTTTCTGTTCTCAAACCAGGAAGAGCCTGACGACTCCCTTGATCAAATGAGAAACGATGATAAACTCGCACCCCCATCAAGAAGGTGCAAGGAACTCCAACGATTACCGTGTTATCTCGGCGGTTAACACAATCTGATCCACGGTTACGGAAACTTTGGATGACGTACTCTTCGGGATTACGACCCGGCAACTGA
>JAUQVK010000040.1:0-26565 GCA_039794845.1 Thermostichus sp. DRC_bins_24
TGCGGCAGAACGGCTATGACATTCGTACCGTTCAGGAATTACTAGGTCACAAGAATGTCAAGACCACGAGGGTTTACACCCATGTGCTCAACAAAGGCGGTCGCGGAGTCAGAAGCCCTCTGGATCCCTAAGCTATCTCATTGAGGGATCCCTTTCCTAAGAATCACACTCTTCAATCCTGATGACCCTCCGGGTCGTGCAGAAGAGCATGAGCGCTAAGCTATCGGGCACTCCACTCATGGTGGAAGACACCGGGCTTATCGGTACGCTCAAAGGTGTGTGCCCCAAAGAAGTCTCGCTGGGCTTGGGTGAGGTTTTGGGGCAGATTGGCAGTGCGGTAGCTGTCGTAGTAAGCCAAGGAGGCACTGATGGCGGGAATCGGGATCCCCAAAGCGGCGGCTGTGGCTACCACCCGGCGCCAGGATCCCTGTCGTTCCTGAATGGCTTGCTTGAACTCCTCATCCAAAAGCAGGTTCACCAGTTCGGGATCCCGTTTGTAGGCGGACTGGATCTCACCGAGGAAGCGGGCCCGAATGATGCACCCCCCCTTCCAAATGCGGGGGATCTCGCTGAAGTCGTAGATGTAGCCGTGGGTGGCGGCAGCTTTTTTGATCAGGGCCATCCCCTGGGCATAGGAGCAGATTTTGGCGCAGTAGAGGGCGGCCCGTAGGTCTTGAATAAAACTTTCTGGATCCCCTTCAAAGGTGGTACCGGGGCCTTTCAGTTGTGTGGAAGCGTAGAGCCGTTCTTCTTTAATGGAAGAAAGGATCCGGGCTTGCACCGCCGCTTCGATCGTGGGTACGGCCACGCCCAAATCTAGGGCATCTTTCACCGTCCACAGTCCTGTTCCTTTTTGGCCGGCCTTGTCCAGAATCAGATCCACCAAGGGTTTGCCCGTATCGGGATCCATCGTTTGGAAGATCTTGGCGGTAATCTCAATCAGGAAGGACTCCAGTTCCGTTTCATTCCAAGTTTGGAAAATCTCTTGCATCTGCTCTGCAGAAAGGTTTAATCCCCGGCGCATCAGGTCATAGACTTCGGCGATCAGTTGCATATCCCCGTATTCGATGCCGTTGTGCACCATCTTCACGTAGTGCCCGCCTCCTTTGGGCCCTAGGTAGGTGACACAGGGGCCATCCGGCACCTGAGCGGCAATTTTGGTCAGGATGGGTTCGAGTTCTTTGTAAGCTTCTGGGCTGCAACCGGGCATCAAACTGGGGCCATTCAAGGCACCCTCTTCGCCACCGCTGACTCCCATGCCGACAAAGTGTAATCCTGTGGGGGCAAGAGCTTCGGCGCGGCGATCCGTATCGGTGTAGAGGGAGTTGCCGCCATCGATGATGATGTCTCCCGGATCTAGCAGTGGCTTTAACTCATCAATCACCGCATCCACCGGGCTTCCCGCCTTGACCATGATCAGGAACTTGCGGGGCCGTTCCATCAGCTGCACCAATTCCGGCAAGCTGTAGGCGGGGGTAACCTGTTTGCCCTGGGCCCGTTCTCGGATGAATTGATCCGTTTTGGATCTGGTGCGGTTGTAAACAGCGATCGGGAAACCATTGCGTTCCACGTTGAGGGCGAGGTTTTCCCCCATCACGGCTAAACCGATAACGGCAAAGCTGGGCTTGCTCATGGTTGCAGGTCCTTTCGGGAGAGCGGCAAATTACCAATAACCCACCCAATCTAAGGGCCGATTTGGCTGCAACCCTTGAGGGATCCTGTTTTCTTCACCTTTGGAATCGCCGGTTGGATCCTACGAAATTTTCGAGCAGATGTCCTCTTTGGCTCGTTGTTCCCGTCTGTTTTAAGGGCAACCCAAGCTCTCGCGGGTATCGACTCCTGTGACCGAATGGGATCCGCTGGCCCGTTCACACAACTGCTGCTGTGCCGCCCGATCCACATAGGCTTCACTAAAGTCTGCGCCGGTGATCGTGGCTCCCTGCCAAACAGCTCGTGCGGCGATCACGCCCGTTAGGTTGGCTCCACTTAGGTCGGCCCCCGCTAGGTTGGCCAAATCCAACAGGCCATTGCTCAGATCCACGCCCGCCAGGTTGGCTTGTGTTAAGTCTGCTTTGGTGAACGCCACACCCCCCAAGTTGGCACCGTGGAGATCCGCCCCATGCAGGTTGGCACTGACAAAACTACTGCCCCGCCAATCTTGGCCAGACAGATCCTGCCCTTGCAAGTCGGCATTGTTGAAATTGAGACGGGTCTGACTCCAAGCCGGGGATCCCCCTAGCCAGAGCAGGAGTACCAGTAGCCCTGCCCATAGCCCTCGCATCAGAGGAATCAATCTTATCGATCTTGAGGTGAGGTTCATCCGGGATCCCTGAGTCCTGCACCCCACATTCTAAGAGGGATGCTTTGTTGAGGGTTTACCCCCCATAGGTGACATTGCGCTCTGTGGTGCGGAACTGGATGATGGTGAGGCCCACGACCATCAAGAACAACACAATCGATTGCGCCGCGGCCTTGCCCAAGTTGCCGGAAGAAACCCCAATTTTGTAGATCTCGTAGATCAATACCGACGTGGAGCCGGAAGGGCCGCCGGCAGTGAGCAGATCGATAGTGCCAAAAATATCGAAAAAAGCGTAGGTCATGTTGGTAATCACCAAAAAGAAGGTGATGGGAGAAAGCAGCGGTACGGTAATGGACAAAAAGCGGCGGAGGGCTCCGGCCCCATCAATGGCAGCGGCTTCTTGCAGATCCTTAGGCAAATTTTGCAGCCCAGCAATATAGAACAAAATGTTGTAGCCCATCTGTTTCCAAACGCTGGCGAAGATTACTACCCATGGAGCCAAATTGGGATTGCTCAGCCAATTCAAACGGGGGATCCCCACCAACCCCAGCAAATAGTTGGCCACACCCCCCAAGGGGTTAAACATAATAAAAAAGATGATCCCCGCCACCGCCGGCGAAATGGCATAGGGCCAGATCAGGAGAATGCGATAAATCGCTGCCCCACGAATCGGTTGGTAGGCCAAGGTGGCAATCAATAGGGATCCCGTCAACCCAAAGAAAATGATGGCAGCGGAGATGGCGAAGGTGATGGTAATGCTACGTAGATAGGTAGCATCCGACAGTAGGCCCGTGAAATTATCCACGCAGACAAAGCGGCTTCGCGGGGCACCAACGAACGTGAGCAAGGTGGAGAGGCGGAAGGTATCCAAGCCCGGATAGTAGAGGAACAGCACCAGAATCGTCAGGGTGGGGGATAGCAACAACCAAGCCAGCCACCCCTGCTTAAAAATGCCTTTTTGTTGGGGGACTGTGCTTTTCATGCCCAGGTGACGGCGATATTCCTGTTGGGTCCACCACAGCAGTGGCCCTAGGGGAATGGCCATGCCCACCAGCACCAACCCCAGGCCAAAGGCAATATCGATCAGCTGGCGCTCCGGTTCAAAGGTGCAAAAATCCAGCGGCACCATAAAAATCAGGGATCCCAAGCCCCCTGCCAGACCCCCCAAGAGGGCCCCCACCAGCCCGGAACGCTGCATCCGTCGAAAGCGGGATCCCACCCAAACGGCCCCGATTAACCCCGCCAACAGCGGCACCCCAATTTGGATCAACTCCAACATGGCTTCTTCCTTCTTCGCTTACGGCTCCTCCGGCTTCAGTTCCCACCGGCCAAAAAGGGGCAGGCACCTGCCCACCCCCATCCCTTTGGATCCCCCAGCCCGAATACCCCAGTGACCGGGCTAGTCGTAGAGGGAGTTGTATTCTGCCAGCAAACGGTTGGCCTCCTCATTGGCCCGGATCATCGCTTCCTCTGGATCCCCGCCCTGCAGCATCAGGTTTTCCATGGTTTGGGTGATCACATCGCGGGTTTGGGGGAAGGATCCCAGCAGTGCTCCCCGTGTGGCGGTGGTGACGGTGGAGTTGTTGATCTGGTCGCTGGCGGTAAAGAAGTTGGGGTTCTCTTCAAACCAACCCTGAGACTCCAGCAATTCCACCGAGCTTTCTCGGATCGGCAGATAGCCCGTCACCTGGTGCCACTCAGCGGCGTTTTCGGTGTTGTTGAGCCAGAGCATGAAGGACAGTGCCCCATCCTCCACTTCCGTGGGCAGCCCATCCACCAACCAGAGGCTCGCCCCCCCGATCAGGTTGCCGGTCCACCCCATGTCAGCGTTGTAGGGCATACGGGTGGTGACGATCTCAATATCGTTTTCTTTGGCAGCGTTGGTGATGTTGGCAGCATCAGCGCTGCTGGTAATCGCCATGGCGACGGTGCCCGTTTGAATGGCTTGCTCGGTGGCGGCCCAATCCCGCTGACGGCCGCTATAGACGTAGTAGCCCTTGTCTTCCATGCTCTGCCACCAAGAGGCGATGGCAACAGAAGGCTCAGAATCCAAGAACAGCCGGGTGGCACGAGCAGCCCGACCATTTTGATTGTTGGCCAGAATGGCATTTTGCTGGGCCATCCACTGCTCGTAGAACCAACCGTGATTGGGCCAAGTGATGCAGCCCTGGGGAGCGTCGGGGAGGGCCATGATCTTTTCGCAGGCGGCTTCCACCTCCTGCCAGGTGGCAGGTGGGGTGTCAATGCCCGCTTTTTCCAGGATGGCGGTGTTGGAGTAGAGGATGGGGCTGGAGCTGTTCCAGGGCATGGAGGTGAACTTGCCGTCCAGGGTGTAGTAGCTCACCACCGGCTGAATGAAGTCATCGAAATTCACCGGGATCCCATTGACTTCGGTACGATCCCCGAGGGCATCGGCAATGGACTTAAAGTACCCAAAATCCCGTGCCCGCTGGGTGCCCACCTCAAACCACTGCACCACAGAAGGAGCAGCATTCTGCTGAATGGCCAGGTCGGTGGCCTGCTGAATTTCCTCGTAGTTGGCGTAGCCCTCGACCGTCACGTTGTACTGAGGGAATTGTTCATTAAATTCGGCTGCTTTCTCCCGCGTCCAATCGAGACGGTTATCGGTAAAGGCAATCCAAACTTTCACATCAGTAGGGGATTGAGCAAAGCTGTCGGCAGCCAGAAAAGCAGCCCCAGAGGCAGCCACGAAGCCAGCGGCAACAGCTAGGAAAGTACGACGGGTGTTTGTATTCATAGATTGGGGTACGGTCGCGTTTATCAGAGGCAGCTATGAGGTTACTGCAGCAACATTAAGAGCAGGTTATAACCCCTCCTCATTCCAGTGACAAACCCGCTACAGATCTTGAACAGATCCTGAGAGGTTGTGGGCGCTTCGGTGACCCTCCGGGTCGTCTGGAGGACGACTGAACCCACAGGCTGGAGTCGGAGTCTAATGGAGTGAAGGCCGAAGATGGATTAGTGGTTACGGCCATCCAAGGGGGCCCCCAAACATGAACAATGCACATTTTCGTTTGTCGCTGGTTACCGCCCTCTTGGTGGCGTTGACCCTTGCTCCCTCTGCCCAGGCCCAACCCCGTCAGCGCACCCGCATCACCACGACACAGCCATCCCTGACCATCCGGGGTGAACGGACCTCTACAGGGCCAGGCTCCTTTTCCAACGCCGGCAGCTACACCCGCACCGGACCAAACGGGGGATCCGGCAGTGGTACCTATTCCGGCCAGGGATCCCGGCGATTGATTCCCGGTCAGGGGGTGGAAGGGGTATATTCCGGCCAAATCACCACCGAGCGAGGCCAGACCTGGAACCTAAACCATCAGCACAACACCACTCGCACCGATGAGGGTTGGCAACGACAGGGCCATACCACGGTGCAAAACGCCGAGGGAGAAACCGTAGGCAGCAACTCCGCCATCATCAAAGGTCAGCCGGGAGAGGGCCGGCAACGCACTGGGCAATTCGATACCGCCCGCGGACAAAGCCTCACCACTGAGTCGAGTGGCACACCGACCAGACCAGGGCAATGGCGGCGTAAAACCCGTGTGTTTGATGGCGAGGGGGAGCTGCTTGGGGGCTCTGATACGGATGTGCAGTATCAATTGATGCCGGGGCAAGGCTGGGTGAAAACTGTGGACGGCAGCACGCTGAATGGGCAACCGATCCGCCGCACCACCACGGTTAACCCCAATCCGTAAGGGATCCCCGGGTTTGCAACCGACTGATGCCCAGGGTCATCGGGCCTTGAAGCCAGCGTGTATGGTAGATAAAAGCTCGTTTTGGGTTTCTCCCCGTCCCTATGCCCAGGGTTAGCACCTCTCAAAACCAAACCGACCAACGCTTCAGCCCTGCCCACGCCAAAGGGTTAAAACCCTACCAGCAAAAGCAACTGCAACGGCTTTATCAGCTGCGCTTGCCCCCCAGCAGCCTTGTCACGGTCGAATTTGCCCAACGGCTGGGATCCATCTGCCAAGAATTGGATTATCAACCGATCAGTGTTTACCTAAACCGGCGCGGCCAAGTGATTCGCGTCGGGGTGGGATCCCCCTTTGAAACCCAAATCCCCGCCTGGGAACTGCCGCGTCAGGGGGCGGAGCGACTGTCGGGGATCCGCTGCATCACCACCCAAACGGGCTCAGAAGGGCCGGGGCAAAAGGCACTGACGGCCATGGCTCTGCAACGGTTGGATGCCCTGATCACCCTTTCGGTGTCCAAATCTGGCGGGCACCTGCGACGGGGGGGAACCGCCACGGGCTTTATCGAGCGGGCCTATTTGGCGCATCTGTTGCCGGATGGAGAAAGCCGCTGGTTGGTTTCAGAGCCCCTGCCGGTGGGGATCCTGGCGGAACAAGATTTACAAGAGCTGGTGGCGGCTCTGGAGGATCAGTTTCGGCGCCAATTCACCGCCCGCCAAGTGGATCTGGATCAGGATCGGGCGGTACTGGTGGGGTTGCAGGAGCCGGGGCAGAGCGGCGAAGACTTGATGGATGTTTTAGCGGAGTTGGGTCGCCTGGTGGAAAGCGCCGGCGGGCAGGTGCTGCACACCCTCTGGCAAAAACGGGAAGGCCCCAGTTCCACCACAGTAATCGGCTCCGGCAAGGTTCAGGAGTTGGCTCTGCTGGTGCAGGATTTGGGCGCCAACCTGGTGGTCTTCGACCGGGAACTCACCCCCAGCCAAGTGCGTAGCCTGGAGGCAGCGGTGGGGGTACGGGTGGTGGATCGCAGCGAGGTGATTCTGGATATTTTCGCTCAACGGGCCAGAACCCGCGCCGGGAAATTGCAGGTGGAACTGGCGCAATTGCAGTATTTGCTGCCCCGTTTGGCCGGTCGAGGCCGCACCATGTCTCGTTTGGGAGGTGGCATTGGCACCCGTGGCCCCGGGGAAACGCAACTGGAAATGGAGCGGCGAGCCATTCAACGGCGCATCAGCAAGCTCCGCCAACAGGTGCAGGAGCTGCGCAACCATCGGCAACGGCTGCGGCAACGACGGGAGGGATCCCAAATTCCGGTGGTGGCAATTGTGGGCTATACCAATGCCGGAAAATCCACCCTGCTCAACACCCTCACCCATTCCCAGGTGTACGCTGCCGATCAACTGTTTGCCACCTTGGATCCCACCACCCGGCGGCTGGATTTGCCCCAGCATCAGGCGGTGCTGCTCACGGATACGGTAGGGTTTCTAACCGAATTGCCCGATCAACTGGTGGATGCCTTTCAGGCCACCCTGGAGGAAGTCACCGAAGCCGATGCCCTGCTGCACGTGGTGGATCTTTCCCATCCCAATTGGGAGGGGCAAATTGAGGCGGTGGAGAACTTATTGGATGAAATGCCTCTGGCCACCGGCCCCCGGCAACTGGTGTTCAACAAAATAGACCGGGTGGATCCAGAGTGGTTGGAAGACGTGCAACTGCTGTATCCGAAGGCCCTGTTTGTCTCTTCCACCACCGGCCAAAACCTGGATCAACTGCGCCACACCCTGGCAGGGCTTGCCTCTGCCCTGAACCCGAAGGACTGCAGCTGGGCGGAATCCAGGGATCCCTGAAGGCTATAAATGAAAAATATAAGTATTACAAAGTCTAAACATTAGAATATCCAGTTACATTGAAAGTTAAATCGTTACCTGGCTGTATGCGAGAGGGAGGAAATATGGCCGTCACCGCAGTCGCACCTCGTCCTGTTCAGTCGCACCTCACTCTGCAAACCCTATCCATCGGAACCGATACCTTGGCGATTCGCTCCCAAGACTGGGATCGGGATCGCTTTGACATTGAGTTCGCCCTGGAAAACGGCACCACCTACAACTCCTTTTTGATCCGTGGAGAAAAGGTGGCCCTGATCGACACCTCCCATGAGAAGTTTCGCCAGCTTTATTTTGATTTTCTACAAGGGATCCTCAACCCTGCCGAGATTGATTACCTGGTGATCAGCCATACCGAGCCGGATCACAGTGGCCTGGTGAGAGATCTGTTGGAGCTCGCCCCTCAAATCACGGTGGTTGCCTCCAAAGTGGCGGTGCAATTCCTAGAAGACCTGGTGCATCGGCCCTTCGAGCGGCAGTTGGTGAAAAGTGGTGACCGTCTGGATCTGGGCAAGGGGCATGTTTTGGAGTTTGTTTCCGCCCCCAACCTGCATTGGCCCGACACCATCCTGACCTACGACCACGGCACCCAAATTCTCTACACCTGTGATGTGTTTGGGATGCACTACTGCGACGATTTCGGCTGGGATGAGCACCCCCACCTGCTGCAGTCGGACTACAAGCTCTACTACGACTGTCTAATGGGGCCGAATGCCCGCTCGGTGTTGTCGGCCCTGAAGCGCATGGAAGCCCTCCCTCCCATCGCGGCTATCGCCACGGGTCACGGACCTCTGTTGCGGCACCACCTGGCCGACTGGGTGGAGCAATATCGCGCCTGGAGCCTGGAGCAAGCCAAAGCCGAACGGATGGTGGCGGTGTTTTACCTGTCGGGGTATGGCCAGGCAGAATCTCTGGCCCAAGCCATTGCCCGTGGGATCCAAAAAACCGGTGTCCAAGCCGAACTGGTGGATCTGCGGCTGGTAGATGCCCATGAGGTGCGGGAGCTGGTGAGCTTGGCTGTGGGAGTGGTGGTGGGCATGCCCCCCCAATCTGGCCCGGATGCGGCGGCGACCCAGGTACTGCTCAAAACCCTGCTGGCAGCAACCCATAGCAAGCAGAGCTTTGGCCTGTTCGAGTCTGGGGGAGCGGATGACGAGTCGGTGTACCTCTGCCGCAATACCCTACAAGAGATCGGCGCCAAAGAAGCCTTTGCCCCGATCTTGCTCAAGCAACCTGCCAATGACGCCCTGCTACAACTGTGTGAGGAAGCGGGTACCGACCTAGGGCAATGGTTGACGCGGGATCGCAACATTCAACAAATGAAAGCCCTCGATGCGGATTTGGATCGGGCCTTGGGCCGCATCAGCAATGGTCTTTACATCATCACTGCCCAAAAAGGGCAAGCCAATAGCGCCATGTTGGCCTCTTGGGTGGCCCAAGCCAGTAGCGAACCGCCTGGGATCACCATCGCCGTAGCCAAAGATCGGGCGATCGAGTCTTTCCTGCAGGTGGGGGATACCTTTGTCTTGAATGTGTTGCAGGAGGGCAACTATCAGTCGTTGATGCGCCACTTCCTCAAGCGCTTTCCACCCGGGGCCGATCGCTTTGCCGGAGTCAAAACCTACCCCGCTGCCAATAGATCCCCGATTTTGGCCGATGCCCTGGCCTATCTGGAGTGCCGGGTGGCGAGCCGCATGGAAACCAGCGATCATTGGGTCGTCTACAGCACCCTAGAAGCCGGTCGTGTCTCCAGCTTAGGAGCCCTCACGGCTGTTCACCACCGCAAAGTGGGCAATCATTACTAGTCATTACCGATTCACGGGTTCAGGCTGAGGGGCACTTCGACCAATTGCCTTGTTGCAAATCGGATAAGGCTAGGGTGCCCATTCTATAGTCACTCCAAACATAGCCTCTGGGCTTTTGAAACTTAGACAAACGATTGTAGGTTGACTCTGAAAATGTGCATAATAGCATGCCTCAGAATCAACGATTCGTTCCTATTTTTGTTGCATTTTCTATCCCTTTAATCTTTCCTACTTTATCTCCAATAAAAACTGAACTTCCTTCTCAAATTGCCCCTGGTACAGCCCTTGCGTGGGTTTTCTACAACAGGGATTGTGACTTCGCTCCGCGAGGTGCGGAGCACTGGCCTTCTAGAGAGTGGATCTCAACTTCCACAGTTGTTACACGTGACTGGCGGTGCCCTATGGGCCGCCATGGGCGAACGCGCCAGCGTGCCCTAGGCGTAAAGGGCTGTATTCTCTTTATTCAGTGTTCAGTAGTAGGTAGCCCTAACCCTGCTCAATGGGCGGGATCCGGGCGATCACGCCTTTTTTAAGGGGGCGTTCGGCCCAGGGCAGGATCCCATCGGGTTTGGTGAGATACAGCTCTGCGGTTTTGAGGATTGAATTCACATCTTTTTCGGGATCCAAATCTCCAAAAACATAGGTGGTCTTCGTAGGGGCAGCCAGCCCAATCACACAGGCATGGCTACATCCGCTCATGCAGGCCACGGGTTTGAGTTTGAGTTGCGGATCCAGGGTCTGCGATTGCAATTTCTCGAGAAGGATCTCTCCTTGACTGATCCCCTCTTTTTTGCCATTCACCCACCGGGATCCACAGGTGGTGCAGACCCAAAGGTAATGGGGATAGCTGGGTTGAGATTGAACTTGGGGTTGGGGATCTTGAAGGGTTTGAGTCATGGTGGGTTTGGGTTGTGATTTGGGTTGTAAAGGATGAAAAGAGGCTGGGATCCGGCCCAGGCGTTGGTAGTGAAAATGCAGCACTAAAACTGCCCCCGCAGATTAACTTTCAGGGTGCGGCCAATGCCGGGATAGCCCGGAAACACTTCGTACTGTTGATCCAAGAGGTTGTCTACACCCACTTCTAGGGCCAAAGCCTCTGAAATCGGGATCCCGCCTTTGAGGGCAAGGGTGGTGTAGCCCGGCAAGGATTCAGTGTTGCTGTTGTTGGTAAAAAAGCCGCCAATTTGATGCATTAGCAGAGATCCATAGCTGCCATCTAACGAGCGATAAGTCAGCCCCAAATTAAAGCTATCGGCCCCCACAAAGGCCAGTTGATTGCCAATGGTGGTGGCATCCACAGCTTCGCGGATTCGGGGGTCGTTGAGGGTGTAGTTAACAAAAGCTGTCCAGTTGGGGCTGAAGCGCAAATCTAGGGCTGCTTCTAGGCCGGTGTATTCCACCAAGCCGATGTTTTCGTAAGTGCCCGAGGTTGGGCCTGTGCTAACAAAGGTAATGCCATCTCGGATGCGATTGTGGGCAAAGGTGAGGCGCAAAAGACCGATATCCCCCAAGGTTTGATCCAATCCAATATCGAAGCTTTCTCCCCGTTCTGGACGCAAATTGGGGTTGCCATCCACCTCAAAAAAGCCCCGCAATTGAAAAAACAATTCTGAGATCAAAGGGGTACGAAAGCTGCTGGCGTAATTGGCCCGTAGGGTGGTGCCCTCCCCTACTGTCCAGCGGATCCCGATGGCCGGAGAGGTGGCGGAGCCATTCACCAGGCTATTAAAATCCTGACGGATCCCCAAGTTGAGATTGAGATCAGGTGCTGGATCATAATCCAAACGGGCAAATAAAGCCCCCTGATTAACCCTGTCATCGTAGTTGATATTGGTGGATCCCTCAGCAAATGAAAACGTGGTGTTGCGTCCTGAAATAGAACGGTAATCGGCTCCCGCCATCAGGCTGAGCGTATCACCTATTTGTCGGTCATATTGCAGCTGGGATCCCCAGCCAGTTCTGAAAATAGTATCGCGGGATCCCTGGGTTTCAGGAGCACTGAAGCGATAGTTGAGGTCATCCAAAAACACCCTGGCGCGCAGGGATCCCTCTTCTTGGGCCCAAAGCCAGTCGAGATCCAGTAATAGATCATTGGTGTTTTGAATGGCATCAGGAGAAGGAAAATTCGTGCTTCCTGGTACTTGAAACGCCTTTGTCAGGTACAACGCATTTAGATTGAGGGTGTGCTCCTCACTCACTTGCCAGGTGAGCTTGGCCTGGAGGTTGTTGTACTCCACCGCCGAGTTTTCTCGGATCCCCGATTGCTCCAGACGGGCAATTTCAAAGGGAAAATCATTGGCACTTTCCAATCGGCGATAGCTGATCACCCAGCCCAGATCCTCCGCTTGGCCACGGGATTGGATCCCTTGTTCATTTAGACCATAGCTGCCGATGGCGGCCTCAAGTAGGGTTTCTGGCTCGGAGGTAGGTGCTACTGTCACGATGTTGATCACCCCGCCAATGGCATCGGATCCGTAGAGGGTGGATCCCCCCCCTGGCGCAACCTCGATTTGCTCGATCACATCGCTGGTGATCTGCGATAGATCAAACCCCCCAAAAAAGCCCAAATCGTTAATGGGCCGACCATCCAGCAACACCAACACCTGAGCCGTGCGTCCCCCGCGCATGAATTGCGAACTGAGCGCCCCCAACTGGGTGCCGGCGGTGCCATCGCTGAGGATCCCCGGCAAATATCGCAGGGCCTCTTGAGCGGTTCTGGCCCCCTGCTCCCGAATCTGCTGGCGGGTGATCACATACACCGGACGGGAGGAATCCCGCAGTAACCCCGGACGACGAAAGGGGCTGGTCACCGGCTGATTGAGGATCTCGGCACTGATGCCCGTATCCAAAACCTCTGCCGACAGTGAATCCGGCACTTGCCCCCAGGCCGGGATCCCAATGCCCAAAATCCCCAGCCCAACGCTGAGGAAGACAAATCTATTCACAGTCAGAGCTCCTTTTTCCGTGCAACGCGGAACATCAAGGACATAAGACCGTAGGCGGGCATCCTGACTGAGAGATAGGCCAAAGCCTTAGCTCATCACAGTTGCGGCACAGCGCCGGATTTGCACCGGACTTTCCCCCTTACTCACCGTGGCTGATCCCCACCGTGACCTAGCGGTAGGTCTGCATCATACCTCCAAATGGCCGGGATCCCCATCCAGCCTGGGGGGATCCCTGTGAAAGTGCCTAAGCTCTTTTCGGGGTACGGGCACCACCGACCACCGTTGTGTGGAATCAGAAGCAGCGGGCTTTACAGCCGCAGCGGACTATCCAACGTCAGGTTGATGGCCTGATTGGGGCGCAGCACCACCACTTGAGGCGCGGTAACATTGCCTATCGCCACCCCGGCACCGGCTCCACCGATCACCCCAAGGGCAGAAACTCCCCCCGTGAGCAAGCCCAGTAGGGTACCGCCCACAGCGCCAATGGCCGCATCCTCAGCAATCGCTTCAGCAGAATAGTGGCGCGGATCCTTTTCGTCATGGATCAAGTCGGAAGACATCTGCACCGAGTAAAGGCGCCCGTTGGCAATCAAGGCTGTGCCGAAGAATCGTGCGCCCCCTTGGGCCGGCTGCATTCGCCCCCGCACCTCACTGCCCGCCGGGATCACCAGTTGGCCGCTGCCATCGTAGATGTCCTGAGCTACCCGCAGGGTCACCGGATGGGTGCTATCGGGGCTGAAGTACTGGGGTTCCTCTCCCTCAAGGCTTTGGACTGGGATGATCGTGCCCGGTTGAAGCTGCTGTACTCCCAGATCGAACAGTTGCTGAGCCGAAGCCGGGGGCAGCGTGAGCAGACCCAAACTGGGGGTTGCCAAGCCGATCATCGCTGCGGAAAGAACACGCACATTCATAACCTATCCTCCAAAATGCAAACAAAAGGCAAAATCCTGCGGGCTGATTTGAGGCTCAGGCCCGACGAATAAAGCTGATCAGGGCCAACAAAACCAAGGCCCCAACCGTGGCCATCAACAAACTTCCCAATAGGCCCGTAGCCGAGAGACCGAGCAAATCGAAGAGGAATCCTCCGAAGAAGGCCCCAGAAATGCCGACCAAGATATTCCCAATCAGGCCAAAGCCGTAGCCGCGCCGAATGTTTCCAGCCAGCCAGCCGGCGATTGCCCCAATCAACAAAAACCACAGTGTGCCGTTCATCTTTCCTGCTCCTTGTTGTTGTTAAGTGATGACCTTTCTGGAACCCACCCTTCGACTTCACTGGAACTTGGCAAAGGCATTATCCAGGGCGCTTTGCAGCTCACCCCAAGCGGATTCCAAGCCAGATTTCAGTTCTTCCCAAGCTTCGCCACTGCTGTTTTGGAGAGACCGTAGTTTTTCTTCAAAAGCTTCACGTTTGAGCTTCAGAGCCTCAAGACGCTTATCTTTGGCCTCATTCTCAGCTCGTTTTGCAGAGGCTTCTAACTTCTCAATCTGCACGATGATCTCATCCAATCGAGAGCGCATTTTGTTTTGATAGGTTAGCCGCTCTTGCATCCTGTTTCCTCCGGTACAAGTCAGTCACCTTTGCCCATGGCAATCGGTCACTTCTCTTTTGTAAACAGGTTAAAAAAAGAAGGTGAAAATCTTGTGAATGACTAAGGATTCCTGATAACAGGCAGCTGTACAGCCCAAAAAAAGGGACTGGCAGTGTGAGGTCTACCAGCCCGCGTGGGTTCCCTGTGAGTGAGCTGATACCGTCGTTGCCAACGTCTTCAACCCAATTCCAGTTTCCGCAGCTCCCCTCTCCTGCGAAGTGACCCGGATCACTCGGCGATAGAAGGTGGAATTGGAATGGTCAAGAGCGCCCTGTAGGGATCCCTTCACAGCAACCGCAACTGTTGCCCTTCTGGTTGAGTATTGTCTTCCAAGCCCTCCAAGCTGGGATCCCAGTCCCATTCCTGTAAGGGATCCGCCGATTCTTCCAACAACTGACGGGCGGCTGCCAGCAAATCACTGCGCAGCGGGGCCAAATCGCTACGGCTGGCCAAGTACTGCTCCAGAGTGGTCAGGGGTTCCAGCTGGTTCGGATCCAATCCCGGCAGACGAGTACGGTGGGGGCTGATCACCTCGGGGGCAATCGTATAGCTGAAGGCGGGAGCAAGGGCATTGTGCAGGGCGCGCTCGTCGATGAGCTCCAGTTGATCGGGGCGGAGGCGATAAATCAGCCGCAGAATCGAGCCTTGCACCGGAGCTTTGGCAATGGCCGCGAGTATTTTGGCTTGAATATCCCTATTCCCCGGGGGATCCGCGCTTAAATCCAGGCGAATGGTGTGAAAGGTGCGGGTGGGTAAGGGCAAAAACTCATAGCTAGCCCCGGCGGCGGTGACCTCCACCAATACACAGCCTTTTTCTTCCTTTTCCTCGCCGAAATCCACCCGATCAATGCTGCCCGGATAGATCATCAAGGGATCCCGACACACCACCTGATGGCGATGGACATGCCCCAAGGCCACGTACTGAAAGGCGGGACGGGCCAGCAGCGAAAGGGGCACCGTAACCCCTTTGCCCACGGAAAGATGCCGTTCGGCCCCATAACGGGCTGTTTCCACCATCACATGGGCCAGCAGAATTGCCGGGATCCCGGGCTGCAGGGTGCGGATCTCCCCTTCTAAGGCCAGGTGCAGGCGCTGCAGCAGTTGATGGGCGAGGAGCTCGGCATTAAGCCCCAGGCTCTCCTGTCGGGTGAGCAGGGTGGAACGGTTCAGCCAAGGCAGTGTGGTTACCTGTACAGGGCCGCTGCCTGTTCTGATCAGGTGGGTTTGCAGCCGATCCCCCACGATGAAGCCCGAGACCCCCAGAGCGCGGTAGATGGCCAGACTGGTGCCCTCTTGGCCCTGGCCGTACTGGTCGTGGTTGCCCACCAAAAGCACGGTTGGGATCCCGGCATCCGCCAAACGGCGAAACTGCTGGGCGAAGAGTTCTTGATGAAGGGGGGGCGGCGTAGCATCCGGGAAGGCATCTCCCCCAAACAGCACCAGATCCACCGCCCGTTCCAGGGCATGATCGATACAGAGGCGTAAGGATGTGACGAAGTCTTCTAGGCGGGTATTCAGTCCGGTGGCCGGGTTAATGTAGCCGTGAGCTTGGCCACTGCCCAAATGAATATCGGAAAGGTGCAGCAGCTTAACCATAGGAGCAGGTGGGGTTCACCCTCATCATAGGCAAGTAACGTCTTCCCGACGCTGACGGCTTACGCAGCACGGCGCGGGCTTTCCAAAAGCCCTTCAGTCGCCCTCCGGCTATCTCCTTCAACCCACAGGATAACCAGGAGAGGAGCCTCCAGGCCGTATTACCGACAGCCCAATCGATGGAAGGTTCTTGGCCCCGTTAAAAGCCCCATCCCCCTGCCAACCCCAATGCCCACACCCAAACCGCTTACCCCTCCGATAGGACTTATCGACATCCGGGTGAATACGCAGACATCGGTGGCACGTTTGACCGGCGTAGGCCGGATTGACCGCAACAACCTTCACACCCGCCCTCAAAGCCTTGTACTCAATGAACCCCCTCAACCGGTGGAACCCCCAACTGTTACTGCGCCTGCGCTCGTTTGGTTGCGAGGCTGTTGGTTGGTTCTTTCCCGAAGCCCCGTTAAATCTTCCAGAGCAATGCCGGCAGACGGAGACTTAGCAGTTTCAACAATGCGTCTCGAAACAGTGTCATTCACCCCACTTTGGAATCGGCGCTCACGGCCGGATAACCGTTGCAGCAATCCACCCACTCGGCGGCGTGTACTGCGTGTGCCCTTACTGGCTTTGTGCTGGAGCTTGGCTCTTAAGTTGGCCAAGTGGTCACGCACCTGGGTTATGGCTTGCCCATTCCGGTGCCGTCCCTCCGAAGTGTGGGCAATATCGGTACGGCCCAAATCCACGCCCAAGACATCCCGACACCCCCTCGAAAGGGTAGGGTGCAGGGCTCCTGCTGCCCCACCCGGGCAGGTACGGATCCTGGGCGGTAAACCGTCCTGATCAAAGCATCTGTTGGACAGCTTACACTGAAAGAACTGACTCATCGCTTGGACTGGCATGATTCCCACCGTTATCGAGCAATCTGCGCGGGGCGAACGCGCCTTCGACATCTACTCGCGCCTGCTGCGGGATCGGATCATCTTCTTAGGCACTCAGGTGGACGACGATATTGCCAACCTGATCGTGGCCCAGATGCTCTATTTGGAGTCCGAAGATCCCGAGAAAGATATCTACCTCTACATCAACTCCCCTGGTGGCTCCGTCTACGCCGGTATGGCCATTTACGACACCATGCAGCACATTCAACCGGATGTATCCACCATCTGCATTGGGTTGGCAGCCAGTATGGGAGCTTTTCTGCTGGCGGGCGGCACCAAGGGTAAGCGCATTGCCCTCCCCCACGCCCGCATCATGATCCACCAACCCCTAGGCGGGGCACAGGGGCCAGCCACCGACATCGAAATTCAGGCCAAAGAAATCCTCTACATCAAACAAAGCCTGAACAGCCTGCTGGCTCACCACACCGGCCAGCCCTTGGAGCGCATCGAACGGGATACCGACCGCGACAACTTCATGACCCCAGAACAAGCCAAAGAGTACGGCCTCATCGATCAAGTGATCAGCAAGCGACCCCAACCGACCTTGGCAGCGGTTTCCTAAACATCTCCAGACCATCTGGCCTCGGAAGCCTAACCTGAGATGCCCCCTACTCAAGGGGGTTTTTGTTGGTCTTTTGGCTGTTTTGAGGAACCCTTCCAGAGGGATATTAAGAAAACCAAAGAAGTCTATATTCTCAAGGAAAAAGGATGTGGCTTACTTTAACTAAACTAATCGAACTCATAAAGAAAGTAATAATCGGCCCATCATTGCGAGTGATAACTTAGGATTAAACCTGATGTAAACCTGTGCTTGCCAGGGCTCCTAGCTTAGACATTGCCGAGAAATCTTCCCTTTAGATTTCGAAAAGTCAGTGTGTCAAAGCTAGCGATTGAAAAGAGGGTTTTAGGACTGTGTCATCACTGGGGTGAAGACCGTCTTGAAATCTAGAGATGGCCTTGCGGTTGTGGGGCAGGTTTGTTCGCGGAAGTCCGACGGTCTGGGGTTTTGGCCCTAGATTTGCGCGCCTTTTCGTCGCATCCGTGAGGGGTCTTTTCTTCGATTTTGTGATTTGTGATTCGTTCAGAGGGAGATCGACGTGGCCTATTCAGCAACCCAATCCAAAAGCGGTTACCAAGCCGGGGTGAAGGATTACAAACTCACCTACTACACTCCCGATTACACGCCTAAGGATACCGATATCCTGGCCTGTTTTCGGGTTACTCCTCAGCCTGGCGTTCCCCCTGAAGAAGCGGGGGCAGCGGTGGCGGCTGAGTCTTCGACTGGCACCTGGACGACGGTGTGGACGGACTTGCTCACCGACCTGGATCGGTACAAAGGCCGTTGCTACGACATTGAGCCAGTTCCAGGTGAAGACAACCAGTACTTTTGCTTTGTGGCCTATCCCTTAGATCTGTTTGAGGAAGGCTCTGTTACCAACATGCTCACCTCGATTGTGGGCAACGTCTTCGGGTTCAAGGCCCTGATGGCTTTGCGCCTAGAAGATTTGCGGATCCCGGTCGCCTACCTGAAAACCTTCCAAGGCCCTCCCCACGGTATTCAGGTGGAGCGGGACAAGTTGAACAAGTACGGCCGTCCGCTGCTGGGCTGCACCATCAAACCGAAGCTGGGTCTGTCCGCCAAAAACTATGGTCGGGCGGTGTACGAGTGCCTGCGGGGCGGTCTGGACTTCACCAAGGACGACGAGAACATCAACTCGCAGCCCTTCCAGCGCTGGCGGGATCGCTATCTGTTCGTCATGGATGCCATCCACAAAGCCCAGGCGGAAACCGGGGAAATTAAGGGCCACTACCTGAATGTCACTGCCCCCACCTGTGAGGAGATGTTCAAGCGGGCCGAGTTTGCCAAAGAGCTGAAGGCCCCGATCATCATGCACGACTACCTAACGGCTGGCTTCACCGCCAACACCAGCTTGGCCAAGTGGTGCCGGGACAACGGCATTCTGTTGCACATTCACCGCGCCATGCACGCCGTTATCGACCGGCAGAAAAACCACGGGATTCACTTCCGCGTCTTGGCCAAGTGCCTACGGATGTCCGGAGGGGATCACCTGCACTCTGGTACGGTGGTGGGCAAATTAGAAGGCGACCGGGCCATCACTCTTGGCTTTGTGGATCAAATGCGGGAAAACTACGTAGAAGCGGATCGCTCCCGCGGTAACTTCTTTACCCAAGACTGGGCCTCTATGCCTGGCGTGATGCCGGTGGCCTCCGGGGGGATCCACGTCTGGCACATGCCTGCTCTGGTAGAAATCTTCGGGGATGATGCCTGCCTGCAGTTTGGGGGTGGCACCCTGGGGCACCCTTGGGGGAATGCTCCGGGCGCAACCGCCAACCGGGTGGCCCTGGAAGCCTGCATCCAAGCCCGCAACGAAGGTCGCGATCTGGCCCGCGAAGGCAACGATGTCATTCGCGAAGCGGCCAAGTGGTCGCCGGAATTGGCGGCTGCCTGCGAACTGTGGAAGGAAATCAAGTTCGAGTTCAAGGCTGTCGATACCCTCTAAAGCTAAAGATCCGCCGTCAGGGACAGAGGATCCACAGGTTGCTTTTCACGGCCCACCCGACCTTTGTCCCCTTTCCGGCCCACTTCTTGGATCTGCAATGGATCTGAAACAGATCGCCAAAGACACCGCCAAAACCCTGATCAGTTACCTAACCTATCAGGCGATGCGGACGGTGCTGGCTCAGCTGGGCGAAACGGATCCCCCTAAAGCCTTTTGGCTACAGCAGTTCTCAGCTCGGCAAAACCTTCAGGATGGGGAAGCCTACCTGCGGGCCCTGCTGGCGGAACGCCCCGAGCTAGCCTATCGGATCATGACCGTTCGAGAGCACATTGCCGCGGAAGTAGTTGATTATCTGCCGGAGATGGCCAAAACCGGCATTCAACAAGCCAACATGGAGCACCGCCGCGATCACTTAGAACGGCTCACCTCAGCCACGGGATCCCTACCCGTCACCCACCCGGAAGCGGGATCCCCTGTCCAAGACCCTACACCTGAAACGGAGTAACACCGACCATGCAAACGTTACCGAAAGAGCGTCGCTACGAGACCCTGTCCTATTTGCCTCCCCTCACCGACCTGCAAATCAGCAAGCAACTGCAGTACATCTTGGATCAGGGCTATATTCCTGCTGTGGAATTCAACGAGTCTTCTGAGCCAACCGTGTATTACTGGACGATGTGGAAGCTGCCGCTGTTTAACGCCACCTCCACCCAAGAGGTGCTGAGCGAAGTGCAATCCTGCCGCAGCACTTACCCCAACTGCTTCATCCGGGTGGTGGGGTTCGACAACATCAAGCAGTGCCAAATCCTCAGCTTCTTGGTGCATAAGCCCAGCGGTGTGCGCTAATCACTCAGTTTGTTCAGTCATCACCTTGTGAGCCCTGAGTAGGGTTCACCTACCCAAAACAGTAGGGAGGGGGCCAACACGACATCTCTCCCTGCTTTTTCTTTACTTGTTCTCCCCTTGCTCCACTTTGGGGGGATGCGAATGCGGCTTCCACTGATAGTCCCCCTACGACAACCGAGGGATCCCCCATGGGGGACTAAAATCTAAAATTATGCCTCTGGTGGGCTATGCCAACGGACTAGATTGGGGGGCTAACCGGCTAGCGACATCCAGTCACAAGCCTGCAGCACAGTGGCTCAGGGAAAACCTCCAGTATCCTTACCCTGGGCGATACGCACGCTATGGTGGGGAATCCTAGAGCAATGGCTCAGGCGTGATTTGAACACGCGACCAAGGGCTTATGAGTCCTCTGTGCCTATATCTAGAAGCTTTATCCCATAGGCATTACAGCTACCCACCAGAAAACCTTCACCCTATCCTTCACCACTTTTACTGTCCCTTTGAGTCCGTTCCAGTCCCGTTTAGGGGTACGATTGACAATCCTTACATACCCCTGTGGCAAGAGAGAGGGATAATCCTGAAATAGGCGGTAGTGGGCATGCTTTACCCCGCCAGCGAGCGCATAAAGTCTCTCAGGGATGTTGCTGTTAGCGAACACGGGGCCGTGCTTGGGTCTGGATCCGTATTAGCTATCTCTTTGTGGGCCAGAGCCTGGCCCACTTTATCAGTGGGACGAGCCAAGAACCACTGAAAGACCAACAGCAGCACCTCCCCTGGATAGCGCAGCCCAGTCACCTTCTGCAACCGCTCAATCTGGGGTAACAGCTCCACCGGGATCCTCACCCGCACCTGCACCGTTCTCATACCCCACAAAGCCCCAGCACCTGAGCAAACTGGGGATCCTCAACCACCTTGAACCACCTCTGCTCTCCCATCCGTTTCAACCACCCAGCCGCCAACGGAGCCGCCCCACCCGCCACCAGAATCACCCCAATCCTCTCCAACCAGGGGTCCCAACGGTTGAGAGCTTCACTGAGGATCCCCTTCAACCACAGATCACACCGCTCCTCAAAGAACCCGGCAAAACTCACCCCCTGAACTCCGTAGGCAAAGGATCTCTCAGCAATCCCATCCATGATCAGTTCAATCTTGGGCGTCCCCACCACCTGACAGGTCAACCTGGGATCCGCCGCAATATCCCCAGCCAGCCCATAAACCCCACCCCGCCTCAACACAACCCGTGCCCCCTCAATCTGGGATCCCTGCTCATCCACCAGAGTGGCAATCGCTGTCCCTCCACCCAGATCCAGGATCCCAGTCAGGGTACGAGGCACCGTCAACCCCTGCTGCTGGCCATACCAGTAGATCCCCATCCCCTCTGGCTGCACCTGCACAGAATTGATGACCACTGTGACACTCTGCCCATGGACAAGAATATGGTGCTCGCCAATCAGCGCCTTTTGGAGTAGATCCCCTTCCCCTGGATCCGGCAGACTCATCACCAAGTCCAGCTCTAGATCCTCCGCTCCTAAAACCCCCAGCACCAGACGTAGGGCACACTCATGCTTCTCACTCAGCCAAGTACGGATGCCCCGGCGATGGTTCCTGGCTTGGTGCCCCACCACCCAAGAAGTTCCCACCAGTTCCGATTGGGATCCCTGCACATAGTGAACCGCTCCCGAACCGGATCCCTGGACATGGGCATAGATGGACTCCACTGCCCACACTTGTCCCTGATGCGCCACTTTGACAAAGCGATTGCCCAAATCAATAGCGGTCATAGCATCTCATTACTAAAGAGTCGCCACACTGTAGCCAAAGAACGCACAGACTCAAAATAAGACCTTGTGACTCCTATTGAGACTTGTCAACCTGACATCTGTGTAGGAATGCAGTAGGCTCTGTGGATTGTTGAGCCGGTCAGCCCTACCCATGAGTCGTATTGCCCTGTGTCGCCCCGTCGTGGGTCATCGTTCCACTATCACAAAGGAGGATAAAAAGCGCATCTATCAACTGGCCCAACAGGGACTAACTCCTCAACAAATTGCCCTACGCTTAGGAGTTTCAGTCAGCACAGTGCGCAATTATCATGCAAACTGCCCTTAGCCCCAGCACTAGATCTGGTTCCGCTTGCTATAGGTACACGGAGCAGCGGCGAATTGTGGGGGGCTTGTTATCGGGAAACTCCCTGTTGGTCGTAGGAGAACCGGGATCCGGCAAGAGTACCCTGGCCCACTTTGTCCGCCGAGAGCTGATGGGATTCAGACAGGTGCATCTGACCGCTTCCACCCCAAAGCAGATGGTGGAGAGCGTGGCCGAGCAATTGGGAGTAGAGGCCACCACCCTGGAGGGCAAGAAGATGACCTTGGCCCAGTTGCAAACCGCGTTGTTTGCCGACTTGATGGGACAGACTGCGATATTCATCTGTGACGATGCCGAGCAATATCCCCTCTCATTGCGGCAATGGCTAGAGTCCTTGCTCTCCACCAAGGCCGTGCTGTTGGTGTTGGCCACCTGGCCCCCCGCCAAAGACTTGTTCCTCAAACTGCCTCGCCTGGAATTGGATCCCCTGCCAGAAGCCTCTATCCGTGACTGCATCCAGAGTGCGGCAGATGAACTAGGGATCCGGCTCAACCCTGGGAAAGTCTCCAACCTGATGGAGAGATGTGGTGGAAATCCCATGCTGGCTAAGCGAGTCGTCTTGGAGGAGCACTTAGGTCTGAGAATCACGGGGCCTGACCATACCCAATGGATTGACGGCACCCCCTTCTTGGTGGCCTTTTTGATGTGCTTCACCCTGGTCAGGTTCCTGGGCTTAGGCTTCAGCAGTACCAGTCTCTATCTCTTGGGAGCCATCCTGACGGTGGTGGCCGCCATCGCCCGGTTGATACTCTACTCCCTGCCCCGTCGCAAAGGGAGGCTGGGTCAACGATGATGAGCCTTACCCATGCCATCTTTGCTGTCACTGCCTCCAGCCTCACCCTGGGATCCGCCTCACCCTGGGTACTCATGGCAGCAGCCTTGGGATCCCAACTCCCCGACTGCGATACCTCCACCAGCTATCCGGGCAGGATCCTCAAACCCATCAGCACCCGACTCGAAGCCCGCTACCCCCACCGAACAGTCACCCATAGTTTCTTAGCCACCGGGATCCTGGCACTAGCCAGCTTGCCTTTGGCTCTGTTTGGCCTCCCGTGGGGTGGATTAGTGACGGGCTATTTCTACGGTTGGTTTGCCGATGTGTTCACCAAATCAGGAGTGCCCGCCTTTTGGCCGAGCAGAGCCAGACTGGTCATCCCCGGCAATCCCCGCCTCAGGCTTTCAACAGGATCCCCTGCTGAATGGGTAGTGCTGGGCATCTGTCTAGTGCTGCTCATCATCTCCATCAACATCCACTCCCAAGGAGGTCTTATGAGAACCTTCAACCTGTGGATGGGGATCCCTAGTGGAGCCATCGAACTGGTCAACCAAGACCAAGACAAGTTCTTGTTGGTGGCTGACATTGACGGCATCAATACCCTGAGTCAGCAACGGGTGGAGGGATCCTATCAGGTCATCCGTACCCTGGGATCCTCTGACCTTCTCTTGGAACAGGATGGTGGGTTCTATCAGGCCGGAGGCGGAGTCAATGCTCAGCTCCGTCTATCCAGAATCTTCATTCGTCGGGGACAACCCATCACCTCCCAGGTCGAACAACTCACCTTCCAAGAGCAACCCTTCCTCCTGCCCCCTGATGAGGGATCCCCCATCCAAGTCCATTACAGCGGCGTTGTGCAACTGGAAGATGCCTTTGACTTATCCATCACCCCCAGTGTGGAGGAGTACCAGCCTGTCACGTTGCAATACCTAGGAGATGACCGGGTGATGCTGCGCTTCACCTCTGCTAGAGCCAGTGACCTGGCCCCCTTCCTGGGCTACTGGGGATCCGGGCAAATGCTGGTCAGACGACTCTATCCAGCCGGAAGTGGCCCATGATCTTTGCACCCAGAGAAGCCCCCTTACCCCCAGCAAGACTCTTCCCCAGCCCCAAAATGGGGTCCCCCGTCGAACCTGCAAGCGGGATCCTGTTGGGTCAGACCACCCATTGGGATCCCCATGTCCTGCCCAATCCTCATGTAGTGGTGATTGGTGCCAGTGGCAGCGGCAAAACCCAAACCCTCAAAGCCCTGGCCTATGAACTCAGTCAGACATCTCACAAGCAGATTCTCATCATCGACTTCCATGGTGACCAGTCCCTTCCAGGAGAAACCGTCTATCCCCTGCACATGGCCAGTCCCCATGGCATCAACCCCCTCACCGTCAATCCAGACCCCGAAGGAGGTGGGCCACACCTACAGGCTATCCAGATTGCCATGCTCCTGCGTAAGGCCTTGGCCCTTGGCCCCATCCAGGAGGGACTACTGCTGGATATCCTCAAACAGCTTTACCTCAACCACGGGATCCTGCAATCTCAACCGGATTCCTGGACATTGCCTCCCCCCACCTTTGCCCACCTCGAACAGATCATCCAGAAACAGGTGGAGGAGGGCAGCACTGACCATACCAAGTTGCAAATCAAGCTGGCCGCCACCTTCAGCTACGGTATCTTTTCCCGCCCCCAACCCGACTTCACAGCCCCCTTGATCCGGCTGGATGTCTCCAAGCTACCTCCCGCCCTGGGATCCATTGCTGCCGAATCTCTAGCTCATCAACTCATGAACCAGCACAGGTTACAGGGGGAATCTGCCCCCAGGACATTCGTATTCATTGACGAAGCCAAGGAGATGCCCAAGACTAGTGGATCGGCCCTTGACCGCCTCATCATGGATGGTCGCAAATACGGCCTGGCCCTGATTCTGGCCAGTCAGAGTGAACGACATCTCTCCAAAGAGGTGATTGCCAACTCTGCCACCAAGATTGTCCTGCCCGTTGACCAAACCGAAGTCAAACCTGTTGCCCGCAAATTCCGGTTCGCCGAACACCTCATTGCCCAACTCACTCCCCTCACCGCCCTCGTCAGACTGGGATCCCAAGCGGCCCATGTGACGATCCACCCCTACTACCGCCGTGTTACAGAAACTCTTCCGTCTGTTTATACAACCTCAGCCTCAACAACAGAGGCCCCCCCTCAATCACAAACAGATCCAGAGAGCCCAGACCGTTTACAAAATCCTGGACTCTCTCCCCCCTGACTGGAGCTACAGCCAGAGGCAGCAGTTCATCAAAGACTGGACTGGCAAAGCCTGTAGCCGCAAACTCATCGCCCGTTGGCAGAAGGAGAGAAATGCTGCGAATCATCACCATCCTGGCCCTGGCCCACCTCCTGGTAGCTCTACCCGCCCACGCACAACTACGCATCAGTGACGGCGATACCCTCACCCTCAATCGAGAACGTATCCGACTGGCCTGCATTGATGCCCCCGAATCCGATCAACCCTATGGCCCCCAGTCCGCCGCCCGACTCAGGGATCTGCTAGGCACGGGATCCATCAGAGTCCAACCCCTCGCCACTGACCGCTATGGCCGTTCCATTGCCAAACTTTATATCGGGGAAACCCTTGTCCAAGAGGCTTTGGTCAGAGAGGGATTGGCCTGGGTTTATCCCCAATTCCTGCACCGCTGCCCTACCACCGCTACCCGTCTGCAGAACGCCCAACAAACGGCACAACAACACCGCCTCGGCCTATGGGCTGACCCACACCCGATTCCCCCATGGGTTTGGAGAAGTGGGCCACCACGAAGAAGATAATCATGCTCTTCGCTCAGCTCCCACCCCCTACACCACCCCCAGAAGTCAGGCCCCAACGACCCTACAAGGTCACTCTCACCCTGACTGACCCGAACCAATTGCAAGTTCAAGTCGGCCAATCCCTCTCAGTGGGATCCATCCTGGCCAAGCGTACCGATCCCACCCTAGAACTCAAACGGGCACAACTCCTCGCCAGGCTCGAGAGTCTCGATAGCAGGGATCCCCCAGACGATTTCTTCAGAACCGTCCGCCTGCGAGAATTGGAATACCAGCGACTGCGCCAGGAATACGAAACCCAATACAACCTCGTCACCCGATTAACAGCCCTACCGGATCCCCCACCCTCTCTCCAGCGGCAAGAACTCAATACCCTCCACTCCCTTTACAGCCGCTTGCAACTGGCCCATGAACGCTTAGCCCAAGCCCACCGGGAAGCCACACGGCAGCAACGAAACGACCAACTCACGACTGAGCAACAGAAAGCTGACCTCACCCACCAAGTCCAGCTCCTGGAACACGAGATCGCCCTGACCACCATCCGCTCCCCGGTCGCAGGAACCGTCTCCAGAATCCAATTCACCAGCCAGACCAACCAGACCCTCCATGTGGAAATCCAGATTACTCCCCGTTAGCCTCCTCCTCGTGGGCCTCCAGCCCGCCCTAGCGGATCCCATCCCTCTGCTGCAAGAGCAAATCCGCAT
>JAUQVK010000040.1:26575-30346 GCA_039794845.1 Thermostichus sp. DRC_bins_24
CCCAACCGGCCGGATAAGCGCACCCTCAGAATCCTCACCCTGCAACGACAGATAGCACAGGAGCAACAGCGACAACAGCGGGAGGAACAGAGACAGCAAGAACGCCAAAAGGCTGCTCAGGAACGCCTTGAGAGGGAGCAACAGCGACAGCAAGAACGCCAACACCGTAACCAACTCACCCTGGCCAACCTGCAAGACCTCCTCATCCTGCAACAGGAAGAACTCCAACGCATCGAACAAGAGTATGAGCAGATGAAGCAGCTCTACCCTCTCGGTCTAGTGCCCGAAACCCAATGGAACATTGTCCAGCGCCGCCTCAATGTCCAGCGGGAGCGCATCCAGCGCACCATTACCCGCATCCAAGAACTGCCCTGATCTCTTCTAATCTCCCCCACGCCAAGAGGTGTCTGAGGCTCACCTGACCGGATCGGACTGTCTGGGTTCTCCATCAGCCACATCCAGAAAGGAATCTTCTCAGGACAATCCATCACAAACAACCCCAAACACACAAGGCAAACCTACGGGAAGGGTGAACACCCTAAAGAGGAGAAAAAAAATGAGTAAAAAGAAAGAGATCGAAGCAATCAGTCAAGCCGCGATCACGGACGCGGACGCATTAAGCGCCGTGTACCAAGAGGTTTTCACGTCTAGGCTGACAGCAAACCTAGAGGCCATCGGAGCCAACACAGTCGGGACTGTGGCTCAGAACCACGCCAAAATCGCCCAACAGATTGCAACCCATGTAGCCCAAGCCTACGCCAAGGAAGCTGAAGATCAAGCCTTGCAAGTAGTCGATCTCCCAATGCCCAAGGTGCGGCTAAAAGCTCCACAACCGGAAAGCATTGACGTTGAATCCCTGCTACCCAACCCAGAGGTAAAAACCCAATTACGACTTGCCTAAGTCCTACGGGAGAGGTGAACAACAGGATCACCTCTCCCATGACAGACAAGTATCAAGCCATCACCGATAAACTGCTCACTCTGATGGAACAGGGCACCCTGCCCTGGCAGAAACCTTGGTTTGGCAATCCACCCCGCAATCTCATCGGTGGTAACCCCTACCAGGGATCCAATCCGCTTCTTCTGACGGTGCAGATGTTAGCCGACCAGCACCAGGATCCCTACTTCATCGGTTTCCAGCAAGCCAAAGACCAGGGCTGGCAGGTGAAAAAGGGTCCAAAGCATCGTGGATTCTGTTTGCAGCCAGCGGTACCCAAGAAGTAAAAAGCGAAGACGGCGAGAAGGACAAGGTGGGCCAGAGCCTGGCCCACAAGGAGGAACTGAAGGAGGAGAGGCACTACAGAACCCACAGGTGGCATCCCGTCTACAACATCGCCTGCATCGACGACGGGGAAGGTGGCCTCCAACTCCAGCAATGGACAGAGAGATACCGAACCACCTCTTTCATCTCACAGCCCATAAGCCAGGTTGAAGATTTCATCACCAGCACTGGAGCCCAAATCCAGCATGGAGGGAATGTCGCCTGCTATTCCCCTTCATCCGACCGCATCAACCTGCCAAGATTCCAAGACTTCACCAGCCCAGAAGCCTACTACGCCACCGCCCTCCATGAACTTACCCACTGGACAGGCCACCCCACCCGCCTCAATAGAAAAATCCAGGGACGCTATGGATCCCAATCCTATGCCTTTGAGGAATTGATTGCCGAACTGGGATCCGCCTTCCTTTGCAACGACATCGGGATCCAACCCCAGCTAGAACACCATGCCAGCTACCTAGACAGTTGGCTTCGCCTACTCAAAAAAGACACCAAAGCCTTTTTCAGGGCTTCTCAGCTTGCCACCCAAGCCGCTAGGTTCCTCTGCCAGGGATCCAACCTCTATGCTTGCCTCACCCAGCCCTTCCCATCGTAGGGCCTGGTCAAGGGTGCTCGCAGGCTGCGCAAAACCCCTTGACTGGCGGCCCTCTCGCCCAGGCGTTCTTTAGGCGAGGTAACAGCCATGACCACCATAAACTTCCGTGAGCTTCAAGACCTGCTGGAACAAGGCCGGATCGATGAGGCCAAAGCTAGGGAGTTAGACCCCATTCTCCGGGAGCTTATGGCCCAAAACCCTAAATGGGCCGTGCTCTATAAGGCAGTAGGTAAAGTGCTAGAGGGCCAGCCTGACTACCTAGCACGGTAGGGGGATCCCTCGGCAAGTGGCCCAGAGCCTGGGCCACTTTTCGTCTTTCGCTGGACGTTCACCCCCCCTTATGCCGGGCCCACATCGCAAGGAAAAAAACATCAATAGATGGGCAGCAGCCCCGGCACCCCACCCGGTAAGGAACCACCTCACTCCAGCTTTCCCAGTTTAGCGGTGAGTTCCCGCCTGACCTTCAAGGTCGCTGCGCACCCTCGCAAAGCGCCTCAGCCAAGAAGGTGGGCCAGAGCCTGGCCCACAAGGCTGAGGTTCCGGTCAGGCCCAGCGCCCACCGCCCGCTCCAAAGCGTAGAGTTAGGAGCCCAGCCATGTCTCTTGAGGAAGCACTTGAACAATTCGAGGAAGGAGAGCTCACCTGGCTAGAGTTGCTTGAGATTGAGAAAAGAGAGAGTCAAGAGTAGTCCAAGTGCCCTGCGGTAGCGGGGCTTTTTTTATGGTCGCAAGGGAGCCACCCAGACCCCCCGTTTCCCCCAGCTTGCTCAGTATAGCGGCGGGGATCCCCGGCAGCCTTCAAGGTCGCTACGCTCCCTGCTTCGCCCCCTGGGGGTTCCGGCTGCCACCCCGCCGCACCGCCTACAGGTGTTGTTGTTCAGTGCTTGTCATGGCTTTCAGAGTGATTGTCGCAGGTTCCCGTTCATTCACTGATTTTGGCTTGCTGCGTGAGCAGCTTGATTCCTTCCTGTCCCAGAGACGCGAGGTAGTCATTATCTCTGGGGCTGCTCGCGGGGCTGACCAGCTCGGTGAGCGTTATGCAGCGCTAAGGGGCTACCCAGTGGAGCGCTTCCCGGCACAGTGGGATAAGTTCGGACGCTCCGCTGGCTACCGGCGCAACAAGACCATGGCAGAGGTAGCTGATGCAGTGGTCTTGTTCTGGGACGGCCAAAGTCGAGGCACTGCACATATGCTTTCACTTGCCCAGTCTAAGGGCTTGCAGGTACAAGTAGTGCGGTTTTAAGGCTCCGGCCCATCAATAGGGATCCTGTTTTTTGGGGATCCCTACAAAACAGCCGGGATATCGACAGGGGGATATCCCCCTGACCCCCTTACCCCGGCTTCCGCACTCTAGCATTGGGTACCCGGTCCGCGGGCAACCCACAAGGGGTCGCGCAGAGCGCGTCCGCTTCGCGGATGCCCTTGACCCCAACCGCCCCAATGCTCCTCCCACGGGGATGAGTTTGGTTTTTAACCATGATCAACCTTAAGGCTTTACCCTCAACTTTCCAAGTCGAATCTATCAAAACAAGGGAGCAAAAGGCGACCCAGCGCCAGTGGCAAGCCTGTTTCTACAGTGTCCGTCAACTGATTTGGGATAGCTGCAAAGGGAGAATCTTCAAGGATGCAATTGAAAAAGTTGTCCTTGAACCCATCGCACCCCCTATCCGCCTGAAAGATGGCAGCTACAGCAAACCAGAGTTTGATCCCAATGATATAAAACAGCTCTATTCAGAAGCCTGGAGGGAATTTACAGCCAGCTTCGATGCGGCTTTTATTCATGCCACCACCGAAGAACTGGTCAAGTACGCCGAAGAACACTTCGGTATGGGTTTGTCTGACTTGCTAGAACTTAACAACCAGCGAAGTGCCCTGAAGCATAACCGCTAAAGCATAGT
>JAUQVK010000041.1:0-39962 GCA_039794845.1 Thermostichus sp. DRC_bins_24
GAAGAATAAGAGAAGAAGAAGACAAGATCTAGAGAAGAAGAATCTAGGTAGCGAGGAGTTCAGGAACAATCCGAGGTGGGAAGCGGGAAAGAGTTGGAAGAGCCAGAAGTTAACTTCATCCCGATGGTCTTGGATGTCTACCTCAATTCTGTTCTCCTCTGCCTAGAGTGACGAAAGAGGTGTCGAAAGAAGTGTACAGTCACTCCAAACAGGAGCGATACACTTTTTGACTTCCCTTTCCCACTCTGGGAGAGGGGTTACAGCCGGTGCCACGCTGCACGAAGGGGGCGAGGGTAAGTGTTGCAAGCTCAATTCAAAGGGCTATGGAGCCCGACCGGTGCAGTTGTTCCCATTGGGCGGGGGTAAAGGTGCGCAGGGCCAAAGCGTGTAGGCGGCCATCCTGAAGGTGAGCCTTGAGCGCATCGTTCACCAGCCGGTGCTGCTTGATCATGGTCAGGCCCTGGAATTGTTCGGCCACCACAATTGCCTGAAAATGGTTGCCATCGCCAACGGTGTCTTCCACCTGTACCTTTGCGCCGGGTAGGGCCGCGCGCACCAATGCCTCGATCTCCCGTGGATCCATGTGCTGTTGTCCTGTTGAGGTTCCGAGGATCCGCTCAGGATCCCCTATTTACCCTAGACGCATTTTGAGAAAAACGGGATCCCGGCTAAGACGTGGCCAGGCTGGGGTGGCTCAAGACCAGCACCTCTGCGATGCGACCCCGTTTGCTCCCCCGGGAGTTGATGGCGCGGCTGGCGGAGATGGTTTGGATGGAGTAACCCTGGTACAGTTTCCGCACAAAGGGGCAATCGGAATTGGAGAGCATCACCTGTACCCCCTGGCTGGCCAACGTAACAAACACCTCCCGCAAACGAATCTGCTCCGGCTCGCCAAAGGCAAAGCGGCTGTAGGCGGTAAAGCTGCTGCTGGCAGAAAGGGGATGATAAGGCGGATCCAAATAGACGAAATCTCCCGGCTGAGCTCGTTCTACAACCTGCCAAAAAGGCTGCACAGAAATTTCGGTTCCCTGCAAGACCCGGGCTGCAGCCCGCAAGTTCTCGGCATCACAAATGCGGGGGTTGCGGTAGCGCCCCAGCGGTACATTAAATTCCCCACGGGAGTTCTCCCGGTAGAGGCCGTTGAAACAGGTTTTGTTGAGGTAAAGCAGGCGAGCGGCCCGCCACAAGGGATCCTCCGAATGAGCGGCGCGAATCGTGTAGTAGTAGTCTCGGCTATGGTGGGCTTGATGTAGGGTAAGTTGAGCAATCAACTCCTCCACCCGATCCCGCACGCAGCAGTAAACGTTCACCAGTTCAGGATTGATATCCGACAATCTGTAGGCCGGATTCTGGCGGGCTTGGCCCCCAACAGAGAAGTTCCAGGAACCAAGGCTCCCCCTATCCCGCTGAGCAAGGTGAAAATAGACCGCTCCACCGCCCAAAAACGGCTCATGATAGGTGCCCCACTCGTGGGGGAAAAAGGACTCGTACTGGCTCAGCAGCTGCCCTTTACCCCCTGCCCATTTCAGGAAGGGGCGGGCTTTGCCGGATCTTGTCGGCGGGGTGGTTGAAGTCGGTCCGCCGGGCTCTGCAGGATTCTGGGGGTGTGGCCCAACCTGTACGCCCCTCATCGATGGTTCGGCCCCTCTTCGAGCAGCTCCTCTAGGGTTTCGATCCAATGCTCTAACTCCTCCAACGCCTGCAACACCCCATCTGCATCGGTCAAATCCACCTGTAACATCTGGGCTGATTCTTCCAGCGTCAGGGATCCGGGTGGGCTAGCCAGCCAATTCAGATAGCGGGGCAGAAAGTCACGGGGGGAGAGTTGGTAGCGACGGTAGCAGGCCAAGGCCACCAGGCTAGAAAGGCTCGCCTGATGGGCGCTGAAGGGTCGAAGAAATAACTCTGGGATCCCAACCCAATCGAACTGGTGTTCGGGCAACAATTCCACCGCATCTCCACACAGCTCTTGATACAGCTTCAACCACTCCTCGCTCACCCAAAAGGGGTAGGTTTCGCCGTTCTCCAATTCTGGGATCCCTGGCCGATAGAGGATCCCTTCCAGCCGGCTGATCAAGCTCTGACAAAACACCGCCTGCAACTGGGCTTCCAGATAGTGAATCAGCACCGCCTGTGCCAGGGCCAACTGTTGGTGGCTCAAGCGTTCGCGCCAGCGCGGGGATCCTGACGGCAACAGGTGATCCAGCACCAGCAACTGTAGAAACGCGCTGTGAAACTGTACCAAGGCCGAAGGTTGTGGATCCCCCAGCAGATCCTCCAAATCCGGCCAAACGAGGGGATCCTCAGGCCGTAGACCACAACTGACGGCATTAAGCACTTTCAACAGGGGCCGGCCAACCGCCAGTTCCTCTGGTTCCTGTTCTGCCTCTTCATTGCCCATGTCTGCTAGCCAGGGTTTGGCCTGGGTGGCACACTCGGGGCAAAAGTCCTGCAAAGTAGCCCAGATCAGGGCGGCGGCGGCGGCAGCAGTCAGGGGTGGGGCCGGATCTTCCCAAGGGGCGTGCAAGTCACAAATGCGGATGGAACGCCCCATTTCTCGGCTTTTCAAGCGGTAATAGCGTTGGAACAGATCAAACCGATCCCAGATCCCCTCCATCAGGTTCTCAAAAGCAGTCTGGGTAAGGCCGTAGCGAGCCAGATACCGCTCAGCGGCAGAATCGTAGCCGCGCCATTGGGCTTCCCACAGCTGATCTCGTACCAGGGTGCTGAGGATAAAACCACAGAGATCGGCATGGGCTTCCAGGTGCTGGCACCGCCGTTGGTAGGCGGCCAAGCGGATCTCAGCGCTGGGATGAGTCTGTAGGCGCTGCAATTGGGCGTTCGCGTCAGCGCGCCCTTGGCCCATGGTGTCGGCACTTGCCTGGTCGGTATTGGTGAGGTGGTGCCGTTCGGAAACCCTGAGGGCAAACTGCCACAGCTGTCTCCAGGCCAAACGCCCGGTCAGATGGTGTTGGTTAAGCAGCCGTTCTAGGGGTTCGGGCTGCCGGTGGTCCCGTTGCCGGAGCAGGCGGGATAAGTGCAGGCGAAACCGGAGCAACTCTGGCTCGGCACAGTGATCCGTGAGGCGGTCGATGGGCAAGGCTTGCAGTTCTAGGGGGAAAAACAGCAGCTGGTTTTGCAGGGTGATGGCCTGCTCCAGCCTTTCCCAACTTCCAGGCCTGTCTGCGGGAGCCATTGCCGTCAGGATCCCTTGCAACCCTTGCGTGAGCCGGGCCAACTCCGCCAGCGCCACCGCCAACTCTGTCGGACTCAACTGAGAGATCTGCCCACGGTAGCGATGACCAAATTGCTCCACTTGGTCTGCCAGACCCCGGAACTCTGAGTTATGCTCCTCCCCAGAGCTGGGAGAAAAACTGAAGATGGGTTCAGATGCAGGAGATGCCACCGGGATTAGCCTCCACAGGTGGGGGTTTGCCCCTTAGCTGAGGTTGGGGTAGGATGATAGGCTAGCCTCTCGCCTTCCACCAAAGCGCGAATGGTGTTGAGAAAATCTTGATTCGAGGTGCGGGTCTTGACCAAGGTAGCCTGGATCCCTTCTTCTAGGAGGTCGGAGCCGATATCTTGGGCGGAAAACACCACGACGGGGGTTGTGCTGACCGAGCGCAGCAGCGGCAACAGATCCAAACCGGAGCCATCCGGCAAATCCAAATCCAGAATCACCAGTTGAAAGGGTTGGGTCTGCAAGAGCTGGCGTGCCTCCTCCAGGGTGCGGGCATGAACAAGCTCAGCCGTATCCTGCAAAAGCCGAGCCACTACCTGCAAGATATCGGGATCATCCTCCACGTGCAAAATCTGGGGGCGGGGCCGCTCGCTTGGAGATGCTGCCTGCTGGACTGCCGCCATCAACCGCTCTTGGTCGATGGGTTTGTTCAACCACGCGATCAATTTGGTGGGGTATTCTGCCATCACCGACAATGTCTCTGTCGTGCGGGTCAGTGGGCTGGAGCCCTCAGGCCATTTCGAGGAGCGTTTCATCCACTCTGCCTGTCGCCGTTGCTCCGCTGTTGCCGACACTACCACAATCGGCAGACTGCCCAACCCCTGCATTTGCTGCAGGTCCTCCACCAAAGACAGGCCATCCTGATCCGGCAGCGACAAATCGAGGGTCATGGCGGCGTAACGCCGCTGTTGCAACCGATGCTTAGCGTCGGCAGCCGTGAGGGCAACATCGCTCTGGAATCCTCCTTGCTTGAGGATGAGCTGTAAGAGCATGGCGATGTCGGGATCATCTTCGCACACCAGTATGGTGGTTCCATGGGCGGGTTCTGGGGCTGTTGGGGCAAAGATGGGCTGCCACTGGGGCAGGGTGAAGAAAAAGGTGGTGCCCGGCTGATCCGGTTCTGAGGCAAAACCGATGGTGCCGCCAAACCGCTCCACAATCGCCTTGCTAATGCTCAAGCCCAGGCCTGTACCCCCTTTTTGCCGCGTATCGGAGGAATCGGCCTGGGCGAACTTTTGGAAGATACGGGAACGAAACTCCTCCGGGATCCCTGGCCCCCGATCCTGCACACAGACGCGGATCCCTTCTTGAACCTGTTCTGCCCAAACGCGCACCGTCTGCCCCGGCGGAGAGAACTTGGCGGCGTTGGAGAGCAAGTTGTTCATCACCTGCATCAGCCGATTGGGATCCACATTCACCTGTACCGCCATCAGAGGGATCCCTGAGGTGGAATGTAGGGTGGGTTCTAGCACCAAGTCCACCTCAAACTGAGCGGCATAGGCCCGGTTGGCCTCAATGGCCTGCTGCAACAAAGCCATCAGCTCAACGGGGTGAATCTCGAAGTACATCTTGCCCGACTCGATTTTTTCAATGTCGAGGATGTCGTTGATCAACATTACCAGCCGTTCGCTGTTTTTGAAGGCAATCTCCACCAAAGACCGCACCTGGGGCGGTAACTCCCCACTCACCCCGCTGCTGATTAACCCGAGGGCGCCGCGAATCGAGGTGAGGGGGGTACGTAGCTCATGGCTGACGGTGGAGACAAATTCGTTTTTCAGCCGCTCTATTTTCTTGCGCTCGGTGATGTCGCGGTGGCTCCACACACATCCCGAAATGTGGGTGGGGTTGGCAGCGGTTTCTCCCAACTGGCGGGGTTTGCTATAGCACTCGAAGACCCGTCCATCTTTAAGCTCCACCAGGTCATAGCCTTCCTGTTGGCGGTGCAAGTGGTAACGAATACGGCGTAAAAAGCGCAGCGGATGGCAAGTGCGGCGGGCCAGACGGCGCAGGCGTTGGCTGGGGGAGAGGCTCATCAATTCGGTGTAGGTGAGGCCCCACAAATCCAGGAAGCGCTGGTTGTAGCTGAGCACCGCCCCTTTCAGATCAAAGGCGAGGATCCCATCGGCGGTGGAGTCGAGGGTGGCTTGCAGCAGCGACAGAGACCGTTCTAGCTCTTGCTCTGCTTTTTTGCGCTCCGTAATGTCTTCAAAGGTGCCCTCGTAGTAAAGCACTTTTCCCGATTCATCCCGTACCACCCGAGCATTTTCTCGCACCGTAATGCGGCTGCCATCACGGCAGAAATATTCGATCTCTAGGCCCCGAATTTCCCCGGCACTTTCCAATTGACGTTTGAAATCGGCTCGAGAAAAATCCGGCGGATAGTGGCTGTCTTCTTCTAGGTTCCAGGCCATCATCTCTTCATAAGAGTTGCACTTCATCATGCGCACAATGGCGGGATTGGCCAGAATGGTTTTGCCCTCGGGAGTGGTGCGGTAGACGCCGATGGGGGTATTTTCAAACAACGACCGATAGCGAATTTCGCTTTCTCGTAGGGCTTGTTCGACTTTCTTGCGCTCCGTGATGTCTTCTACAAAGCCTTCGTAGTAGAGGATCTGTCCCTGGGGATCCCGGACGGCGCGGGCATTTTCGGAGATCCAGATGATGCTGCCATCTTTGCGGTAGACCTGGGACTCGAAACGGCTGATGCTGCCCACAGTCTCTAGCTCCCGCACGAAGGCTTGCCGACGTCGGGGATCCACATAAAGGCGATGCTCAATGTCGGTGAGCTCGCGGATCAGCTCTTCCGGGCTGTCATAGCCGTAGATGCGGGCCAAGGCAGGGTTGGCGCTCAGGTAGTTGCCGGCAGGGGTGGTTTGGAAGATCCCCTCTAGGGAGTTTTCGTAGATGCTGCGATACTTTTCTTCCGCTTGGCGCAGGGCCTCTTCTGCCTGTTTACGCTGCATGACGGATCCCAGCTGCATGGCAGCTGCTTTCACCAAATTCACCAACCGCTGCTCTTGGGGCCTGGCCCGCACCAAGTAAAAAACCAACACCGCCACCACTTCCTCGTCCGCCAGAATCGGCACGCCAAAACAGGCCCTCAACCCCGCCTGCTGGGCCAGTTCTCCCCGACGAAACTCTGTGCCGGAGAGCTGGGTGACATCTTCATGCCAAACGGAGCGCCGCTCCAACCACATCTGGCCGGGTAGCCCCTCCCCCAACCCAAAGCGGTAGGAAGCGCTGCCCTGATGAAACCGGAGTAACGCCTCGCCTTGGTCGTACCAAGCGGCCCCCCTCACCAAGTGCTCCCCCTGCGGGATCCAGGCCTCCCCCAAGTCCCAGCCGGTGACCACGCACACCTGCCGCAACATCACCTGTAGAGCGGACTGAAAATCGGCGGCTTCACTGATCGCTTGCGTCAAACTTTGCAGCAGTTGCAACTCTTGTTCGGCCCGCTTGCGTTCGTGGATGTCCTGCACCATGGAAAAGGTGAACTGCGGTTTGCCCGCGGCATCCCGCACCAGAGAAACGGTGATATCCACCCAGATCGGATCCCCGCCTTTGCGCAGGTAGCGTTTTTCGATGCGAAAGGAATCCCGCTTGCCCTCCAACATCTCCCGGTTGAGCGTGACATCCTTGTCCAGGTCCTCGGGGTGGGTGATATCCATGAAGGTAAGCTGATTGAGCTCCTCGGAGGTGTAACCCAGCATGGAGACATAAGCTTCGTTGTGAGCGATCAGACGGCCCTGGGTATCTGCCACCCCAATGCCAATGGCTGCTTGCCGAAACATGGCCCGGAATAGGTTCTGGCTTTCTCGCAAGGCGCTAGTGGTTTCCTGCCGCTCCACCTCCCATTGCTGCTGACTGTGGGAAAGGCGATACTCTGCCTGCTGTCGTTCTAGGGTGAGCGATAAAGAGGTGGCTGCCGCCCGCAGCAGATGGATCTCCGCCTCCGACCACAGGTAGGGCTGTTGGCAGTGATCGAAGCCGATTAACCCAAAAAATTGCCCCTCTACGAACAACGGCAGGAGCAAAATGGAGAGGATCCCCTGCGGTTCTAGGTAGTAACGTTCTGCTTCCCCCATTTGGCTGACCAGCCCCGAAATGGCTTCTCCGGTCGCCAGCCGCTCTGGCCAATCGGGGGCAAATTGATCGTAGGGGAGATTTTGCAAGAGGGGGTTGTCGATCTGAGGTGAGATCCCAGCTTGGCACCATTCGGCTTTTTGGCTAAGCAGGAGGCGCTGCGGGTTTTGGGGATCCCTGTGGTTTTCAAAGACGTAGACGCGGCTGGCTCCGCAGGCGCTGGCCAAGGGTTCAAGCACCGCATTGTAAATCTGTTGGCGACCGGTGCTTTTGAGATGGAGCAGGCGCTGGTGTACCTCAACGAGGGTGGCTAGGTAACGGTGCTGGGTGGAGGGTGCTGCTTCTGACGGGATCCCAACCGTAGCCTTTGTCAAAGGGTTTGGGTTGGCCGCAGGGCGGGCGAATCCGATCAAAACTCCTGCCGGTGTTGCCGGGGATCCCTTCCAACAGAAGGATTGATAGCTGCCCCGACGGTGCCGAAAACGGAGGGTTAAGGGGGGGACGGGTTCACCGCGATGGACTTGTTCTAACCACGCTTGAAAATGAGGGCGGTCTTGGGGATGGAGATACTCCAGACAAGGTTGACCGCTCAACTCAGTGGGCTTGTATCCGAGGCAGGCTTCCCAATCGCCACTCAACGGCCCCAGACTCCCATCCGATCCCAGCACGTAAAAAAGCTCTGGCTCAGAAGAGGATCCCATTGCGGGGGGGGATAAATCCATGGGGGAGGAAACCGCAAGACTTTTCATGATTGTGACACTTATGATTGTGACACTCTCCTTTCAGGAATGCAGCTCCGACCCCTTTTGCGTTCGGAATGGAGCAATACAGATGGCTCCATTCCCCCTTGAAAAACCCACACTGCTTCTGTAGCATAAATAATACAAGTATAATACAAGCAGAGATGGCTCCCGGCTGCTCTTGTTCGGGAAAGGAGGCGGATGTCATGCCCTATGAACAACTCAACCTCTCTGGACCGGCACCTGTGCTTTCTTGGGCCCATCATGCCCTTGGGCCAGAAGAGACCCAGATGGCGAAAAATGTAGCCGCTTTGCCCTTTGTGTTTAAGCACGTCGCCCTCATGCCAGATGTGCATTTGGGGAAAGGGGCTTTGGTGGGATCCGTCTTGGCCACCCAAAGGGCGATCATTCCCGCTGCGGTGGGGGTGGATATTGGCTGCGGCATGTGCGCCATCAAAACCCCCTTCAAGGCTGTGCAACTGGAGGGCAAGCTGAAGTCAATCCGCAAGGACATCGAAGCGGCGATTCCGGTGGGCTTTGCCGACAACAGAGAAGTGGACAAGGCGGTCAGCAACTGGCAGGGATGGCGGAGCTTCCAAGATCTGCACCCTGGGGTACAGGATCTGAAGCGTAAGGCCATGCACCAACTGGGATCCCTTGGGGGTGGCAACCACTTCATCGAGGTGTGTCTGGATACCGAGGAACAGGTGTGGCTGATGCTGCACTCTGGATCCCGCAATATCGGCAATAAGTTGGCCGAACGACACATCAGCACCGCCAAACATCTGGCTCAGTTGGCCGGCACCTCCTTACCCGACAAGGATCTGGCCCATTTTGTCGAAGGTACCCCAGAATTTGCGGCCTACTGGCATGATTTGCAGTGGGCGCAAGAGTACGCGCGGGCCAACCGAGAGGTGATGATGGCTCGCTTCCAGCGGATCGTCGAGAAGCACTTGGCTGGGGGGAAACCCAGTCAGCCGCTGCTATCGGTGAACTGTCACCACAACTACGCCGAGAAGGAAACCCACTACGGCCAAGAGGTGTATGTCACCCGCAAGGGCGCTGTACGAGCCCGCACAACCGACTATGGGATTATCCCCGGCTCGATGGGGGCCAAGTCTTTCATTGTTAAGGGCAAAGGCAACCCGGAAAGCTACTGCTCCTGTTCCCACGGGGCAGGACGCCTGATGTCTCGCAGCAAGGCCAAGGGCATCTACAGCCTGGATGACCTGATCCAGCAAACGGCCGGGGTGGAGTGTCGCAAGGATGAGGGGATTTTGGACGAGATCCCGGCAGCCTACAAGCCGATTGAGCAGGTGATGGCCAGTCAGGCCGACTTGGTGGAGGTGGTGGCCACCCTGAAGCAGGTGATCTGTGTGAAGGGTTGACATCCTCTCCACCCAATCGCCACTCGATAGGGGTGAAGATTCCTTGGGTCACCCCAAGGAGTTCCTGCTGCTGCGCACGGCCTGCAGTTTACACCGATTCTGAGCTACCCCCGCCAGACCCCCTCCCCAGGCCATTGGGTTTAACGTCTACCCTGTGGGTGGACAAACTCAAGCAAAGGCTGGATGTGCACCGGCGACGGCTATGTTTCTGCCCACCCTGTGGGAAGCAAGCTACAGAGTGCAGCTGTGGATATCCTGCACGGGTCGTCATGGTGCGTGCTCAGCTTAACAGTTAAGAACGACACACTTTTTGACTCCCCTCTCCCGCTTTGGGAGAGGGGCTACGGCCGGTGCCACGCTGCACCAAGGGGGTGAGGGAGTTGTTAACAAGGCCTGTCCCCTGATTACCAATCCCGAGGTTGACGCAGAACCTGGTAGAGCTTGGCCTCCCAGGTATCAGGCTGTGGCTCATAGCCATATTCCCAGCGCACTAAGGGCGGCAACGACATCAAAATGGACTCCGTGCGGCCATGGGTTTGTAGCCCAAAGATTGTGCCCCGGTCGTAGACCAGGTTGAACTCCACGTAGCGACCGCGACGATACAGTTGAAACTGCCGTTCTCGCTCCCCCCATTCCATTCCCTGCCGCCGCTCCACAATGGGTACATAAGCGGGCAAGAAAGCACGGCCACAGGCTTGTACCAGTTGAAAAAGATGCTGCCAACTGCGGGATCCCACCCGGACTTGTAACGACGGCGGCTCGGTTGAGGATGCCTTTGGCTCCGGATCCGCCTCCACCTGACCATCAGGCCGATAGAGCAGCCCAGGGCGTTCATCTTGATAATCGAAGAAAATACCACCGATGCCGCGGGCCTCACCGCGATGGGGCAAGAAAAAGTAGCGGTCACACCAGATCTTGAACACAGGATAGTAGGCGGGATCCAACCCGTCACAGGCTTCCTGGATCGTCCGGTGAAAGTGGATGGCATCCTCCTCGAACAGGTAGTAGGGGGTAAGATCCATGCCGCCGCCAAACCACCAAACCGGCCCCGCCTCAAAGTAGCGATAGTTCAGGTGTACCGTCGGCACATAAGGATTGCGCGGATGCAACACCATCGAAGTGCCCGTGGCATAAAAAGAATGCCCTGCCGCTTCCGGTCGCTGTTTCAAAATGGAAGGGGGCAGATGGGATCCGAACACCTCGGAGAAATTCACGCCCCCCTGCTCAAACACGCCCCCCTGCTGAATCACCCGTGAGCGGCCGCCACCTCCTCCGGGCCGTTCCCAACTGTCTTCCCGAAACTTAGCCTTGCCATCCAAAGCTTCCAAACGGGCACAGATGTCATCTTGTAGGTGCCGCATAAATTGGCCCACCTGTTGGCGGGCATCCACCGGCAGACCCACGGGACTTGAGGTCAGCATCATAATTGCAGATTGTTCACAAAGATCAAAAGATCAAAAACACCATCACCCTACTCTCCGGCCGAGAGCGCTGCGGTGACCAGAGCCATTCTAGGTGGGAACCGCCTCATAAGGGCGTAGCCGTGCCCATTTGTTACGTTCCTCGCGGAAGCTCAGGCAGCCCACTACATCCCATTCCATCTCCGTGCCCCCATTGCGAATGTTCACGTTGATCTGGGGCCCCTCCGGCTCAAAATCCGGCATCAGGGTGAGGTGAGCTTGCTGATGCTGCGTTTCAACGGCGTGATAGGTGGTGCAGCGATCCACATACTGGCAGTGAATACAAATACACATGGCTGCCGCCTGCAAGACACAGTTCGAGATTTCGACGATAGCATCCCTTCTCCGGAGGGGTTGGGGATTTGCATTTTCACAGACTCTCTTTGAGACATTTCTTAGTAAAGATGGGCATCTCGTCGTCACTTGTCTAGAATCTCGACATATTTCGTCGGGCTGGGGCTTAATCCAAACTAGGATCAGGCTGTCGGTCTTGGCGGGGCTGGGGACGAGGATCCCACGGGTGAGTGACTACTGGGGCTGAGGCCCTGGGTGCGTCTTTCGGCACTTTATTAACCGCCTAGAGAACCAACTTTATTCGCCCTTGAGAAGAAAACGCTTTATCCAGGAGGAACCCCCATGAACACCTACGAGCGCTACCGCTTCACCTGCACCCTCTCCTTCGGGGATATCTACGGCCAGATCATCGTCTGGCTGATTGTGATCTTCGCCAGCTTGGCTGCTGCCCTTTCCCTGATGAACAGCCCCCTCTACGCCTTTCTCACCATCGGGCTGATTTTGGTGATTTCTTTGCCTTTCTTGCTCTTCGCCTTCGTGACCACCCTGCTCAACCACATCGAGTTTGCGGTCGTGCCCCCTGAGGAGGAGGAAAACCCGGCCGTCTCTGGGGCTAGCTCTACGGCCAATCCGCAAGTGGCCGTCAGCTAGCGGGAAATCTCGCAGATCTCCTGTCATCCCTTGCATTAATTTGGGTTACAGAGCTGAGTTGAGCCGTTCTGGAGGCTCCGTCTGAGATTTCCCGGAGAACTCCCCCGGCCGGGTTCTGGGGTGGTGCTACTCGCCAGCGATTGTTGTGTCACTCAGTGCCTCCCAACCGACTTCTGGTTGGGGGGCTTTTCAGCGGGTTAACATTTGTTTATAGTTTTAACAGAAGTGATTAGGGTGCTTTTGATTGATGGAGAACAGCCTAATGCAGCTGGACTATCGAGTTTATCGACTGGCGCGGCTGTTGAGCGAACATTTGGATTTGGGAGAGCTGGTTGAGGTTTCCACCGGATCCCTGGGGGAAACAGAGCATTCCAGGGAGGAAGAAGAGGCTCTACTCGAGAGATTTTCGGCTTACTTGAGCTGATTTGCTGAACCGAATCTTCACCTGGGATCTTCACCTGGCGCGAGCGACAGGGATCCCCTAAGCTAAGTAGGCTATTCCCCATTGCACAGGACATGCAGATTCCCTCCTGGTGGCCGAGGCTCAGCTTTCAGGTCTGGCTGATCTTTATCGGTCGGCTGCTTTCCCAAACGGGAACCGGCTTTACCCTGTTCTACGCCACCATTTTCTTCGTCAACCAGGTGGGGCTGACCGCCACCCAGGTGGGTCTGGGTCTGGGCATCATGGCCTTTGCCGGGGTGTTCGGCCGCATTTTCGGTGGCTCGATGGCCGATGGGGCCTGGGGACGCAGATCGACTCTGATTTTATCCCTGGCCATCTCTGCCTTGGGATCCTTCGGGCTTGCCCTATCCCACACGTTTTGGGCCTTTGCCCTGGCTAACGTCGCCGCGGGATTGGGTCAAGGGCTGTACTGGCCGCCTGCTGAAGCGATTGTGGCCGACCTGACCAGCCGCGAACAGCGCAACGAAGCCTATGCTCTCAACCGTCTCGGGGATAACTTGGGCCACAGCATTGGGGTAGTGATGGCCAGCACCTTGGTGGCTCTGACGGGAGCCTACCGCCTTTTGTTTGTGATCGATGGAGTCACCTTTTTAATCTTTTTGGCGGTGCTCTGGTTTTTCATTCGGGAAACGCGAGTGCCCGGTCCGGTGGCGGGGCCGATGCTGGCGGGATGGAAAATCGCCCTGACGGATCGGTCGTTGTTGGTGTTTGGTCTTTCCAATATCCTCTTCACCACCTATGTGGCCCAGTTAAGCAGCAGCATGCCCCTTTACTTCCGCAATGGGGTTGGGATCCCGGAGGTGCAAATTGGCGCTTTGTTTGCTTTACATGGCGCTCTCATTGGATTGTTACAAATGCCGGTGGCCCGCTGGCTGAACCGCTTTACTCGCATTCAAGGGCTGCAGGGATCCGCCTTACTGTGGGGCCTGGGGTTCGCTCTGGTTTGGTTGACGGGTGTCTCGACGGCGTTGGGATCTGTACCGGCTTTGGCTTTGGCAATGCTGGCTTTGGCGGTGCTGTCTCTGGCTTTGGTGAGCTACAACCCTTCTGCCTCTGCTTTGGTGGTGGATTTGGCGCCGGATCATCTGCGGGGGGTGTATCTGTCCATCAATTCCCTCTGCTGGGCGGTGGGCTTTGCTGCTGGCCCGATGATCGGCGGGGTAGCTTTGGACTTGCCCCAACCTTGGACGGGAGGATTGTGGATCTTTTGGGTGATAACCGTGAGCCTGGTGTGGGGGATCCTCAGCCTTCTGGAACGCATTTTGCCTCGCAGGGTGAATGTGGCCGCAGCCCTGCCGGTGAAAGAGCCCGTACCGCTTGGAGAACCCTAAAACCAGGCGGGCTTTGGATCCCGGTCTGGGGAGCAGTTTGTTAGGGTAAGGGCATTCTCAACCATCTGAGCATGAGCCACATTTGCATTCTTGGGGGTGGGTTTGGCGGGCTGTACACAGCCCTGGAGCTAACCCGACAGCCCTGGCCGGAGCCGCCGCAGATCACCCTGGTGGATCGACAGGATCGATTTGTCTTCGCCCCGTTGCTTTACGAGTTGCTCACCGGGGAGATGGAAGATTGGGAGGTGGCCCCCCGCTTTCGGGATTTGTTGCCCCCTGAGTCGGTGCAGTTTCGCCAGGGATCCGTCACGGCCGTCGATCCAAAGGGGCGCACGGTCACGCTGGCGGATGGGCAGAGCCTGGAGTACGACAGCTTGGTGCTGGCATTGGGGGGGGAAACCCCTTTGCAGAGGGTGCCGGGAGCAGCAGAGTTTGCCTTTCCCTTTCGCACCTTGGCAGATGCCCAACGGCTGCGCGCCCATCTGAACCATCTGGAGGAGCGGGATCCAGCCCAACCCATACGTCTGGCGATTGCGGGGGCAGGGGCCAGCGGGGTGGAATTGGCCTGCAAACTGTCGGATCGGTTGGGATCCCGTGGCCGGATCCGGCTGATCGAGTTGGGATCCCGAATTTTGTCGGGGTTTGCCGAGTCCAGTCGGGAGGCCGCCCAACAGGCTCTGGCGGAGCGGAGGGTGCAGGTGGAGCTGCAAACCCAGGTTCTGTGCATAGAAGCCCTTCATGAGAGCAAGGCCCCCTCCTTTGGCCTGCAGCTACGGCGACTGGATACCGAAGAAATCGCCACGGATCCCGTCGATGGGGTGTTGTGGACGGTGGGCACCCAGATGGCGGCGGTGATCACCGCTTTGGAGTTACCCAAAACCGAGGGAGGGCGACTTCAGGTGTTGCCAACCCTACAAACCCCCACCTTCCCTGAGATCTTCGCCTTGGGGGATGTGGCCGCGGTGGTGGATGCCGACGGTCAGCCTGTCCCGGCCACGGCTCAGGCGGCTTTTCAGCAGGCCAGCTACTGCGCCTGGAACCTGTGGGCGTTTCTCACCCAGGAGCGGCCCCTTTTGCCCTTCCGCTACTGGTCGCTGGGGGAAATGCTCAGCTTGGGGGTGGATACAGCGGTGATCTCCGCCTTGGGCGGCTTAACCTTAACCGGTCCCCTGGGCTACTTGGCACGGCGAGCGGCCTACTTGGTGCGCTTGCCCACTCTGGAGCACCAACTGAAGGTGGGGTGGAACTGGATCCGCCGCCCTCTGTGGGAAGGGTTGTTGCCCCGTTAGGATCCCCGCAACTGACAAGAGCGCTCATAGGCGGCCTGAACCGCTTGCATCAAAGCCCCGCGTACCCCCGCTTGTTCTAGAGCATCGATCCCGGCAATGGTGGTTCCTCCTGGGCTGGTGACCCGATCCTTCAGAAGGGCAGGGTGGAGGTGTTCCTGTTGCAGTAGGGTGGCGGTGCCCAACAGGGTCTGGAGGGCCAATTGGGTGGCAATCGGTCGGGGTAATCCCACCCGCACTCCGCCGTCGATCAGCGCCTCTAGGATCACAGCCAAATAGCCGGGGCCAGAGCCGGACAGTGCCGTGACTGCATCCATTTGGTTCTCGTCAACGGTAACCACCTCTCCGACAGCACGAAACAGCTTTTCCACCTGCTCCACCTGAGTGGGGGTGATGCCCGCTCCATAGCTAATCGCCGTCATACCGGCTCCCACGAGTGCTGGGGTATTGGGCATGGTGCGCACCACCACCTGCTCAGGAAAAGCTTGCTGCAGCCGCTCCAAAGGGATCCCGGCCATGATCGAGATCACCAACTTTGTGGCAAGGGGCCGTCCCATCTCCGCCACAACGGCTGGGAAAACTTGTGGCTTAACGGCCAAAAACAGAATCTCCGACTCCCCCGCCTGGGCAAGATCCGAGAGCAGCTCAATGCCCAGCTCCTGCTGCAGGGCTAAGGCCCGAGCCGAATTCGGTTCACGCAAACCCATTTGAGCTGCAGGACAAACCCCCGCTGCCAGCCAACGGCGCAACAGGGCAGAGCCCATAGCACCACCGCCGATGACGCTAAGCCACAGTCGCTCCATGCCGGAACCAAGAGAGATAGGGGGCTAAACACAAAGGGGCTTGGTAACCCAGGGCTTTGCCCAGTTTCGGGGCTTCGAGGCTTGCCAACCTTTTAGTGCTGGTTTTAGTGCTGGTTAGTGCTGGCCTACCTACCTAGTGCTGCCCCACTGCTTGCAGATGCTCATAACCACCGCTCGACCAGAGAGGTGCAGGGGTTTGCAAAGGGCGCTGCAAAGGTTGCCCCATTTGGCTGCTCGGGGTAGAAACTGTCACCGTGCTGGGGGTGAACAAAAAAATGTTTTCGCCAATACGCTCCTGGTGGCCATCGATGGCATAGGTGCCGCCCGCAACGAAATCCACAGAGCGCTGGGCATCGGCGGGATCCATTAGGGTCAGGTTCATGATCACGGTCTTGCGATCCCGCAGGTGTTGCACCACCTGGGCCATTTCATCAAAGCTGCGCGGCTCTATTACCACCACTTCGCTGGTGGGCTGGCTCACACTCGGCAAGCCGATCACGTTGCTCCCCATACCGCCCCCTCCTAAACGATCCCGATGTTGACTGCGCCGATGGCTACGAGACTCTTCCCGATTCCCAGAGCCCTCTGAGGCTTCCGTTGCCCGCTGTCGCCGTCCTCTTGAAAAGGACTCTGCCTCCTCCTCTTCAAGGGAAGCAGCTGGCGTGGAATGACGCCCCTCGTAGAGCACTCGATAATCGTCCTGCCCTTCCATTTCAGAGTACTCTTCTAAGCCATCTACGGGATCCGTCAAGCCCACAAAATCTCTTACCCTGCTCCAGATTCCATTGACATTCATCACGCACATCCTCACTAAAGGTTATGGGTTGCGCCAAGCGCAAGATTGAAACTCTTAAGCAGCTCATCTGAGCTGAAGGGGCACCTAAAAAATTCAAAGACTCAAGAGGCTGAGACAGGGTTTGCCTGAGAGGTTGTCGAGGCTAGGGGCTAACGGAGGTTAACAAATCCCATTGACTCGACGAATAGAGTTTACCCAGGAGAAGCGAAAATGTCATCCCATTCACGAACAAGTTGCCCTTACAAGAGCAATCTTGAATTTCTACCTAGGTTGAACACATGTTAACGGAAGTGACAGAAAGGATCGTAAATTTCCCTAGAATTCCCCCAAAGATGCAGGTTTCGGACCACACCCCCCCTGATTCTGCTGCACTTAGGCCGCAGCAGAACCCGGTTTAGTTCTGAAAATACCCCCAAAAGACAGTTTTAGGGTCGGGAAACTCAACATAAATTTAATCGTAATTTAATGTCCTTGCGGGTAGGGGCTTGCCTATTCCAGGTCAGCATCCGCAAACAAAGACCGCCCCAGCCGAATCAAGGTAGCGCCAGCTGCCACCGCCAGAGGGTAGTCATCGGACATGCCCATGGAGAGGGTGTGTAACTGAAGGTGCTCGTAGCCGCTGCGTTGAATGTGATCCGCCAGCTCCACCAGCTTGCGAAACAGATCCAGGGCTGCTTCGGAGCTTAACCCCAGGGGCAGAATGGTCATCAGGCCCACAATTTGCACCTGCAGCAGTTGATCCAGTTGGGGCAGGCTTTGCAACAGATCGGGGATGAGCCAGCCGGACTTGTTGGGGTCAGGGGCCAACTTAACCTGCAGGCAGACCTTGGGAGTGCGGTGCAGTTCCCAGGCTTTTTGGTTGAGCAGTTTAGCCAGGCGCAGGCTATCGACGCTGTCGATCCAGGCAAATTGTTTGAGGGCAGCTTTCACCTTGTTGGTTTGCAAATGCCCGATCATGTGCCAAACAATATCCGACAGATCCTGCAGTTCCGCTTGCTTCGGGCCGGCCTCCTGAACGCGACTTTCCCCAAAATGTCGGATCCCGGCTTGATACGCGGCGCGGATGTGGTCGACACTGTAGCCCTTACTCACCGCCATGATCTCCACATGGTCAGGGATCCCTTTCCGTATCGCTTGGATGCGGCGGTGAATCAGGTGCGCATCAACCGTTCCCATGGGCGGGCCGAAGGACTTGGAGGTGGACGGTGGCATCAGGGCCAAATCAGGGATCCCTTAAAGATGTAAATCAAAGATGTAAATCGGGCAAAACAGCACAGCACTATCTCTTCAACGGATCTGTGAGCACTTCCGGTCGAGAAATGATGACACGGGTACCTGGGGCCAGCTTGCGCACATAGTCCAACTGCACCACCTCGGGGTTTTGTTTCAGGGCCTCCCCCTGTAGCTGAATCGACTGGGCTTCCCCTTCCGCTAGCACCACCACCCGTTGTTTCTCCAACTCGGCTTTTTCCACCAAGAAGCGTTCCCGCTCTTTTTCCTGCTCGGCAATTTGCTTTTGCTCGATGGCGGTTTGGAATTGGTCAGAGAAGCGGACATTGCGCAGCAGCACGTTTTGCAGGATCAGATCGTTCTCGGCAAAGATGCTGGAGAGCTGCTGTTCGACATTGTCTTGGATTTCTTCTCGCTCTTCTGAAAAAACGGCAATGGCTCGGTGCAGGGCCAACTCATTGCGCATCACAGTCCGCACCTCCGGGCGGATCACCTTATCCACATAGGAGGGGCCGATGGTTTGGTGCAGGTGGGAAACCTTGGCCGGATCCAGGCGGAATCGTACCGATACATCCAGGGTGATCTGTTGTCCATCGGCACTCAGCACCTTCAGGGCGTCATCCCCCAAGGATTGGCTCTCGGAGCGCTGTGAGGCCATCGTGTAGGTCTGGGTACGGACATCGTAGAAAATCGGCGTTTCCACCACCGGCAGCAACAGGTGCAGCCCTTCTCCCAGCGGTTGCGGTTTCAGCCCCGTCACGGAGTTGAAGACCACGGCACGAGTACCAGCCGGCACCACCAACAGACACTGCAGCACAGTAGCCAAAAGAATCAACACCAATGCCCCCCCCACCAAGGGGATCCAGGACAGGGCAGAAGGATCGAAACTGGAACGACGGGGATGAGCCGATTTCACAGGAGTGCCACCCAAAGAACACACAGAGCTTGGAGAAGGGAACGGGGTTGGCTCGCTCGCTCGCCAAAGCCTTTTTGAGCTTAACCCAGGTAGATTGGTTCAATCACCTGCACCAGACACTTTGAGCAACATCTCGAATCACCACAACCTGGTTGGGCCAATCTTCTTCTGAGAAGTGGTTCAGGGATCCCAGGATCCGCGTATGAATCTTTTGCTGATTGGGTTGTCTCAGTCGAATGATCAGAAAGACCGAAGTGGGTCATTTCTTCGTTAGGAATCCCTTGCCGACTGCTGCCTCTCAAGTCGGTGACCGTGTGTCCCAGTTCCTGCAGGGTGTGCACAGTAATCAACGGAATATTTTCATCTACCAGAATGTTCATAAAAGCTAGAGAACATCCGCGAGGGGCGATACCTGTTCTTCTGCCCGTGCTGCAGCGTAGGAGAGACAGGCAAAAATATCCTCTCGCTGAAGTTGGGGATAAGCCTCTAACAAGTCCTCGAGGGTGTCCCCATTGGCCAACATGCCAATCACTTGAGCCACAGGGATCCGCGTTCCCTTAATACAAGCCTGTCCATGGCAAATGCCGGGATTAATTGAGATACGCTCAAAACTCATGCTGAACTCCTGTTTTTATCCCAGAGCTGCTGCCAGAATCTGGTAGGTGAGCTTGGCGACGGTAAAGGCACTGCGCCGATCGGTTTCTCGCTCCCCGGTCACCGACAGTTCCACCACATCGGCTCCGACAATTTGCCGCTGCTGGCCCAAGGCGCGGATCAGTTCTAGGGTTTCCCACCAACCCAAGCCCCCCGGTTCCGGCGTGCCCGTGGCCGGAACAACCGAGGGATCCAAACCATCCACATCCACCGTCAAATAAACCTGTGGCCCCAGGGTATCGATCACCTCCTGAATCCACTGTTGGGGGGGCTTGCTCTGTAGGCTGTGGGCAAAAAAGGTGTGCAAGCGGCGCTCGCGGATTGCCTGGCGATCTTCGGCGCAAATGGAGCGGATCCCCACCTGAGTCAGGCGGTTGTCTACCTGATCCACCACACGGGCCATGGCTGAGGCATGGGAATACAGGGATCCCTCGTAGCTATTTCTCAGGTCGCAGTGGGCATCGATTTGCAACACGTGCAGCTCTGGGTAATGGGGCACATGCGCAGCGATCAGGGGGCCCGTGATGGAGTGTTCTCCGCCAATCGACAACAAGAATCGCCCCGGTTGCACCCACTCGGCGGCACGGCGCTGAATTTCGGCCATAGCCGGTTCATGGGGCTCGGCAAACTCTACGGCAGGGGCGGTCCAGTAGCGGGAGAGATCTTCTGGGGCTTCAGGGTTGAGTGCCGGTTCTCGATCCCGTACCTCGTCGTAGATCTCCACATAGGCAGATGCCTCGAGCAGAGCCTGCGGGCCTTTGGCCGTGCCTTTGCCGTAGGAGGTGGTGGCCTCGTAGGGAATGGGCAAAAGAATGGCTTGGGCAGCCTCGGGATCCGGCTCGGGCAAGCCCAAAAACGGGACGGGGGAACGATACATGGTGGCCTTCCAGATGGGATCCCCATTCTAATGAGGATCCCTTGTGGGATTCTGGCAAAACTTTTAGACTGTTCTAGACTGAGCATCAGCAAGATGCTATGCATCCCGGTTCAACCTCCACAGCGAGCTGACGACCCATGACCTCTGCCCCAAACTCTGCCCTCTTCGATGCCCTTGCCCAACGACGGGCCCTCAAGGTGATCAGCGGCTTGCACAATTTTGACCAGCAGTCAGTCTTGAAAATCACTCGTGCTGCCCAACAGGGGGGCGCCACTTGGGTGGATATCGCCGCCAGTCCCGAGTTGGTGCAACAGGTACGGGCCCAAATTGAGCTACCCATTTGTGTTTCCGCCGTGGATCCCCACCAGTTGGCAGAAGCGGTTCGGGCTGGGGCCAATGCTGCCGAAATTGGTAACTACGACAGTTTTTACCCCCTAGGTCGTACGTTCTCTGCAGCGGAGGTCTTGGATCTGACCCGCCAAACCCGTGCCCTCCTACCCCGTACCCTGTTGTCGGTCACTGTTCCCCATACCCTGCCTCTTGATCAGCAGGCGGAGTTGGCCGAAAAACTGGAAGACTTGGGGGCAGACCTGATTCAAACCGAGGGGGGAACCAGTGCCGAGCCCTCTCATGGGGGATCCCTGGGCTTGGTGGAAAAAGCGGCCCCCACCCTAGCGGCTGCCTACGAAATTAGCCGGGTGGTTTCCATTCCTGTCATTTGTGCCTCTGGCCTCTCGGCAGTGACGGTGCGCATGGCCATTGCCGCCGGAGCCTCTGGTGTAGGGGTGGGTAAGGCGATCAACCAGCTCCAAGATGAAGTGGCCATGGTGGCCCAGGTACGGGCTTTGATGGAGGCCCTGACCGGAGTAGGGATCCCTGCGGTTGTCTAGCTGGATCTAGATTGCCTGAGCGGTTTTGACGTGGCCTGCCGCGGGCAGGGCGTTGAGGGTGGATTACCGGTAGAGTTGGTGTTGATGAATGTACTGCTCTACCGCGGCGGGGACTAGGTAGCGGATTGAGCCGCCTTTTTGGATTTGTTCCCGCAGATAAGTGGAAGACAGGGTCAGGGTGGGGGCTTCCAGCAGTTCCGCCTGCAGCATCGGCAACTTTTGGGTGACCGTCCGTAACACCTCGGGGGCATCGCCTGCATCGACTCGCGGGGCGACGATCCAATGGCAGAGGCGGGTCAGTTCTTCGGCTTGGTGCCACCGGGGCAGATCCCGTAGGGCATCGACACCGATGATCCAGTACCACTGGGTATCTGGATGTTCCTGAATCAGGCTGCGCAGGGTCTCGATGGTGTAGGAGCGCCCCTTGCGGTGAATCTCCAGCTCCGAGCAGGCAAAGCGATCATGGTCGGCAATGGCCAATTTCACCATCGCCAGACGATCGGCAGTGCTGGCCCCGGCGGCCAAGGGTTTGTGGGGGGGATCCCCGGCAGGTATCCACAGCACCTGATCCAGATCAAACTGCCAGAGGGCTTGCTCCGCCATAATCAGGTGGCCCTGGTGTACCGGGTTAAAGGTGCCCCCCAAAATGGCAATGCGTGGATGCTTAGGCGCAGAAAAGCTCATGGCTGCTGGCTCAGGTAGGTGATGGCGGCCCGCAGCCAGTCTTCAGTTTGGCGCGGCTGAGGGGGTAGCGCCTGCAGGGCCGCATGAATTTCGCCGGGGCTATAGCCGAGGGCCAGCAAAGCCATTTCCACCTCTTCACGGATGGGCAGGGGTGGCCCCCCGGCCAGGGTTTGCTCCGTCACGCCCGCCCCGTGTCGCCAGTTGGCCAGCTTGGTTTTCAGCTCCAGCGCTAACCTTTGGGCAGTTTTGTGGCCCACCCCCGGCGTCAGGGCAAGCACCCGCACATTGTCGGTCACCACCGCCTGTACCAGCTCCGGCAGGCTGAGGGTATTCAGCAGGGCTAAGCCCAAAGCTGGCCCCACCCCCGAAACTTTGATCAGCTCCACAAACAAATCCCGCTCGGCTGCCGAGCCAAACCCGTATAGCAAAAGCTCCGTCTCCCGCACCGCCAAGTGGGTAAACACCTGGATCGACTCCCCCAAGGGGGGCAGTTGTTTCAAGAAGCGCTCCGGTGCCTTGACTCGATAGCCGATCCCCTGCACCTCAACCGTGAGGCTACTGCGCTCCCCCAGTTCGATGGCAGCAAGATGGCCGGTTAAAAACGCGATCATGCTGTAAATCCAACCCGTGTTCAGGATACTGCCCGGCCAAGGCTGAGGATCAACATCTGGGGAAAGGGCAAAGGAGAATCTAAAATTAAGAAAGGCTTGCGAGCGGTCATCATGACTTCAACATCGGCATCGGCCACTCCCCTTTCGGCACGGTGGATCTGGCGAGGGCAGTCGGTTCATTACGTCAAACAGGGTGAGCAGGGGCAGCCTTTGCTGTTGGTGCATGGCTTTGGCGCCTCTACCGATCACTGGCGCAAAAACATTCCCGAATTGGCCCAACATTATCAGGTTTATGCCATCGATTTGCTGGGGTTTGGTCGTTCTGCCAAGCCCAATTGGGATTACCGCGCCGACATTTGGCGGGATCAACTGCGGGATTTTTGCCAGCAAGTGGTGCGGCGGCCCGTGGTGGGGGTGGGGAACTCCTTGGGGGGCTACGTGGTGCTTAGTTTCGCGGCGGAATGGCCGGAGTGGATCCGGGGGGTGGTGCTGCTGAACGGAGCAGGGGGCTTTTCTACGCTGGGGGGATCCCCAACAGGCTGGAAGCAATGGATAGGCGGTTTGGTGGGTTGGGGGTTACGCCAGCGCTTGGTGTCTTATCTGTTGTTTCAGTATTTGCGGCAGCCGCACGTGATTCGGGAGAAGTTGAAGCAGATTTACTATGACCCCTCTGCGGTGACGGATCAGCTGGTAGAGGATATCCATCGCCCCAGCTTGGATCCGGGGGCGGCGGATGTGTTTGCCGCCCTGATGCGCGGGGGCCAGAAGGGCCGCTATGTGGATGAGCTGCTGCGCAGTTTGGTGCGGCCCCTGTTGTTGATCTGGGGAGAACGGGATCCCTGGATGCGCGCCCGCGAACGATCCAAGCTCTACCGCGCCCATTACCCGCAGTTGGTGGAGCATTTCCTTGAGGCGGGCCATTGTCCCCATGATGAGCGCCCCGAACTGGTCAACCCCCTCATCCACGATTGGATCGAGACCGCGATCCCCGCCACCACATCTCCCCCGATTTCCAAAGCTGCTCCTGTGACGGAGTTGCAGCCCTAGTTTTTCGGCACCTCTTCCTCCAAGTCCCCTTCCAAGCCGATGGTGTATTTCGACCACTCTCGATGGGTGCCGCTGCCCACTGCTTTGGAGATCTCAAAGTAGAGAGTGCTGTGGGGGCGACGGGGCTGACGCAGTAGGGGCATGGCGGCTTCTCGAGGGGTACGATTTCCCTTTTTCACATTGCAGCGCACACAGGCACTGACGACATTTTCCCAGGTATCTCCACCCCCTCGGGAACGGGGAATGATGTGATCGAGGGTGAGGTCTTCTCCGAAACAGCCGCAGTATTGGCAACGATGGGCATCTCGGTACAGCACATTGCGTCGAGTTAGGGGAATCTCTTTGTGGGGAATGTGGACGTAGTGGCGCAGGCGAATGACGGTGGGCAGAGGCATGTTGCCGTAGACCACTCTGCCGTTGTGCTCGATTTGTTCGGCTTTGCCTTTGAGTAAAAGAATGACCGCTCTGCGCCAACTGGTGATGTTGAGCGGCTCGTAGGAGGCATTCAAAACCAAGACTTTGCCCATAGTGCTACGCACCGCTGACGGGATCCCAAACCCGATCCAAATAGGAGCCAGCTTCCCTAAGTTATGCAAGATGTTAACACAGCTTCAACCCTTGTCATCGGGTGCCAACTCCCCGGCCAGAGGGGGTTTTAGGGATTGGGGAGGCTTCCTTCTGTAGAAAGGTTGGGCAGGCTAACCTCAAAAAGGGTACGGTTTTCTTGGCTTTCCACCCACAGGTCTCCTCGCAACAGTTCCACCGCTTTTTTAACCAGCGGCAAACCCAAGCCGGTGCCCCCCTGTTGGGCATGATCCAGCTGTCGAACCCGATGAAACTTCTCGAAAATACGCGGCAAATGCTCCGGCGGGATCTGCACGCCCGTATTGGTCACTCGCAAGCGCAAATAGGGCGAATCGGTGGAGACCCACAGGTGAACCTGTTCACCGGCAGGGGTGTACTTGGCGGCATTGTTGAGCAATTCGCTGAGGATGCGGGTGAGGAGGCCAACGTCAGTGGTGAAGGAGATTGGGTGGGGAGGAATTTGGGGAATAAAGGTGAGTTGACGCTCTTGAAACCGCAAGACAAAGGGTGCCAAAAGACCCTCCAGCCATTCCTGTAGGCTGAAGCAGATCGGTTCTAGGGGGTGATTGCCGGACTCGAGACGTTGTAAATCCAGCAGATCGTTGACCAAATCCAGCTCCTTTTGCCACTCCTCCTTGAGGATGTTGAAGTAGCGGGCTTGTGGCTCAGCAATGCCGCTCACCTCCAGCATTTTGAGGGCCATTTTCATACTGGTTAGGGGGGTGCGCAGCTCGTGGGAGACCATGTTGAGAAAATCTTCTTTGAGTTGGTTTAGCTCCATCAATTGCTGCAATTGGGTTTGCGTTTTTTGGTAAAGGCGGGCTTGACGAATGGCGATGCTGCACTGGTTGGCAATTTGCTCGGCAAACCGGATCTCGGCAGGGGTAAACCCTTCTCGAGGGAGGCGAATTAACTCGAGAAAACCCAGCAGGGAAGTTGTGGGTTGGGATGGGGAGGTTTCGGCGGGGGGTGGATCCTGGAGTTCCGTGAACAGGGGGCAAGCGACGACGGTACACCAGCCGCGCGAGGGATGGTTAAGACTGAGATGCAGGGTTTGGCCCTGGTTGAGTTGACGTAGAAGGATATGATCCAGGGGAAGGGAAATCTCGCCCAAGGCTGGCATAGAGCCCGCCGATTCGTAGGCCAGGGTATAGGTGTGGGTTTCGGGCTCAATTAAGCCCACTCCACAAGCCCCCAACTGTAGAGATTGAGTCAGCTCGCGAACGACAATTTCCAGGATGTCTTTTTCGTTGAGGCTGGATCGCACTTCATCGCTGATCAATCGCAACAGTTGTTCATAGCTCACCAGTTGATGCAGCTCGGCGTTGCGCACTTCCACTTGGTAGCGCAGCTCGGCGTTGGTGGCTTGCAGTTGTTGAAAAAGAGCTGCCTGTTGTAGCGCCAGCCCCAGTTGATCGGCCAATTGCTTCAAGGATTCGGGCATCCAGGGATCCCAACTTTTCGGCTCAGTGCAGTGATGGGCGATCAACAGCCCCCAGAGGTGAGCCGCCTGGAGAATCGGCACCACCAAATTGGCGCGCACCCCTAAACCGGCCAACAGCTCCCGATGACAGGGTTGAATGGGTGCAAAGTTAATATCTTCGATGGCGGAGATGCGGCCCAATTGATAGGGTTGGTGCCATTGGCTCATAAAGCAAAAATCTTCGATCACTTCCCCCAAGAGGCTCAACTCCGCTTGACTGATCGATTCCGCCGCAATTTCTCCGGCCCAGTGGGGCAAAAAGCGATAGATCACCACACGATCTACATTCAGCAAAAGGCGAACCTCTCGCACCGTGAAATTAAGAATGCTCTCTACATCCAAAAATTGCCGAATCCCTTGGGTGATGTGGCTGAGCAATCGGGCTTGACGGAGTTGATGTTGATCTTGCGCCTGCGTTTGCTTCCGTTCGGTGATATCGGTAACTGAGACCACGCCATAGATCCCCCCTTCTGGAGCATCCACGACAAAACAAGCCAGATCGACCCATAGGATCTCACCCGTTTTGCAGATATAGCGTTTTTCCATCCTGAAACTTTGGCGTTGACCCTGATTGAGTTCCTCCACATACATTCTTTCCTGGGGCAAATCCTCTGGGTATGTGAGTTCTTCAGAGTTCATGGCCAAGAGTTCTGAGCGGCTATAGCCCGTGAGCTGACAAAAGCTATCATTCACCTTGATGATTTGCCCCGCTCCATTGGCGATGAACATACCCGTCGTGGACAGATCGAAGAGTCTTTGAAACAGATCTTCTTGATGCTTAAGGGAATCTTCGAGTCTTCGCTGTTGCTGCAGAATTTCTCGTTCAGAAGTTAAGTCTTGAACACTGGCGATCATCCCGATCAAATGGCCTTCGCTATCTCGCCATGGGGCATCCAAAATCCGGACGGGGAAGCGTTCCCCATTGCGGCGCCTGAAAATGAGCTCCCACCCCTGTAAAGGTCGCTCTCGCTCCAATCCTTCTCGAAAGGCTTGCTGAATGGTTTCCAATTCTTCTGGGGGCCAATAGGGGTAGGGGGGATCCCGCCCGATCAAGTCTGCTTTCGGCCAGCCCACCATGGCGGCAAAGGTATCGTTCACATAGATTTGTTTGCCCTCCAAGTCAGCAGCAGCAATGCCCAACGGGATCGATTGTTCAATCCCCAAGCGCAGGTTCAAGCCCGTGCGCAGCTCTTCTTCTAGGGCTTCTCGCTGCAATTGCTCCAAATTCAGCAGCGCCTGATGGGTAGCATCCGCAGTGGCAAGGGACTGCGGGTCTTGAAGCAGTTTCAAGCAGAGATCTTCTTGGTTCACCACTCCCAATAGGGATCCCGTTTCATCCACAATCGGTAAATGGTGAACCCGGTGGGCCTGCATATAGCGAAGAAGCGTGAAGGGATCCCGATAATCTTGGGCGGCAAAGGTGAGCACAGGGGCGGTCATCACCTCTGCGATGGTGGATCCCTGACGGCCATTGGCAACCCATTGCAAGGCATCGGTAGCAGTAAATATGCCCAACAACTGATCTGAATCGCCAACCAAGGCATAGCGAAAGGGAGCGTTTTTTTGAGCTATAAGCTCAATGACGGCGGCAACAGGGCTGTCGGATTTGACCAGCAGGGGTACTAGCTCAAGGAACTGATCCAGCGGTGGTGACGAGCCTGAGCCTTGAACCATATGGGTAGATTTTGCCCCATGCACTCATAAGTATTCTATTCTTTCTAGCAAAAACTATTTCAGCTCAACATGAGGGATTTCGCTGAACTGTGGCTGAGGAAGAGTAAATAAGTATTTCTTGAAATATTTCCTGGCTGGAGCTTTTTGATGGCCTATTTACAGAGTTTGGCCACAGCACAAAACTAGGACTGCCAATTCTTTGTAACTTTGGATCCTTCGAGCTGGCAATTTTTCAATGGCTACCGTAAGTCTTTGGATGGTTTTCTACAAATTTTCACCAACACCCCTCTCATGGAATCAACAGAATTTTCCCATAAGCTCTGGGCTCCAATACAGCTTCATGAGCTTTTGCGGCTTCTGCTAGCGCAAACTCTCGCCCAACCACTGGCTGGAGGATATGAGTGTGCAAGCCTGCCCCGATGGGTGTACCCGAATGGCTTGCATGGATCCCTGGCACTGTTCACCCATCATCCCTCCGGACCAAGACCCCCAAAGAAACCTTGAACTCGTAGCGTTGGATGCACTTATGCCGCCATGGGCATGGTTGAATGAGGCCACTTTAGCGGGTGGGTTGGGGCAGGGATCCTCACCCCACATTCATGAAGATAAAAAGGGAGTTCATGTATGTTGCGCATTGGGCGGCAGTGGCCGCGTTGGTTGAAAGCATTGGGCATTACGCTTGCCTTTGGCTTGAGTATTGTGGCGTTGACGATCACCAGTTCTCTGGGATCCCCCAAGGCGTCCCACCCGCTGGATCCCTTGACTGCCGAAGAAATTGAAACCACCGCCAGCGTCATCCGCGAGGCGGAGAGCTTGGCCGAAGATGCCACCTTTGTGCTGATTGATCTGCAGGAACCGGACAAAGCCGAGGTGCTCAGCTTTCAACCGGGGGATCCCTTCCACCGCGAAGCCTTTGCCATCGTCTACGAACCGAAGGCCAACCGCACCTACGAAGCCATCGTCGATCTGATGGAAAACAAGCTGATCACTTGGACGGAAGTGCCTGATGTGCAGCCGGCAATGGTGGGCAGCGAGTTTGGTTTGGCCGCCGAGGTGGTGAAGGCGGATCCCGGCTGGCAGGAAGCGATGCGCAGGCGCGGGATCACTGATTTCGACCGCGTGGCTGTAGATTGCTGGGCACCGGGCAACCTGAGCCCAGAAGAGGAAGCCTCTGGAGATCGCTTCTGCCGCGGCATTTCCTACTACAAAGGCGACAACTGGAACTACTACGGCGCGCCCATTGAAGGGGTGCTGGCTACCGTGAACCTCAACACTGGCGAAGTCTCAAAACTCATCGATGACGACACCATTGTGGCCTTCTCCAAAGAGAGTTTTGACTACGACCTGGCCTCTCTGGGCACCGTTCGCCCCGCCCCCAAACCTCTGAAACTCCTCCATCCCGATGGAGCTAGCTACGAGATCAACGGCAACGAGATCACCTGGCAAGGGTGGAAGTTCCGCTACCTGATGCACCCGCGGGAGGGGCTGGTGCTCTACACCGTCCGCTACCAAGAGGGCGACGAAGAGCGGCCGGTACTATACCGGGTCAGCCTCTCGGAAATGGTGGTACCTTACGGGGATCCCGACGAAACCTGGTATTTCCGCAACGCCTTTGATGTTGGGGAATACAACTTCGGCCTACTGGCCAACACCATGGAACTGGGCAAGGAAGTACCCGAAAATGGCCTGCTGCTGGATGCCGTCTTTGCCGATAACGATGGCGAGCCCTACGTGATGCCGGGGGTGGTGGGCCTCTACGAGCGGGATAACGGCATGCTGTGGAAGCACTACGACTACAATACCGAACGCAATGATGTGCGCCGCAGCCGCGAGTTGGTGATGACCATGACCGCTGCCATCGGCAACTACGACTACGGCATTAGCTGGGTGTTTCACCAAGATGGCACCTTTGAAGTGCAAGCGGACTTAACCGGGATTGTCCTGGCCAAGGGTACGGATGCGGTGACCGCCGCCGATGCGGATCCCTTCTCCCCCCTGATGGCTCCCCATGTGGGCGGTACCAACCACCAGCACTACTTCAGCTTCCGGCTGGATATGGATGTGGACGGCACCGACAACAGGGTGACGGAGATGAACCTCAAACCCCTGCCCCAAGGCCCCGATAACCCAGCGGGCAACGCCTTCATCGCCCAAGAAACCCTGCTCAAAAGTGAGAAGGAGGCGGTGCGGGATATGAACATGATGAGCAACCGCAAGTGGATCATCGCCTCCACCACGCAGAAAAATGCTATTGCGGCCCCTACTGCCTATGTGCTGATGCCCGGCCACAACGCCATGTTTCTACCCATAGAGGGATCCAACGTACGGGATCGGGCCGGATTTGCCACCCACCACTTTTGGGCCACCCACTACCAACCGGGAGAACTCTACGCTGCCGGCCTTTACCCCAACCACAGCAAGCCGGGAGAAGGATTGCCACAGTGGATCAGTGATGACCAACCCCTAGAAGGAGAAGATCTGGTGGTCTGGTATTCCTTGGGGGTCTCCCATGTGCCACGCCCAGAGGATTGGCCGGTGATGCCGGTGCACAGGACGGGCTTTAAGCTCATGCCCTGGGGCTTCTTCGACCGCAACCCCACCATTGACCTGGCGGAACCCGCCTGAAGCTGGGGAGCAAGAGTCTGAAACAAGAGGGGTCTGGAAATCTCCAGGCCCTTTTTTTCAGAGTTTGCCGAGGCATCAGTCGTTGATTACGAACTTGAGTCGGGTTGCCAGGGGAGCCAATCTTCATCCAGCGCTTGCTCTAGGGTGAAATCAGGCTCTTCAGGAATTTCTTGGGGATCTCGTTTGCTTGCTTTGAGAAAAAGCTTTCTAGCATTGCCATACGCAGATACGAAATGGTCACTGAGGTAGTTTTTGAGGCTGGGGCTATCTTCGAGGATGGCTTGAATCTGCAAACGAAAATTAGTAATTTCCAGATCCCATCCTCTGAAACACATCTCTCGCTCGGATTCCCAATACCGGAGCTTCAGAAAATGCTCACATAATCGCATCAGATAGTTAGAAATAGCTCGTTTGTCACTCCTGCCCAAGCTCTCAATCTCCTCAATTAGATTTTCTAGGTCAAGATTGCTAAAGTTGTGTGCTTTCAACTGAGCAATAGTTTGATCTAGCCAAAGTTGATAGTCTGCATCGTATAGCGACGTGGGTTTAGCTTTAACTTGAGGGTCCATAGCTGAATGCCTCCATGGTTATTTTTATTGTATTGAGATGTATTGAGATCTTGTATTGAGAAAAACTCCAAACTCATCGAAGAATCCGCACCGACATCAAACGGTAGATCAATATCAGATCTACCTTGCCCTTAAACGACCGCATCAGCGAAGCCATCATCAGCTTGTTTTCGCCGACTCAATATAGTTCAGTACCTCGCTTTGCATCGGGTCAGGAAGTGTATCCAGCTTCTCTAGGATTTTGGGGTTTATCATACAGGGGCTCAGACCAACCATGACCATGACAACAGGAGCTTCCTACTCGGTGGGAGCTTGAAGGCATCACCAATCCTGTGAGTTTGAAGAACGATCCAAAGCAAGCCCTCGGTAGGACAAGCTACCCAACAAAAAGGGAAAATTAGACTTCATCCTATCCTGCAGCCTCTTTTCAAACGAGGGATCCCAACCGAGGTTACCCCCACTCTTGCATGGCCTGCGCCAACAGTTGGGCTACTTCTGGTCGAGAAAACTCCGGTGGGGGGACTTCACCGCGCCGCAGCATCTCCCGCACTTTGGTACCGGAAAGGTGAATGCGCTCGTGGGGTTGGCTAGGGCTAGTCTTAGCGGTGGCCATGGTGCCCGTGACGGTGCAGTAGAAGGCGTGCTCGAACATCAGAGGCGTAATGCCCAGTTCTCCGGGCTGAAACTCATCAAAAATGTATTGGGCATCGTAAGTGCCGTAGTAATCCCCCACCCCCGCATGGTCACGCCCGACGATGAAGTGGGTGCAGCCGTAGTTCTTGCGGATCAGCGCGTGGAAGATCGCCTCGCGTGGGCCGGCGTAGCGCATGGCGGAGGGATTAATCGCCAAGATCACCCGATCTCGGGGGTAGTATTTCTCAAGCAATACCTCGTAGCAGCGCATCCGCACATCAGCGGGGATATCATCACTCTTGGTTGCCCCCACCAGCGGATGCAAAAACAGGCCATCCACGATTTCTAAGGCGCACTTTTGGATGTACTCGTGGGCACGGTGGATCGGGTTGCGGGTTTGAAAGCCGACAATGGTTCTCCACCCTCTCTCGCGGAAAAGCTGACGAGATTGGGCAGGGTCAATTTGATAGGCCGGAAACAGGGGGTGGGGATCCCGTCGCAAAAGGGTGATCGGGCCCGCCAAGTAAACGGATCCCTGCTCGTAAAGCACCTTCACCCCCGGATGATGGTCGTCGGTGGTGCGGTAAACCTGCTGGGCTTCTCGGGTTTTGTCGTAGGTAAATTTCTCCGTCAGTTCCATGAGGCCGATCAGGGATCCCGTAGAAGAAGCCAAAGTAAGCATCTGCCCCTCTTTCAGATTGGCTGCCACTTCCGGTGAAACCGGCAAGGTTACCGGTAGCGACCAAGCCAAGCCATTGGCCAAGTGCATGGTTTCCACCACCGCTTGGTAGTCTGCCTGGTTCATAAACCCCGTCAGCGGGCTAAAGCCGCCGATGGCGATCATCTCCAAATCCGATTGGGCCCGTTCGCTGAGGTCAATCGTGGGGCAATGTTCGGCTTTTGAGCGTAGCTCCTCTATCTGCTCAGCGGGGGCAATGCGATTGATCAAGGTGCCGCCGTGGGGGGGAATGGCATCACGAGAGAAGACAGGGGGCTGAGATTGGCTCATGAGAAGTAGCAGTAGTAGGGAATGACAAAACCTGGCAAAGGGGATCCGACACAAAACAGGAACGGAATCGTAACGTACTGAGAATCCGTTCAATTCCGAACCCGATCCAGATTAGCGCCCCCAGGGATCCACTTCACAAGGGGATCCACGCCGATGTGACCCAGAGAACCCGACCTACCCTCAATCCAACAGATAAGGGGGCATCTTCTCGTCTGTGGCCGACACGTTATCAAAAATGGGCCGATTCATAATTTTCTTTTGCAGGTGCAGGGGAGGCAGTGGGGAGGCTTGCGGCTGGGGTTTCGGTTGAGGCGGGGCTTGTCCTTTGCGGCTCTGCAACTCCTGAATGGTTTTGGCCCGCTCATCCGCAACGGTTTGTAATTGCGCCAGCGCCTTTTGCAGTTCATCCCGATGGGCGCTCACCTGCTGCAACTGGGCTTGCAAACTGGAGACTTTGTTCTGGTAATCCTGCAGATGCTGCTGGGTTTGGGCCAGTTGGCTCCTGAGGGCTTCCACTTCCGCCGAGGACATTGTGGGTTCCTCCTGAGGAGAGGTGGGTGTGGATTCAGAAGTGGCTTCTGACCCAGATTTAGCGCTTGCGCTTGCCTTGCGCCGAGATCCACTGGAGCGGCGGGAAGAGCCCCCCGAAGAAGAAAACAGGCTACGGTCAGATCCAGTCACAAGAGCACCTCATGCTCAACAAACTGCAGCAACCGCTGACACACTGCTGCCCCGGGCCGATATTCCATCACCGTCAGGCCATAATCGAAAGCCGTGCGCAAATCGCTGCTATCTGGAATGGTAACGGGTGAAAGCACATCCGCAAAAATCTGTTGCGCTTGCACATACAACTGGCCCGTATGGGATCCCGACCAAATCCCCCCCGGCAGATAGCGATCATCCAGCATGGTCAACACGGTGCGGGCCTGGCTCAACTGGCCTTTAAGGGAGCTGATGTAGCGCAGGGTCACCTCCGTGCAAGAAAAATCCGCTCGGTTGAGCCGCGATGGGATCACCACCCGCTGGGCGACCTGGAGCGCATTGGCCGTGAGGGCATTCAACTCCCCGGGTGTATCCAGAAAGATAAAGTCGTAGTCGCCTAGAAGGGGGCCAAGCTGCTGCTGCAACACGTCTTGCCCTGAAGATCCGGCAGCAGCCAATTGTGCGGCAACCTCGGCCATGTTGCTGTGGGAGGGCACCACATCCACGCCCTTGTCGGTGCTGTACACAACCTCCTCCAGGGGGCGCTGTTGCTGTGGGTGCAGGCTGGCCCAAACCGTTTCAGACTCAGGCAGGGATCCGGTTTCTTCCAGGTAAAGGCTGCTGGCGGTGGCCTGGGAAGTGAGATCGATCAACAACACCCGTTTCCCCCGTTGCGCCATCAATTGCGCCGCATGCACGCAGAGGGTGGACTTGCCGGTGCCCCCTTTGTTGTTGGTAAACGCCAAGATCCGTGTCATGACCTCTCCCTGTGCTGCCTGTTCTCTTCCGGATCTTCCCCCATTCCCCTCTCTCAGGATCACTTCAGGAAGGCGGTTCAGGTGGCCCCGCAGCGGTCTATGCTAGTGGTTGTAGCCTGGCCGTAAGCTGGAGGAAGACCATGCGTGAGGTATTGGCAATCATCTTGGGAGGCGGGCGTGGTACCCGTCTTTACCCCCTCACCAAACGCCGTGCCAAACCCGCTGTACCCTTAGCAGGCAAATATCGCCTGATCGACATTCCGGTCAGCAACTGTATCAACTCTCACATTGAAAAGATCTATGTCCTGACGCAGTTTAACTCCGCCTCTTTGAATCGCCACATTGTCAATACCTACCGCTTTTCCCCCTTTAGCGGCGGCTTTGTGGATGTGTTGGCGGCGCAGCAAACCCCAGAGAACCCCGAGTGGTTCCAGGGCACGGCTGATGCGGTGCGGCAATATCTCTGGCTGATGGAGTCTTGGAAACCACGGGAGTACCTGATCCTCTCCGGCGACCACCTCTACTGCATGGACTATCGCCCCTTCATCGAACATCACCGACAAACCGGGGCAGATGTAACGCTGGCAGTGTTGCCCTGTGGCGAAAATGTCGCCTCCGGCTTTGGTTTGCTCAAGATCGGCGAGAACGGCCGCATTGTCGATTTCAAAGAAAAGCCGAAAGGGGAGCTGCTGAAAACCTGCCAAGTGGATACCCAAGCCCTTGGCCTCAGCCCTGAAGAAGCAAAAGCCAAACCCTACATCGCCTCCATGGGCATTTACGTTTTCAAGCGGGAAGCCCTGATCGAGATGTTGAAGGTGAAGGAACACACCGATTTCGGCAAAGAGGTGTTGCCGGCTGCCATCGACAAGTATCACGTGCAAGCCTACCTCTTCAACGGCTACTGGGAAGACATCGGCACCATCGAGGCCTTCTATCGGGCCAATCTCTCGCTGGTGAAGCAACCCAATCCCCCCTTCAGCTTCTTCAACAGTGAGATGCCCATCTACACCCGTCCGCGCTTCTTGCCCCCCAACAAGATCCTCGACTCCCACATTGTGAGCTCGATCATCGCCGACGGCTGCATCATCAAAAACGCGCAAATTCGCAACTCGATCATCGGCATTCGCAGCCGTCTAGAGGCGAACACGATCGTGGAAAACACACTGGTGATGGGGGCGGATTATTACGAGTCGGCAGAGGAGCGACAAGCCAAACTCAACGAAGGGATCCCACCGGTGGGCATTGGGGCCAACTCCCATGTTGCTAACGCAATCGTGGATAAGAACGCTCGCATCGGACGTAACGTACGCATCCTCAACAAAGACCACATCACCGAAGCCGAACGCGAAGACGAAGGGATCTGGATCAGCAATGGCATTGTTACGATCATCAAGGACTCCATCATCCCCGACAACACGGTGATTTAGGTGATTTAACGGTGCTTCGGCGGATCCCGATGCGTTCAAACTGACATTACGATAGATAACGGAAGTTCTTGTGTTGTGAGCTGAGCCCAGCGTGCTTGACTCGTCCCCTATCGCCTCCCTCGAAGCTTACGATCCCCAGTTCATCTCCCGATATTACCGTTGGCGATTGCCCCAGGTGATCGGTCGTGCCCTGGCCATTCTCTGGCCCTTCCTTTGGTTTGTCCTCTGCCTACGTTGGGATCAGCTTTGGGGGCATACGGAGCGCAATGTTGCCCGGCGCTCAGTGCAATTGCGGAAGTTGCTCACCCATTTGGGGCCAACTTTTATCAAAGTGGGGCAAGCCCTTTCCACCCGACCGGATCTGGTGCGTAAAGATTTCTTAGAAGAACTCACCCAACTGCAGGATCAATTACCCAGTTTTCCTTCGTCGCAAGCCTTTGCCCGCATTGAGTCGGAGCTGGGTCGCCCCATCGCCGAGATCTACGCCCAGATTTCTCCGGAGCCGGTAGCCGCCGCCAGTTTGGGCCAGGTGTACAAAGCGCAACTGCACAGTGGCGAGTGGGTGGCCGTAAAGGTGCAGCGGCCCCACCTGCGGGAACGGTTGAGTTTGGATCTGTACCTGATTCGCTGGGCTTCTACCTGGCTGGGCCCTTGGCTGCCCTTGAATTTGGGCAATACCTTGACGGCAGTGGTGGATGAGTTTGGCCGCAAACTCTACGAAGAGATTGACTACCTGAACGAAGGGCGCAACTGTGAACGCTTTGCCGGCTACTTTCACGGGGATCCGGATGTGTATGTGCCCCGTATCTTTTGGGCCTACAGCACCCGCCGCGTTCTGACGCTGGAGTGGATCGACGGCATCAAGCTAACGGACGTAGAACGCATTCAAGCCGCCAACCTGGAGGTAAAGCAACTGGTGCGCATTGGGGTGGTCTCGGCCCTTAAGCAACTGCTGGAATACGGCTTTTTCCATGCGGATCCCCATCCTGGCAACCTGTTTGCCCTCACCGATGGGCGCATGGCCTACATCGATTTCGGCATGATGGATCAGCTGACCCAGGAGATGAAGGAGTATCTGGTGGATGCGCTGGTGCATCTGGTGGATCGGGATTACAACACCCTCATCGACGACTTTATTCATCTGGGCTTTTTGCAACCCGACATCAATCGCGAGGAGCTGATCCCGGCTTTGGAAAGGGTACTGGCGGATGTGCTGACCCAGGAGGTGGGCAACTTTAACTTCAAAACCGCCACCGATCAGTTCTCGGATTTGATGTATCGCTATCCCTTTCAGGTGCCACCCCACTTTGCTTTGGTGATCCGCTCTTTGGTCACCCAAGAAGGAGTAGCCCTGAGCCTCTATCCGCAGTTTCGCATCGTTGGGGTGGCCTACCCCTATGTGGCCAAGCGCCTGCTGACGGATGAATCGCCCCGCATCCGGGAACGCCTGCTGCAGGTGTTGATCAAAGAGGGCAAATTCCGCTGGAACCGCCTGGAGAACCTGATCCAAATTGCCCGCAGCGATGGGGGACTCGACTTGGTGCCCACCGCCCAAATGGGCCTGCGCTACCTGATGTCGGAGGAATCCCGTAATCTGCGCCGCCAGTTGGTGCTTTCTCTCACGGAGGATGACCGCATTCACTTTGAGGAGTTGCAGCGTCTGTGGCATTTGCTCAGCCCCGAAATCTCCCCAACCCGACTCTGGCAGGCAACACTGGGATCCCTGCCCAACCCCTTGACCCATGACCTGCAACACACCTTTGACGAGTGGGGGGAGCAGGTGCAGGCCCATTTGAAACAACTAAGCCGCTGGCGACTGCCACAACCCTGGCCGGATTTGCTGGCAGGAACGCGAGAGGAAAGGTAGAACGGAAGAAGATAATCCTGAGTTATTTACCTGGACGAAAGCGTGGCAGATCAACAGGGTGATTTCATCGCGGGTGTGGTGACCGGAGCTGTGTTGGGAGGGCTCATTGGCGGGGTGATCGGGTTTGTGCTCGCCCCCAAAATGGGCAAGGGATCCCCTGAAGGCCAACGCCGGGATCCAGATCGCCTCAACGGTGCCTCTGCCATCCCCATGACCACCGGGCGACCGCGCATCAGTGCCTCTCCAGTCATGACCAGCCCCAGCAACTGGACGGAGTGGGAAAATGAGGCGGAACGGATCGCCCAGGCTCGCCGCACCCTAGAAGCCAAGATTGCCGAGTTGAATGAGGCCATTCAGGCCACCCGCGCTCAGCTGATCGTCAAGGACGTGTCCTCTGCCACTGCTGAGGAAACCCCCTGAGGAGGGATCCTCCGTTTTTCATGCCAAACTAGAGGCGGTACTGGCTTGTCGTCTGTGGCCCGGTCGTGATCCAAACAGTTGTGATCTGAGGGGATCCGCGGCCTGCCTCTCCTGACCCAGTTGTGCCCAGTTGAGTTGTTGTTCCTCCGCCTTTCCCAACCATGATGCTCAGCCACCTTTTGCCTGCTCTCGCCTCGATGAATAGCCTCTCTTTGGGGTTGGTCTATGCCACTGCGGGGTCGTTGCTGTTCCGCTCCATTTACCAGTTCATCGTCATCTACAACGTTCTGTTGATCGTGCGCATTTTGCTGAGCTGGTTCCCACAACTGAACTGGTCGAACCCCATTCTGTCGGTGCTCAGCCAACTGACGGATCCCTATTTGAACCTGTTTCGCGGCATTATCCCCCCGATTGGTGGCCTCGACTTCTCCCCATGGTTGGCGTTCATTTTGCTCAGTTTTGCCATGCAGGTGGTGGGCCAGTTTGCCTAGCGTTGGTCGATTGAGAACCCTTGTAAGGCCGAGACAGGGATCCCTCTGGAAAGGGGGTCTCTGAGGTTGGCTTGTCGTAGCATTTGATCCATCCTGACGGGGCGGGATCCCCTTAAAATCGGGAGTCACTTTTTCGTTGCCCACCATGCAGATCCCCAACGTCGGTCATTACGGGTTGCTCAATGCCCAGGTACCCCTCTCGGTGCTCAAAGATGCGGTGCCAGGAGCCCATCCCAACCGGGATAACTTGCTGTTGCTGGATCTGGAAATTCGATCGGGGGTGATCGCCCAAATTCGACCGGCCAGTGGCACACCCTTCGACGGGATCCCCTGTGTGGATCTCAACCGCGGACAGGTGTGGCCCTGCTTTTTGGATATTCATACCCATCTGGACAAAGGGCATGTGTGGACACGCACCCCCAACCCCGATGGCACCTTTGCCAGTGCCGCCCAGGCGGCCCGTGACGATTGGGAAAAGATGGGGCAGTTTTATGCCAACCATCCGGAGCAATTCCGGGAGGATGTCTATCGCCGCTTCAATTTCGGCCTACGCTGCAGCTATGCCCATGGATCCCAGGCGGTACGCACCCACATTTCCTGTACCAGTCCCCAAACCATTGCCAACCTGGATGTGTTTGCCCAGTTGCGCCAAGAATGGGCAGGCAAGCTCGAGCTCCAGGCGGTCACGATCTTGGCCCTGGAGTATTTCCTCACCTCAGAGGGGGAAAAACTGGCGGACAAGGTGGCGTCAGTGGGCGGGATCCTCGGCGGGGTGACGGCGATGGGGCCGGATTTGGATCGGCAGCTGGATCGGGTGTTTGCCCTGGCCAAAGAACGGGATCTCGATCTGGACTTTCATACGGATGAAACCCACGATCCGGGGGCGATCACCCTGCGGCACGTGGCGGCAGCGGCCTTGCGCAGCGATTTCCCCAACCAGGTGGTCTGTGGCCATTGCTGTAGTTTGGCCGTGCAACCGCCGGAGGTGGCCCAAAAAACCATGGAAATGGTGCAGGAGGCTGGAATTGCCGTGGTCAGCCTGCCCATGTGCAATCTCTATCTGCAAGCCCGCAACCCCGGTCACACCCCCTATTGGCGCGGGGTCACCCTGCTGCACGAACTGAAGGCCCTAGGGGTGCCGGTCATGGTGGCCAGTGACAACTGTCGGGATCCCTTTTATGGGTTTGGCGATCACGATGGCCTGGAGGTGTTCCGAGAGGCAACCCGCATTCTGCACCTGGATACCCCCTACGGAGACTGGCCCCAGGCGATTACCACCACTCCCGCCCGCATCATGGGCCTACCGGATCGGGGGCAAATTGGGGTTGGGCTGGGGGCCGACTTGGTGCTGTTCAAGGGGCGGGGCTTTGATGAGCTGCTCTCTCGCTCTCAACATGACCGCGTGGTGCTGCGCCAAGGGCAAGCAATCGATACCACCCTGCCCGACTACAGCGAGCTGGATGACCTGATGGTCAAAGTGGGGTCGGTATCGGTTTAGAGTCTTTGTGGATAGGGCAGGGATCCCTTCTGTTGTGGATCCCCATATCTAAACCTTCCCCCTCAAGCGCTCCTGTAACCAAGCCTGAATATCCGAGAGGCTTTGGGGGGAAACCTCATGGCCCATCTCGTACTCGCGGTAGGTGAAGGGCAGGGGCAGTCGGGTGAAATAATCTCGGATCTCCCGGCCAAGAGCGATCGGCAGAACGGCATCTTCAGTTCCGTGTACCGCCAAGATCGCCAGGTTCTTCATCCGTTCGGGCTCCACCGCCTCAGCCACCACTTCTGCAGGCAAGCGCCCACTCATGGCGACGATCCCGGCTAGCTTCTCTGGCTGGGTGAGGGCCAAATAGAGGCTCATGATCGCCCCCTGGCTAAACCCCATTAAATACACCTGTGTCGGATCGAGGGCAACATCCGGGATCCCGGCTCGCAACAATTGCTCCAGAAAGGTGCTCAGGAGCTTAAGGCTGTCTCGCGCTTGGGCGGGATCCCCCACCAGACCCTTTTCTGTCCAGGTCATCTCAAACCAGGCAAACCCTCCCATGCTGAGGGGAATCGGTGCTCTCAAACTGAGCACGGCAAAGCGCGGATCCAGATAAGGGGCCAGTTGGATCAAATCCCCCTCGTGGCTGCCGATCCCATGCAACATCACCAACAGCGGCGCAGCTCCCGGGCTGGCTCGGCGGGGAGGCTGAAAGCGATAGACCAAAGGCAAGCTAAGCATCCCACCACTCTAGCCGCCAATCCAATACAGCGACAAAGGCAAAGCCACCT
>JAUQVK010000042.1:0-13465 GCA_039794845.1 Thermostichus sp. DRC_bins_24
TCATCAGTGAAGCTATACAGCCAATGCTGTCTTCCTGTATGTAATACTGGAAGCACTTAATAAGAAGAGTTGAAGCTCACTCTATTCAGATTGAAGGAAGGACACCCCAAGAGTTGTGGGGAATAACCGATCGCTGGCCGGACTGATGCTGAGAGACGCACCCCCACAGACGTGGGGACAAGCATTCTTCCGGCCAATGCTGTCGGTTCACCCCCATAGGATATGAGGAAACTATAGACATCATAGCATGCATTTTGGCGCACTGCCAAAGCTGTCTTGATGTTTATCCAGGCTGCAAAGGATGATTTGCTGAAAACCATGTGCCAAGTCTCCATTAGTTTTCTGAATCTTTCTCAATCAGCACCCCCAACAAGGGATCCAGAGTCAGCCGCCAGTCTCCCACCATTGCCACTCCCTGAGCATTGACCTCTACATAGCGGCAGTTGCGCAGTAGGGCCGATGTCCAAGTGGGGGGATTGTGTTGGGCTCTCAACGTTTCCACCAGTTCCCTCTTAGACAGGCGGGTGCTATGGGCAAGAAGTTTGCGGATCAGGGTCAGGTCAGGACGGGTGTTGAGATCCACCTGTTCTTGGGTACCGGGAAAAAACAGCCCGATCTCAGTGCGTTGCAAAAAGATGGTGGCTACAGAGGGTTCACCTAGGCGGGTGGCAGCAGCGATCGCACTTTCGTCGTCTTCCTTTTTCAGGTAGGTAAACTGGTCGGGCTTGGTATCAGCGTGGGGCGGCGGAATTTTTACCTCATTGGCACGGGTTTGTTTGGCGGCCTCTTCTTCGACCCGGTATTTCTCCAGAGAGGTGCTCCAGTCCTCGGCATGAACCGCCTCCAGTGCTTCAGGAATCGGCATTACCAAGTCATACACCGACTCGATCAGGGTATCCATCTCCTCGGGTAGTTGCACCTGGGAGCGGTGGCGGAGAGTGAGCCAACTGCGGAGCAGAATATGGCGATCGTAAACATAGCGGCTGTCGCCAAATTCGACGGTGCCTTCAGCGGTTAGGGTTGGTTCAATGACCCACAGAGTTGGGGTTCTAAGGGGGGCCGGTCGCCCGTCACGGGTGTGGCGGTGGAGCCGTCCAGAGCGTTGCAGGAGTAGGTCGATCGGGGCTAGGTCGCTGATCATCAGGTCAAAGTCCACATCCAAACTTTGCTCAATCACCTGGGTAGCTACCAGCACAAAGCGCTGGGGGCGATGGTCGGTCCCTTTGCCAAATTTTTCTAGGCAGTCCTTTTCAATCCGCTCCCGATCTCTGAAGAGAAAGCGCCCATGAAATAATCCCAGTTCTTCAGTTGAGAAGTGAGCTTGAAGCTTTTGACAAACGGCCTGGGCACGGTTGACGGTAGAGCAGATTACCGCCACACAGCCGCCTTCGTGGCTCAATACCTGGTGCAGTTCGGCGGCCCATTTATCGTCGTCATTGCTGGCCCAGCGAATCTCTAGGGCGCGGCGAACGTGGTCTGAGGCGGCAAAGGTCTGGGCTACGGCTACCCCACTGGAGAAAGCGGTAATCCGAGGATAGGAGGCCTCTGGTAAAGACGGGACGGGCTGGCTACATCCGGTCGCGTAAGCAGTCAATAAGCGCTGACGGGTAGTGGTGGGCAGTGTTGCCGAGAGGGCAATCACAGGGGATCCCAGCACAGCAGCCCATTCCAAGAAGCGCTCCAGGAGGGTGCTGGTGTAGAGGTCGTAGGCGTGGATCTCATCGAGAATGACGGTGCGCCCCGCCAGACCAAAGAGGCGCACAAATTGATGGCGCGAGCGCACTACTCCCATCAACCCCTGGTCTAGGGTGCCCACCCCATAGGGACTGAGTAATGTCCGTTTGCGGGCCGTATGCCATTCGCTGGCAAAGACACCCCGTCCCTCCTCGTCGTAAACCTGATCCAAACGACAGACAGTTTCTTGGTACTCCCCCTTGAGGGCAGCGGCCCCGTGGCTGAGGGTGAGATTCACCACCTTGTCGGCATAACGCTTTCGCAAAAAATCCTGCACCCGCTGAAACATGGCATTGCTCGTGGCTTGGGTGGGCAAGCCAATGTAGAAGCCTCCCGCACCGGCCTGGTGCTGTAAATGATCCGCCAGGTACAGCGCTGCCTCCGTTTTGCCCTCCCCCATGGAGGCTTCCACCATCACCAGGCAGGGCGGTGTGAGGGTAGCGGTTAGATGAATCGCTGCCTCTTGCAGGGGACGAGGTGTAGTGATGAACGAAAACAAGTCCGTAAAGTTGAGGGGATTTCCGGTTTCCGGCTGGATCCAGCCCTGGGCTTTGAGGGCAGTTTGGGCCTTCTGGGTCAGCTCCTTGGCGTAGTCTGCAAAGGGCTGATCGTTGGCATAGGGAAAGCTGGCAGGATTGGAGGCAATCCAGTCAGAGACGGTGGTGAGTCCTGCCAAAATCATGGCGGCAGCGTTGTCACACTGGTTGGGTAAATCCTCAGAAGTAAGTTGTACAAAGTCCTGAAGTTGCCGAAAAATCTCTAAACTGTGTTGCCGCCATGCACTGCGCTCATCAGTGCCTGCGATCGCGCTATCCAGGTCATCAATCTCTTGCTGAGCCGGGAAAAAGCCGTGGTGCCCGCCCACAATCATCCCCAGTTTACAGGCCAGTCGCTTGGCCTGACGCTTAGATAAATCTCGACCAACTCCAATGGTCACCAGAAAATCTGGCAACGTGGCCGCAGTCACCAACCCGTGGGGGGCATTTCGGGGTCTGCGGCGTTCTGGGGGCAATGAAGCCCATCCATCATACAGACCCGCTCCCACCAAGGCTTTCCCCACTTCGCTCACCTGAAACTGAAAGGCAGGACTGACTTTGCCTAAGTCGTGGCTCCCGGCCATGAAGCCGCAGAAGCGCACTAGGGATCCGTCATTGGGTAATCCCAATCCTTGGGCGAGGCGCAGGCGAGCGACCGAACTCAGGTATGTCTTGACAATCTCCATCGCCACTGCCGCTGTATCTGCCAGGTGGCAGATCACCGGATGGTAATTAGGCTGGCCATTGTCTCTGAACTGTCCCTGCCCTGTCTTGGCCCAAAATCGTGGCTGACTCATGGCCGTTTCTCCTGTTGATACTGGGCCTGCATTCTTCTAATCTCCTCCTTCACCATCTCCACCAACTCCGGGGGATCCAGTACCCGCGCCCCTTTGCCGTAGTACATCACCCACCGCTTCACCTCCTGCAGCCCCCGCACCACCACATGCAACCTCAGGGATCCCTCGGGAAGTTCCTCAATCACCTGCGTGGCATGCCAGTGCCGCTCCCGAATGTAGGGGGCCGTGGCCGCATCAAACTCAATCACCACCTCCTGCGGGATCCCGCCCACCTCATGTTGAAAGGCCGACTCCAGATGGGCCTCCCGGTCAAACTTGGGATCCACCTCAAAGCGCACGTCCAGGAGCTTGATCGCCTGGATGCGATCCACCCGAAACCAGCGAGGCTCGCCCCGGAGGTGACACCAGCCCGTCACATAGGGGTTACTGCGGGAAAAATGCAGCACATAGGGATCCAACTCCCGCTCGGAGGGGGGCTTACCGGGGGTGGCATAGCGCATCCACACCCGCCGCTGCTGCTGACAGGCCTGCTCCAACACCTGCCAGATTTCCGGGTTGAGATCCAGCTCCGCCCCCACCCGAAACAGGATGTGCTCCTGGGCCAACTGCTGCAAATCCACCCAGGCTTGCTCCGGGATCCGCTGCGCCAACTGCTGGATGGCCGATTGCAACTGCGAGCGATAGGCCGAGCCGGCATAGGCCGCCAGCATTCTGGCCCCTAGGGTGAGGGCAAACAGTTCCCCCTCGGTCAGTGGAATCGAGGGCAAGCGCCAGGCGGGATCCGTGTAGTGAAACCCCCGTGCTTTCGAAAACTGAATGGGAGCCTGGAATCGATCCTTCAAAAACTGAATATCGGCTCTGACCGTCCGTTCGCTCACCTCCAAAGCTTCTGCCAGCAATAGGGCAGTCGGTCGGGGATGACTGCGCAGGATCTCATCCAGTTTCAAGGCCCGTTCTAATTGACGTAGCATTACTTACTCTGAAGAGGATGAGAGCATTCTAGGCAACTCACCCGGCAAAAACGCTTCCGACCTGCCGAAGCTTAATCTCAAAGATCAAAGATTGAAAAACGTATCTGATCATTCAGAGATCATTCAGCCCCATGAGCGGGATGATCACCCCTCAGCTGGGTAAAGGGTGGGCAAATCACCCACAGACCATGATGACCAGACAGTACACTGAACGCGAGTCAACCCCCGTCGAAAGGTCTATGGATACGGATCGATCTGAATCCCCTGCTATCCTTTTTGGGCTACCCGCTTCCCAAGGCAGATGGATCCTGATTCCCCTGGGCATCCTCGTCTTGTTGTGCCTGGGAACGGTCTATTCCTGGAGCATCTTCAGGATCCCCCTCGAAGCGGAACTGGGGATCCCAGCCGGGGATAGCCTGCTGCCCTATACTTTTGCCCTGGTTTTCTACGCTGCCCTAATGCCGATCACCGGTTTTTGGATCCCCCGCTGGGGATCCCGCCGGGTGCTGGCGGTTGGGGGCTGCTTAGTGGGATTGGGCTATAGTTTGGCCAGCTTTGCCGATTCGATTGGGTTGATGACCCTCTGCTACGGCGCCATTGCCGGCAGTGGGGTAGGGATTGCCTATGGGGTGCCGATGGTGGTGGCCGCCCGTTGGTTTCCGGAGCGCAAAGGGTTGGCGGTGGGATCCACCATTATCGGTTTTGGCTTGTCTCCATTGGTCACAGCGCCGCTGGCCAATCAATGGATCGCTTCGTTCGGGGTGAGGGCAACTTTGCTGATCTTGGGTTTGCTATTTACAGCGGTGATTGTAGCGATCTCCACCCAATTGAAATTGCCTCCACCCAACTGGATCCCGGCTCCAATTCAATCAATTCAATCAAAAGAATCTCTGGGTAAAACAGATAAAATTCCTGATGAACCTATCTCCGGTTATTCCCCCCCGCTATTCAAAAGTAAGTCTTTTTATGGGCTGTGGATCTGCTATGCCATCGGCACATTGATTGGTTTAAGTGCCATCGGTATTTCCAGCCCAGTGGGGGAAGAAATGATCCACTTGGATCCCACGGCAGCCGCTAGGAGTGTAGCCCTGTTTGCGGTTTTCAACGGGCTCAGTCGGCCTTTATTCGGTTGGTTGGCGGATCGTTTTCAACCTGCTCAGGTAACCATCGGATCCTATGGGTTGGTACTGCTGGCTTCTGGGCTGATGATTCTGTCGGGATCCCTTCTCTCCTACTGGGTGGCCTTTTCGATCCTGTGGTTTTGTCTGGGGGGCTGGCTGGCGATGGCGCCCACCTTGACCCTGCGTTTGTTTAACCCGGATCGCTACGCCCAGAACTACGGCATTGTCTTCACCGCTTATGGGGTGGGTGCCCTAACCGGAACCCTGATCACAGGTCGAATCCGGGATAGCTTTGGCAGCTACAGCTACACCTTTTACGGCATGGTCCTTCTGGCTGTTCTCGGGATCCTCGTGGCGAGGGGATTACTTAAGCCCGCAGTGACAATGGGATAGACACAAGGTCAGTGAAAGGATCCCCGGAGCCCGTATTTGCTAACGTTGAGCTTGCCGATATGGCCGCTTCTGGGTGGACCCTAACCTGGTTCGCCTCTTGCCCTCTCTACTGAACCGCTCTCTTCACCATGTCCACTCCCTCTAGCAGCAGCGAAGCTGCCCAACGTTCCGCCCGCCTGGAAAAAGCCCAACACCTGCAGGAACAAGGGATCCTTCCCTACGCCTATTCCTTTGCGGTTACCCATTTGGCTGCAGACTTACAAGAGAAATTTGCCGATCTAGAGCCCGGTGCCGAACGCGAGGATGTACAGGTGGCCGTGGCAGGGCGGATTCGGGCGCGGCGGGTTATGGGCAAGCTGGCCTTTTTCACCCTGCAGGATCGCTCCGGCAGCATTCAGCTCTACCTGGAGAAAAAACGGCTGACGGAGCAGATGGGAGAGCTGGCTTTTAAGAACCTGGATAAATTGATCGACTCCGGCGACTGGATTGGGGCCAAGGGCTGCCTAAAGCGCACCGAAAAAGGGGAACTGTCGGTACGGGTGGACGAATATCAGGTGCTCACCAAAGCGCTCTTGCCTTTGCCAGACAAGTGGCATGGCCTGCGGGATGTGGAGAAACGCTACCGCCAGCGCTACGTGGATTTGATCGTCAACCCCGAGGTGAAACAAACCCTGATCGATCGGGCCAAGACCATTCAGTCGCTGCGACAAACCCTGGAAGAGCAGGGGTTTGTGGAGATCGAAACACCGGTTTTGCAGGTGATCCCCGGCGGAGCCGAGGCACGGCCCTTCATCACCCATCACAATGCTTTGGATTTGGATCTGTACCTGCGCATCGCCACCGAATTGCACCTGAAGCGGTTGGTGGTGGGGGGCCTCGAGCGGGTTTACGAGATCGGGCGTATTTTCCGCAATGAAGGCATTTCCACCCGCCACAACCCGGAGTTTACTTCGCTGGAGGTGTATCAAGCCTTCGCCGATTACCACACGATGATGGATTTGACGGAGACCCTGATCTGCAATGCTGCCCAAAGTGTGCGCGGATCCCTACACCTAACTTATCAAGGGGAAGCCATCGACCTCACTCCCCCTTGGCGGCGAGTGACGATGCAGGATCTGGTGGAAGAGGTGACCGGGATCCGAATTGAGGTGGAAACTGAACCCACAGAAGCTCTCTTGGCCTCTTTGAAACAGTTGGGGATCCCGGATTTGGCGGCACAAGACTCGGCGGGCAAGTTGCTGGTGAAAGCCTTCGAGCACTGTTGTGAAGACCGCCTGCGCCAGCCCACCTTTGTGTTGGACTATCCGGTGGAGGTCTCTCCCCTAACCAAACCCCACCGCCGCAAGCCAGGGTTAGCAGAGCGTTTTGAGCTGTTTATCGTCGGGCGAGAGACGGCCAACGCCTATTCTGAGCTGACGGATCCGGTGGATCAGCGGCAACGGCTCGAGGCACAAGCGGCCCTGAAAGCTGCAGGTGATGAAGAAGCCCATTTTTTGGATGAAGACTTCCTCACCGCTCTGGAATACGGCCTCCCCCCCACAGGCGGCATGGGCATGGGGATCGACCGGCTGGTGATGCTCCTCTGTGATGCCCCCAGCATTCGGGATGTGATCGCCTTTCCCCTGCTGCGGCCCGAAGCCCTGGAAGCCTCTTCCGGTCGTGCGGAGCACGATGAAACCTAAGCGGGATTCCTTTCAGCCCACCTGCCCTTCTTCCCAGAGACGGCCTTCATACCCCTGTAGCTTGAGGGCGGTCTGAAAATCCTGACAGGCTCCCTGCCAATCTCCGCCGGCAGAGCGGGCCAAAGCGCGATTGAGGTGAGCCTTGAGATGGTGGGGATCCCGTTCGATCACCTGCGTGTAATCACGAATGGCCGACTGAAAATTCCCCTGCTGCGCCTGAGCATAGCCGCGATTGTTCAGCACCCAGAGCCTTTCCTGGGGTTCCAACTCCAGGTGTAGCAGCTGCGTGTAATCTTCAATGGCTCTGGGAAGGTCTCCAGAGCGATCCCACAACAAAGCGCGGGAGAGCAAGGCCTGCTGCTCCTGGGGGTTCAAGATCAGAGCCTGGGTGTAGTCGGCGATGGCCAGATCGATGCTGTGGGCTTGCCGGTGCAGATCCCCCCGTTGACGGTAAGCCAGGGCCGCATCGGCCATGCCCCAGTCGCGATTGCGGTTCAGGGCTTGGGTTAGATCCTCGAAGGCCGCCGCCCCATCCCCCAGAGCCTGTTGCACGGTCGCCCGCAGCGCAAACCCCTGCGAAGCATCCGGTTGTCGTTGGATCACCACTGTGAAATCGGTCAGCGCCCCGGGCCAATCCCCCACCTGCTGGCGAGATAGCCCCCGATACAACAATGCCTCGGTCACCAAGGGATCCCGCTCCCCACGGTTCTCATGAATGGTCAGCTCCAGCACCCGATCCAGATCGGCCATCGCTCCGGCTGCGTTTTGGCGGAGATAGCGGGTTTGGCCCCGTTTCAGGTGCGCTTCCAAATGCTGCGGTTGCCCCTGAATCACCAGGTCAAAGTCGGTTTCTGCCTCTGCATACCGCCCCAGTTGCAACAACAGGGATCCACGGGCCAGGCGGGCCATCAGGTGCTGGGGATCCCGTTGTAGGGCGCGGCTCAGATCTTGTAGGGCCGCTTCCCCCTGGCCCAACTGTTGCAAGGCTTGCCCCCGCCGCCACAGGGCTTCGGTATGGTCGGGATCCTGCTGCAAAACCTGACTTAAATCCTCAACGCCGGAGGCCGAGTTACCCAGCTGCAAATGGGCGATGCCCCGCCCCAACCAAGCCGCCCAAGCCTGAGGTGAGCCAGGCCCTAACCCACGCGGATTCTGCTGCAAGACCCGGTCGTAATCGGCAACCGCCTCTTGCCAATGGCCCAAGCGCTGGTGCAGCTCCGCCCGCTCCAGGTAGAGATCCCACAGATCCGGTTCCAAGCACAAGGCCTGGTTCAAATCCTGCAACGCCGCTTCCAGATCCCCGGCTTGCGCCCTTGCCCGCGCCAGCTCCCGATAAAGTTGTGCTTGGGCCAGCTCCACCCCCAGCTCCAAAGCCCGGCTGTAGTCATGGGTAGCCCCCTGCACATCCCCGAGGGCGGTTCGCACCTGGCCGCGATGCAAATACGCCAGCCCCAAATTCGGATCCCGTTGCAGAGCTTGATCCAAATCCGCGAGCGCCCCCTGCCAGTCCCCCTGACGTTGCCGCGCCATCCCCCGCCGCAAATGAGCACTCACCAGCCATTCTGGCCCGCGGGGGCGGGCCAGATTCTGGCCCGTGGAGATCCCAGGCTGGGCAGCCAACTGCAGCACCCGCGAAAAATCCGCACAGGCATCGCCCCACTCTCCGTGGTCAAAATGGGCGTTGCCCCGGTTCAGGAAAAGCTGTGGATTGTCGGGATCCCGTTCTAGGGCGGCGGTGTAGTCTTGCAGGGCCGCCACCGGGTTCCCCAGAAGCAAATGCACCCGCCCACGACTGCTGTAGGCGGTGGCATCTTCGGGATCCAGAGCAATCGCTTGGCCAAAATCCGCAAGGGCCGCCTCGATATTGCCCAAATCCAGGTGGGCGATCCCCCGATTCAAAAAGGCTTTTGCCTCCTGCGGATCCCATTGAAGGGTACGGTTGAAGTCTTCTAGGGCAGCAGCTGGATCCCCGAGCCCTTGACGAGCCAAGCCCCGGTACAGATAGGCCCGCGATAACTCCGGGTTTAAGTCGATGGCCCGTCCACAATCGGCAAGTACCGAGTCGAGGGCGTTGTTGCCCATGTGGGCGATGGCGCGATTCAGGTAGAGCTGCGCTTGACCGGCAGGATCCTGGTCACTCAGCTCGATTGCCCGAGAAAAGTCTTCTACCGCCCCCGACCAATCTCCCAGGCCCTGACGGGCCAAGCCGCGGTGGTAATAGGCCTTGCTCTGCTGGGGATCCAACCGCAGCACTTGGGTATAGTCCTCAACACCCCCCGCCAGATCCAGCAAATTCACCCGCGCCACCCCGCGGTTGAAATAGGCCTCCACATCCTGGGGATCCCGTTTGAGCACCTCCGAAAAGTCTTCCGCTGCCCCCCGCGAATCACCTAGGTTGCCCCGCACCACCCCCCGGTTGAAATAGGCGCGCGTATCCTCCGGATTCAGTTCAATCGCCCGCGAATAATCGTCAATCGCCTGCTGCTGCTGATTCAGTTGTCGGTGGGCATTGCCACGGTTGTAATAGGCCACGGCCCATTGCGGGTTAAGGCTGAGGGCTTGGCTGTAATCGGCAACGGATCCCTCGTAGTCCTCCAGACGGTAGCGGGCGATGCCCCGGTTGAAATAGGCGCGCGCATCCCCGGCCAACTGGATCACTTGTGTGTAATCTTCGATGGCCCCCGCCAGATCTCCAATTTTGTAGCGGGCGATCCCCCGTTGGCTGTAAGCACGGCTGTCTTTGGGATCCAGCTGAATCGCCAGGGTATAGTCGGCAATCGCCCCCATCGGATCCCCTTGGCGGGCTTTATCCTGACCACGGGCCAAAAGGCGCGTCACCAAAACCTGATCCACCCCGACATCGGGAAGGATGGATTCGTTGTGGGTGGGCAACAGAGGGCGCAACGCCTCCAGCACCTCAGCAGCCGACTGAAAGCGATCCTGCCAGCGGGGGCGAATCATGCGATCGAGAATATCCGCCAGCTCATCGCTCACCTGCACCCGATCCCGCCAGAGCAATTGGCCGGTGCGAGGGTCATCGCGGATTTTGTTGGGGGTGCGCCCCGTCAGCGCTTGAATGGCCAGCACCCCAAGGGAGTAAAGATCACTGCAGGGTTGCGGTTTACCGTTCAACTGTTCTGCCGGCATGTACCCAACCGAGCCGATCACCGTTGCCAACTGGGTTTGGCCGGGGGCATGGCTCACCAACATCCCCACTTCCTTCACCGCCCCAAAGTCGATCAACACCAACTTGCCGTCGGCATCGCGGCGCATCAGGTTGGCGGGCTTGATATCGCGGTGCACAATGTGGTGGGCATGGACATGGCGCAAAATGTCCAAAACATCTCGCAGCAGTTCCAGCACTTCCGCCTCGCTAAACGGCTTGCCTGAAACCATCTCATGGCTGAGATCATGCCCGGCAACAAACTCCTGCACCAGATAAAAGTCATGATTCTGCTCGAAGTGGGCCAACAGGCGCGGCACCCGATCATAGTGGTTGAGCTGGTTGAGAACCTTGGCTTCCCGTTCAAACAGTTTGCGAGCCGTGGCCAAGGTATAGGGATCTGTTGAAAGGGGACGCAGACGCTTGACAACACAGGGGGTATTGAACGTGTCTTGATCCACCGCCTTATAGGTCACGCCAAATCCACCCTCTCCCAAGGGATTGAGAATGCGGTAGCGCCCCCTCAGAACCGTTCCCGCTCTGACCCGGTCATCCATAGCTGAAGCCAATGCTGCTGCAAGCTGGCTCGATTTTGCCACAGCCTGGCCGGCTTCCGATGAGCTTCTGGACAGATTTGCGCCAGAACTTCACCAGAACTTCAGCTTAGTCCTGGATGTAGTCGCTGCCGTCGATCAGCGCGGCTTCGGCCCGTTGAAATTCCCGTCCCAGGTAGGCCGCATGGCTCAGTTGCGAGACCACGTTGCCTGCTTCCCCTTCGAAAAGTTGCACACACAGTTCCTTCGCCGTGCGCCCGACAAAGACCCGCTCCGGAGCCCGATGAACAGGCCCCCGCGCCGGGATCACGGCCCCCGTGTCGGGATCGGTGGCCAGCCCCTGCTCGTTGATCACGGTGCTGAAGTGCTTGGCGCAGATCAGTTGGCGCTCCCGATCCAGGTAGATGACGAAGTAGCCCGCCGGATCCAGATCCAGGGGTCGGCGGGACAGATGCTCATCGATGCTGCGAATCTGATCGGCTAAAGGTGGGAGGGAAGTGGGCATAGCGCAGAGGGCCAGAAACAGTCGAAAGAAACGTAATCGAGATTACTTTTCTCTGTTTTATTCTGGCAGATGAACGGATTCCTTTGCGGCTTATGTCTTGGGCTGGGTGTCTCTTTTTCCTTAGGAATAAGAAGTACCCCCTATATTCCCGTTGAGATCCCTTAGCGAGGGGCCACCCGATAGAACCGGGTGGCGGTCACCCATTGGTTGGAGGGGATCTCTTCCACAACAATGGCGCGGGCGATCGCGTCGGCAAACTGGGATCCCTGAACCCGCACATCGGCAAACTGCCCACCCCGCTCAAAGGAGGCAATTTCTTGAATGTTCAGAGGACGGGGAGCGGCCACGGCCAGTACCTGGGCTTGGCCAAAAGGCGGGGCGATGGTCAACTGGTAGCGGGCTCCTGGCGGCGGAAAGGTACGCACTTCTCCGGCCCGCAGAAACTCGTTCCCCCCCGACAGGCGGTTGGGCAAGATCAAATTGATGCGGCCATCCGCTTGCACGCTGAACAGGTAAACGTAGGCATCGCGGTTGGTGCTGAGGCTGATGCGAATCGGCTCACCGGCACGATAAATCGGGTTGGATCCACGCCGATCCAGCTCCAGATTCACACTTAGATCGGAAGGCACCGGGTTGACGATAATGGAGCGGGTACCGATATCCAACTGACGGGTATCGGCGATTTGTAACCGCTGCAATGGCGGATAGATGCCCAAAGTTTGTGGAAAAACGGCTGTGGCTGGGGCCATAGACAACCCCAAGGCTAGCGGCAAGAAAAGCAGTTTGGCGTTCATGGTTTACACCGGATCAATGGCTAGGTTCATCCTAGAAGGCGGCACGGGTTAGGAGGCTCTGGCTTCGCGCAATGTCAGATCGCCCGCTGCGGCAGTTTCCCATGCTGCAGATGGTAGCCCCGGTGGGGGAAAGACGCTGAACCGGCGGGAGCACTCCACCCATCGATATTGATATCGATTGATATTCAAAGGCGTGGGTCTTGAGGTCAAAACAGGTTGAGGAAGGGCTAAGCTGCAAACACAGGGGATCCTATCCGGATCCAGGCCAACCATAGACCATCGCCCATGACACAGAGCAGCTACCAAGAGGGCATCGAAGCCGTTCAGGCTGGGGACTTACCGGCTGCAATTCAAGCCTTTCGGCAGGTGCTTGCCTCCGACCCTACCCATACCGAAGCCCGTTACAAACTGGCCTGGGTGCTGGGCATGAGTGGCTATCTGGATCCCGCCTTGGCCGAACTCGAGGCGGTTTTGGCGGCGGATCCCAACCATGCCTCCGCCCATTACAACCGGGGGGCACTGCTGTTGCAAAAGGCTCAACTGGAGGCGGAAATGGATGGGCAAATGGATCTGGAGATCCTTCAGCAGGCGGAAGTGGCTTTTCAGGCGGTGATGCGTTTGGATCCCACCGACCAACGGGCCTATGCCTTTCTCAATCTGGTCAAGCGGGCCATTCGCAACCATCAGCCGCAAACGGATGCGTCTAACCGTAATAGTGGGTAAACCCCTGCACCAGGGCTTCTATCGGGGCAATGCTGGGATCCCCTAGCTCTGCTTCTGCTTCCTGAGAAACCTGTTGCACCACTTCGGGCGGCAATTGCAGCTTATCCACCAGCTGCTGAAAGGCCTCCAACTCTTCCAGATTCACCACAGGCTCCTCCGGGCTGCGGGCGCTGGCGGCGATCACCATATAGCCCAACTTGAGGATCATGCGCTTCTCGGCCTCATCGCTGATCTTGGGCAACACTTCATCCAACGGGATCCGCTGCACAAAGTACTCGCGGATTTGTTTGGCAAGGCTGGCCTGCTGGCCGGGATCCGGAGCAAAATGCTGCGAGAGTTGTTGAGCCATCAATTCCACTTCCGCAACCTCCAGCGCACCATCCGACCAAGCCATGGCGGTGACAGCTCGCAACAGATTCATTTGTTTGGGGGTAATGCCGGGCGGGGGGGGAGTAGGCATGCATCCTCCTGGGGGATCATCTGCCAGTGTAG
>JAUQVK010000043.1:0-18078 GCA_039794845.1 Thermostichus sp. DRC_bins_24
ATTCTGGATCCTGAGGATTTGGGTCTGAATCAACCAGAGACATTTCCCCTGGAGCCATCCCGGATTGCAGAAATTTGGGCAATCCGACAAGCCAACCCAAATCTGAATATCACTGTCGGATCCCCTGACTACGCTGGAATCATCAGCCCCCGAAGAGAAAAACATATTCTCTATGGTGATGCCAGTGGCGGAGGTCATCTCTCTGGGGTTGGGAACGCTAAGAAGTCTGAGTATCCGCCTAGTTGGACACCCCAAAAGATCCTGGAAACAGCAGCAGACCTTGCCACACGGCCAGGGTTGGGGTGGTGGCAGCAAGACGGGCCTGGACAAGGCACTGTCCACACATCACCTCCGGGCTCAATCTTTACCAATGCAGGAAAACCAGTTCGATATATTGTCATTGATCCAAGTGGAAGCTTGCCAATCGTAGATGGGGTTACCATTCGGGTTGTTATTGAGCCAGACGGGGAAGGAGTCATTACAGCGGTTCCCATAAGTGGCCCCGGTGTGATTAGAAATCCACCCTAGTAGGGCGGCACACTTAAGAATGAGGATGAAGGCTTTGTATCGAGCATTATTGGTAAAAAAATGGCTCTCCTGACTTTATGGTGACAGCATAAGAGTCTCCCGATGTCAACGTCTTACAGGGTAAGGATCCTAGACTTCGCAATGAGCCGCCTCCACCACGTTTCCAGGAGAGCCAAAAAATGGAGCTTAAAGTCTCCACTTGGCTGTATCAACTTTTGGCTTTCACTTAATTGATTGCCAAATCAAGTTCTAAATCTTTGGATTTCGGAGAGATAAAATGACCCCTGAAGAAATAGAAATCTACCGAGAAGCAGAAGCAGCATTTCAATATGTGGTCAATCTGATTGAAAGTAGATTTGACCAGATCCCTGACGATGAAACAAAAAATAGCTTGAGGAGACGCATTGAAGAATTTGTTAAAATATACGTGGAGGATGGAGAAATCGGTATTGCATATGAAAGCTTAGTCAATCAATTATATGATCTCTCGATACCTATTTCTAGAGAGATTTATCAAGGAATGGAGAAATACAGTCTTTGCTTTCCTACTCCGCCAGAGGATCATAAGATTCTCATAGAACTAGTTGTCGACTCCTGAGTTTAAGCAGGCAGTTTATTCATGGTTAGCAATTAGCTAAATGCAATCCTTTAGGCTGTCTCCAATCGGGATCCAGACTAATTCCTCTGATCCCCCCACTGGCATAGGAGACGGGATCCCTGGCCAATTACCCAGATTCGGGGAAGGATTGGATCCTTTTTCGCCTGAAGACTATATCCTTTATGCCACCACTGCTGAGGGAGTTCAGATTCGGATCCCTCAAAATCATGGACATTGGGACGGGATCCCTGGGGAATCGGGGTGGCATTCTAATCTACCGGAAGTGATTGCCGTAACGGGTGGAGTACCGATCCTGTTTCGTAATGGCTTCCCAGACTTTGGGCCTTGGACACAAATGAGAGTTCCGCTGGAAAATATGAAGGGTAATTACACTACAGCCCTTGCGCGGGTCTTCCAGGACAGGGCTTGTGCTTCCTGCTCCCGCTCTGCGGGGCCTGGAGGGCTAGCCCCCCAGAGTGTAGATATCAGTGTAGATCTCAACTTCCATAGTTGTTACACGTGACCGGCACAAGGGCTGTAAGGGAGCCGATTATGTATTGGGCACATCGAAAAATCCAGACCTTATTGAGAATAGCAACAATAGAATAGGGCTCCTAGCCTTATCTGATTTGCAACAAGGCAATTAATCGAAGTGCCCTATTGGCCCTTAAAGGTAATCAAGGCAATACCTGTTAGGCAGTCGAAACATTGTTCAAAGGTTGGCAGGAGCAAGCATTTGCCAATCTTTCTTACAGTTATCATCCAGTTACAGCCCTTTCGCTAGTCACGTATAACAACTGTGGGAGTTAGGATCCGCTCTCTAGAAGGCTGAGGAAGCACAATCCTTGCTGCAGAAAACCCGCGCAAGGGCTGTATCATCGCTTATCATCGCCAAGTAGAAGTCGGACATGGCCGCATTGAAACCCGGCAGCATTGGAGTGTGAATCTGGAAGACTGCGCTGCACCCGAGGTGCTGAAGCAGTGGCTGCACCTGGTGGCAATTGGTCGGGTGGATTCGGAGGCAAAAATCCGGGAGAAAACGCGTCGTAACGTACGCTACTATCCGCTTTCGCCTCCGCTGAGTACGGAAGAATTGGGGCACGTGGTACGCAGTCACCGGCAAGTAGAGAATGGTCTGCACTGGGTGCTGGATGTAACCTTAGAAAGGGCAACGGCGCAGAGAATCCGGCCATTCTCAGCCGGCTAGCTTAAGGAAACAAGATTTTCTGATCTTCGTGAAGGGGTCGCAGGTTCAAACCCTGTCATCCCGATAGACAAAGATCTGGCTGTAACAATGGGATCCATTTTTCAGCCCTGCTACCCAGGGCTCCCTCCCCTCTTGGCCGATCTTGTTGGATGAGTTCCCTAGGTAGCAAACAAGAATTTACTCGGGTTGGGGTTCTCGCCGTCGCAAAACCTGATCTCGAAGGGTACCTTCGTACCCTTGATCAGAGGGGTGATAAAAACGGGATCCCTGTAAATTGTCCGGCAGATATTGTTGCGCCACCCAGTGTTCTCGAAACGCATGAGGATAGCGGTAACCTGCCCCGTGCCCCAAGCCTTGTGACCCAGAGCCTGGGTCACCTTTCTTGTCGCGGTTGCTATCTTTCAAGTGATTGGGCACTTCATCAGAATAGGTTTGTTCGACCGCCCGCAGTGCCTCAAAAAAGCCCAATACACTGTTGGATTTCGGGGCAGTAGCCAAGTAGAGGGCCGCATGAGCCAAAGCATAGTGTCCTTCCGGCAGACCAACCCGGTCAAACGTGGCCGCGCAGGCATTCACCACCACAATCGCTTGTGGATCTGCCAAGCCCACATCTTCACTGGCCAGGATCCCCATGCGGCGAAACAAAAAGCGGGGATCCTCTCCCGCGTGAATCATCCGCGCCAGCCAATACAAAGCAGCGTCAGGATCCGAGCCGCGTACACTTTTGATAAAGGCACTAATGCTATCGAAGTGGGCATCGCCATCCCGGTCGTAGAGCAAAGCCCGTTGTTGAATCGAATCTTCCGCCACTGCCAGGGTGATGTGAACCACACCTTCGGTGTCGGGATCCGTGGTTTCTACCGCCAGCTCCAAGGCATTGAGCAAAGCCCGCGCATCGCCATTGGCGACATTCACCCAATGGGCTAGCGCCTGTGGATCCACATTGATTTTGCGGGCACCATAACCTCGTTCCGGATCCCTGAGGGCTTGCCGAGCAATCAAGGTGAGGTCTTTCGGGGTGAGGGCTTTCAGTTGAAATAAGCGGGAACGACTTACCAGGGCCGTATTCACTTCAAAGTAAGGATTTTCGGTGGTGGCCCCAATTAAAATCACCGTGCCATTTTCCACCCAAGGCAACAGGGCATCCTGCTGAGCCTTATTAAAGCGATGCACTTCGTCTACAAACAAAATGGTGCGCTGGCCATACAACCGCAACCGTTCTTGAGCTTCATCGATGGCGGATCGAATGTCCTTGATCCCTGCCAACACGGCATTGATGGCGATGAAATGAGCACAGGTATGGTTGGCAATAATCTGGGCCAGTGTGGTTTTTCCGGTGCCGGGAGGGCCAAAAAAAATCAGGGAAGAAAGTTGATCTGCTTGTATGGCCCGTCGCAGCAGTCGGCCTTCTCCCAAAATTGCTTCTTGACCGATAAATTCTTCCAAGGTGCGGGGGCGCATGCGTGCGGCTAACGGCGCTTGTTTTTCCGCCTGTTGAGCGGCCTGATACTCAAATAAATCCATCGGTTTCTGTGCGCAGCCCCTTGCTTTTTCAGGACTATTTCCAGAACTATGGGATCCCTAATGCCCAGTTTCTTACGCCCAAGTGGTAAGCCACTACTCTAGCAATTCTCGCAAATCTCCATCTTCCTCCAACAGCTGTTCAAGAGCATCCCCTTCATCTTCAACACGGTAGCCCTCAACTCTAAGGGCGGAAGAGTAGGTCTCCTTTGGCTTGGAACCCAACGGCTTTCCTTTAGACGCTTGTGTGGGAGGCATTGTACGTCGGAAGGGATTGGGCCAGCGGGTGCGGCGCTCGGCCGGAATGGATACCGGTGGCTGGGTAGGTCGTTTGGGAGCCGACGGGATCCGCTCGGAACGGGTAATGTAACGGGAGAGATCTTCCGCTGCCGGAGTTGAGGGCTGCGGGTGAGGGGTTTCTTCGGGCACCGGGGTGGGGGCGGGCTGAGATTCCACCTGGGGGATCGTGCGCGGCACTTCGCTGGTTCGGGGCAGGATCAGGTGGTTGAGGAAAAAGGTGATGGTTTCCGGCTTAACCCACCCGCGAGCCACCAAAATCTCCCCAAACAGCAGACCCGAATAGCGTTGATCCACAAGCGCCACCTGGATCTGGCCTTCACTCAGGAGGCCCGCTTGTTTCAATACCTGCCCAATGGGTTGGTTCTCCGGTTCTTTAGGGGTTGGAGTGGGTTCACTGGGCAGATCGGCGCTCATGATTCGGGATCCCTTCAAATATGAGGAGGCATCAGATATTGGGATGCAAACAACCACCTGCCTCCTACTTTATCTCCAAGAACCCAAAACGATACATCCTTGCAGGTGGATTTATATAGCTGGGCTCAAATGAGAAACCATTCAGGCCCCGACAGCCTCCTTGGCGGCGTACATCACTTCCACACTGATCTCGGCAAAACCGCGTTCTCGGGCAAATTTTTCGGTATTGCGTTTTACTTTACCGCGCACAAAACCGGGCACTCTGTTCAGTTCCGCTTGGGCTTCCCGTGTCCAGGTGATGTCGGAATCGGCACTTAAGCCCTTGTGGATCACTTCTTTGGTGTCGTGGCCGCCGAAGATCTCCAGCAGGTGATCCTCCATGCCCAGGGTGAAGGAGTTGTAGATCAAGTCGGTGATCTGATTGGTGCCTTCATAGCCCAGGAAGGGCTTGTAGCCAATCGGGAAATCCTGTACATGAATGGGGGCGGAGATCACCCCACAGGGGGTATGCAGCCGCTTGCCGATGTGACGTTCCATCTGGGTGCCAAAAATCGCTGCGGGCTCAGCTTGGGCAATGGCATCGCCGACACGGGTGTGATCATCTGTCATCAGGATTTGATCGCAGTATTCCCCCACCTCCGCCTGGAACCACTCGGCATCGTAGGTGCAGTAGCTGCCCGCCCACACCACGTGAATGCCCATCTCGCGGGCCAAGATTTTGGTGATCGCCGCCGCATGGGTGGAATCCCCAAAGACCACTGCTTTTTTGCCCGTTAGGTTTTGGCAGTCGATGGAACGGGAGAACCAAGCCGCCTGGGAAACGTGCAGGGTTTGCTCTTGAATGTAGGGGTCGTAGTTGACCGGGATCCCTTGTTCATTAAGGATCCGCTGCACCTGGCGAATGAAGCGAGCGGTTTCCACCACCCCCATGGGGCAGATATCAATGAAGGGGGTGCCAAATTGCTCCTGTAGATAGTGAGCCGTCATGGGCCCCAGTTCGCGGTAGGGCACCACATTAAACCAAGCGCGCCCCAGGTGTTTGAGGTCATGGACGCTGGCCCCTTCGGGGATCACCAGGTTGAGGTCGATCTCCAGATCCCGCAGTAGCACCTTCAGCTCCCGTAGGTCGTGGGCATGGTGAAACCCGAGGCTGGAGATGCCGAGAATGTTGCAGGAGGGGCGCTCGGTCCTGGGAGGGGAGTCGCTCAGTTCCCCATTCTTACGGGCCTTGCTGGTGTAGAACTCGACAATTTGCTTGAGGGTGCGATCCGCCGCCTGCAGTTCGTTGACGCGGTAATGGTTCACATCCGCCAGCAACACATCGGCACGACTCCGCAACCGGGCCTGCTGCACAAAGTGATTCAGATCTTCCTGCAGAATGCTGGAGGTGCAGGTGGGGGTAAGAACGATCAGGTCGGGGTGTTCTTCGCCGTCTTTGCGGGTGATGTTTTGAATGACCTTTTCGTCGGATCCCCGTGCCAACACGTGCCGGTCAACCACGCTGGTGGTGACGGGGGTAAACTCGCGATCCCGCTCCAACATGGAACGCATGACATTGAAATAGTCATCTCCGAGGGGAGCATGCATGATGCTATGAACATTTTTGAAGGAGCTTGCCACCCGCAGCGTGCCGATGTGGGCGGGGCCAGCATACATCCAATAGGCCAACTTCATGGGCGTGCTCTCGAGAAAGGACTTAGGATCCGAATCCATCTGGCGGGCATGAGCGGATCTCCTTTGGAATTGTAGAACGACCCTTTGGCAAGAATGGGCATTTGTTATCCTCGGTAACTCCTTTTGAAAAGAAGCCTTGATCAAAAGAAAAGTCTTTCAAGCTCCTTACAGCCTTTGCGCAGGTTTTCTAGGGCAGGGCTTGCGCTTCTGGGGGAGGGAGGTCTCAACCTGCAGAGTTGTCATAGGTGAAGGCAAGTTCAATTGCGCGGATCCCCCCTGTTTCACTTGAGCGGTTCGTTTCAGAATGGGAATAGGGGGTGTATGGTTGCCGACCCACTCCCCCCGAAGCCACACCAATGCAAAGACAAAGGAAAGGCCCAGCTATCTTCGGATGGTTACAGGAGGGAAATTCTGTAGTTTTCGTTACATATTAACTTTCGAAGACAAAGTGTGTACCCCTGTAACATTGGTCGGAGATTTTGTTTTACACAAGCCAGTTTCCGATTGGGAGGGGCAGACTAAGGGAGGGGGTGTAACCAATGTTTCCCCCGATACAGAGAACCATCGATTGCTTGCTGACCCAGCGTTTGGACAATTCGAAAGGGGTATAGCTCCTTCAGGGTGTGAGGTGAAGACCTATGGGTTCTACAACGATTTCCTTGCAACGTATTCGCAAAGCTCCTCAGGAGCTAACTGTTTCCATGACTTCTTTGCACCTCAAGTCCACGGCTCGCCTGCGTGACTGGTTGCAGGCCCCGTTGCGACCCATTCAATCCACTATCGATAACTTTCGTATTCGCGATCCCCGCTTGGCCCGGTTCTTTTGCAAGTGGATCCCGGCCCAGTGTCCCTTCGAACGAGACCTGGTGCTGTTTGGCCACAAAGTGATGCACATTCCGCCGCTGTGTAAGCTCAACCCCTTCTACGACCAGGTGGCTGGGCTGCGCTTTCGGGCCTTGTCTTTTCTGGCGGAACAGGGGGAAGATGTGACCCCCTATTTGTGAATCGGAGGAATCGGAAGAACTGAGGGTGATCCCACAGGCGCTCATCCATTCCACGCCGGGAAAAAAGCCGGGGATCCCCATCCCTTAGAGGGAGGTGGCCAGGCTGGCTGCATTTTCGCGGGAATCGGGGGAAGCCTCGGCTCGTACCGCCCGAAACATGCCAAATCGGCACAAACCCACCCCAAACGCCAAGCGCATCAACAGCAAGGTGGGCACTTCCCGCACAGATTTCACGAATCCCGCCAAGCCGTAGCGCAGAAAACCCTGGGGCCGCCGGATCCCTTGCCAAATGGAGTCCAGCCAGGAGGGCAATGTGGGCTCTGTCCAATCTGCCGTGATCACCTCTCCATCTACCCATCCGGTCGCGGTCAGCAGTTCCGCAAAGCCTTCAATGCTGGCAAAGGCCGGGTGAGACCACTGATCCAATAACTGCCGCATGACCAAGCGCTCCCAGCCCTTAAGGGGGTTTTGTCGCTCATCCCGCTGGTTCCAATCCGCCACCGCCAGGATCCCACCCGGTTTGAGCACCCGCAGCAGCTCTCGGGCAAAGACCGCCTTATCAGGCATGTGGGGGCCGGCCTCGATCGACCACACCACATCAAAACTTCCGTCTGGAAAGGACATGGCCATGGCATCGTCCACCTGGAACTGCACATCCAACTCAGGGGGGGTGAGCGCCTGCGCCCGCTTTACTTGCTGGGGGCTGATGGTGATTCCGGTTACCGAAAAGCCGTAGTCTCGGGCCAAAATGCGGCTGCTCCCCCCAATCCCACACCCCACGTCCAACACCCGCGTTCCGGCGGGCAGCCGATCCAATCCCGCCCAGCGCACCATCTCGTGAACAAAATCCGCCTTGGCTTCTAAGAAATCCTTACGGTGGGGCGGGGATCCGTAGTGACCCAGGTGAATGTGTTCCCCCCAGTAAAACTCCAGGATGCCGTCTTGGGTCCATTCGTCGTAGGCGTTGGCCACCGAATCTGCCGATTGGTAGGGGCGGGCGCTGAGCAGGTAAAGGCCGATCCCCACCAGCAGCACCAGACCCAAAAGGCCCACTCCCCAACCCAGCAGCGCCATCATCTCCATCCCTCAAGCTTCACGTCCGTTCCCAAATGCTCCGACCCAGGGATCCGCCCAGCCAATCCATCAGGGGATCTCTAATCGCCCAGAGGTCTTTACAAAACTTAGGATCGGACTGCATTGTAGCCTTGAATCGGGATCCCTGTTGGGCCAAGCCCCCTAAAAGCGGGTCTCAAACTCCACAGAGATAACATTATTGCCCTCTAGATCGGTACTGGCGCGGGTGAGGGTTTGCTCGTTTAGGCGGTAGCGAGTGCTGTAGCGGGTGGGCTGGAAGGGATCCGTCAGGTTCCGCTGCACCGAGACCGACATCGTGGGACCGAGGTCCTTGGCCACCTCCAAGGCCAAACCTACGGAGGAGCGATTGGGGGCACGCGTATCGATCTGGGGAATGGGGCTGAGGCGAATTTCATCCAGGCCGAGGGTATCGCCCAGGGCTTCTTGCAGGTCATTGAGCAGGGCTGTACCTGCCAAACCCGCCACCCCCACTTCCGCATTCAGACGGGCCAAAGCCGTGCCACCCAAGAGGGCGACGATCTCTTCAGGTGAGCGGCTGGGGCTGCTGGAGAGGGCCAGAATGCCATTGCGGGGATCCGCTTCCCCCAACTCGCTGGCCCGCCCATTTACCGTGGCGAAAATATCGATGCTCTGCTGGGATCCCAACACATTACGGTTGTTGTCAAAGGGGGAAATATCCTGTGGGAAGCGGTAGACCTCGGTGGCTTGGGTTACCAGGCGCAGATCCAAAAGGGGATCCAAGCCATTGTCCAGGTCGAAGATGGCCCTGTTGGGACGGGAGCGATCCAGGCGAAAGGCAGCAATGGGCAGGGTGACACGGCCTCGCTCCAGATTGATGGTACCCGCCGGGCGTAGGTCTTGCGGGGTGCCGAAAAGGCGCAGATTGCCAGAGGCGTTGAATTCAAACAGGTTGCGGCGCAGAATTTGAATGCCGGATCCCAGGGCCAGTTCCAGGCCGTTTAAGCGGGGCCGCCAAGCGGGCGGAGAGGACTCGGGAATCGGTTGCGCTGCTGGGGTAGCGCCATTGCGGGGGGTCACATCCACAACCCCTTCCGAGACTTGCAAACGCCCCTCGATCAGGGGTTGCAGCAGCAGACCCGCCACCACCACTTCCCCCTCCAAATGGCCGCTGTAAAGATTGGGGAGCGCCAGGTTGATCCCCTGCAACTGGAAGGTTAAGGGTTGAAAGCCATGGGCGCCGGAGCCTGTCCCACCCTCGCCCGACTGCAGGGCCCCGCGGGAGTTGATCGGCAGAATGCCATTGGCCAAAATCGATCCCTGGCTGAATTGTCCGCTCAGCTCCTGCACCTCCAGTTGGTTCAGGTTAAAGGCGATTCGCCCCGTCAGGTCGGTAATCGGTTCCGGTAGGGCGGCGAAGTTGAGGATCCCGGCGGCCACACTCAGATTTCCCTGCAAACTGGGCTCGCGTAAGGTGCCGCGGATGGCCAGCTCCAGTTGGCTTTGCCCGCCTTCCCAACGCACTTGATCGGTGAAGAGGTTGATCAATCGCAGGCCGCCATTTTGGGCTTGCAAGGTGAGATCAATCTGGTCGGATTCCGCCTGTACCTCGGCAAAGGGAAGGGTGTAGGGCACCAGGCCAAACATGCGGATTGGCTCGTCCCCATTGGCCAAGAGGGTGCTGTCGAAGCGCAACTGCCCTTGGTTGTAGTCGAATTGGCCCCCCACCTCCCGTAGGGGTACCTGGTTGATCTGGGCATTCAACACCGTCAGGGATCCCGTGGCATGGGGATCCCGCAGGTTGCCCGCCAATTCCACATCTAGGTTCAGGTCACCCCCCAATTCCAGCTCATCCGGCAGAAAGCGATCCACCAAAGCCAGGGGCAACCCTTGAATTTGTAGGGATCCCGACTGTTCGTTCAGGCCCAAGGTGCCGGAGAAACGGGCCTGCCGTTCCCCACTGCGCAGCAGCAGCGGCTCCAACACCACCGCCCCATCGGCAAAGCTCCCCGTAGCCGTGAGGCTTTCAACACCAAACTCCTCCGCCTGCCAATTTTGGCCATCCAGTTGAAAGCTGACACTGGGCTGATTGAGGCCGCCGGCAATGCTGACGCTGGCCTGGAATTCACCCCGCAAACTACTGGGGGGCGGGATCAGAGGATCCATGCGGCTGGCCAGGGTTTCCAGGTGGGTGGCCAAAACCTGGGCATAGTACTGTAACTGCTCCACCAGAGGGTGCTCCGGTAAACCTACCGGTTCACTTTCCAACACCGACGCCGGACGCAGGGGCGGCAACCGAAAGCCACGGCGGGTGAGATCGCTCCATTGCCGCCACTTAAAGGTGGAGATGATGTCTTCCAGGCGGCCTTGGGTGGTGCTGATTTGCAACTCGAGCTGAGGGACAGGGGTTTCTCGGCTGGGATCCAAACGCGCCAAGAGAGGGGCTTCTGGCAGCCGCAACGTGCCGCTGGCGGTGTAGGTGCTCTCAAACAGATCCAGTTGTGCTTGGGTAACGGTGAGGCGATCGGCGCGGTAGTCGAAATCCACTGCAAATCCCTGGGCCTCAATACCTGCTAAGCGCAGATCCGCCACGGCGACCCGGCCTTGCACAGCCCGATTCTGGAGGTTGACGGCCAGATCGCCGCTGAGGATCCCTTCCAGACTGGCCAAAGGCCCCTCCCCCACCCAGCTGGCCAGCAGGGGCAAAGGCAGTTGCTGAATTCCAACCTGTAAACTTCCGTTCTCCCGTTGCCCGATGGCTGTGGCTTCTCCCCGTTGCACCCGGAATTGCAGCGGCTGCCCGCGGGTATCGAGGCTGAGAGCCAGTTGGTCCTGGTCCCCCTGCAGATCCACCTCCGTTCCTTGAGCCGACCAGCGGAAGGGCCCCGCCATATCCGCAAAGCCGATCCCCCCCAGAGTCAGGCCCTGCAACTGAGCATCCCCCTGTACCCGCAGGTCACCTAGGGATCCCTGCACTCGACCGGAACCCTGCAGAACCCCCTGCACCAGGGCGGGCACACCGGGAATTTGGGCCAAAGAAACCTGATCCGCCTCCACCGCCAAATCCAGGGATCCCACCTGGAGAGTTTCGGGATCCACCGGGATCCGCCCCTGCACCGTGGCCAACCCCAGTGCCTCCGCCCGCTCAATCACCAAGCCGGAGCCATCCCACGCCACCTGTCCTCTGAGGTCGCCTAGAGGTTGAGAAAGGACTACAGCTCCTTCCGCCCGCAAGGCCCCCAAGAAAGGCAAACCCGATTCGATGATGTCTTCGGTGTTCACCCGCGCCGCCACTTCCCCCGAGAGGGATCCCGCCAACTCCGGGTTAAAGAAAGACAAAGGTAAGTTTTGCGGAGCCACCTGGGCCTGAATTTGCCCCTCCGCCCACCGCCCAGACAGCGCCGCCCGTCCCTCCCCCAGCGTCAAGACGGCCTGCGGGATCTCCACCACCAAGCCGCGGGTATCCGGCAGTGCTTCCAGGGCAGGCCCAATTTGCACTTCCCCAGTACCGCCGATTTCTCCCCCAGTGGCCTCCCAAGTCCCTTGAATCCGGGGCTGGGATCCTGTCAGAGCCACCTCCACCTGTCCAGAAACCTGCCCCACGGAGCGTGGCAAGCTGCCCCCGTACCAGCCCACCACCTGCTCGGCATTGGCCCCACGCACCTGCAACTGAAACAAACCCTCTAAGGGGGAACCGAGTTGAAGTTGGCCGGAACCTTGAATGCGTCCGCCGGCTGCCGCTAGGTCAATACGCTCAAAGGCTAAGGTTTGGTTGGCGAAGCGAAAGTCCAGGCTGTACTGGGACAAAGGGATCCGATCCACCCGTCCAGGAGCCCGCGCCTGCAACTGACCCCGGATTTCCGGCTGCGTCAGTGCCCCCCCCACCGTTAGGGATCCCCCCAACACCGCCTCCACATCCACAGGCAGGTCAAAATCAAAAGTTTGTTGCACCTGCGCCAAGCTGGCCTGGGCAATTTCTGCCTGCAAATCGAACCCCTCTGCACCGAAGCGAATCGGGCCGTTCAGATCCCGAAAGGGCAGTTGACCAAAACGACCGCTCACCTGCTCCAGATTCAGTTCTTGCACAGTAAACCGAACCGAACCGCTCACCTCCTCAAAAGGATGGGGCAACATCTCCAGCCCAATACGGGCCTGTTGTAGCTGCGCCTGACCCGTCAGTTGCAAAGGTTGATCCCGACTCCAGGCCACCTGTAAATTCAGGCCCGCATCTCCCTGCAAATCCGTGAGGGGCACAGCCGGCAAAAGGCTGGGCAACAGATCCAGGGGCACACTCCGAGAGGAAAGGGCCACCGAACCGGAAGCCTGGGCAAAATCGGCTACACCCCTAAGGCGCACCGGATGGCCACCCGGAGTATCCGGTGATTGTAATCTGGCGGAAAGTTGGAAACTGGCTCGCCCACCTGAGTGTTCCGCTGCCGCCTGCGGCTCCCCGGCTAACCAAATCTGGGTCTGGGCCTGCAGTTGATCAAACTGGCGACGCTCCCCCACCAACGGGATGGCCGTCAGGGATCCCCGCCGCAGATGAACATTCAACCCCTGAATCGGCAGGGATCCCTCCCCTTCCGAAGCCGGCAATTGAAACTGAATATCCGCCCAACCGCGATCGAGGGTTTCCATCACCAGCAACTGCGGTTGATCGAGGGTGAGGTTAAGCACCCATTCCCCTGTTTGGATCCACGTCCACAGATCAGGGCTGATGTCGATAGAGCCGATGGTGGCCAAATGTTCGATGCGGCTCTCCCCCAAGCTCACCTGCCAAGGAGCAAGAAAGGTCACTTCCCCCAACTCCACCCGCCGCCGCAGCGCCTGAGAGAGAGTTTCCTCCACCTGAGGGATCACCTGCCCCTGGATATAAGCCCTGGCACCCCAAACCGCTCCAAAAGAGGCCGCCGTCAGGCCGAGGCCCAACCCTGCCCCCACCCAAGTTAGGTTGAGTCGTCGCTGCTGCACGTCTTTATCCCAGTGATCTTCACCCAACGGCTTACCCCTCCTCACACCGGGGATCCAGCAAGGTTTTCGTCTGAATCATTCCTGTGTTACCGGACTGCAACACAAGTTGCTCCCATCCTACTCAAGGACTCTGCGCTTGCCACGGGGCCAATGGGAGAACAAAATGCCACTTCTGGCGATAATTTAGGCGATGCAGGATGTTAAGCTATCACCACGCTGGGGATCCAGTCTGCACAGCAGAGCTCCAAAGGGTTCCCCCCTTGAGATGATTGATGTTGAGATGATTGATAAGGAGAAGAGCCATTCCGGAACCACTATCTTTGACGGTCAGCTTGCGCGGCAGCCACGAAGCGCTGGATAACTGCCAGGTCTTTCACCTGACCGGCCTTCTGGATGCCTTTTCTGAACCTGTCTTTCGTAAAGTCGTCACGAAATATTTGGAAGAGGGATCCCCCAACATCATCTTGGATCTGACAGGGATCGACTTTGTGGATAGCTCCGGCGTCGGGGCCCTGGTGCAGTTGGCCAAGCTGGTGCAAAGCCACTCAGGCATTTTTCAGGTGGTGAGCAATGCGCGTGTCACCCAAACGGTGAAACTGGTGCGGCTAGAGAAGTTCCTGGCCTTACGCTCCTCCTTACAAGAGGCCCTGGATTATCTGGCGGCAGAGGGCACGGGCGATGCCGAACCCGCCTGAGGATTTTGCCCTTTTGCTTTTAATAGCTCTGACGGGGAATGGGCCTGGGAACCTTTTGGGGCATTAGTGCGGGAGCCGGAGATCCCGACTGGCTGACAGTGAAAGGGGCGAAGCTCCTCAACGCCGTGAGCTGGGTAGCCTGCCCGCAAAGTCCCTCCGGTCAGCCCGGCTTAGCCTATCAAATTGTTCGTCCGTGGCTACGCCCCGACCAGACCCTGCTGACCCTACACCTACCCTTCGTCACCCAGCCAAATCAGCTACAAGCTGCCTGGAAAACAGCCGCCGAGCGTCTGGCCCCACCCCTAGAACAGGGGGAGGATGTGGCCTTTGTTTGCGAGGGGGATGTGGGCCTTTACAGCACCTTTGCCTACGTTGCCCGGGCCCTACGGGAGCGGATCCCGACCCTGCCGATTCAAGCCATACCAGGGGTTTCGTCTCCACTGGCAGCCGCGGCCCTGCTGGGATCCCCGTTGGTATTGGGATCCGAGAAATTGGCGGTTTTGCCGGCCCTGTTTGCCCTATCTGAATTGGAACAGGCCTGCGCCTGGGCGGAGGTGGTGGTACTCATGAAAGTCTCCTCCGTATACCCCCAAGTTTGGCAGTGGATGGCTGAAAGAGCTTGGCTTCAGCAAGCCAGCTTGGTGGTCTGGGCCGGCTGGCCTCAACAAGCCATCTTTCCCACCCTAGAAGGGCTGGCCGACTACCAGCCCCCCTACTTTTCCCTGCTGATTTGGCGTTCTCACCCCCGGAATTAAGATTTTCTTAACCTGAGGAAAGGTCTGTGGCTGGATGGAGTTTTCTATGATGAATGCAAAGAGTCCTTTTCCGGCGGCGTGTAACTGAAGCTAGGGATCGGTCAGGGAGTATCTCTCTTGCATTTGTCTTGAACTAGGGAAGGAGGGCAGCTTGTTTCTTTCTAAGAGGAACAGGCTCGTTTGTACTGAGAAAAAGCGAGGAACTCACCTCTAAATCTGCTGAAATTCTGGTGGCGAAACGAGATAAAAAGACCAATTAAAGGAATGATTCAGCCCATTAAGAACGGTTGCTAGCCATTGTAGGGAGAGAGGACACGAGTTAGATTATAGATGTGGTGATTCAGGAAAGGGGGATAATATCTCAGCTCCATCTCAAATGCGAGACACCACTCTGCACTTTGGTCAAATCCAAAATTCTCTGTCGGCCAACGCTTTGATCCAAACTTCCGATCCGTTGTTTCGGCAGGCTTTTCCAAGAGGTGGTTGTCTTGCCAACCAGGGCATCTGGTACCTGCAACAGGTTTTCCTCTAAATAGGACATGGGAGCTAAATCAGATAGCAGCTGGGTTTGTTGCAATGAGACGCTGCAGAGTAGAGAGTGAAAGATCCCTCTGTTCTGTGATGATAAGCGGTTGTGCCAGTTCAATAAACTCCGTCGGCTATTTCGAGTCTCCGTTTGTGAGCAACTAAAGATTGGAAAATCGATGATCGGGTTCAGATGCCCTCAACCTGCAGACTCTGGTGAATCGGGATCTGTGCCTAATTGTGCCCAATGTGGTAAGAGCTGCGGGCTTTAGCAATTCATGATTCCACTCTCACCTTGAGGAGGTTCCTATGTTTGCCTTTCTCTCGAAGATTGCTAGAGCGATTGTCCGCGTGTTTACTCCTGCCAAATCCGATCTGGTCGAGGTCGGTTACCAGCCGATCACGGATGACATCTATCGCATCGATGGCTCAGCCTGTCACGTTAGCGATCTAGAAAGTCTATCCTAAGTCTTGGGTTGGATTCTGGCATCTGAGCAAACGCCCACAGGCATCAAGCCAGAGACTGAGTTCACCAGATTATTAATTGACCTTCATTGACCAAGTAGTCGGGTTCATTCGTTCAGACAGATCAGTTCCAGGTTAAGGCAATTGAATAAACTTGGGATGCGGCCAGTTCGCATCAGTTTGGGAGGCTATCCTCCTTAGGTTCGAATTCCACCGAATACATCGGACAGAACCCAGTTCTACCCGTCAAGTGGCGGCCCCGTTCGGAGGGTCGCCACTTGTTGTTTTTGTTTGTGAGTTGTGGGTTGTGAGTTGTTTGCGAGAATAACTTAAGAATGCTTGGGGTCGATGGTTGAGCGCCTCTTTTCGGTCTGTGTTGCCCTCCCTTGTGGTTTATCCCGCTACGCCGAGTGACTTGGAGCCTTTGGCTGAGGTGCTCACTCAGGTTTTTCATCCGCCCCTGGGCCTTCAACGCTGGATCTACCCGATTCGCAAGCTGGGTATTCGAGAGGATTTGCGCCTGAGGCTGGGCTCACGGGATCCCTACTACTGTTGTTTGGTGGCTGCAGTGGGCTCCTGGGTGGTGGGCACGGCAGAGATCTCCCTGCGGACTTTGGCCCATGGAAGGTACCCTTATCTTTCCAACTTGGCGGTGTTACCGTGTTGGCGGCGGCGAGGGGTGGCTCGTCAGCTTCTACTGAGTGCTGAGGGGGTGGTTCAGGTGTGGGGGTATCGCAACTTGCATCTGCACGTTTTGGAGGACAATCTTCCCGCTCGGCAACTGTATTCTCAGCTGCATTACACCCCGATCGAACGCACCTCCCGAATCTGGCAGTGGCTGGGGGTGTCTCCGCAGTTGTTGCTCTGTAAGTGGCTGTCCTAAGTTGGCGTCGTAAAGTTATGTAAACTAGATAAAAAGCTCCAAAAGAGGTTTCCCGGTGGTCACGAAAGGGTTACATATCGTTGTTTGGCGGTTCGTTTGGCGCTGGTTGAGCCTCGTGGGATTGCTGGTGGGTCTCGGTGCCGCTCAGCCTGCTTGGGCTCAGTGGGGCACCACACCCCTACCGCAGATTGGTTTTCCTGCGCCGGAGTTTCGGTTGCTGGATCAGTCGGGGAAATGGCGTCAACTGGCCGATTTTCGGGGGGACTGGGTGGTGCTGTACTTCTATCCTCGTGACTTCACCTCAGGTTGCACCCTCGAAGCCCGCCGTTTTCAGCAGGATCTGCCCAAGTTCCGGGCGATGGGGGCACAAATCGTGGGCATCAGTGCCGACTCGGTAGACTCCCACGAGCGGTTCTGTTCGGCAGAAGGGCTACAGTTTCCGCTGTTATCGGATCCCGAGGGGCAGGTGAGTCAAGCTTATGGCTCTTGGATGGGGGATGCGGCGTTGCGCAATACCTTTCTGATCGATCGAGAAGGAATCCTGCGGGAGATCGACCCGATTGTGCATCCTTCTCGGCACAGCGCTGAAGTGCTGACTCAACTACGGCAGCTTATGAGTGATTACGGTTGATCAGCTTTGGGGGCCAAAGGTTTGGTCAAACTCGTAGAGCAGCTCGTCGATCTCTTCTAGGGCTTGGTTCACATCCACTCGCAAGCTGCCTAAACCTGGCTTTTCCAGCAGCTTAGCCACCGCCGGCCGGCGCTCACGGATGAGTCTGATGCGGTCTTTCAACGCAGCGATTTCGGCAGCATCCATAACTCGAGCACGATTCTTCACTCCCAAAGCTTAGCGCAGGAGCGGCTTTACAAGCACCTGCGAAATTGCTGCCCTTGCGGGAGTGTTCTCCGCCAGAGCTTGTGCCTGCTGCACGCTGCGCTACGGGGAGCGGTGACCCTCCGGTCAGTCCCGCCCTCTACCCCCTAGAGTCAGCGTCGGGATACATGGACTCCCCGCGCTTGTCGATTCCCCTACATGGGCAGGAGACATCCATTCACCGTTCAGTCTGGCGAGCGGTAGAACACAGCTACGCTGACCATGAACTACACCTATCGCATCTATTCGAATCCATCCCGATGCCCCACAGCAGAGTCCTCTGCGGTCGGGGCTTGAACCGTGCAGAGGCCTGTATAACGAAGCAATTCCCGCATTGGGGCAAGGTGCATTCCCAGGTGTTGCAGACCACAATTCGTAGAGTGCACGATACTCGGGAGGCGTTTCAGAAACGGGGACACGGGTTCCCCCGCTTCAAAAAGTTCGGTCAATTCCGGTCATTGGTGTTTCCTCAGTTCAGGAATCATCCCATCAGCGGCCACGCTATCAAGCTGCCAAAGATAGGTGAAGTGCCTATCAACCGGCATCGCCCCATTCCTGACGGGTTCAAGGTGAAGCAGGTGGGGGTATTGTCTAAGGTGAGAGGTACGCAA
>JAUQVK010000044.1:0-74457 GCA_039794845.1 Thermostichus sp. DRC_bins_24
TGAAGTGGAAGTGGAGCGAGTGTTTTCGGAGCCGATCCCGACGTTGTTGCCGTTTGTGCCGATGATGAAAGGGGGCGAGCAAGAGGGGGTGATTCGGCAAGCGGTGCGGCAGTTGCAGCGGGATCCGATGTTGAGTGAGTTGGAACCGTTGCTAGCGTTTTTTGCTAGGTTTGTGTTGTCCAGTGAGGTCATTGCTCAAATATTGAGGTGGGATATGGCGGTATTGAGAGAATCCCCCTGGTACGAGGAAATCAAACAAGAAGGGATCCAAATCGGCAAACAGGAAGGGATCCAAATCGGCAAGCTGGAGACAGTGCCAATTTTGGTGGAGTTGGGGCTATCGGCAGAAGAGATTGCCCAGCGGCTTGACCTGCCCCTTGAGACAGTAAACCAAGTCTTGGGTTAGCCACTGGTGGGATATGGCGGTGCTGCGAGAGTCGCCTTGGTACGAGGAAATTAAACAAGAAGGGATCGAAATCGGTGAACAACGTGGGAAGCTTGCAGCAGTTCCAATTTTGGTGGAGTTGGGGCTATCAGCAGAAGAGATTGCCCAGCGGTTGACCCTGACCATCGAACAGGTGGCTCAAGTGTTGGATCCTGAGTCCTAAGCTGGATCCCCTATGGCTGCACCTCAAACGCGCCAATATCCACCGTGCCACCCACGATGGTCGGTGGTGAGGGGGTAATGCTTGACATTGAGGGCCAGAGCAGTGTTGCCAGCATCGGCCTTTGCCGCTGTCAGTGACTTGCACTGCCGAGCGTAAGAGGGAAAGGGCGCATCCACTGGCAGGATAAACTCTTGCCGAATGGAACAGGCGTTGATGGCGCACTTGCGGGAATCGAGCCAGTTTTCGTTCCCGCAGGGCAAAGTTCCAGACCTTTGTCATGTTTAGCATGACCCCTATCATACCCTAAGAGGTCAGTTTATGTTTCTTAGAGGCACACCATTACTGCTCCCTCCGGTCACTCGCCGCTACACCACCAACCAAGCTTTTAGCTATCTTGCTACGCAAGGTGCGGAGCACCATGGTTGGAGCACTGCGACGATTCTTGGTAGTCTAAGGCTTGTCAAGACCCAGTGACAGTTCTTCAAGAGCTTGACCGACCCTGTGCATCACCGGATCCCATCCGGGCTGCTCCTGCTGCTGGCGAAACAGGCGCACAGAAGGGTAGTAGGGACTATCTTGCCGCTCTTGCAGCCACCGCCAGTCGGAGTTTTGGCACAAAAGGATCCAAGTGGGTTTGGCCAGCGCCCCGGCAAGATGAGCAACTGCGGTATCGACAGAAATCACCAGATCCAGCTGGGCGATCACGGCTGCAGTATCGGCAAAGTCTGTTATTAAGGGATCCCAATTTTTCAGTTGAATCGCTGAGGGCAAATCTGCCAGTTGTTTCACCTGTGGCCCTTTTTGTAGGCTATGAAACTGGATTCTAGGCACAGACAAGATGGGCAGCCATTGCTGAAGTTGGCTAGAGCGATTGTGGTCATTTCCCTGCGTGGGGCTACCCGCCCAGCAGATTCCCACATTTAGAGTAGAAGGTCGAGTAGAAGGCTGTTGTTCAATCCTGAGATGATGAGGGATCCCTGGCACCTGTAAATAGGGCACCTGATTGGGAATGTGATCCAGGGAATGGATCCCCAGACAACGGGGCAAACTCATCAAGGGTGAATACACCTGAAAAGTGTTTAAGGGGATCTCCCCTGCCCCGTACATCTCACTTACCCCAGGGATCCGCTGAAACAACCTCTTAAGGGGATCCGGACAAACCAGGATTAGCTTTCGGCACCGCTGAGCCGCCAAGGGCAAAAACCGTACAAACTGAATGGAATCTCCGGATCCCTGCTCAGTATGTACCAACAAGGTTTGGCTGGAGATATCTTCCCCCTGCCAACGGGGATGAGGACATTGAAAGGGGGTAAATTGATTGGTTTGCCATCGCCACTCAAATTCTTGCCACCCCCGCTTCAGGTCCCCCAGTTTTAGCAGAGCCATCCCTAAGTTCATGTGGGCATCGGCAAATTGGGGATCCAACTGGATAGCCTTTTCATACTGTCGAATAGCCTCAGTTAGCCGGTTTTGATTGGTATAGGTGAACCCCAGCGAGTTGTGGGTGCGCGGGTTGTCCGGATCCTCTTGAATAGAAAGGTTGAGGTGATATTCCGCTTCCTGCCAATGTTCCAAGTCACCGCAGGTTACCCCCAAGTTGTAGCGGGCCACCTTCATTTGCGGATCCAATTGTAAGCATCGCCGGAAATAATCGGCAGCTTTTTTTCGATTCCCCTGGGCATGGGCTTCATTGCCCAAAGCCAGCAGACGATCCGGATTAAACTCTTGCTCAAACTTTTGTTGGAGATAAAATTGTCTTTGGGCTATGATTTGATGGATTTGCTCAAGGTACCTCTGTTGCTCTGGGGATATTTGTTCTTGAACAGTACCCGGATCTGCTTGGAACTTTTGCAGATGTCGATCCAAATGATTGCCAGGATAACGCACATATTCTACGGTGGGTTCAGGCACCCAGACAACGCTGAAGAAGGTGGTCAGCCACTGGGTATAGGCTTTGCCTTCGGTTTCATAGCCGGATTCCCGAAAAGGCTCATCAACAGGAAAGCCCTCAATAAAGTCGTGGGCTTCCCGTCGAACACACAAGTTCAATGGCAAAACCTGTTTAAGCTGTTCATGCCAATAGGGATGGAGAGAATCTTGAATGCGGATCCCTGTTTTCACAGCTGCCGGATAAGACTTGGGCATGCGGTAAATGGGATTGGCCAGATTGGGATCCAAAGGGCGATTGATAAACTTGAGACAGGTCAAAACATGATTTTCCAGAAACAGATCATCATCATCACAAAACAGAATCGCCTGGGCTTGGGTGGCTTTTACCCCTGTATTGCGGGCGGCCCCTTGCCCTTGGTTGGTTGTATGCCGAATCAACCGGATCCGACTCTTCCCCTCCGCCCATTGATTCAGCAAAGTCCAGGTATGGTCTTCTGAAGCATCATCCACGATCACGATTTCATGATTGAGACGGTCGGCAAAAGGGTAGTTGTCATAACAATGTTGAATACTGGCTTCGATGCTGGCTAGGGTTCGCTCCACAATGGGCCAGCCTTTTTTTTCGCCGTTAACTATCGGAATAACGACGGCAAAACTTGTAACTTCAGGTTCCGGCTCGGTTGTATCGCTGCTCACCCGAAAGACGGGCACCGGCTCATTGGCCACTTGTTTGAGGGCCTCATCCGGCAACACATAGGTGGATCCGAGCAGTTGTTCCTGCTGCGGATCGTTAAACCGGGGATCCCCCAATACTTCCGGGAAGCGCATCCCGGGCAATACCTGCACCGAAAAAATCTCTTCAACCCCCTCTTCAAATCTTAAAAAGGCCAAGGTTTCCCCGGTTTCCATGTGCACCACCCATATGCCACAAATTCGTTCCGTTAGGCGTTGGGTCAAGGGGATCCCACTGAACACCGCAGATTCTCGCACCTTAGAAAGCCCCACAAAAGCCAGCGGCCCCCAGAAGTCCACTCCACGGGTGAATCCCGGCAGGGTGGCCACCGGCTGCCAAGTCCCCCTGTGCAAATCCACCTGGGCCAAACTGCCCTGCCCAGACTCCAGCACCCAAAGGCGATCCTGATACCAACGCGGGGAATGGGGCATGGATAGCCCCCTCAAAAGAATCTCGTTGCTGATCACATCCATCAAAATGCCGCCGTTGGCCTTATTGGCCCGCCACCCCCCAGGAGTATCGGTGGCCCCCAAAGCCGTGATGTAGCGAGGGATCCCCTCCACCAACGCCAGCCCATTCAAATGGCAGCGATCCCTCAGGTCATAAGCGGTAACAAAGGGCGGTCGCCAGCGAGGGACAAAGCTATGCTCGGCATCCACCGTGCACAAACAAGAAAAGCGTGTATTCAGAAACCACAAGCCCTCCTGCCCGTAGGCCATCTCGTGAATGTCAATATCCCCGGTGATATGGGTTTGGCGGGGAAGAAAGCAAGCATCATGTTTCCCCGGTGGATCCAACTTTTGCGCCACAGCAGGGACATTGCGCAGCTCCCAAATTTGGTAAGCACAGCCCACCGCCAGCTTGTGCTCCGCCACAGCTAAGCCCATAGGCTTTTGATAAATGCGAAAGTGGGTATTGAGCTTGTCCCCATCCGCCCGTACCACGATCAACTTGCCCGCCTGATACGTGGACACCACCAGCGAGATCCCCAACTGATGGAGAATGGCCGGGAAATGGGTGGTATGAACGCTGCGCAGCGGATTAATCAGCGGATCCATAGCAAAGGCAGAGGGTTGGGAGCGCGTTTACTCTACTACACTGGACTTCTTCCAGCGAGATCCCCAACTGATGGAGAATGGCCGGGAAATGGGTGGTATGAACGCTGCGCAGCGGATTAATCAGCGGATCCATAGCAAAGGCAGAGGGTTGGGAGCGCGTTTACTCTACTACACTGGACTTCTTCACCCTCCAGCAACCCCAGATACAATCAGAAAGGCTTTATCCTCCATCTTGGATGCAGATCGATATTCGCCCCGTTGAAAATTCCGATAGTGCTGCTTTGCTCCACATCCTAGAGGTGGTCTTTAGCGAGTATCCGGGCTGTGTATTGGCTATTGAAGAGGTGCCGGAGCTGCTGCAACCGGCCACGGCTTTTGCGCAAATGGGGGGGTGCCTTTGGGTGGCGCAGCAGCAGGAGCAGGTTGTCGGTTGTGTCGGCCTTGTTCCGGATGGGATCCCTGGGCGCATGGAGTTGAAAAAGCTTTATACTCTGCCGGCGGTGCGGGGTCAGGGTTTGGGGCGGCGCCTAATTGAGCAGGTGGAATCTGCAGCCCGACAACGCCAAGCCCATTCTCTGCACCTGTGGACGGATACACGCTTTACCACGGCCCATCGCGTTTACGAGCGCTTGGGCTACCTGCGGTTGCCAGAAACCCGTGAATTGCATGATCGCAGCCACTCGGTGGAGTATCACTACGAAAAGCGCCTCCGTTGAGGATTTGGCCTTGAACTGTGATGTGTTGGTGATTGGTTGTGGGGTGGTGGGCTGTGCCATCGCCTACGAATTGGCGGCGGCGGGGTTATCGGTGATTGGGGTGGATGCCGGGGATCCCGCAGCGGGAGCAACTGGAGCAGCCCTGGGGGTGTTGGTGGGTGTTTCCAGCCAGCAGGTGGGTGGGGAGGTGGTGGCGTTGCGCCTCAAAAGCCTGGAGCGGTTTGATCCTCTGATTGCCCGCTTGGAAGAAGACCTGGGCCGGGGCTTGCCCGTGAATCGGCGTGGCATTCTCAGGCTCCTCAAGACAGGCGAGGCAGAAGCTTGGCAGGAAACCTTGGTGGCTCGTCAACAGGCGGGTTACCCACTACAGCTTCTCAGCCCCGACGAAGTGGGATCCCTGCAACCGGGTTTACGCACCGACTTGGCGGGAGCCCTTTATTCCCCCCAGGATCGCCAAATTGAGCCGAAGCTCTTCACCCAAGCTTTGCTAGAGGCTGCCCAACGCCGGGGATCTCAGTTTTTCTTTCATCAGCCCGTGCAAAGGGTGAAACGCAGCCCGGATCCCCCTTTTCGTCTGCAAGCGGTGTATACCCCAGACCTCACCCTCTCTGCGGGGCAGGTGATTCTTGCGGCGGGCTTAGGTAGCTCACTTTTGGCCGACCGGCTGGAGTTGCCCTTGCCTCTGCAGGCGGTGAAAGGGCAAGCCCTGAAAATTCAAGCCCGCTCACTCCGACTGGGGCCTGTAATCACCGATGAAGATCTGCACTTGGTGCCTTTGGCGGATGGATCCCTGTGGGTGGGAGCAACAGTGGAGTTTCATGCTCCCCATCCCAAACCAACGCTGCAGGCTTTACAGGATTTGCTCACTCGGGCCATCACCCTCTGCCCTGCGTTGGCCGATGCCACCCTGGTAGACCAATGGGCGGGCTACCGCCCCCGACCGACAAGACAACGAGCCCCCATTCTTGGTTTTGCCCCTCTCTACACCAACCTCCTCATGGCCACCGGCCATTACCGCAATGGAGTGTTGCTGGCTCCAATTACCGCCGCCATTATGCGAGATTTGCTGCTGCGGGGGGAAACGGAGTTGTGTGATTTGAAGCAGTTTGCTCCCAAGGAAAAGGAAGCATCAAAACACCCTTGAGCCGACAGCAATCCGTGGGATCCCTTCCCGATTCTTTGGCCCCAATCCTGTTTCTGAGTTCGGTTATATCGAGCTCAGAAAGTCCTGAATGAAGGGCAAAACTTGTTCAGAATGAAAGGCGGGGATGGCATGACCAGCTCCGGGCAGGATCTTAAGCTTTGCCCCAGGGATCCGCTCCGCATAGGTTTGGCAGTGCCAGAGGGGAATGGTGTCATCCTGTTCGGCAGCGATCACCAGCGTGGGAGCCTGAATGGGGTGGATGTGATTTTCAACGGTATCGACCGCATCCTCCGGGCGCAGACGCTGCAACAGAAATTGGCGGGCCACCGGCTGTTGGCGCAGGGATCCCCGTAACCACAGGATTTGGGCCAGTCTATCCTCCTGATGCCACCACCGGGCCAGAGGGGTAACCCCGTGCAGCAGGCGATCGACCCAGCGGCTTTCCCACAACAGGGGGCGCAGGTGATCGTAGCGGCCCACAAAGCTATCGTCGCGGATCCCGGCAGGAGCCAACAAAACCAACCCCCGCAGCGGAAACTTGACCCCATAGGCCGCCCCCACCCACCCCCCAAAGGAATGGCCCACCAGCACCGGAGAGGATAGGCCCAGCTTTTCCACAAAACCCCGCACAAACGCCACTTCGGCGGCAATGTCGTAGCGCAAAGAGGGCTGGCTAGACTGGCCAAACCCCAACAGATCCAGCGCAATACAGCGGTAATGGGATCCCAACCCTTGCATCAATGGCCACCAGTTGGCGTGCGTGGCCATAAAGCCGTGCAGAAACAGCACTGGGATCCCTTCCCCCTCACCAACCAGGTTCTGGCCCGCCCACTCTCGGTAGGCCACCCAACAGGACTCTGCCCCGGCAATCTCCAACCCTGTCAATTTCACCCTTTGCAGTGGGATCCCTTGGATGTGGTTTCGTAATTCGGCCAAGCGCCGCGCCAAAGGCACCCGATCCAGCAGCTCTTGTTCCGTCATCACTTTGTTAGATCAATTGTTAGATCAATTGCAGTTAGATCAATTGCAAATGGGGAGGGGGCATTTTCAGCCAGTCTTGACGCGCCAGTAGCCCCTGCCGAAACCAAGTGGCCGCCTGAGATTGATAACGCTCCGGGTTAAAAGCCAGCCACAGGGTTCGTCGCACCTGCAACCCCTCCACCACGTGTTTTTGCAGCCGCCCCTGCTCCAGCTCGGATCCCACCGCCACCACCGACAAAAAGGCTACTCCCAGCCCCGCCTGTACGGCATTTTTGATCGCCTCCACAGAGCTAAGTTCCAGTTGCACATCCAGCTCGGCTGGGTTGATACCGTGACGATTCAGGACACGGTCGATGGTTTGGCGCGTGGAAGACTGGGGATCCAACGTGATGAAGGGCAACCTCAACAAATCCTGAAGGGAAGCCGAGAGGTTCGTATCCTCCTGGGTGGATGTTGCGGATGTTGTAGCCGCACCTTGGTGCAGGGCAAAGCCAGGGGCACTGACCAACACATATTCATCTTCTGCCAAGGCCATCACTTTCAGGCTTTTTTGCAAATCAAACGGAATCTCCCCCCCGACAATAGCGACATCCAATTGCCCTTCCACCAGCTTCTGGGCGATGCGCCGTGTGGATTGCACCAGCAACTGCACCGAGATCTGAGGGTAGCTGCGGCGATACTGGGCGATCAGCGAGGGCATGACATAGGTGCCCACCGTTTGGCTGGCCCCCAAGACCAAGTGCCCCCGCCGCATATCCTGCAAATCTGCCAGGGCTTGGGTGGTCTCGCGGCACAACTTGAGAATGCGCTCACTGTACTGCACCAAGATTTGCCCGGCATCCGTCAACTGCACCTTGCGTCCGCCTCGGTCGAACAACACCACCCCCAACTGTCGTTCCAGGTTTTGGATCTGAAGACTGACCGCAGGTTGAGAGACAAACAAACTGTCAGCAGCACGCCGAAAACTCCCCTGCTGGGCAATCGCCCGCACGATCAACAGCTGATCCAGCGTAAAAGGCAAATCATCCGCCATAGGGAACTCCAAACAACGCAGCAGGATCCCTTGCAACTCCCCGAGCGGCAAGACAGTCTATGATTCGTAGCTTAATCCCTCTGGCCTTGGCAATGGGTTTCGGCAATCCAGCTCAGGCCAGTCCTGATGTCCAAACCTTATGGATAAACAGGATGGATAAACAGGGGCCCCTGAGAAAGCCCTAGCGGGGGCCATAGGTTGTCCAGTAGCCTCGCCCCTGTCTTTCCCCGGCAGCAGCAGCTTCGGTGAGAACGGTGCCGTACTTTAAGCCGTCGGTTTGGGGTGACAACAGGCCATGCCCGAGAAACAGCATTTCTTGGTTGATCAGGGTATTGGCTTGCCAAACGTAAGCAGGCAGCGTTGGAGCGGGGGCTAGGGCGGCATCCAACTCCAAGAATACCTCACGCCTCAGCAGCGCATCCTGCAGATATTGGCCGGCGTTGTAAACCGCCAAAGGGGTTTGTTCCCGCAGTTCCGTCCAATTGGGGTTAATTCGGGGGGGCAAGGGGTCGATCCCGATCAGTTGCACCAAGCGCAGATCCAGCTCCCCCTCAATCTGCACCACTAGGGTGTTGTAGTTAAGCACCCGGAGCACTTCCGCCCGCTTGAGGGTGCGCAGATCAGGACGAGCTACCAACGTAAGCGCCCAACTGGGCAAGGCCAAGAGCAACACAGGTAAAGCCAGCAAGCTCCCGATTCGGATCATGGGTTTGCGGCGGGGGGAAGCGGCGGCATGGCTGGCACGTAAGAATTTCTGCATCATGGACTTCACCCGTTGCATGGCAGATTTGGCAGTAGTGGTGGTTGGCATCTGGGTCTCTTTCACCTCACACATGCAGAAGCCGACCGAGGTTCTCGGCTTCGCTCATCTGGCTCACCTGCAGCCACTGTACAAAAAACCTGGGCGGATGGGTCAGCTCGAGCGGATCCCGGGCTGAATTCTCCAGGGATCCCGTCCAAGAATGCCCTTCTAGATGGGTTTGCTGGGATTGTCTGGGGATCCCTTTGCGTCAGGAGCCAGCTTGCCCTCCAGTTCTGCGACACGAACTTGTAATTTGCGCAGGTTGCGTTGCATCTCCGGCAGGTGCCGCAGGGCAGCCGCACTTTTTCGCCATTCGGCGACAGGTTGATGGGGATACCCGGCCACCGTTTGCCCGGCGGGAATATCGCTGGTCACCCCTGTTTGCGCCGCTACGCGCACGCCATCGCCGATCTGCAGGTGCCCTGCCAAGCCCGATTGCCCCGCCAAAATGACGTGGTGCCCCAGCTTGGTGCCGCCTGCGATGCCCACCTGGGCGATGATCACGCAGTTGGGGCCGATCTGGACACCGTGGCCAATTTGCACGAGGTTGTCGATTTTGCTGCCCCGTCCAATGCGAGTTTCCCCAACAGCGGCCCGATCAATGGTGGTGTTGCTGCCCACATCCACCCCATCTTCCAGTACCACCCGCCCCGCCTGCAGCATGCGTCGCCACGTTCCATCCGCCAGCGGGATGTGACCAAAGCCGTCATCCCCGAGAATGGCCCCGCTGTGGATTAAGCAGTCGTTGCCGATTTGGGTGCGTTCGTGAATCACACAGTTGGCAAACAGCTGACACCGGGATCCGATCTCCACCCGCGGGTAGATTGTAACGTTGGCGTGAATTTCGGTATGGTCGCCAATGCGCACCCCCGCCATCACCACCGCATGCGGCCCAATCGCCACCCCTTCCCCCAGTTGGGCACTGGCATCGACCACCGCGGTGGGATGGATCCCTGCCGCGGCGCGGTAGGGCTGGTAAAACAGTTCGATGGCCTGGGCGAAGAGCAGCCGCGGATCCCGTCCCCGCAGACAGGCCATGGGGCGAGGTAAGGGTGTCGATTCATCCAGAATGATGGCACTGGCTTGGGTTTGCTCCAACAGGGGCAGGTAACGAGCCTCGCTGACAAAGCTTAACTCCCCTGGTCGGGCCTCCGCCAAGCTGGCCACCCCGTGAATGACCAACTGGGGATCCCCTTCATAAGCACATCCCAGTTTTTGGGCGATCTCCTGTAGCTGCATCGTGTTTCACACCGAAAGGGATCCCTAAGATTGCAGCAGCCGCACATCCATGACGGTACCGCGCAGGTTGTAGTCAAAGGTCTCTAGCTCCAGCGGAACGCCGATTTTGACACGGTTGTTGCCCAGGACAATGCCACTGTCGGTGCGTTGCCCGCGCCCCTGCAAGGTGAACACCAAATCGAGGCGATAGGCTTCGGGATCCGGCAAGTTTTGCACTCGCCCATCGGGGAAGACCATCGGCACGGTACGGCTGACGTTTTCCACCCGCACCACTTCCACCTGACCGTAGGGCTGGTTACGGATGATCAAATCCGCTTTATGCCCGGCCTGAAAGGGCTCTAGCGAGCGGCTGCTGATCCCCCGCACGATCATGTCCACTTCCACCGGCACAGGGGAGCCCCCGCCCACTTGCACCACGCTACCCGCCTGGCGACCCGGGAAGAACAGCACGGCGGCAATGGCCACCACCACCATCACCAGTGCCCCCAAATCCAAGAGGCTGACTTTACCAAACAAGCGGCCCTGCTCGTCGATCACACTCATGTTCGCCTGTCCTCATGCACACCCCTCTGATTCTAGGCAGGTTTACCCCCATCCCCAACCGGATCCTCTGGTGACCTATGGGATCCAGGCGAGCATGCTACTGGCCAAGGGCAGCTGCCGCCGACTGCCAGGAATCGGCTGGCCCTGTTCCAACTCCACCAACCACACCTGTGAGCTGGCAATGGCTTGTCCGCTACGGCTAAGGGGAGCGGCGGGATCCGGCAGCCCCTGAAAAGGCTCCAGCAGGGTATAGGCCAGGGCGCGCCCATCCGGGGCCAAGCTGAAATCGAGGCCAATCGGATATTCGGCTCCCACCACCTCCGTTTGGCTGCCCTCCTCCCAGTTGATTGCCAGTAGCCGAGGCGACTCGGTGTAGGTTTCGGGGTCGATCTGACTCACCAAACTGTAAAATACGGGGGCAACGGAAGAAAACGCTCCCACTCCAATCGAGCCTTCTGCAACCAAGATCTCTTGGCTGTTGCCGGTGTTGCTGACGATCCAAAGGCTGCGGGTATAGTCGGGGTTGAAGCGCAGTAGTGCCCCGAAAGCTCCATCCGGTCGAATGGCTAAGGTTTGGCCAAATTGGGCCAGAAAACTCTCTGCCGAAGCCCGCGGATGCAGGGGCACAATGCCCACCCCACGTCCCTGAGAGATCAAAAGGCTGCTCTCATCCGGACTGATGAGAAAATCCCCTCCCACCGCCGTATCCAATGTCAAGGGCCGAAAGGGCTCTTGGCGTTCTTTTTGGATCCACAGTTCGGTCTGCACCAACCCGCTCGGGTCTCGTTCTAGGGGCATGCGCTCCGCCACCACCAGTTCTCCCGTCGGCGAAACCTGAACCCGCAGATTTTGATACCCCCGATGATCCAGCAGCAGTTGTGAAGTCTGATCTTCGAGATCTAACCGATACAGATCCTGGGCTTGAATGCCCGCTTGGGTGGCGAAGTAGTAGACAAACTGGCCATCGGCGCTGGGCTGCATTTGGGTCACCTTCAGCCCCGCCGGCGTAAGAAGTGTGGTGGATCCCGTCTCCACATTGAACAAAAACAGCCGCCCCGCCTGGCCCGCTTGGCTGCTGACACCCAGCAACTGCCGATCCGGGGTGCGAAACTCTCCCTGAAAAGGTCGCGACATTGCTTGGCCCCGCTCATCTTGGGCAGCCTGCAGTTGCACTCGATAGGTTTGGCCGTAGGGCGCAGGTTCCGCTAAGGTCCAAAAGAAGCGGCGCCCCAATTTACGCATCCGCCCTGGCAGAGGGGGTTGAATCTCCAGGTTGGCCGCAATGCTCTCGGCATCCATGGGGCGGTTGAAGGTAAGCACCATTTGCAAATCGCGGGATCCCACCCGTTGCTGTTGCCAGTTAAAATCCCGCACGTAAGGAGCCGTGTGGTTCCCCAGCAGAAACAGGATCCCCCCGATCACCAAGCTACAGAGGCTGATCCCAGCCACCCACCGATCCAGCGGTTGAGGCAGCCAACGTTCCGGCCAGGATGCACTTGAGGCGGGGATCCGGTTCATATCATTCACGAGGGACATTTCGGCATCGATTTTAGCGGCCTGGTCGGGTTTATTGGGGAGCTTAAAAGACTCAGCCTTTCGCGCCAGCGTGCCCTTGGCGCATGGATCCCGTTATTCATCCGCATAGGGATTCATCGGCACCGGTATCGGCTCCACTTGCTGGGCGACGATCACCAACCGCGAGGTGCCATCCACCTGTTCCACCGCCATCCGTCCTTCCAGGCGCAGCCAACTGTCGGCGGCCAGATTGTCAGCATCCGCCCAGTGTACCGGCAGACCCACGGGGTAAGCATCGGCGGCGCAACAACTGACCAAAAACCGGGCGATGACAAAATGGTCAGGCCGCTCCTCGGGAATGACAAACCCCTGCACCCGCACCGGCTGGTCTTCGTAGTTGTAGGGATCCGGATAGACATCCAAAGTCCGCACCCAATCCAGGAGCGTACGCTGGCGCGGATCAATCTTGGGCCGAAAGGCTTGGGGCTGGCTACGGGATACCCCCAGATAAGGCGATACCCCCCGATTCAAAGCCGTTTGGCTAGACAAAGGCCGCGGCTCGATCCAGAACCCCAAAATCGCCGTTAAGAGCAGCAAACCTGTCCCTAACCTAGGCCCCAGCAAAGAAGAATGGGTCTCATCGCCCTGGGCGGCTCTGGCTCCCCACCATCGGCCAATCCCCAATCCCAGAAGACACAGCCCCGCCAACAAAGCCACATTCACATAGCTGGGATTGATCAACATCAGCAGGGTGCCCCGCCAACGGTAGAAAATCAGCAGGCCCCCGAGCAAAATCAGTCCAGCCGCCTCCCAGTGGGCTGTGCTCCCCCAACGAAATAAGGTCTGGATCCCTCGCCTATCCCTATCCCTCACCGAATCCCATCGCGAAGCTCCGGTGCGCGCGTATCTGGGGCCAGGCAGACCGTTTTCGGGCATGAGTTACAGCTTCTTCACACAACTCTGAACCTAAGTTTAACGAATCCCCGCAGAGCGTAGGGCTGTGTTTAGGGTGGGGCCGTTGTGAGGGTTATTAAGGCTATGACGAAACCAGTGTGCAACCTGTTCCCAAGATTGAGCATCGGTTCCATCCTGCTGGTGCTCCTCAGCGCCGCTTCACCCACCTGGGCCAGCACGGGATCCCTGCAACAGCCCCTGAACCGGGAACAAGCCCACCAACACTACCGCCTCGCCCTCCACTTCTGGGGTCGTCAACAGGGGGCCACCCTTAACGAAGCCCTCTACGCTCAGGGGGCGCAAATTGGCGAACGCTACTGCACCGCCCGCCGGGAAGGCATCTCCCATCAAGACTGGATCTCCCAAACCTTGAGTGCCCTCGCCACTGCTCCCAACCTTTCCCTAGCGCAAATGCAGGGAATCGCCCGATTTACGGGGGCGGCCATCATGGCCTATGCTCCTTACCACTGTCCAGAACAACGTTTACCCTTGAATCAGGCGGAAGTTGAGGTTCCAGAGGTGAAGAACTCTGGGGTGCTCACCCGCCCCTGAGCCCCTTGAGGATCCCTGGTTCTATGCCCGCTGCTCCCCTCATGCCTCATCTGTTGGAGAACGAGAGCTTCTACGAAAATGCCCTCTGTTGGTTGGGGCGCCCCCAAGAGGCCTATCGACTGTTGAGCGAGGCCGTTTTCCCTTCGGTTTCCTCCTGGGTGCGGGGGGAAGTGGAGAGCCACTCCTTCAACCATTGGCAGCCGGAGGATGTACGCACCTTCCTCTATCCGGTGGTGGCCATGGGGGAGCAGGAAACCATCGTTTTATCCAGCGAAGCCCTACTCCTCTGTGGCATCGGCAACTACTACAATCCCTGCGATTTGGCCATTGTCGTGTTTGTACAGCAACCCCAAGAGCTGTTCAGCCAGCTGATGCAGCGGATTCGGCAGGCAGAAGCCACCATCAGCCGGGGGCCGGATGTGCGCATGCTCTCGGAACAGGTCAACCTGGCCAAGCGGGGGCGCGACTACATCAACACCAAATATTTGGTCTGGCCCTACGCTCTTTCGGGCGCCGCTCAGGATACTCTAATCAAGCAAGGGATCAGCATTATTCGCCTCTCACCCCAAGATGCCGCCCTGCCCTTTGGGGAACAGGGATGATGCCCCTCTGCCTCCTCCCCGGGAGAGAACGGATCCCTTTGTCTTTTCCAACTCTGTAAGGGTTCATGACCGACGCCCGTTTGCCCCAGTTGATCCAAGCGATGTTGGATCCCGCCTTTTACCCCCATCCGGTGCAGGCCCCGATCCAGCTGATCCAAACCCATATTTCCTACATTCTGTTGACGGGCGACTATGCTTACAAGGTGAAAAAGCCCCTCGATTTCGGCTTTCTCAATTTCACCACCCTTCCCCAACGGCAGCACTTCTGTCAGGAAGAGTTGCGCATGAATCAACGGGGTGCCCCCGGCATTTACCTGCAAGTATTGCCCATCACCCAAACCGACGGGCAGTTTCAGCTCAACGGTGCTGGAGCCTGTGTGGAATACACCCTGCAAATGCGGCAGTTCCCCCAAGAGAGCCTGTTCAGTAACTTGTTTGAACGGGGAGAACTAACCGCTGCCCTCATGGAGGAATTGGGGCGAGTGGTCGCCGCTTTTCATGCCCAAACCGACACCAACGACTACATTCGCGGCTTTGGCCAACCGGAACGGGTGCGAGAAGCCTTTGACGAGAACTACCGACAAACCGAACACTACATCGGCGGGCCGCAAACAGCCCAGTATTTTCAGGAAACCCAGGCTTATACGGATCGGTTTTTTGCCGAGCGGCGGGATCTGTTTCAACAACGGCTGGATCAAGACCGCATCCGTGAGTGCCATGGAGATCTCCACCTGCGCAACATTTGCTTCTGGGAAGGGAAAATCTTGCTGTTCGATTGCATCGAGTTCAACGAGCCCTTCCGCTTTGTCGATGTTATGTACGATGTATCCTACGGGGTGATGGATCTGGATGCCCGCCACCGCCCCGATTTGGGCAATGCTTATTTGAATACTTACCTGGAAGAAACAGGCGATTGGGAGGGCCTAAAGATTCTGCCCATTTACTTAAATCGTCAGGCCTACGTGCGGGCCAAAGTCACCTCTTTTTTGCTGGATGATCCCACGGCCTCAGAAGAGGTGAAGACCGAAGCCTTCAACAGTGCCGCTCAGTATTACCGTCTCGCCTGGGAATACACCCGCCCCAAACAAGGGCAACTGTTCCTGATGTCGGGGTTGTCGGGATCCGGCAAAAGTACGGTTGCCCGTCACTTGGCGCGTCAACAGGGGGCGATCCACATCCGCTCCGATGCTGTGCGCAAGCATTTGGCCGGGATCCCGTTGCGGGAACGGGGGGGGCCGGAGGTCTACACCCCCGAGATGACCGCCAAAACCTATGGACGCTTGGTACAGCTGGGGCTTGAGTTGGTTCAGGAGGGCTATAGGGTCATTCTCGATGCCAAGTTTGACCGACAGGATCTACGGGCCATCGCCTTAGAACAGGCCCAAAACACAGGGATCCCGGTGCGCATTCTTCATTGCTATGCGCCGGAGGTTACCCTGCGAGAACGCCTGCAACACCGGGCCAGCAGCCAAACCCGTCAGGGCTCCGACTTGCAGACGCAAACCAGTTGGATCGTGGGGGATCAGCGGTATTCTGCCGACATTGCCGATGCCACCGCCGATATGCTCGCCAAACAACAGGCCCACTGGCAGGATTTTGCCGAGTCGGAACGGTCTTTCGTGACAGCTGTGGATACCAGTCAAGATTGGCAAGCTCAACTTCGACAGATCCAGATCTTAAAATCCTAGATCCTGACTTGAACTTACAAAGTCAGGAGAATTGTGAATGATTGAGGTTTATTTTGCCGTTTTCGTGTTAGATAGGGGCAGTTAGACAGAGTAGGAGTTGGATCCCTTTTCAAGTGAGGCTATGCCTTTGGGGTTGTCCTCCCCTTGTCTCGAATGAATTTCGACTACAGCCTAAAATCTGCCTTGTGCAGGAGAACCCAACGGTGAGCGATGTAACTTCTGATGATTTGCGGTTAATGCTTTTGTTTGAAGGCTTTTCTTCAGAAATTCTGGAGCCGTTGGCCAGCCAGATGTCCCTGCGCTCCCACCCCATTAACCAGGCGATCCTGCTGCAAAATGACTGGGGCAATGCGGTCTATTTCATCTTGGAAGGTTGGGTGAAGATCCGCACCCATGATCTGGAAGGTCGAGAGATCACCCTTACCATTCTCGGGCCGGGAGAAGTCTTTGGAGAAATGGCTGCTCTGGACGAAGTGCCTCGCTCGACGGATGTCATGGCTCTAACTGCCACCAAAGTCGGTTGTTTGTCGGCCCAACATTTTCTGGCGTTCTTGGCTTCGGATCCTCAGGCGGGTATTCGGTTGGCCCAGCTGATGTCCCGTCGCCTGCGGCAGATCAATCGCCGCCTGCAATTGCGAGAGGCCAGCAGTGTTGCCCGTGTGGCGGATGTGTTGCTGTTTTTGGCGGAGTCTCGGGGCCGAGTGAGCCGTGCCGGAGTTGAGATCCCCAATTTGCCCCACCGCGAGTTGAGCAGCATGAGTGGCTTGGCGCGAGAAACCGTAACCCGTGTTCTCTCCAAGCTCGAACAAGAAAATCTAATCCAGCGGGATCGCAACCGAGATATTCTCTGTATTCCCCAGATGGATATGCTGGAGAAGCTGATTGGCTGAACGCCGCAGGCTACCAGTTGCCGAAGGTCTTCTCGGCATCGTAAGATAGAAAGCCCAAAGCCGGGATAGCTCAGTTGGTAGAGCAGAGGACTGAAAATCCTCGTGTCACCAGTTCAAATCTGGTTCCTGGCATTTTTGTCAGCCTCCTCACCGCCCGGGACCCTTCTGAACGGGGCTTTTCGGTGGCTTCGGCGGACTGCCGTTGTCTATGGTGAGAAAGGGGTTGCAGTTGGATGGATGGTAAAACGCAAGGGGTTTGGAACACCGGCGAGAAAACAGCCGCCCACCTCAGAATGGCTCCGACAGGCGGCAGCCCAATTCCGACAAGGTCACTGGGCTAAATGTGAGCAGCTCTGCCAAAGGATCCTTGCTGAGTTGGGATCCGCTGTGGGGGAAGGAGAAGCCATAGCGGTGGCCCAAGCCCAGGCTTTGCTGGGGCGCATCGATGAGGGATCCGGCCACTACCCCGCCGCCATGTTGCACTATCAGCAAGCGATTTTGGCCTGTCCACCCGCCGCTCCGGCCTCCTTGGCGGCTGAGGTTCATGCTTTGCTGGCGGGGGTATTGCGGCACACAGGGGAGAAAAAACAGGCGCAAGCCTTGTTTGAGCAGGCTTTGAACCGGGATCCACATTTGCTGCTGGCTCGGGTGGGGTTGGCGGATCTGCTGCAGGCGCAAGGGGAATTTGAGGCTGCTGTAGAGCACTACTTGCAGGCTTGGCAGGGATCCCAACAGGAACCGGATATTCCCTATCAGATCGGCATGTGTCTCTGGAAACAGGGACAAGGGGAAGCGGCAAGCGCGTGGTTTCGGCAGGCGATCTCGTTACAACCGGATCACAGCGATGCCCGCTACATGCTGGCGATTTTGGGGGAGTTGCCCTTGCCCGACAAAACTCCTCCGGCTTGGGTGATCCGGTTGTTCGACGAATATGCACCCCGGTTTGAACAGCATTTGTTGGAAAAGCTGAACTATCAGGGCCCACAGGCTTTGTTGCAGGGGATCCTGGCGGTGGCGGCAGCCCAAGGATCGCCCCCTTGGTTTGAGCAGGCGCTGGATTTGGGCTGTGGTACAGGCTTGGTGGGATCCCAGATGCGCCCCTATGTCAAGCAGTTGTCAGGGGTGGATCTATCCGGTCGCATGGTGGAGCTGTGCCGGCAAAAGGGCCTTTACGATGTGCTGATCCAAGAAGATCTGTTGACCCTGCTGCACACCACGCAGGCGCGCTACGACCTGATCCTGGCGGCGGATGTGTTCATTTATCTGGGGGATTTGGCCCAGGTTTTTCCCGCCTGTGCTCGGGTGCTCCATGCCGGCGGGCTTTTGGCCTTTACCGTCGAGCTGGGATCCACCCCAGGCTATGAGCTGGGATCCACAACAGGGCGCTTCGCACACTCCGAAACCTACGTGCGTCAACAGGCAAACCGAGCAGGATTGGATCCCGTTTATTGTCAGGAGTTCACCCTACGGCAAGAGGGCGCAACGGGTGTGCCCGGAGTGGTGTGGTGTTTGCGTCAGCGGTAGCCCCACGCATCCCGCGGTGGATCCGGCTGGCCGGGAGCTTTTTGGGGGATCCCTGCCGAAAAAGTATTGGCTCGATCGGCGGCAGCCTTGAGTTCGATCAGGGCGGGCATAACCGTGCTCCAATCCAAGTCGGGTCGGTTGAGAAGCTCGCGAATCTGGTTGAGCACCGCTTCTGACTTCAGGGTTTGGGGTAGGGGAAGCCGTTGCCGATGGGGAGCGCGCTTCACGGCTTCGATGCCCTGGGTGACCAACTTGGAGAGGTCTTGGCTGGCTCGCACCAGGGCCTTTTCCCGCTGAAAACTCCAACCATTGCGATTGGTGGCGTACATGGGCTGCATGCGATTGAGCACGTAACCGGCCACATCCACAGCGTCAATTTTGTCTCTTTGGCTGTCGGGCAAGCGACTTAACTGGCGAGTCACCTCCTGCATCACCATCTCTTCGAGGACGTTGACCAACGGGCGGGTGAACTGAGGTTGGGGGCCAGGCCCTGGCCCACCTTGAGAGGTACGGGAATACATCGTCGGTGGCTCACAGAAAGAAGAGAATCAAAACCGGGTTTTCTCGGAAAAAGAGTGTTTCTTGGCAACCATTCTAAAGGGATCCCTGGCGGTCAGGGTGTAGCCAGGGAAACGAAGCTATCCGGCCAGCTTCACAAGATGTGATGTGTGTGATGGTGATTGTGACGGAAGTCAATACACACCGCAAAGGGATCGAGTAGAGTAGGTGCGCTCACCCCATGGCTTGGGTTTTATGGATCCGGTCACCCCCTTTTCTCCTGTGCGTCGTTTTCGTCCCCTGGCCACCTTGGCCCTCACCGTTGGGATCCTGACGGGGCTGGGAGTCGGGGGCTATGTTCTGTTACAGCAGTTGCGGCTGCAGCTGCATCGGGATTTGATCAACTACCGGTACACTGCTTTTTCTGCTTTTGGCTATGGGGACTCGGAAGGGTTCGAGCCCGGCCAGACCGATCGCTGGTTTCCCCTCACTTACCCGGTGTTGGCCCGCTGGGGGGAATCCGCCGATCCGGTGCGCAGCAGCTACGCCTTTCAAACCCTGCAAGGCCATGGTCTGCCCTACAGCCGTTGGTGGTTGGAGGATCGCCTGCGACAAAACCCGGCTCAGTTTTTCACCCCAGCGGCACTCTTCGGGGGCTACGACTACTCAAGCGGACAGGTGGTTGCGCCCCGATACGAGCTGTTTGGGTTGGATCGACCCGAGTCGGTGACGCGCTTAACAGAGCTGGCTTTGGCCGGGATCCAAGCCGACAGCCCAGACTGGAGCTTTAACCTCAACTGGCTCAACAGCCTCCTAACTCAGGAGGCATTTCCCTTTCGAGATCGGGTCTATGGGGTGCTGCTCCCCGCCTTGCAAAGTAGCCCCCCGGCCCGGGCAGAGAAACTCTTGAGCGCCTTACCCTACGGAGAGGAAGGGATCCCCACTTGGGCCTTATCCGAGGTGCGGGCGGTACGGGAGCGGGTGCTGGACGGCGGGGCTTCCTCCCCCTACATCGATTTTTATGCGCGTGCCGACCAGGTGCTGGCCCTAGAACAGCCGACGGTGCAAAGGGTACGCCCCCTTTATGAAGATCTGCCCCCCTCATCCCGAGAATTTTTTCTGTTGCAGATAGCGGATCCCGAAACCCTCAACCCTGCCGCTCAGGTGCTGTTGCGCAGTGTGGTGGCGGATGAGGCCGATCCACAGCGGGTTTTGGCTGCCGCTCTCCTTTACTTGAAAGGGGATCCAACCGGGGAACCTCTGCTGCAGGTGGCCCTGAATGAAGAGTTTGGCTTTCTTTACGGCATCGGTGACTATCTGGTGTTGTTACAGTTGGCGGAGGCTTTTCCCAATTCCCGCTTTACCCGCGCCTGCCAGGAGTATGCCCAAATTCGGGGGGGTAGCTATTTTGGCCATTTCCCCTACGATTTTGAGACCGGAGAGCGGATCTCGCGTCCCTTTCCCCCAGCCGAGGAAGAGGCCCGGTGGCGCACTTGGCTGGCGACCTATCCTGATCACCCCGGTGCCGACGATGCCTTTTTCTGGCTGACCCGCACGCTGGAGTGGCAGGGCAAACGGAAGGAGGCTCTAACCCATTTGGCGGATTGGGTTGTTGGTCCTTTTGGCGATGGGGATATGCGCTATTCTTTGCGTTCTCGTCTGCTTTTGCTTTTGGATACGGGCACCTCTCGCAGCGACCTAGAAACTTTCTTGTCTGACCATAGCGATCACCCATTGGCGACGGCAGTCCGCTATGCGCTGGCGGTTCGCCATGCCCGCGAGCACCGTTACGACCAAGCGCTGCAACTCACGGAAAATCTGTCTTTGGATGCCCTGCTGGATCGCTACCCCCTGCTGGATGGCAGCTATTGGCTGAGCGACTGGGATCCCGAAGCAGGCACCCGCCCCCGGTTGGATCCCGAGCTACAGGGGCAACGGGAACGCTGGCGCAAGCTCAGCCGTTGGCAAAATCAATCCACCCCGCAACAACGCTACCAACTGGCCGCCCACTGGGCCTCGTTTCAGGGTTGGCGCAATGGCTATCTGTGGCTGTTTAACCAAACCCGTGCCGCCAGCCTCAACTGGGATCCCCTCCAACCGCCACCACCCGAAGCGACCTCCTCCTTAACCGACCATCAACGGGCCAATCACCACGCCGTTGCTGCCCAGTTGTTCGGATCCCTGCTACAGGATCCCGCCACCCCTGCCGACGTGCAGGAGAAAAGCCTCTACTGGCAGGTGGTGATTCTTTATCGTCAGTACACCAGCTATCCACCCGGGGAGACCGAGGCCATCCACCCCTTGCCCGGTTTTCCGGCCGCCATAGGGGAAGATGCCAGCCTATTCAATACTCCCCTTCCCGACTATGTGGATCCCGGCAGCCCTGGCTACCGCTACTTTCTGGAGGCCAAGGCCCTGCAAAATTGGTATGCACGGCAGGCGATCCAGGCCGGAAATGAGTTGTTGGCCCGCTTTCCCCGCAGCCGTTATGCCGGTGATGTGTTGATGTCTCTGTACGGTCTGACGGTGGACATCACCTTTCTAGAGCGTTTATTGGCGCAATTCCCTGACAGTGAACGGGCCCTGGAGGCGGAGTATGCGCTGGGCTTGAACGCGTACTGATTATTGTTGATGCTTATTGTTGATGCGTGTCATTGATGCGTGGTGGCGTGGGGGCACACTAATATCAGCTCCGTATCAGCTCAATGTGTTGACTTTCATAACATTTACGACATCTACGAACCTATGTATGAGCTCAGTATCAGCAAAGCTGGTAGCTGTTCCTTTGACAAGGATATTCTTAAGTGAATTCACGGAACATCGACGGGGGTCTGTGTTCTTATCCCCTCGTCTCCGATGGCAAGCCGACCCAAGCCGTGTTGAGACATGAGGGGCCGATCGATGGATCCCGCCACCTTTTTGGAGCACTATGGGTTTGAGTTGGAGGGGCAATCTGGCCAGGTTTGGGTGGAGCACTGGAGCAAGCTGTTCCCGACCCGTTGGATCCCGGCGGCTCTCATCGAAGCGCTCTACCAAGGGCGGTACAAGGCCACCTCCGTTGAACAGATTCTGCGCCTCTGGCAACGACGTGGGTGTCCTCACCTGACTTTTCCCCCCGAGATCAGCCAATCCCTTTGGTGGGAGCAACAAGAGCTGATCCGCTCCTTGGCTTTGGCCGCCCGTACCGCCACTCCTCGCCCCCATTCTTCCACAACACCCCAGGTGGCACCCGAGTGCGGATCCCTGATTCCCCCAGCCATATCCCTCAACTTTTTGTTGGGGCAGTTGCAGGATCTCCCCCCCAAGCTGCGCCACCTGATCAGCTCACCGGATCCCGCACCGCTTGGCCGGCAATCCGAGACAACCCTGGGGCTACACCCCACCGTTGCTGACCCTCCCGATCCGACGGAGCACCCTCAAGGCCAAACTTAATGGGTTGGTCATTTCCATTCCTCAGGGATCCTTGCCATGTCTTTTTCCCCCGATTTTGCCTCTTTGCCCTGTGGGGTGATCACCGTCAGCGATACCCGCACCCCCGCAACCGATCACAGTGGCCAGCTCATCTGCACGGCCCTACGGGAGGCGGGTCACGCGGTGGCCGACTATCACATTCTCAAGGATGACCCTCAGGCCATTCGAGCGCTTGTTCAGGATTGGGCCGGATCCCTGCCGGTGATTTTGTTAAATGGCGGCACTGGCATTGCCCCCCGCGACACCACCTATGACGCCATCGAAGCTCTCCTGGAGAAAACGCTGCCCGGTTTTGGAGAAATTTTCCGCCAGCTCAGCTATGCCCAGGTCGGCAGTCGGGCCATCGCCTCACGGGCCATTGCCGGGATCCATCGAAACAGCCTGATCTTCTCCATGCCCGGATCCACGGCAGCGGTGCAACTGGCCATGCACAGCCTGATTCTGCCGGAACTGACCCATCTGGTGAAGCAACTCCACCAGGGCAAGCATTGAGCTAAAAAACAAAACAAGGGCTCCCGGCCCACCCTTGGGAATCCTCCCACGAAAGGAAAAGGATGGGTCGGGAGGTGACCTACGGGGATCCCTGGATCCTCTCCTTAGGCCACGACCGCCAGCGCTTCCTCTCGAAGCAGAGCGGCTTTGTCGGTGCGCTCCCAGGGCAGATCGAGATGGGTTTGCCCAAAGTGCCCGTAGGCAGCCACGTTTTGGTAGAAACGCCCTCCCCGTTGGCGAGGCAATTCCCGCAGCTGGAAATGCGCCAGAATCGCCGCCGGCCTCAGGTCAAAATGGCGCTGCACCAGCCGCAGCAGTTCTTCATCGGAAATGCGCCCCGTGCCAAAGGTTTCCACCAAAAGGTTGATCGGGCGGGCCACCCCAATCGCATAGCTCACCTGCACTTCACACTTTTGCGCTAGACCCGCAGCCACGATGTTTTTGGCCACGTACCGGGCGGCGTAGGCAGCGCTGCGATCCACCTTAGTGGGATCCTTGCCAGAGAACGCCCCACCCCCGTGGCGAGAGTAGCCGCCGTAGGTATCGACGATAATTTTCCGTCCGGTTAAGCCCGCATCCCCCTGGGGACCGCCGATGACAAATTTGCCGGTGGGGTTGGTGAGAAAGCGGGTATTGCCATCCGGCTTGACGGCCAACTCCGCAAAGACTGGATTGACCACCGCTTCCCAAAGATCGGCCCGAATCCGCTCTTGCACGGCAGCATCTTCGGTAATCGATTCGATGGTCGGGGTGTGCTGAGTAGAGATCAGCAGGGTGTGAATGCCCACCGGGCGGCCCCCTTCATAGGCGACGGTCACCTGGGTTTTGCCATCCGGGCGCAGATAGGGCAAGGTGCCATTTTTCCGAACCGTGGCCAATTGGCGACTGAGGCGGTGGGCCAAGCTAATGGGTAAGGGCATGAGTTCAGGCGTTTCATCGCAGGCAAAGCCAAACATCAAGCCCTGATCCCCAGCCCCAACCGAGTCAAAGTGGTCTTCCTGGGATCCGCGATTTTCCAGCGCCACGTTCACCCCTTGGGCAATATCGGGAGATTGTTCATCCAAAGCCACCAACACGGCACAGCTTTCGGAGCAGAAGCCGTTTTTGGCGTCGGTGTAACCAATTTCTGCTACCTTCTCCCGCACCAGGCGGGTGAAGTTGACCTGTGCTTGCGAGGTGATCTCGCCCGTCAGGATCACCAAGCCCGTGTTGACCACCACCTCCGCTGCCACTCGGCTGAAGGGATCCGCCGTCAAGAGAGCATCAAGGACGGTATCGGAGATCTGATCACAAATCTTGTCGGGGTGCCCTTCTGTCACCGACTCGGAGGAAAACAAAAACGACTTGGACAACGGACTTCTCCTTGATGAAAAACGATACAGACAGGTTCGTTCATCATCCGCAAAGGAAGCTGGAGGTTGCTGTTCATCCCTCAAACCCAACTGGGCCAGAGGAGGGGCTTATCAGTGCTGTGGAGCCGCTAAAGGGTGAAGTTACAGGAAAACCCCTCATTCAAGAGGGATTGCCTGGGGAAAACTTTTTTCCTTTATTTTCCTTTATCTTTCGGTTACTGACTAACCGCAGGAATTAGCACCGTAGCGGAGACTTCCGCCGGGTTGCCGCAGCTTCGTTGGGCCTGATCCCTCAGTCTGCTCTGGATAAAGAACGGAACTAACGATATGTTACCCCCAATACTTGGAAGTTTGTCAAAAAGTTGGGCCAACCGGAAGGGGGATCCCACCCGGCCAGGAACCGTCGGGAATGCTTTTTTCGGAGAATGCCCAGGCCCTAGCCAAACAGCCCTTGCCACCAATCGGTCTCGCGAGCTGCATTGAGAAACGCTGCCCCCGTCAGTCCCAGCGGGAAAAGAATGCCGATAAACCCAACCGTCCCCAACAACCCAGCCAGGCGATGTCGATAATTTTTGCCCCCTGGATCCCGCACATCCTCTGCAGAAGCGGTGAGCATCGATCCTAGGGCAGCCAACAGGGATCCCCCCAAACCCGCCAAATAACTGGGTGCCAGCCAGGGTTCCAACTCAGCGGCAGAGATGATTTTGATGCGGGGCAACACTTGAAAGCAGCCCACCGCCAGCACTGCCCAGATGAAGCAGTAAATCAGCAGGCTATCTCGGAAGACGGCAGCCGGTTCTTTCATGGGCGCAGCCGGATTAGGATGAGGACGGTCTGCTGTGCGCGATTTTGAGGTGTTTCGTATTGCTCTCAATTATGTCTCATCTGTCTCAACTGCCTCTGTCTTTTCCTGGGATCCCTTCGGCTTCAACCACACCCGAACCGGAGGCGGTGACCGACCCGAATCAACGGCACCGGCAGAAGATGCGTCAACGGCAGCAGGTGCAACGGCAACGCCTGTCGGGAATGCGAGACGACAAAGGCTTGATCATCGTGCATACGGGGCAGGGTAAAGGAAAAAGTACCGCTGCCTTTGGCATGATTTTCCGAGCCCTCGGCCAAGGGTTGTCGGTGGGAGTGGTGCAGTTTATCAAGGGGGCCTGGGATCCGGGCGAGGCAAAGTTGTTACGAAAATTAGCCCATGATGAGGCAATGGGGCTGGGGAAAATCGCCTTTCATGCCATGGGGGAGGGCTTTACCTGGGAAACCCAGGATCGCGAGCGGGATATGGCCCATGCTCAAGCGGCTTGGGAAAAGGGACGCGAATTGTTCACCTCTGGGGACTATGCGCTGGTGTTGCTGGATGAGGTGAATGTCGCCCTCAAGTTAGGATACCTGCCGGTGGAACAGGTTTTGGCTGGGCTAGCGGAAAAACCGGAGCGGATCCATGTGATCCTGACCGGGCGGGGGGCACCAGCACCCCTGATTGATCGGGCAGATTTGGTGACTGAGATGACCCTGGTCAAACACCCCTTTCGAGATCAAGGGATTAAAGCGCAGATCGGTGTCGAGTTTTAGCCGGGGCTTTTGTAGCGAAGGGCGTGGCGACGTTGCTGCTGGGAACCGCTTACCCCCCGCAGAGGGCCTGTCTTGCGGAGAGGGTAGAGCTAGAACCGTTCATCAGCTGGTTGGTCGCACCCGGCGAACCCCTCTGCAGCCAGCATCGCCTCGATGAGGGATCCCCCCTGTTGCCGACAACGTTGGATCAGCTCCCCCGATACCCCCACCAACCGTCCCAACCACTCATCCGGAAGCGGGGTAAGCAAGCTGGGGCCGTAGCGTTGGCAGAGGTGTTGCCAAAGCAGCGCCGCACGCCGCATGCCGGGGTAAGATTCCGTCACCTTTTGCAGCGCCTCGGCACTGTGGGCCCGGCGACGATAACCCCACTGGCGCTCCAAAAAGGTGGCAGGAGCCTGCAAATAAACTTGGCCAATGGGCAAAACTGCCCGACAATTGCGGTCGATGGCCATGCCGACGGCTCCGCCAAATTCCACCAGCTCAACGGTGTGGGGTTTCTCCAGCAGCAAGCCGTGGGCTCCCAGGCCCTTCACCAGCCAAACCTGGCCGCTGCGCACATGCTCCAGCAGAGTGAGGGGATCCCAGCAGCCAGCCCAGGGCGGGGATCCCACCAGCTTTTCCGCAGGATCGGGTTCTACAGCACCGGGCATTTCATAGACGTTGATGGGTATGGGGGTGCTGCTTGATGTTGTCGGCATCGCTCACCTCCACCACCGCATTGATGATTCGTCGGGGCTCGACACTGTGATTGAGCTTAAACACCCCCTGTTCTGGGGTACAGGTTTGATGGAGAGGAATGTATCGAAACTCGGGCTTACTGCGATAAGTGCGCGTGGCGGCCTGAGCTCGTTCGATAAAGTCTTCCCCAGCAAACACCCCTGGCGGGAAAATATCGGTTGGCAAGGTCGGGATCCCGTCCTTCACAATTTCCCCATAGGTGGTGGCGTAGAGGAGGGAGTAAGAGGTGCTGCGGCGCTCTTGGGCCAGGCAGTCCAGATCGGCGGCGGGAATCGGTTCTGCCACCCGAACTTCCATCAGGCGACCCTCCTCATCCCGTTGGAAACAGGTGGCCACTCCCAGCACTACGTATTCCAGTCCCTGTACCGTGCTAGAGCCGAGGCTAATTTGAGCAGTATCCGACATCAATTGCAGATCTCCAAGCCGGTGGGCGGGTCACCTGAGGCTCTGGCGAAGCCAGAACCCCTACCTTTGTCTTCACCATAGCAACAATTTTGGTGTCGGGCATCTCCACAGGGCTGCGGATGATCCGGGCAAGAATGCCGTGCATCGAGAAGAACATCTGCTTGACGGGGAGCGGTCGCAGCCGTGGGGAAACTGCGCAGATTCAGGAAGCCGAGAACCTGATATGGTAGGCGTTATCCTGCCTGTTTTGCCCCTTTGCTCAGCGCAGCCACTCACCTGTGATGCGAGAATTGCCCTCTGATGCTTCCAATCGTGCCAGTGTACCGCTTGGGGATCAAACCCTGGCGTTGATGCGCGTGCAGGATGCTTTGGATCAACTGGAGGCGACTATCCTCGACAGTCCCCGCCTGTTCTGGTCCCGCACTCTCATCGAAGAAGAAAGCATCCTGGAACAGCTAGACTTCATCCGCCTGAATATGCCGACAGCTCTAGAGGAAGCGGAAGAGTTGCTGCGGCAGCGGGATCGCATCTTGGTGGAGGCGGATCGCTATGCCCAAGAGATTGTGGCCATGGCCCAACGCCGAGCCGAGCAACTCCTCAACGAGTCGACAATCCTGCGGCAAGCCCAAGCTCAGGCGGAGCAACTGTTGCGACAGACCTATCAACAAAGCGAGGAAGTGCGCCGGCAAACCCTTCAGGAGTCGGATCGCCTGCAACGGGAAGCCCATCACTACGTGGATCAGGTTTTGCAAGATTTGGAGTTGCGGCTGCTGGAGTCTTTGCGGGTGATACGCAACGGGCGGCAAAATCTTCAGGCTTGAGTGATTTGCCTAAGTTATTGGCTAGGGACTGTCCACTTGTCCATTTTTAAGTCAATATAGGGGTAACATCGGAGCTTGCCTGCCCTAAGGACTCGTGGTAATCAAACTGGCCTCCTTAGGGGAAGACGAAGATAAGCCCCGAATGTCCTGTCAGGAACTCAACCCGCTGCTGATCGCTGTTGCACCGAAGGAATCCTGACCCTTTGTGCCGGCTTGACGCAGTTCTCCCTTCGCTTCACCCAAGAGCGCGTGTCACTCTTTCCGGCGATTGTTCCAGAACTGTACTCATCGAGCCACCTCCGTCAGCGGGCTCACTCCTCAACCTGCGAGTTCCAGTTCCTATCCTTTTGGGGAGCCACCCTGTCGTCTAGGAGATTCTATGCCCATTGAACCGAAAACCCGTAAGAGCCGTGAAAATGCCAGCCCACGCCTGCGCGACCGTCGTCGTGATTCTGCCAAAGGGAGCAAAGGGGCCGCTCCAACCATCAGCCTCTCCCTGCCGAAGTTGATCCAAGAAAATGCGGTGCTTCAGTCTCGTAGCCAATTGTTGTTGATGTACAGCGACTTCCAAACCGAAATGCCCAACGATGGCAAAACCGGCATCGGCACTTGGCTACAGTCCCGTCTCAAAGAGCATGGCATGCCCAGTCTGATGCGGTTCGGTCCTCGCTCTCGTCCCCAGGTTTTTCGCCGCGATGAATTTTCCGAGTGGATTAAGCTCGCTCTTGCCCCTGTCAGTTCCAAAAGTGATGCTGCCCGCTAAGCCGTCAGGGGAAGTCGAGAGGCGGGAGCAGCGGCTCGTTGCCCGGTTGGCCCAGGGATCCCGTTGCGCCCGTTGAGGGAAGCAGGTGAACTGGGTTCTTCTGCATCCGGCAGCAGCAAGTCCCGGATTAGGCGGGCTGCAGAGCGTTGTAACCAGCGGGAGGCCAGTTGACGACCCAGTTGTTGAGCCTCGGGCTTGGTGGCCACCTTGGCCACGACAGGCAGAAGTTGCATCGGTTGAAAGGCCGGGCTGTCGCTCAGGAGTTTCCATAGGCGTTGCAAATGCTCCAGGGTGTCTGGAGCCGGTGTCGCCGATTGGGCTCCAGAACTGGAGAAAAGCACATCCACCAAGCGCTCTCGCAGGAAGGCGCCCCGCTCAGAAAAGAGGAAGTCCACCGCTTTTTCCAGGGATCCCTGTAGGTCGAAATCTTCGCTGTTGCTGGCGTTGCGCAGCAGGTTTTCCAAACGATTCCAGCGAAACTGCCCTTGGTTGAAGAGCAGCTCCCGTAGGGATACGCGCAGCTCTGGAGCCGGGTCGCTGAGCAGCCGTTGGGCCACATAAGGGTAGGCAACACTCAGCACCTTAAAGTTGGGATCCAGGCTGATGGCGATCCCTTCCAGGGTCAAGAGGGAGCGGATGATCAAGGCATAGTAGGCGGGCACGCGAAAGGGAAAGTCGTACATCACCCCCGAGAGCTTGTCGGTCATGCTCTTAAAGTTCATCTGGGCCACAGAGCTGCCCATTGCCTCGGCAAAGACGGCTTCCAGGGCGGGGATGATCGGGGTGAGGTCGGTATCGGGGCTGAGAAATTCTAAATCCACGTAGTCTTGGGCCAGCCCGACAAAATCGCGGTTCACCAAATGCACGATTGCCTTGATTAGGCCGTAGCGCTGATGGGGCTGGATGGTGCTCATCATGCCGAAATCGATGTAAGCCAGCCGCCCATCGGCCATGGCCAAGAGATTACCAGGATGGGGATCCGCGTGGAAAAAGCCGCTTTCCAAGAGCTGCTTGAGGGAGCAATTGACACCGATCTCGATCAGGTGTCGCCCATCCAGCCCTGCGGCGGTGATCTTATCCAGCTGGGTGAGCTTGATGCCGTCGATCCACTCCATTGTCAACACCTTCGTGCGGGTGTAATCCCAGTAAATCTTGGGGGCGTAGATGGAGGGATGACGATACAGCTGCAGGAAGCGCTCGGCATTGCGACCTTCCTGCGTATAGTCCATTTCTTCGTAGAGCCGCGTGGCAAACTCCTCCACAATGCCCACCAAGTCGCTACGGATGCGGCGGAAGGTTCGCTTAGCCCACAGCGCTAAGCCGCGAATGATGTACATATCGAGGGAGATGCGCCCGATCAAGTCCGGACGCTGCACCTTGACAGCGACCTTCTCCCCCGTGTGCAAATAGGCCTGGTAAACCTGCCCGAGGCTGGCGGCAGCAATGGGGTTGGGAGCGATCTCCCGATAAATCTTCTCTAGGGGCTGGCCGATCTCCGATTCGATTAGCTCAAAGGCAATCTTGTTGTCAAAAGGAGGCAGCTCATCCTGCAGCTTGGCCAGTTCTTCTAAGAACAGGGGTGAGACCAAATCCGGGCGGGTGGAAAGGGCTTGGCCGATTTTGATCGCCGTCGGGCCCAGTTCGGTGAGGATTTCCCGCAGTCGGGCCGCATGTTTGGGGCGGTTCTTCAGCTCCACCCCCCGCCAACGATCCCAGAATACCCAGGCCAGCAGGCCCAGAAAGGGGCTGACCAACTGAAACAGCCGCCCCACCACCAGATCCCAACGACCACGATATTGCCTGGCCAGCTGCTCCGGATCGTAGCGCAGGGCTGGCTCTGAGCTGACAGGGGGGGATCCCAACGTTGGCCCCACGGAGGGGACAAAGCGATGCTGCACGGTTGCTGGTGTTGACGGTGTTGCGCCCATAAAAGCCCCAACGGATCCCGTAACACATCTTAACTTGCTCCCTCAGACAACCGCTCCTCAGGGGTTACCCCCAGCTCACTCCATTTGGCTCAACGAGTCATGCCAAGGGATCAGCACACGCTCCAGCCCATTCACTATCTGGAAGAGCAAAATGGCAAACGCAGAGGTCACCGCAATGGTGGCCCACAGCAGCTCAATGCGAAACTCAAAGGTGCTCATCACCACCAGGTAGCCCAGGCCGCGATCGGAGCCGATCCACTCTGCCACCAAAGCGCCGATTACCGCCGCTGCACTGGAGATTTTCAGGGCCGAGAGCAAGTAGGGCAAGGCTGCCGGCCAGCGCAACTTGGCAAATACCTGCCAGGGGGAAGCCGCCAGTGTGTACATCAATTCCAGGCTGGAGCGATCCACAGAGTTGAGGCCGCGGGTCATATTCACCAGGGTCGGGAAAAAGCAGATCAACGCGGCGATGATCACCTTCGGCAACAGGCCATTGCCAAACCAGAGCAAAAACAATGGCGCCAAAGCGACGACAGGAATCGAGCGGATCGTCAGAGCCAAAGGGAACAACGCCTGCTCGAGGGTGCGGGAGTGAACGAAGACAATCGCCAGGAGGATCGCCACCCCATTGCCCGCCAGAAAGCCCAAGATGGCCTCCAACGCCGTCACCAACAGGTTGCGCCAGAGCAACGCACGATGCTGCATCAAGGCGGCCCCGATCTCGCTCGGCTTGGGCATGATGTAGGTGGGCACCTGCAGCCAACGGGATCCCACCTCCCAGACCACCAAAATCCCGACGATGATCAACAGGGCGTTGCGGTAGCTGTAGAGTTTGCGCCACAGGCCGGGCCGTACAGCAGGGGCAGGGGATCCCTCCTCAGGGGGCGGTTCCGAGGTCGGCATCTCCGCCAGACCGACTCCACCGCGATTTTTTAACGGGTCTGTGAATGGCTCTTCAGGCATAGTAGAGCGCCTCTCGCACTTGCAAACTGTAGTTGTAAATTTGGCGAGCCCGGGTGGCCATATCGGTGGCGCGGGGGCGGGGCAGGTCGATATCGAGGATGGTTTTGATGCGGCCCGGTCGCGGCGAGAGCACCACCACCCGATCCGAGAGGAACACCGCTTCTTCAATCGAATGGGTGACGAACAACACCGCTGCCGTCGTCTCTTGCCAAATGCGCAACAGCTCCAAATTCATGCGATCGCGGGTGATCTCATCCAGTGCCCCAAACGGCTCATCCATCAGCAACAAAGGCGGATTCAGGGAGAGTGCCCGCGCCAAGGCCGCCCGTTGCCGCATCCCCCCCGAAAGATGCTTGGGCTGTTTGTCTTCAAAGCCGGCCAAATGCACCAGTTTCAGCAACGAAAGCGGTTTCTCCACCAATTGAGCCGCTGCTGCCCCGATCACCTCCAGCGGCAGTTGCACATTGTGCAGCACATTCCGCCAAGGCAACATCACCGGATCTTGAAACATGAAGCTGAAGCTGCGCTGCTTACGGGCTTCTGTGGGGGTTTGCCCATGCACCCGAATCTGGCCGCTGCTGGGTTTGAGGATATCCGCCACCAGACGCAAAATGGTGGATTTGCCACAGCCACTCGGCCCGATCAGAGAGACGAACTCTCCGGCTCGCACGCTCAAGTTGACATCCTGTAAAGCAGTAACCGCCCGCCCACCGGAAAGGTAGGTCATGCTGACGTTTTGCAGCTCGACCGCCGGGATCCCTGTAGTTCGGGTTAGCGTCAGGGGCTCAAGCATGGCCATGCACCTTCTCCAGCAGATCGAAGACCAACAGCTGGCTGACGTCGATGGGACGTTCGATCACTTCGGTTTCGACGGCCACTTGATTGGTTTGCTCCCATCGCCCGGGATCCATCCAAAACAGGCCCTTTTCTTCGGTAAGCTCCGATACCATTAACTCTAGGCCGGCGCGATTTTGGGCGATCTGCTGCGTGAGGCTCAGCCCTTCCCCGTACTTTTCCACCACAAACTGGGCTACCTCGTCGGGGTTTTGCATAGTGTATTCCCACCCTTTCAGGGAGGCGCGCAAAAAGGCTTCCAGCACATCGGGTTTGCGTTCCAGCATCGCTTCGGTGGCAATGAAACTATCTGCCTCAAAGCGCAAGCCCATGTCGTAGTAGAGGAAGACCCGGGGTTCTATGCCTTGTTCCTTCATGGTGAGGGGCTGGTTGGTGGCAAAGGCGGTGTAGAGATCGACGACCCCCTGCATCACTGGGCTGGGATCAAAGGACACCACGATCATTTCCACCTGGTCTTCTGGGATCCCGTTGATCTTAAGGACGGTTTTGACCACATTGCGGGCGGTTTGTTGGTGGCCGATCTTCTTACCTGCGAAGTCTTGTGGGCTCATGATGCCGCTATCGGCTCGACAAACCAAACACCCCGGCGACTTTTGATAGGTAGATCCAAAGGCGATCAGAGGTACGCCACGGGAACGGGCGGCCACCAGTTGGGTTGCGGAGGCGATAATGCCAATGTCTGCAACACCACTGGCAGTGACCGTAGCCGGATCGATTTGGCCCCCACCGGGAAGGATGTTGATATCCAAGCCTTCCTCTTTGAAAAAGCCTTTTTCCAGCGCCGCCCATTGTCCGGCAAATTCCACGTTTTTGATCCAGGCCAGTTGCAAATTGGCCGATTGCAGGGCTTGGGCTTCTGCTTTTTGCCCTACTCGCCAACCCACCGCCCCGGCAACTGTGAACCCAACCGCCTGCTGCAGGAAAGCCCGGCGGCTACGGGGCCAACCGGCAAGGGTGACTTTCTCCAACATCGATCCGCTCCTTCAGTGTGTTTTGTTTGGGGGGAGGCGACTGCGTCTTCAAGATGGGCAGCCATAGGGTGAAAAAGACTGGTTGAACCTTAATGGGTCTGGGTTTAGGAAGTTGTAGCTGCCTATACGGGGATCCCTTCTGGGGGTTGGATGGCCCGGCAGTGTGGGCAGAAAATACCCCCTCTTGACGGGATCCCACCCGTGGGCTGAGCTGGGGATCCCCTTAAAATAGGAAGACTGCACCGCTGGCCTTTGTGTCTGGATCCCACGCCCTTCCGCCTGCTGAGCCGGGTTCGACTCGGTTTGAAACCCTCAAGGCTCGCCATTTGCTGTTGGCCTTCCTGTTGATCAACCTGAGTGTAGGCTTGGGGATGGTTGCCTTGGCCAGGCTGTTGAATTGGCAGTCGGACGACCCGCTGCTGGCCTACCTTGTCTACTGCGCTACGTTTATCCTCACCTGTGCCTGGAGCTGGCGACGGGGGCAACAGGCTCATGTGCAAATGGGGCAACTGTGGGGGAACTGGCGCGCCCCGATCCCCTGGGGATCCCTGCTGCGGGTGGTGTTGGCGCTGGTGATGCTCTCCATGGGCACAACCTTGCTAATGCTTTATCTGGTGTCACTGCTCTCACCCGAGCTGGCGGAGTTGATGTTGTCTACGCTGGGGGAAGACACTCGCGCCACTGCCTGGCCGCAAGTGTACCAGGGGTTGCGCTGGTTCTCGATTGTGGTGGTAGCCCCGGTGACGGAGGAGTGGCTGTTTCGCGGCATTTTGCTCCACCGCTGGAGTCTCAAGTGGGGGATCTCCAAAGGTCTGCTGGCCTCTTCCGTGCTGTTCGGCCTGATGCACCCCAACCCGATTGGGCTAACGGTGTTTGGCTTGGTGATGGGCTTGTTTTATCTGCAAACCCGCTCCCTCACTCTGCCCATTCTGGCCCACGTCTTGAACAATGTCTTGGCCCTGACGCTCGGATCTTTGGGGGGAGAAGGGAGCACAGAAGGAGATCCAATTGGAATTTTTTACCTATACTATGGTCTGTTCTGTCTGATTTTGGCTGGATCCATTTTGGTGCCCTTTATCCGCTTTCATTGGCCGCAACGCGGGACCCAGTTGCCCTATTTTCTTAATCGCTGAATGCTGAGGGGGTGACAATCACAGGTAGGATGCTTGTCTGATGAACCGTTCATGACAGACATGAGTACCTTCATAGGTCATACCCACCACTTTTGAAGTCTCGAAACATCTCTTCAATGCCAAACCGTTTTCTTATACAGCCCTTTACGCCTAGGGCACGCTGGCGCGTTCGTCCATGGCGGCCCATAGGGCACCGCTAGTCCCATGTAACAACCGTGGAAGTTGAGATCCACCCCCTAGGGCTAAAGAAGCACAAGCCCTGCCGTAGAAAACCCGCGTAAGGGCTGTAAGCCGTAATCGCCGTAGCTAAATCCTCTAGATTGGTCAGGATAAACCATCCTTCTTTTGTTGATAGCCCCTGGGTCTTACGTTTCCACTTCGCAGCGATATTAAACTGACCATACCCCTTCTTCCTGGTGACTTTGACCCCCTGTAAAAATAGACTGTTCCCTGGAGAAAGCTCTAGTTGCTCTAAGCTTTGCCAAACCTCGTCCTTCGTTTGGATAAACTCGTTCTTCCTTAATCGCAAGCAGAAGTGAGTTTTCTTCTCCTGAAGCCAGTTCCCAAGTTTTACAGAGCAAAATTCTCGGTCGGGATGACTTGATAGTCCTTCAATAGGGGTAAGACGAGCGATAATGAACGGCCTACTTTTTTTACCACAATAAGGTCAATCCCTTGTCCCGTAAGCTTTCCACACACCTTTGTCACCCCGTCAGGCCCATGACTCTCAGCCAATGGTTAATGAATGCCCACGCTAGCAGATAGGATCTCCCCATAGGCCTTGTTGGAGTGGCCCTGAAAATGCCCCCGCACCTGTTACAGGGATCCATTCCATGACTAACAAGGATCCAAGCAGTGCTGAACCCGTACAACTCCTGTGCCTATGGCGGCTGAGTTTGGAGAACCACAGGCCAACTTCCAATACACCCAACTTAGGGTAGCGCGACATGGTTCACCCCAGCGAACAGGATCAACATCAGCACCAACACCACACTCAAGCCCCCAATCACCGCCTCTAACCCCTCATCCAAGCGCCAAGACCCTTCTGCGGAGCACGAACGCTTGAGCGGGAAACGCTCCCAAAACCACCCGTTCGCGCCAGCGGGACGGAGTCCGAGGAGGATGCCAAGACTCAGGCTGAGCAGTGCCTTGAGAAGACTGGCAGTACTATAGGCCGCCGGTAACCCGCTCCAGAGCAAGCCCCCACCCCAGATCGCCAGCGCCACTTTATCTTGCCAGCCTGCCTGATGGGTGATTTTCAGGGTCACCGGAGGGGGTGTCAGCAGCACCCGGATCCCCACACAGGTGGTCCCCACGGTGACCACGGTGAGCAGCCACTCGTGCCAAGGCGCCAGGGCAGATAAGCTCAGGGCTTTCGCCGCGTAACCCAAACTACCGGGCACACCGGCCAGCGAGGCTGCCCCCAGAATCAACATCGGCCAGCGCCAGCGATTCGTCACGGCTGCCCCGATAAACAGCAAGGGTTTCGCCAGTCCGTGGGCAAGGCCATACAAACCCGCCCACTGGGGCGCAGCGATCACAAATCCCATCTGCGATACCGAGCTCCAAGCCAACAGGCGCTGCGGTGTCCTTGACATCAAGGCAAACGCAATGCCAAAAACAGCTGAGCCCGCACTCAAGTAGGGTAGCCACTGAGCCAAGACCCCTGAGGCTTCACCACAGCGAACCAAGGCCATGGCTCCTGCTTTGGTGGTAAAGCCGCTGAGCACCGTCACGATAACCGGATCAGCACTGATATAAGTTAGGGGCAGCCATAAGCCTGCGACGAAGACCGCCCCCTTGGCCAAGAGACCCAGAGTAATCAGGGCCAAAGCCGTCGGTGTGGCTGCAGCCAAACTGCTGATGGCAAAGGATCCCGTGCGCACATAGACCAACACCGTGCCCATTAGATAAAAGAGCATGGCAACATTGCTCATAAACAGGTAACGCAGCCCCACCCAGAGTTGCCGCTCCCCCACTGTCGGTTGGTGCTCGGCACGCCGCCCATAGGTCAACAGCAAAAACACCCCGACACTCAACACCTCGAGGGCAACATAGACGCTGATCAGATCGGCGCTGATGACCACTGCATTGGCACTGCCGTGGACGATCAGCAGTTGCATGGCCACGAAGCGGTTGCCCACAAAACGTCGATCCAGATACAACGCCACCACAAGCGTGACCAGGCCATGAGCCAAGAGCATCGGCGCCACCTGGGCATCTACGCGCAGCGTCACCCCAAAGTGATCCAGCAGCCTCAGTTCCAGCGGCACAGCTGTGGTACCGGGCAAGCCTCCGTGCTGCACCGCATAAACCGCCGTCAGCACAGCCATAGCGATCACACTTGGGCGTGTCAGGACTGGCAGCAAGTAGGTTGTGAACGCCAACAAAAAGGGCAGCGCCACCCATACCAACGTCAGTTCAGTCATCTGGGGTTGCCTGTGTGAGGGCCTGCTCGATACTCTCAACTTCCAGGGTGGGGTGGTTGCGGGCCAGTTTCATCACCCCCACCAACATCAAGGCTTGCACCGACAGGCCAATCACAATCGCCGTGAGGATAACCCCTTGAGGCACCGGATCGGCATAGGCCAGCTCCCGCCAGGGTTTGTAGATGGGTGTGAACATACCGTTCCGTGCCGCCCAAATCACAAAGAAGGCAATGACACCCGTACTCATCACATCCATCGCAATGATCTTCATAATTAGGTTGCGCTTAACCACAACCCCCAAAAAGCCAAGGATGATCGTGATGATGATGGCAGCATTTAACATTTGTCCCTCACTCGCCGCGTTCGGGCGGGATCCAGTTCATTCAGTCAGTATCCAGCCTCTACGGTCTTGGCAGCCAGATTTGCAGACGTGACTTCCGAACGGCCACTGCAGTTGCGGCAACCCAATACATCGGTTGAGTTTCTAAGCATCCTCCAGGGCTGAGCTGAAAAAACGATTGAAGAGGCCGCCTCGAAGTTAGAGGGGATCGTGACGCAACCGGGATCCAGATACCCACAACCCACAGCAGGGCCGTGCTTTAGGATAGAGGCTATTGGGGATCCCGTCTGTGATGTTGCCGGTTGCCGAAGCGGAGGCTCTGATTTTGCAAGCTGTTCAGCCCTTGGGCAGCGAGTGGGTAGAGCTGGGATCCGCCCAAAACCGTGTGCTCAGCCAGACCCTCCACAGCCCGCAAGATTTCCCCACCCAGCCCACCTCCAGCATGGATGGCTATGCCGTGCGGTACGAAGATGTGCGACAGGGGATCCCTTGTGAGCTGCAGGTGATCGAGACCATTCCCGCCGGAAAAGCCCCCACAAGAGCGCTGCAAAGGGGGCAGGCGGCGCGCCTTTACACCGGTTCCGTCTTGCCCGTCGGTGCCGATACGGTGGTGATACAGGAGCACACGGAACGCCTCTCGGGGGAGACCGTTCGCATTCTCCGAAGCCCGCAAGCGGGAGAATTTGTACGGCCTCGGGGGAGCTTTGCCGGTCAAGGGGATCCGATCCTAGAGGCCGGGCAACGCTTGGGAGGAGCAGAGCTAGCAGTCTTGGCAGCCATTCGGCAGGCGGTGGTGCCGGTGTTTCGTCAGCCACGGGTGGCGATTTTATCGACGGGGGATGAGCTGGTGCCCATCCAGCAGGTGCCGGGGCCGGGGCAGATCGTCGATTCCAACCAGTATGGCTTGGCGGCTTTGGTACGGGCGGCGGGTGGGATCCCGGTGAACCTGGGCATTGTGCCCGATCAGCCGCAGGTGTTGCGGGAGCGAATGCAGCAGGCCCTCGGATCTGCCGATGGGGTGATTTCTTCGGGTGGTGTGTCGGTGGGGGATTTTGACTATGTGGAAAAGCTCCTGGAGGAACTGGGGGGCGAGATCTTTATTCGCAGTGTGGCGATCAAGCCGGGCAAACCCCTGACGGTAGCCCGTTTTTCAAACCCGCACGGCCCTGCCAAACTGTATTTTGGCCTGCCGGGCAACCCCGCTTCTGCTTTGGTGACGTTCTGGCGCTTTTTGCACCCAGCCCTATTAAAAATGGGGGGATCCCCGCCCCCCTATTTGCAGTTCCTTTCTGCCACCAGTCCCGTTGCTCTGCACTCGGATGGCAAGCGCGAACACTATCTCTGGGGTAAATTGCACCTTAAGCCCGATCACGTTCAGTTTCAGCCCGCCAACAGCCACAATTCCGGTAACTTAATGAACCTAGCGGGATGCAATGCCTTGGCTGTTCTGGAGGTAGGCAGGACTCAAATCCCTGCGGGTTCGCCCCTTCAGGTGCTGCGGCTGCCCTGAACGGATCTGCAACCCTTTACTTTGCATTAGGACTATATCGGAATTGGCTATCATGAGGTTAAGACTGTACCTGATCGTTTGGGCCGATTCGCGAACTCTTCACCATGTCCACCTCCACTGCCACTTGCTCACCCCACACGCCAAAAAGCGGCACCAAAAGCGAGCCTCTCAAACCCTCTGTGCTGGCTGCCCGTGAGCCCTTTTTGGGACTGTTGCGAGATTTGGCCCGGGCCTATCAAGCTTTTGAAAACTATTCTGGGGTGCATATTCGGCGGATGGGGCTTACCTCTCCCCAGTTCGATGTATTGGTTACCCTTGGCAACACCCCCGGTATGACCATGAACGTCTTGGCCAAAAAAACGTTGGTAACCAAAGGTACTCTAACGGGCATTGTGGATCGCCTGGAGCAAAAGGGCTTGGTACGCCGGGAAGTGCCCCCGGAAAACCGTCGCTGCTTCAAGATCGTGCTCACAGAAGCGGGCGAAAAACTGTTTGAGGACATTTTCCCCGCCCACATTGCCCACCTAAAAGAACGCTTCCAAAAGCTGTCTCCCTCTGAGATTGCTCAAATCCAGGCCGCTCTGCAACGGCTGCACGCTGTTTTTTGAAGGTTTCCCTTGCTAACTTTGCTCAAACACCTGCCCCAAGGCCGCAGGTGGGGTAGCCTTCACCGATTGCTGAATCAGGCGGCGCAAACGGGGCGGGATCCCGCGCAGGCCATACTCCCACCATTCTCCTGAGGTGAGCACCAACACCAAGATCATCAGTACAAAGGGGGCAACTGTAAAAACCTGGGTGGGCACGGCACGAATTGTGGTTTGAGCCACACTGGCGAAGGATTGCAAAATGCCGAACAAATAGGCCCCCAGGGCCGCTCGCAGGGGGTTCCAACCGCCGAAGATGACGATGGCCAGGGCAATCCAGCCATACCCGGCTGTATGTCGGTGACTCCAGCCGGCCTTGAAATCCAAAGAAAAAGCCGCTCCGGCAAGGCCCAGCAGGGATCCCCCCAGCAGGGTGTAAAAATATCGCCAGAATAGAACAGAAGTGCCTCGGGCAAAGGCTGCCGCCGGCTGTTCTCCTATGGCCCGCAACATTAAGCCGGGCCGAGTGCGATAAAAAAAGAACCAGGCCCCCACAATCAGGGCATAGCTGGCGTACACCAGCAGATCTCCCCGGAAAAAAAGTGGCCCCAACAGCGGTACATCTCTCAAAAACGGAACGGGCAGGCTTGGCACAGTGGGTCCCGGGATCCGCACAAACGGGTTCCCCAAGAAAGAAGACAAATCCGCCCCCAACAAGGCCAACACAAAGCCAATGGCAATTTGGGATCCCTTGAGACTAAGGGAGCCAAAGGCAACGATCAGCGCAAACAAAGCCCCTACCGCGGCGGCGGCCAAAAATCCCAATCCCAAACTCCCGGTTAACTTGGCCACCGCAAACCCTACCATGGCGGCCAGCATGATCGTCCCCTCCGCCGAGAGATTGATCACCCCCGCCCGCTCGGTAATGGTCTCCCCCACACTGGCAAAGACCAGCGGTGTGGCGGTGGTAACAGCGGTAGAGAGAATGGCGATCAGTTGAGCGGTGTTCATGGTTTGCTCATTTCATCGGGTCATCACCGGATCATCACCGGTCATTGGGGCATCATCGGGTCATCGCCCTAGCCTAGCACCCAGAGCATCAGAGCCACCCCCAGGGTGACAGCGCCGAACAGAGCATAGCTTACCCGACGCAGCGGCTTCAGTTGCATGGCGTGCAGGGTTTTTAGCCAGCCCAACCCCAACGAGTCCACAAAACGATCCAATACCGTTTGCATCGGGTAAGCGTAGACCGATTCGCTCTCCTTGAAGTTCACCAGCAAAATCAGCAGTGTGGCATAACCCCAGAGACTGCCCCAGAGTACCGCACTCAACCCGATCAAGATTGGCTCGAGCATCTCTCTCCCCATGCCTCCTCAAGCCCAGTTGCAGCCGACCCGTCCGGAAATCGATTAGCTCTCATTGTCTAGCTCTTTTTCCGGTTTGAGCTAGGGTAGAGGTCATTGCCTATGATTGGATTGAGCAGTGAGAAGAGTAGATAGAGCGCAGGCCCCTCTGAACCTGCGCTGCATCGCCGGGCAATGTTGGCGTAGCCTTCTGTGGGCATAGCGGTTCACGCTGGGCTCAGGGCTGTTGGATTTGTCTGCTGGGTCTGTCTATGCCTAATGATCCGCTGGCTCAGGAAAAAGAGGCTCTTCTGCGCGCCTTAGAAATCACGAACCGTGGCCGTCAGGTATCGCCTGAGCGCCGGCCAGCTCTTCTGGCACAAATTGCCGCTCTCGAAGCCCGTAACCCTACCCCCAACCCGGTATCTGCCCCCGAACTGCTGGAGGGCAACTGGCTCACCCTATTCACCACCAGTGGGGATCTCCTGCGACTGGCCAACAGCCTACCCTTCGTAACGACGGGGGAAATCTATCAGTGCATTCGGGCCAAAACCGGCCAGGTGTTTAATGTGGCGGAGATACAGGGATCCGGTTGGCTGAGGGCTTGGGTGCCGCGGGGTATTTTCGCGGTGTCGGCACGGTTCAAACCCGCATCGGAATGCCGCGTTGAGGTGAGGTTCGAGCGGTTTGTGCTTGGATCCCAGGCGGTAATGAACTACGAAATCAACAGTTTTCTCTATCTGCTGGAACATGCTCCCGAGCGGATCCCGGCTTTGAAGATCGACATTCGCCGCCGGGAACAAACCGGTTGGCTGGATATTACTTATCTGGATGAGGACTTACGGATTGGCCGGGGCAGCGAAGGCAGCCTCTTTGTTTTGCAAAAAGTGACCTGAGTTTACAGGGAAGGGATCCCCAGGGGGATCCCGACAGTTATAGTCATTGCAATTGAAGCTGAAACAGATCCCTCACCCCCGACCCCTCTCCCAGGACGGGAGAGGGGAGTCAAATTTGGAGTGACTGTATCACCGGCCGAGGCCAGAAGCTAGAAGCCCCGTTCAGCAGCCATGAGGTGCATGGCAGCGCGGGCAGTATGGCGGGCAGCACGGCTCCAGGTGTAGTCGCTGAAGCTATAGCTGCCGGGATTAGTACTGACTTGGCTCAGGAGTTGCTCCGCTTGGTTCGCTAGGGTGGAGACTCTGCCGTTGCGGTTACCGTAGAAGGCCAGCTCAGCCTCTAGGCGGGTCAGATATTCCTGGGCGCGGAAGGGGGCCTCGAAGAAGGAGCGGCTGGGGCGGCGATCCACAAAGCCGGTTTGCCCCTCGTAGAGAGCATTGGCGGCCTTGAAGAGGTTATCGGCAGCTTTGGCGGCCTCTCTGGCGGCAAAAAAGTCGCCCGCCTGGAAGGAAGCCCGTGCCTCGGCTAGGGTTTGCCGCCCCAGATCCGTTAGGGTGGCCGCTTCGGAGGAAGATAGCCGCTGCGCGAAAAACTCCGCTTGTAGCTGGGAGCGTTCGGCTTTGGCCAGATCTCGGCCGGCGCGATTCAGGGCTCGCTGATCCAACAGCATCCCTTGAGAAATCTGAGGCTGCTGGACTGCCGGGGAAGAACTCCGCCCCCGCTGGGCTGTAGCCGGAGAGACCAACAACAGCGGGGTAAGCAAAGCCAACAAGGGCAGGAGACGAGTATGGTTGCGGTTCAACGTGGGGTTCACCATAGGAGGGCTCCTAAGACATGAGACAACATGAGTGGGAACAAGGCCGCTCGAACCGGATCGGAGATTTTGTAACCAAAGCCGGTGGCGGGATCCACTCCCATCAGCCGGATGGTTCCACCGAAGTCTGAGCGGCACATTCCCAAGATGCAAGGGAAAGATGACGAGAATGTGACAGCGGCAATTGCAAGGTGAATTGGGATCCCTTGCCCACTTGGCTGCTGATTTGCAGGGATCCTCCGTGGGCCGTGGCAATCTGCTTCACCAGGGCCAATCCCAGCCCGAACCCCCCCGTATGCCGTGCCCGTGCCTCATCCACCCGGTAAAACCGCTCCCCCAAGTGGGGCAGATGCTCCGCAGGAATGCCAATGCCCGTATCAGCAACCCCAATTTCTAGCCAGCGATTCCGGGGGGTCAAACTAAGGCAAACGGATCCCCCGGCCGGGGTGTACTGCAGGGCATTTCTGAGGAGATTGTCGATGGCTTGGCGCAGCAGATGGCGCTCTCCGCGCACCCGCCAGGTTCCGGTCGGAATCTCGCACACCCATGTCAGCCCTTGCGCTTGGGCCTGGGGCTGGTAGAACTGACTCAACTCCTGAAATAACTGGGGCAGATCGACCTCCGGCAATTGGTGCACATCCAAAGATCCCTCATGGCGGGCCAAGGTGAGCAGAGTTTCCACCAGCAAACTCATGCGGCGGGTAGTGTTCACGACCTTTTCCAGACGGTGCTGAGCTTGCTCGGGAGATAAAATCCCCACTTGAGCATTGCTCATTAGGGCCGCCAAGGGAGCCCGCAATTCGTGGGAAGCATCGGCAGTGAACCGTTGTAACTGGAGGTAGGAGCGGCGAATCGGCTGCATGGCCAGGCCCCCCAGGATCCAGCCTGCCCCCGCAATCAAAGCCAAGGTTCCCGGCACCCCCAGCACCAACATCCAGCGCAAGCGGGCCAAACTCACCTGCAACGGGGCTAGGGGCACCGCCATCTGCAAATAGCCGATTAACTGTTCCTCCTGTTGCACCGGGATGGTGAGCTGGCGCAGGGATCCCAAGGTTTTGAACCCCGGCGAGTCGGATAAGACCCTTTCCGGTCGGGATCCCACGTACTGCCGCAGGGATCCGTCGGCCTCAAACCAACGCACATAAGCCAGATCATTGCTGATCGGCTGGCTTTTGCCCCCCAAAAAGGGAACCTCATGCAGCACCACCCGCCGCTGGCCTTGGCGCAATTCCACCTTCACCGCCGACACCATCACCGCGGCTTTCGCCTGCAAATCCTCATCGAAGGCCCGCAACTGATTGTGGGACTCCCAGGTGTAAAGGGAGCTGGCAAACACCACCAAAATCCCGCCCATGACTGCGGTAAAACTACCCGCCAACTGGCGACGACTGCGGTTAAACAGTTGGGAGGGAGTTTCCATACTTATGACTCACACATCACCGACAGTTCCTGCATTAACCTGCAACGAGCTACAACTTCTCAGGTATCTCCGGGTGGGATCCTCAGGCGATAGCCCTGACCGTAGACCGACTCAATCCACTCCTGGGCCTCCACCTCCTTTAACCGTAACCGCAGCCGCCGCACAAGCGCCGTGACCGCATTGCTCTCCGGCTCGGATCCCCACTCCCACAGCGATTGCTCGATCTGCCCGCGACCCATCACCTGGTCTGGGTGACGCATCAGATATTCCATCAATTGAAATTCTTTGCCCGAAAGCTGCACTTCTCGTCCTTGCCGCTCCACCCGTAAGCTGGTCAGATGCAGCTGCAGGGATCCCAGGGCCAGTGTATCCCCCCGCCACTGGGGCGAACGGCGCCCCAAGGCCCGCACTCGTGCCAACAGTTCCACCACATCGACGGGCTTAACCAAATAATCATCCGCCCCTGCATCCAAGCCCTGCACCACGTCCTGGGTGGTATCTTTGGCGGTTAGCATCAGCACCGGCGCGGCCCCCTGCTTTTGCCGATACTGGCGACACAACTGCACCCCACTCTGCAAGGGCACCATCCAGTCCAAAATCAACAGGTCATAGCTTTTTTCCTCCAGCAACCAGGCGGCGGTCTCCCCTTCTCGAACCGGATCCACCACATGTCCGGATCCCTGCAGCGCTGCCTGCAGAGGCTCTAGCTGTTCGGGATCATCCTCCAGTAACAAAATGCGCACGCCACAGCTCCACGCTACTTAGGCTAGGATCGGCACAGTTGACAGCCTTTTGCAAGGAAAGATTCCGCCGTGTTGCCGAGGAGCACGCGCCACCTACACCATCTTCTGCACCGGCTGGGCTCAGAGTTTTGGTTGCCCTTGCCTCTGGTGGGGCTTTTGTTTGGAGTGGGGGGACAGTGGGTTACGGAACAGGCCCTTAGCCAACCGCGACCTCTGGAGCAGCCCCTGACCATTACCAGTCAGCAGCAGGCCACCTTGGTTTTGGATATCTTGGCCATCGAAGCTGAGATCCGGGTGAATCGGGGCTACACCAAAGTGGATGTCACCACGTCCAGCCCTGTCTTGCGGAAATTGGAGTATGAGTTTACGGAGCTCGATCCCGACCAAGTGACGTTCAACTTAGCCCAACAGCTTGGTTTGACAACCCAGCAGGTAGAGCGCCTCACCCGCTATCGCTTCAGCGACTAAGGATTCAAACTCCAGCCCGCCGCTGTTCGGTTTCTCCATGAGCCTTCAACAGAGCCGCCAGCTTGCGCCGCATGATGATGCCCGGCTTATCGGAGGCCATGTGTTGCTCGGCTTGGATGTCGAGGGGGGTGTCGTAGTCGGTGGTCTCTAGCACTACCCGGTCTTCTTCGGTCACCTGGCGGTCGTAGGCGATGATGTCGGCGGCTTTGGCCTGTTCTTCCGTGTCGTTGCGATAGACGAACTGAACCAACTGGATGTGGCTGTCATCGATAGGGGTAGCGGCTGAGAAGATCAGGTGATGCAGACCGTTGGGATAGTGAATCTTAAGCGTACGGGCAAAGGGCATATACCAACGGCGCACATTGGTGCGGATGGTTTTTTCCGCGTCGATATTCAGATTCTTTTTCTGCATCTCCGGGTTGAGCACCTCCATCCAGTGGCGTACCAGCAGGCCATCCTCCAGCTCCCTCACCTCATCGAGGGGCGGCGGCACCGGGTTGGACTGATCCCCATGGGTGATGCCAAGGCCATGCACAAAGTGGGGGTGGGCGCTGTCGAAGGAGTTTTCCATAAAGCGCAAGCTGCTACAGGCCCACGGCTCGTAAAACTCGTGGATGTACCGATAACCGGGATCCGCCGCTTCAGGAATCTCGGGAATGGGCAGCAAGGGATCCGCCAGAGCCACCCAAGCATAACCATAGCGCTCTTGGCACTGAAACCCAGAAACCCTGTAAGTGCGAGGGATGAAGTCTTCCGTGAGCTGGGGCACCTTCACACAGGCGCCGGAACCGTCAAATTCCCAGCCGTGGTAAGGACAGCGAATGTGGCCATTGCAGACGATCCCCTTGGAAAGCTGGGCCGAACGATGACAACAGCGATCCTCTACAGCGGCTGGCTTGCCTGCTTGATCCAGCCACAACACCAACGGTTGCCCGAGCAAGGTAAACGATTGCGGCCCCTCTTGCAGGAGGGATATGGGCATCACCGGATACCAGAAGCGCTTGAGGACGGGCTGTCGGGTGACCAGCATGGCGTTGTTCTCCTTTGACCTATCCGACCTATCCAATCAATGTGAAACGGGTAATACTCTAAATAGGTAATTCTAAATAGGTAATACTCTAAATATCTAAATATATGTACTTTAGTGATTCAGTCCTAAAACACCCTGCATAGGGTTTTTAGGCATTCATCTCCTCAAAGGCAAGCCCCGAAGGCATGGCAGCCATAGTAAAGAGGAGCAGTCCACCATTCCGTATTCCTAGTAACAATGGCTGGCCTAGCCGGTCAGAGAAGGGTAGAGGCGTAGCTGGCGGCCCCCATCAACCCCACCTGCGCATTCACCACCACCTGCACGGATAGCTGCTCTAACAGGGGCCGCATCCGCCCTTTATCCAAAAAAGAGGGCAAAAACTCCCCCTGATGCAGCAGGCGCAAGAGTTTGGGGGCAATGCCTCCGGCGATGAATAGCCCCCCCCGAGGCAACAACTGCAGGGCAAAATTTCCCGCCGTGGCACCATACAGGCTGATGAACAGCCGCAAGCACTCCACCGCCAAGGGATCCCGTGCCTCCATGGCTGCGTTGGCGATTTGAGCTGCCGGATCAAGATGTTCAGCGCCCTTTTCCCAGGCTTCAATCTGGGCGAGCAACTGCTCCTCTCCCCGGCCCCAGTGGCTGTCTCGCAAAAACTGATAAATGGCAACAATCCCCTGTCCGGAGACCACCCGCTCGGTGGAAATGCGCCCGTGCCGTTTTTGCAAATACTTCAACAGCTCCCATTCCAGGGGGGTACGGGGGGAAAAATCCACGTGTCCTCCTTCGCTGGGGTGAACCTGGTAGCAGTCTTCTCCCCAGGTGAGGTAGGCCTGACCCAAGCCTGTGCCTGCCCCAATCACTCCAATCGGAGCCTTGGGCTGCCGTTCGCCCGCTTGCAATGTATCCAGATCGTCGTCTTTCAGGGTGAGCACGCCGTACCCCACTGCGCTGAAGTCGTTGATCAAGGATACATGGGGGATCCCCAATTCTGTCGCCAACTGGCTCGATTGCAGACTCCAGGGCAGGTTCGTCACTTTGGCGGTTTGTGAATCATTTTGCTCCAGCACCGGGCCGGCAATGGCAAAGCAGGCGGCAACAGGCCGGGGATCCCAACCCAACTCCTGCTGAGCTTGTGCCAGAAACGCCTGCACGATCGGGACAAGGCTGGGGTAATGCTGGCTGGAATACTGACAACGCCACAGGCTATGCTCTGGGGTTCTGGCATCGGCAAGGCTAAGTCTGGTCTTGGTGCCGCCGATGTCTCCTGCCAGTAGCAAGCTCATCCTGTTTCCTCCTGCCAGTGCCTACGCTCCCACCCTGACATCCCTGAGGAGAGAATGCCAATCTCAGCTCAAGGGTGTGCAGGAATCCGCAGCCGAATCTGTTCCTTGTCTGGGATCCCTAGAAATCCAGATTTGCCATCAATTTGCCATCAAACAGAGGACGGGCAAGGGCAGAGAAGATGCTATGTTAACTGATGTAAAGCTTTTTAATATTGCATTTTGTCTTCTACCCCTTTTTTGCCGCCCCAGGGCCTGGGTGAGCTGGATTCTCGTCCCTTTACTTTTGCAAGACGCCTCAAGCCCACCCATACCATCGGGTTATCAGCCGCGGGGCTGGTGTGCCTGCCGGTTTTTTTGCAGGCGCCTCTTGTGCGCTATGCCCCTTGGGTGAGCTTGGTGATGTCTTTGGGCTGGCTGGGCCTCAGCTTGCACCTCTACTCGCAGTCGCGTACCCGCATCTGGGGGGATTTGCTTTACGGCTTTACCCTGACTTGGCTGGCGGGATCCCTGTACTGGGGCTGGCTGCGCCTTGAGCCCCTTTGGCACATGCCCGTAGAAGCCTTGGGGATCCCGATGGTGTGGTGGGGGGCACGGCAACGGTTTGCTCGCATCGGCACCTGGTTTTATCTGGGATCCCTGTGGGGCACAGCCATTACGGATCTTTACATTCACTCGGTTGGGTTGCTGCCGGAGTGGCGACAGGCGATGCAGTTCGACCGGTTGGATCAGGCGGTTATCCCTTTCATGGCGGCGCTGGATAAAATGGCTACCCTCTGGGGACTGGCTTGGGGACTGGGCTTGGGTTGTTTGCTCCTGGGTGTGGGGCTGTGGATGATTCAAGGATCCCGTCGCTTGCACCACTGGGCGTTCGCGGGGGCGGTGCTGAATACTTTACTGGTGGATGGGCTATTCGTCTGGGGGGCCGCTTGGCTAAGGTGAGCTTAACCATCGATCCCTAGGCAAACTCCTCTTCAACTGAGACCTGTTCCCAATCTCCGGCTCTTTCGGAAAGGGGGTAGGGCAGGGGCCTTCCGCACTTTGAGATCCTTGCCCCTTCAGCCAGGGCAGCAGGAGCCTCGCACTCTATTACGTAGCAATGAGCGTCGGGAGAAATGCGCCGCCGGCAGCGGGATGAAATCACATAAACCAACTCCTGACCATCTCTTGCAAGCTCAAGGTGTCCGAATCACAGACCGCAAAACCAATCCGACTCCGGAGGCGTTTGGGCAGGCATTGAACTGGGTTAACCAGAACACATCCGAGAAGATAGTCAATGCCCTCAAGCTGCAATCCCTTTGCTACCACGAGATTCGCGCTCACTTTGGCCTGTCGAGCAACTTGGCCCAACAGGTTTGCAGGCGAGTCGCCGGTCCTCCGAAGGTGGCCAAACAAAAGCATTGCCCGGTCAAAGCGGTCAAGGCGGGCTTTGTTACCTACATCGATTGGGCTGTCGGTAATACAGCCTGGAGGCTCCTGGTTATCTTGGGGGTTGAACGAGGTAGCCGGAGGGCTACTGAAGGGCTTTTGGAAAACCCGCGCCGTGCTGCGTAAGCCGTCAGCATCGGGAAGACGTTACGTTAAGGTTAAGCAGAATAGAAGGGTTTCCCCCGCAAAGCCTCTAGAAAGGCAAAGACGGCGGGGGGATGCAGGGCGGAGGCCAGAACCGCAGCGCCGATTACTCGCTCCAGGGGAATGGGCAATCGTCGGATCTGGATCCCTTCGGGAATGGGAATGGCCGCCAGTCGAGGTAGAATGGCGGCCCCCAGACCCTGGGCGACCATATTTACAATCGTGGAGTCCTCCTTCACCAGGTAGGCCACCTTGAGGGTTTGCCGAGCGGCTTCCCAGTGGTTCCGCACCGCTGAGGTGCACTCGGCGTAGTTGTAGAGAATGTAGGAGAATTGGGAGAGATCGGCCCAACTGAGGGTTTCCGGCAGGGATCCAAAACTCAGCGGGAGCAGCAAGATGAACTCATCGCGGGCGATCTCCCAGGTCTCCAAATCCTCAGCGCTGCGGGGCAGCGGCAATAGGCCAATATCCACTTGGCCTGAGCGCAGCAACTGTTCTACGGTGGCCGGATCCTCTTCTGTAAGGGTGAGGGTAATTTGCGGGAATTGTTGCCGAAAACGGGCGATTGCCGGCGGCAGCAAATGGGTAGCAGCACTGCGAAAGGCAGCAATCCGCACACTTCCCCCCCGTAGGCCTTTTTCCAGGTTGGCCTCGTAATCCATTTGTTCACGCAGCTGCAACATTTTCCGCACATGGCGCAGCAGACGTTCTCCCACCGGAGTTGGGTGTGCCCCAAACCGCCCCCGCACCAGTAGCGTCACCCCCAGTTCTTCCTCAAGGTTGGCAATGGCTCGACTCACTGCCGATTGCGAGATGTGCAATTGCAGAGCGGCATCACTGAAGTTGCCCCGCTCCACGACTGCCACCAGGATTTGCAGTTGCGAGATGTTCATGGAGCTTATCTATTCGATCTGCGCATAGATATGATGCTATCTCAGGTTTGAACCCTTCACCGGAGCTGATTAAACTACGACTTAACCCTGCTTTGCAGTGGGAAAAAAGTTTCCTCATGATCATCAAATCAAACCTATTCAGGTAGAATCTCATGTTTGCCTTGCTGCCTTTTCACAAATTCCGAGATACGCCTAACGTTCGCTTTTTTGATATCACGGTTCCTCGGTCAAATGCCCGTGATTTGGTTTACCATGAGGGACCGGCCATTAGTCCACCCAACAATCCTCAGGGTTATTGGCAATTTTATTTGCACCCCCATCAAGAAGATAATCTGCTGGCTTTGTCGGGGGGGCGGACGTTTTATTTGGTGAATTTTAGTTGGCGGGATCCCTTTCATATTGTACGCCTCGAAGCCAACCGGGCTATCTTGCGCATTCCCCCCGGCACCTTCCATCGTTCCGTCTCCGATCCTGAGGGATCCATTGTTTTGAACCAAGCGGTGCGTGCTGAAAAAGCCACCCTGGAAAACGAGTTTCGCATCTACGACAGCAGCCGTATTCCCCGATTGTTGCGGGCCACCTCTGCCCCGGCCCCGCTGCCCCGAATTTGTGCTTAAGGGATCCGTTCGGCCGTTAAGAGTGGTGGGGAAGGTCATTTTTCTCTACCATGCGTGGAAGAATCGGGTTTGAGGTGGCTATGCAGGCGGTGATCTTGGCGGGGGGGAAGGGCACTCGCTTACGGCCCTTTACCCTTTTGCAACCCAAGCCCTTGATGCCCCTCTTAGAGGTGCCCTTTTTGGAATGGATGATCGGGCGCTGTCGTCGGGTGGGCCTGACGGATATTGTGCTCAGCGTCGGCTATCTGGGCAGACAAATTGAGTCGGCTCTGGGAGATGGCAGTGCTCTTGGCGTGAAGATCCGCTATATCTCTGAAGAAACTCCTTTGGATACAGCGGGGGCCTTGGTACTGGCCCAGCCCTATTTCAGCGGGGATCCTCTGGTGGTGTTTAATGCCGACATCCTCACGGATCTGGATTTGCAGGCCTTGATGCAGTGCCACGTGCAGAGCAAGGCTGCTGCTACCCTTACCCTCACCCGTGTAGAAGACATCACTGCCTATGGTCTGGTGGAAGTTGGTGAGGGGGGGCAGATTCGGTCTTTCCGAGAAAAACCCACGGCTGCCGAAGCTCTTACCCTCACTACGAACACGATCAACGCCGGTACCTATGTCTTGGATCCCGCCATTTTTCGGAACTACCCAAGCGGGGATCCCCTCAGCTTTGAACGACGGGTTTTCCCGGATTTGCTTAACCAAGGGCAACGGATGCAAGCCTACCTACACGAGGGCTACTGGCGAGATTTGGGCAACCCAGCCAGCTATTACTACGGCCAGCTGGATATCCTCACAGGGCGAATGGCGGATTTCCCCCTGGAGCATGTGCAGGAACAGGCCCCTGGGGTTTGGATCCACAACACCGCCCACGTTGAACCGAGCGCTCAACTGGGATCCCCCTGCTATATCGGCGCCCATACCCAGCTGGGATCCCAAGCCCACCTTCCGGCGGGCACCATCCTCGGCAGCCACAGTTGGGTGAATGGATCCCTCAATCCAGGGGTTTATGGCCCGGGGGCTCTGGTGGTGTAGATTGAGTGGTGTAGATTGAAAAAATGGAGCTACCACAAACTGGGGAACGTTGGGATCCCTACCTCTCAGCCGTAGCCGCTCGCTATAACCGGGAGCTGGAGATTCAACTGGGCCAGCCGGGCTGGCAACTCCCCCCCGACTTGGAGCAGCTGCCCTTTTGGCAAGCTTGCCGGCGGGATCATCTGCAGGAGCGCCTTGGGATCCCCTATTTTCAGTTGCGCACGCCCCGAAGACGGGAAGCCTGTCTGGATTTGGGCTGTGGGGTGGGTTTCCTCACCTATCCTTGGAACGATTGGCAGGCTGCCTTCTATGGCCATGAGCTGAGCGGCTCGATTGTGCGCTTCATTCGCTCGCGGGCACCTCAACTGAACTCGAAGCTGTTCAAATCCATGCAGCAGGGAGCCGCCCATCACCTGGAAAACTACGAGCCAGAGCAGTTTGATTTGGCCATTGCCACCGGTTTTTTGTACTACTACCCAATTGACTACTTCGAGCTGGTTTGGGCGGAGCTAATGCGGGTGCTGCGGCCGGCTGCGCCTATTCTGATTGAAGTGATCAACCCAGAGTCGGCATGGGCAGAACAGTGGGGATTGATCGAGTTGTTCAAAGGCACAGAACCGATTTTTACCCCCCTATCTGAGTGGGAACGACGCATTGCTGAGTTGGGGGGCAAAATTCAGAAACAAGCCAGTGGAGAACTGTTTACCACCTACTGGATCCAACGCAAGCGTTAGAAGTCTGAAAACCCATTTTGAGAAAGCCATCGGGAAGAAAAGCCCAAAGGAAGGGTTCATCCCCAAAACTGGCCAATACGCCGACGATTCGGGATAATGAATTTATTAAGAAGTGTAATCCTTGGCAGGGGATCCACGGCCACCCATGCACGCTTCCTCCTCCACCCTTCTTCTGGTTGATGGCTACAACATCATTGGAGCCTGGCCCACCCTGAACAAGTTGGCGCGGCGTTCCCTGATGGAGTTGGCTCGTTTGCGGCTGGTGGAGTCTTTGGCCAGCTATGTGGCCTTTCGGGGCTACCGAGCGACCGTGGTGTACGACTCTTACGCTCAGCCCACCCCAGTCCAGCAGGAGCGCTCCCCTTCTGGTATTGAGATCCTGTACACCCCCTATGGCGAAACCGCCGATACCTGCATCGAACGGCTGTGTGCTCAGCTGCAGTGGGATGAGTGTCGGGTGCGGGTAGCCACTTCAGACCGGCTACAGCAGTTGGTGATCGGCGGCTATGATGCCGAGTACATCTCGGCGGAGCAACTTTGGGAAGAAGTGCAACAGGCTCAGCAGCAGATCCGGCGCATTAAACCCAAGCAGCTGCCGGGCAGGCGGGGCATCGATTCTTACTTGGATGCGGAAACCCTCTCTCGTCTGAACCGCTGGCGACTGCTGGGGCGGGACCCCGTGGATTGATCGGGCAACCCTGAATGGTGCTGCCCTTCCAGCGGTCAGGCCCGACAACCCCAGTCGGCCAAAATAGGGGATGAACCTGACTCTGTGGTCATTGTCATTAAGGCTGAAACAGCCTCCCTCACCCCCTGCGCACAGCGTGGCACTAGCCGTAACCCCTCTTCTGGAGCGGGAGAAGGGCTTAAACGTCTCTTTCTGATCTGGAATAGCTATATGCCTTTTTCGTCACTCTAGGTAGAGGAGAACAGAATTGAGGTAGACATCCAAAACCATCGGGATGAATTTAACTTCTCTTAACTTCTCGATGAGTCGGGATAGACCTATCGATAGTTCAAAAATAATATAAACTCTCAACCAACTCGCAAGATTGCTCAAATGGTTCCAAGGCTCAAAACGATGTTCTTGCAAATCAGAAACCAACCAGGGATTGATGGCTTTCTACCCCAACATGGCGAGCAATGGCAGGCAAGCTCTTCCGCTTCATCGGGGAAAGTAAACCCAAAAGGATAAGCTTAAAAAACTCGAAGCTTCGTACTTCAGGAAAGTGGGGGCGGTAGGCTTCACAGTAGTCATCAATGACTTGAGTCATCAATGACTTGAAGGGTGGGTGGTGCCTGACGAGCTAAAGTCGTGGCCAGGTAAGGAGTTCAGCTTTTCCCTCAAGCCTAGCCTGCCCATACTGACAAAAGAGGTCTATAGTCACTCTAAACAAGAACAATACACTTTCTGACCCCCGTCTCCCACTCTGGGAGAGCTGCTACGGCCGGTGCCACGCTGCGCGAAGGGGTGAGGGCAGGTGTTGCAAACTCCATTCACAAACTCAATTCAAAGGACTACGGGTCTACTCCAGGTCACTTCAGGAGGATCCTCCCCCCTCTTTCCAAGCAGAGAGCAAGCGCTGTGGCCCCTCTGGTGACTCGACTTGGCCCTAATCGGGATGACAGGATTTGAACCTGCGGCCCTCTGCTCCCAAAGCAGATGCGCTACCAAGCTGCGCTACATCCCGGTTTGACTTTTGCGATTATGACAGATTCTACGCCTGGGTGCACAGGTTAGGAATTGATTAGGAATTGAGCATCTTTGCCGGCATCACAATCAGCGTGTTGCCCTGTCGCTCCACCACGTAACGCCCTTGACCGGCTTGAATTTCTAAAGTGGGGATGCTGCACTTGGCGTTCCAGGTCGATCCAAGATAAGAAACCCGACCCCGTTCCCCGGCAGGAATGGCTGTGACCGCCCGCGCCTCCCGAGATTCCTCAAGCTGGGCCGACCCATGGGGCACCAAGCGGCGACTAAGAATGACAAACACAATCGACGTGCCAATCCAGGCGGAAAACTGCACCCAAATGGGCAACCCCAAGTAGGCCAATAGCCCCGCTAAGAGCGCCGCCAAACCTACTGAGCCGGCAACCAACTCCGGCAAAAACAGCTCAGCTGCAATTAAGACCAACCCGACGATGATCCAAGGCAGAACCATAACATCCAGGGATCCCACTGCATTCAGTATGGCCCAAAACTTCCCTATGCTTGGCAGGGATCCCCGATGTCAGTCACGGATGTCCGGGATCCTATTCAGGGTTGAGATCCGGGGAAATAACTATCCAAAACCTGGAGGGGATCCGATTTTTGCGGGGGTAAGTTCTTGGATTCGGCGATATTCATCAACGTATCCCAGTCGGTGCTCATGACAAAGGCAACCGCCTGGCGAGCCGCTTCCCGGTGTGGACAAGCCTCACCCAGAACGCACCCATCTCTGCAAAGAGTGGCGCAGTCGTGCTCCACGCGACCTAGAGGGTTACCAGTGCTACTGGGATCCGGGCCAGCCATAACGTCCTCTCTCTTTTCTCGGCTCTCTCTTTAGAATACCTGAAGAGAATCTTGCGCTTGAGCCGGATCCTTGTCAGAGCGTTTAGCTTGGGGAGAGCTACAGAGGAGCAGCCGCAAGATGGAGTTTCCACAACTGCAGGAGCTGGTGGATCGGGCTTTGGAAGACAAGAAGCTCACCCGTATGGAAATGGATCAGATTGTGACGGCCATCCGAGCCGATGGCAAAGTTTCTCCCGAAGAGGCGCAGTTACTTGATTCTATTCGCCAGATGGTGCTCCGCCGCGAGATTCAGGTGGTGGAAACCGCCGATTGATAGACAGGAGTCTCTTTTTGGAGGTAGAGGGTCACTTCGCTGCGGTTGTGAAACAGTTGGCGGGCCTTCACCACCGGGAAGGCGCTCCGCAAGATGTCCAGGGTTTGCTGCAGCACCTGTAGGCGACGGTGACCGGGCAACTTCAGAGTCATCACTGCTGCCCCGGTCGGTTCCAGATGGGGGGCAAAGGCCACCATCAACCGGGCGGAATCGCGGCCATCCATGCGCATGTCGTTGAGAATGAGGTGAAACTGGCCGGGGCGGCTGGCCAAATAAGCTTGAGCGCTGAGACGACGATGGTGAATACCGGGATCCTGAGCCAATCGCCCATCCAACTCCGCCGGATCCACTGCCGTCACCTCTTGTCCCCGGAGCCGCAAAACCCGCGACCATCCCCCTGGAGCGGCCCCCAAGTCCAGGGCTCGTCCCCCCGGTTGCAAGGGTACCTGAAACACCTGAATCGCCTCCAGTAGCTTAAATTCTGCCCGGCTGATCTGCCCCGGATCCCGCCGAAAACGATGGATCCCACCGGCCCAGTTGGAGAGGTTTTGCGTCGCCTCTGATAAGCCCAGCCACACTTGGATCCCCTCCGCTTGAGCCAGGATCACCACCGAGAGAATCTGCCGGGGATCCTTCACCTCCAGGGGAGCACCTGTAGCCGAGATCACATGTTCTGCCAGGGCTTGGTTCACCTGAAAGGGCTTGAGACGGAGTTCGCCAAACAGGCGAGTTTGTACGGAAAAGCTCAGGGCTGGGTCGATGCCCTCGACCATTTCCGGGCTGAGGCTCAATTCTGCCAGGGATCCCTCTGGTAGCAGCCATTCTCGGTGAATGGGGCAAATGTGGCGCAAAAAAATCGGCGGGGAGAGTTGCCAAGCGCGAGCGAGGGCAGCAAAAGAGCGCTGACTGCACACCCACAGTAGCCCCGGTGCCGTCGCAAGTCTACGAACGGTGGCCTCTGGATCGGCGGCCTCCACCTCGGCTATGGCCAGCTCCAGAAACTCGGGATTGGCGGTGCCCAGCCAAGTATGGGTATCGGGTAGGGGTCTCAACTGGCTATGGATCCCGGGGCAGACCAACGCACATAGGGCAAAGAGGCCGCCACCTGCCGGATTTGCGCTTGGGCCGCCAGCAACTGCCCTGTGGCATCCCAAGTGCCTTGCACCAGCATTTGCCAAGCCCCCTGCGGAATTTCCACGGCAGCCCTGTTGCCATCCCAGTACACCTGTTTGTTGGGCAGATCCAGGCTCAGTTGCAGCTGCGGGTTTTCGGCGATCGCCCTTTGCAGGGTTTGGGCCACCGCAGCAGGCACGGTTACACAGGGGATCCCGATGGCCAGACAGTTGCCAAAGAAAATCTCGGCAAAACTTTCCCCGATGAGGGCGCGGATCCCCCACTTCACGATCGCTTGCGGCGCATGTTCCCGGCTGGAACCGCAGCCAAAGTTGGCATTCACCACCAAAATCTCGGCCCCTTGATACTGGGGTTGGTCAAAGGGGTGCTGCCCTCGCTCTTGAGCGCGGTCGTCCTCAAACACATGCTGGCCTAAGCCCTCAAAGGTGACGCACTTCAAAAAGCGGGCCGGAATGATTCGATCCGTATCGATGTCGTTGCCCAGCAGCGGGATCCCCCGACCCGTGATGGTTAAAACTTCGCTCGGCATATTGTTTAGTCCCACCCTTGAACCCAGGAGACTTACTTGCGGTAAACCTGATTCTCCAAATTGCGCACCTGCCGCTCCAGCCGATCCAACCGCCCCCGCAGTTCGTCCATTTCCGATTGGCGGGGCACTCCCAAATCCTGCAGGACGTTGCGCACCTGCCGCTGAACGTAGGATTCTACGTTGCTCTGCTCCGACTTGACTTGGTTGAGCAGGCTGTTGATCACATTGGATGCCTCTTCCGGGTTGAGCTGCCCCTTCTGCACCAAATCGTCGGCGGCCTTCTTCAGCTGCTCCGCCAATAGGGTGGTTGTGCCCACACCCATCAGCAAGAGCTGACGTAAGATACTGTTGTTATCCAATGCTGCCCTCCATCGGTACGGGCCTTCATGACTACCCATTCTCCCCAGTTTGTCCTTAACTTTGCAACCGGGTCAGCGAGTTTCTCTCTTTCTGCTGAGGCGGCATTGGAATTGCAAGAAGCCCTACAAACCCTTTTAGAACGGCTCAAGGTTAGTTCAAGGGGCCCTCAACGGCAGCCTCAGGCTCCAGTCGAGTTTCATCACCGTGCCGAAAACTTGAACTTGGAAGTGTTCTGCAATCCGAATATCTGGCCTAGCCCCCATGCCGCCAAAGTGTTGGTGACCTTGAAAACCCAAGTGTTGCGCCTTTCGACTGAAGTGGAGTTGTCTCGCCTGCAGGAAGACCTCAGCCAATATCTGGAGGTCCTTTGATGGTTGAAGACCTGCAACCCTCGCAAAAGGATCCCAAGGTGATCATGGTGATGCAACTGCTGGACGAACCTCCGGGAGGGATCCCGTCCCGGTTGGAGATAGTCACCCTCAGTTGGCACGACCGCCAGCGCTCGCGGCAACGACTGGTGAGCAATTGGGGCACGGAAATTCAGTTGATGCTGCCCCGGGGCACCCACCTCCAGGATGGGGATTTGCTCTACGCGGATGCCCAGCGCCAAATTCGCGTCAAGGCCCAAGCCGAGCCTGTGCTCTTGATCCAGCCGGAGAATGTCTTGCAAATGGGCCGGGTTCTCCACCAAATGGGCAACTGGCATCGCCCCGCCCAAGTTCTCCCGGAAGGACAGGTGCTGGCGTTGGCCGATGACCCGCTGCGGGATTGGTTAACCCATCTGGGGATCCCGTTTCAAGAGGCTACAAAGCCTTTTCACCCCAACTTGCTGGCCCACAGCCACTAGCGGATCGGGATCCTGAAGGGCCACCAGATTAGGGAATGAGCACCACCGGGGAGCGCTTAAAGGCGGGAATATCCGACTGGGGATCCTCTGAGGGGCGGATCAGGTGATTGGCTTCCGGGTAGAACATCAGCACCGAGCCGGGTTTGATCGGGCCAAGAATGATCTCAATGTTTTCTAGACAACCGGCGACTCCTCGGACGGTGACCCGTTGGTGCGCCTGAAGGCCGGTTCTGGCTGCATCTTCGGCATTCATCATCACGCAGTGGCGATGGGGCATGCCTCGATAGGGATCCGCCTCTTTGTAAACGACGGTGTTGTGCTGGCCGTAGGCACGGGCGGTGATCAGAATGAAGGGATGGCCCCCCTGGCTGGGATCCAACCCGACCGCTTCGTGGGTTGGGGGATCCAACTGCGGTAGAGAAACGGGAAACATCTGGGCTTTGCCACTGGGGGTAGGCCAGGTGGTGTTGTGGACGATACGACCCTGAATGGTGAAGTCTTGCCGGGTTTGAGCAATGTCAGCAATGGCTCCATAGCCGGGAATCACCCGGGCGATCACCTGGCGGATGTAGTCGGGATCCCCCATGCGGCTCCAGGGGATGGGGCTTTCTCCCAGCACCCGCTGGGCCAAGGTGCAGATGAATTGGAACTCGCTCACCACTTTGCTGCGATCCAAATGGGTTTTACCCGGTTGGTTCAGGCGGACAAAGTTGTTCCCCGACTCGACGGTGGTGGCAAAGGCTTCTTCCCCCCGCGCCAGTACCGGCAAAAGCAGCGTTTGCCGAGCCGCCAACCCCTGAAAGTGTCCGATATTGGGTTTCGTGGCCAAATAGACGAGGGTATCCACCTGCGCAAGAGCCTGTCGAGAAAATTGCAAATCGGGGTTGGCCCCGTAGAAATTCCCCCCCAGGCACAACAGGGTTCGGATCTCTCCAGCCCTACAGGCACGCATCAAGTGACGGGCACTGTATCCCACCACCCGCTCCAGCGGGCGCCCCACCAAGCCTTCCAACCCAACGCGGATGGCCTCCCGCAGATGGCTGGATACCCCCATCGAGCCAAAACCCTGCACATTGCTGTGTCCCCGGATGGGCATGACGCCACAGCCGCGTTTTCCCGCACTACCCGTCATCAGGGCGGTATTGGCGATGGCAAAGATGTTCTCCACGCCATGGGCTTGTTGGGTGATCCCCATGGCCCAGGCGAAAAGGGTGCGTCCGGCATGGTCAGCAACAGCTTGCGCAGCGGCGGCAATTTCGGCGTAGGTGAGGCCGCAGGTGCTGAGGATCCCTTCCCAGGAGGTCTGTTGAACCGCCTCCAGAACCGCCTCATGCTCGAGGGTATGGGCGGCCAAGAAGGCGCGATCCACCCGGTCTTGCTCGATCAGCCACTTTTGCATGCCCAGAAAAACGGCTGCATCCGATCCCGGATGGGGTTGTAGATACAACGAGGCGATCTCAGAACCCAGCAACAGGGATCCCACCCGAGCCGGGGTGGCAAACCGCAGCAACCCCACTTCTCTGACCGGATTGAGGACGATCACCACCCCACCCCGTTGCCGCAGGGCGATCAGCTCGTTCATCAAGCGGGGATGATTGGCTGCCGCATGGGATCCGGCCAAAACAAAGCACCGGCAATGCTCCAGATCCGCCAGTTCCACCTGGCTGGTGCCGGTGCCAAACATCCGTCCCAGTCCCCGCGTAGAAGGCACATGACAGAGATCGGAACAATCCGCCAAATGGGGGGATCCCAGCTGGCGCATAAACAGTTGCAAAGCAAAGGCCGCTTCGTTGCTACCGCGACCGGAGCTGTAGGATCCCGCCTGTTCGGGAGGATGAGCAGCCAGAGCCTCGCCGATCAGCTGATAGACCTCCGGCCATGAGATGGGCTCGTAGTGCTGGCGGCCCAGGCGATGGATCAGGGGTTGGCTAAGGCGGCCCAGGCGCTCGGCCTGGTAGGAGGTGAGCTGGGCCAGTTCCTCCAGGGGGTGTTCTTGAAAAAAGTCCTGGCGGATCCCAGCTTGTAAGTCGCCCCGTTCCGCCTCCACTCCCTTGGCGCAGCGTTGCAGCGGGCGGCCCAATTCATCCCGAAAGCCTTTGGTGCCCCAGGCACAGGATTTGCAGGCGTGCTCATGGAAGAGTTTCTCGGCCAGCGGGATCCCTTGGGGTTGCAGGAGGCTCTCCACCCAGTAGCCCACCACCGGCCAGCCGCCCCCCTGTTCGGGCAGAGAGGAGGAGGGGGACACCGTTTTGGGGGATGGTGAGGGTCGATCATTCATGGGGTTTTGCAATACGGGAGCAATCTATACCAAAAACATAAAACATTCAGTTACAGACTATGCTCAGGGTCTAGAAGCTTAACTTGCTCATAGTCTCCTCCATGTTTTTGCAGAGCATCCCAAATATCGACTTTCTGTTGCAGGTTCAACCATAGCCTAGGGCCATTCCCAAATGCCTTTCCAAGCCGCAGAGCAGTGTCAACAGTTATAGAACGCTTCCCTTGAATGATTTCATTTACTGTTCGACGAGAGATCCCCAGCCTTTGCGCCAATTTTGTCTGACTGACCCCTATATCCTCCAAAATGTCGGCAATAATTTCGCCAGGATGCACAGGTCTTATTTGCCTGTCTTGAGTAATATCTATGAATTCTTTGGCTTCAGTCATGGCATCAACCTTGTGTTATTTTGAATTAACTGTAATTGAGATCCCAGTGAATCAGACATGTATTGCTTGAAAAAATCAGCCAAGAATCAATGATAATCCTCCAAATCCACATCGTAGGCTTCTCCCTCCACAAATCTAAATGCGATTCTCCAGTTTCCTGATATCTTCACAGAATAAGTTCCTTTGCGATCACCCTTTAATTCATGGAGGTCATAGTCTGGGAGCCTAATATCTTCTAGGCTTTCTGCAGAATCAATAACTTCTAGCCTTGCTCTTAATCGTTTCGTCAGTTCACTAGGAAGCCCTTTGGTTGAACCAAGTTTTAAAAGATCTGCTAGATATTTGTTATTAAAGGATTAAAGGATTGTATCATTTCAGAGCCCTATCACATTTGTCCTAAGCGTGAGAGTGACTGTAACGTGACAAGTTACAGTAGTCAAGGTCTAATGCTATAGGCTCAATTAACCTTAGAGCTTCAGATTATCGATGGGAACTGGCTCTACGGAATCGGCCAGCGGAAATCCGAACACTTGGGCATAAAAGTAAAGCTCTGCTTCTAGGGCCCGTTTGATATTAGCGGCCTGCCGGAAACCGTGTTGTTCTCCCGCAAAGGGGACGTAGGCCACCGGCAATCCCTTGGCTTTGAGGGCGGCGACCATCGCTTCCGCTTGGTTGGGAGGCACGATGGCATCTTCCAATCCCTGAAAGAAAATCACCGGGCAATGGAGACGATCCAAGTGATGAATGGGCGAGCGGGCCTGATAGAGATCCTGTCGCTCCGGGTAGGGGCCGATCAAGCCATCCAAGTAGCGGGATTCAAACTTGTGGGTATCTTTGGCCAGAGCTTCTAGGTCGCTCACCCCGTAGTAGCTGGCTCCGGCTTTGAACAGGTCATGAAAGGTGAGGGCGGCCAGGGTTGTGTAGCCCCCGGCACTGCCCCCGCTGATCATCAGCCGTTCCCCATCCACCCGGCCTTGTTCCGTCAAAAACTTGGCTCCAGCCAGACAATCCTCCACATCCACCACGCCCCATTGTCCCTTGAGGGCATCCCGATAGGCCCGTCCGTAGCCCGTGCTACCGCGGTAGTTCACATCCAAAACAGCGATGCCCCGGCTGGTCCAGTATTGGATCCCTAAATTCAGCACTGCCGACGTGGCCCCTGTGGGGCCGCCATGACTTTTCACCAGCAAGGGGGGTTTTTCCCCGGCCGGAGGGACAAAATCTTGATTCTTAGGGGGATAGAAGAACCCATAGGCCACTTGCCCTGCCCCGGTAGGAAAGGTGATCGCTTGGGGAATGGAGAGATAACCGGGATCTACCGTCAACGAGTTGGAACGGGCCAGCACCTCCACTGCTCCTGAGGGCAAATCCAAACAGACTAGGGCGGTTGCCTCGCTGGGGGATCCCGCCAGAAACACCGCTTGGTTACCACTGACTTGCAGGCCACTGATCTGGGTGTAGGGTGGGCCGGATTTGGGCCCACAAGGGATCCCCTGCAACTGCCCGGAAGCCGGATCCACATAAGCCAGATGAGAGACTCCCCCCTGCTCGTAACAGGCCAGGATCCGCCCATCCCGGCAAAACCCGTAGGTACTCAGGCCAAACACCCACTGCGGCTCACCAAACTCCGCCTCCAGGGGGCAAAGGGGTTGAATGGGATCCGGCCCGTGGGGATCCCAGCGGTAGAGGTTCCACCAGCCCGAGCGATCCGAAACCAAGTAAAGCTCCCCTTGGGGCGACCATTGCGGCTGAAAAATCGATTCCGTGGGGCCACCGGCGATTTTTTGCGGTTCCGACAAATGGCCATCCGCCTGCACCTGCGCCCACCACAACTCTGTGCCATCCCAGGGCATCTGTGGGTGATCCCAAGTTAGCCAGGTGAGGATCCGGCCATCAGGGCTGAGGCGAGGGTTGGCATAGAAATCATGCCCGCAAGCCAGTATGTGCTGGGATCCCCCCGACAACTCAATGCTCACCAGACCATTGACCGGCTCCCCCGTGCCGCTGTGATCTTCCCGCACACAGAGGAGGCGTTGGCGGGCCGAATCCACCACTCCATCGGCATAGCGATAGGCTCCCTCTGGAGTAATGGGTTGGGGGTGTTCACCGGGGACCAAGCGATAAAGCCGCTGATCGGCAAAATGACAAAAATAAACGATCCCCTCCTTCACCCAGTAGGCCCCACCCCCGTACTCATGCACGCGTGTTCGTACGTTAAAGGGATCCGGTGTCAGTTCGGTTGGGATCCCATCCCCAGAACGCCGGATCAGCACATTGCGCCCTTTTTCTTGGGGGCGGCCCTCCGTCCAGTAAAGATCCCCTTGATCCCAGCAGGCCTGGCCCAACCGCAGGGATCCCGCCACAATCAAATCGGGGGTAATAGGGGATCGCCAGGAGCCGTATCCAGCCTGCTGCACCATGAGTTATCGCCGTAACCACTGGGGCGATCCTAGAGGATCCCTGGCAAAGGTTAAACCCCATCCCCATCCTCTGCCCAGGCCAGCTTTACCGGTCAACTTCTCGTGCCGCCCGCACCAACAATCCCGCTGTGATTAACCCCGCCAAAACAGAACTGCCCCCATGGCTAAACAGCGGCAAAGGTACCCCCGTTGTGGGCAATGCCCCCGTAACCACGCCGATGTTCAACAGCGACTGCCCCACCAAAAACACCACACAGCCACAGGCCACCAGGCGAATCGGGAGCTCACGGCAGCGCAACATCACCCGCAGCCCCACCAAGCTGTAGAGGGTGAGCAGTCCCAAAAACGACAGGGATCCAACCAAGCCGAACTCTTCTGCAAATACGGAAAAGATGAAGTCGGTGTATTGAATAGGCAAATAGAAGAGCTTTTGTTGGGAGAGGCCATACCCCTTGCCCCACAAGCCCCCAGAGCCGATGGCCAAGAGACTTTGCACCAGTTGGTAGCCATCCCCTTGGGCGCTGGCCCAGGGATCCAGAAAGGCCAATATCCGCCGCCGTTGGTACTCCTTGCTGAGGATGCTGAGCACCGCCGCCGTTGCCCCCAAGCCTGCCGTGCCAAAGAGGGTAAAAGCGGGGATCCCTGCCGTCCAGGCCATGATCCAGAGGGTGAGGCCACAAATGGCTGTGGTGCCCAGGTTGGGTTGGGTGAGAATGCCCAGCAAACCGATGGCGAAAATACCCACCCAAGCACAGCGAAACCAGAGAGGATGTTGAAACCAGCGCCCGAACACCCAGGCCCCCTGCAACACCAGTAGGGGCTTGAGAAATTCCGAAGGTTGAATAATCGGGATCACCTTCAAATCCAGCCAACGGCTGGCCTCCAAACGGGTGACCCCCAAGCCCGGCACATGGGTGGCCCAGACCAAGCCAATGCCCAGCAGACAGAGGATCCCCGCCCAGGGAAACCAACGGCGCAGCGGGATCTGCACCAACGCCAAAAAGCTGATCGCCCCCAGCCCCACCCAGATCAACTGCCGCTTGAAGAAATAGAGACCATCTCCGGTGATTCTTTGGGCTACGGGGTAAGAGGCAGAAAACAACATCGCCAGCCCCAGCACCACCCAAATCAGGGTTAGCCAGCGCAACAACCGGGCTTCAGGGTTCCAAGGAAGACTCAGATCCAGCGCGAGGGAGGGATCCCCGGAGGGCTTGGCAGCAGGCTCGGAAATGGTCGCCACGGTGTTCAAAACTGCGGTACTGGTCAAAACTGGCGCAAGCGGGAGATAACAAGACCGTGATTGGTTGGGTGGGATCCGCCAGGGCTTGGGCTAGGGAACCAGCCGCTTCAAATGCCCTAACCACCGCTACATCTAGGGTTTGCACGATCTCAACGTCAGTATAGTGGATCCCGTCCAGAGCGGCTGCAAAAGCCGGAGCCGCCTCCCCGATCAGCAACACCCGCGCCACCTTGGCTTGAATCAACTGCAACCAAGCCTGGGCCTCTCCCTGTTTGGCCTTTCCCCCCGCAATCAAGATGATCGGGGGTGATACCGCATTCAAACCCACCCAGGCGGCATCGTAGTTGGTGGCTTTGCTGTCGTTGACAAAGTAAACAGGGGTAGAGCCAACCTGCAGGTGGGCCACCCGCTCCAGGCGGTGGGGCATGCCCGCAAAGGATCGGATTGCCCCTTGAATGGCAGCGTTCGGGATCCCGGCCAGGTGGGCTGCTGCTGCTGCCATGAGCAGGTTTTGTAGGTTGTGGTGGCCTGGGCAACGCTCGCTGAAGTTTTCTAGGTGGGCGATGGGTTGATCTTCAATCCAAAGGGTCTGCTGTCGCAAATGTACCGGGGCAAGTGGATTGTGGGTGGAGATCCAGTAGGTGTGATCCCAGTCCCACCGGCGACTCTGCAGATAGGGATCCTCGCCGTTGAGCACCCGCCAACGGGCCCGATCCAAGAGGCGAGCTTTCAAGCTGGCGTAGTGCTCCAGGGTGCCGTGCCGCTCCAGGTGATCGGGGGTAAACGTCGTCCAAAGGCCGATCCGCTCCGGCCCAGAGGCGGTGCTGCTCATCAGGCTGGTGCTGGCCTCCAGTTGATAGCTGCTCAGTTCCGCCACGATCCAATCCGGTTGCAACCTGCCCTGCAGCGTTTCCAGAGCCACCCGGCAGAGGGGGAGGCCGATGTTGCCGCACGGGATCCCCTGCAGCCCCGCCGCCTGAACCATCTCTGCTATCAGGGCCGTGGTGGTGCTTTTGCCGTTGGTGCCGGTGATCCCCACCCAGGGCAAGTGGCTGAGACTCCTCCAGGCCAACTCCGCCTCCCCCAGCACCTCGATTCCCTTGTGGCGGGCCAACTCCAACAGCGGATGATCCCAGCGAATGCCGGGGCTGACCACCACCTGCTCCACCCCAGGTTGCAGTTGAAACGGTTCTCCCAGTGTGACCGGGATCCCCTCTTGCTCGAGAGTTGCCTGCAGTTGCCGCAAGGAATCCGAATCCTGTTCATCCCAGGCCAGCACCTCGTGCCCTTGGGCCCGTAACAGCCGCGCTGCCGCCTGACCGGCTATGCCCAACCCCAAAACCTGTTGTTGCACGTTGGTGTTTACTTTACCTTGTTGGTGAGGAATCCCGTTCGATCTTACCGAAAGCTCCCTCCCCCACCCGAGAAGGTGGGATCCCGAACCGACAGCCGCCGGGGAGATATGCCTTAATTAGGAAATGAATTAAATGATCCCGTACATCTCGCCTGCTTGAGAACCTGCATGTCACAGCCTACCCCGCGCCAAACCCTCACCGAGGGCCCCGTCGGATCCCAGTTGATTCGCCTGACGCTGCCGATGATCTGGGGCATTTTCGCCGTCATGGCGATCGAGCTGGCGGATGCCTATTTTGTCGGGCAACTGGGCACGCCGGAGCTGGCGGCCATGAGCTTTACCTTTCCGGTGACGATGGTGCTGAGCAACCTGGCGATTGGTTTGGGGGTAGGGGCTTCTTCGGTAATCGCCCGGGCAATCGGGGAAGGCAATCTGGAGCGGGTGCAGCGGCTCACCACCAACAGCCTGGTTCTGTCTTTTCTGATTGTGGTGGTGTGTGTTCTTTTCGGATTTTTGACGTTGGATCCGTTGTTTACAGCGCTGGGGGCGGATCCCGACATTTTGCCCCTGATCCGCGAATACATGCACATTTGGTATTTGGGCATGGTGTTCCTGGTGGTGCCGATGGTGGGCAATACGGCGATCCGCGCCGCCGGCAACTCTGAAATCCCCAGCCTGATCATGACCCTGGCGGCCATCACCAACATTGGCCTCAACCCGCTGTTGATCTTTGGCTTGGCCGGCTTTCCGCGCCTGGAATTGCAAGGGGCTGCTTTGGCGACGGTGGCAGCACGGGCCTTGAGCCTGGTTTTGGCCTTGCTCTTTCTGCATTTTCGTCAGCACATGCTCAGCCTCTTTCTCCCGACTTGGGAGGATGTGTCCGGCTGTTGGTCGCGGATTTTGCACGTGGGGTTGCCGGCTGCCGGGACCAACATGGTTATCCCGATCTCGGCGGGGATCATCACCAGCTTGATGGCCGGGTTTGGCCCAGAGGCCGTGGCCGGCTTTGGGGTGGCCTCTCGCTTGGAGTTGCTGTCTCTATCGGCTTTGGCGGCCCTTGCCACCAGTGTTGCCCCCTTTATCGGCCAAAATTGGGGGGCCAAACGATACGGGCGTGTTCAGCAAAGTTTAAGGCTGAGCTTTTGCTTCTGCGTGGGCTGGGGGGCTTTGATGACGGTGTTGCTCGGTCTGGGATCCACGACCATTGCCGCCCAATTTGACAACAACCCGGATGTTATCGAAGTTACCGCTTCTTATCTGCGCATCGTGCCCCTTAGCTATGCCGGCACGGGCTTGATTCTGACGGTGAGTGCGGCTTTTAATGCTTTAGGCAAGCCCCTGGCGGCGGTGGTCCTATCGCTCACCCGCATGTTTTTGGTTTACATTCCCCTCGCCTATGTAGGCAGCCTGTGGATGGGGGTGAATGGCGTGTTTTTGGCTGCTTGTGTTGCCAATTTGGGGGTGGGCCTGGGAGCGATCTGGTGGTCGCGGCGCAGTGAGCAGTTTCGACCGCCGGTGCTGGTGGAGCAGCCGCTGCTGTGATCCCACGTGATCCCGGTCGTGATGCCGCAAGAGATGAGCCAAGATAGAAAAACTGTTTAGACGGGATCCTGATGCCTGCGCCTTCCCGTTGGCCTGTTTGGGCTAAACTCAACAATTCTCAGCTGTTGCGCATTCTGCTGATCTTAGCTTGCGCTTGGGCTGTGGCGCAGGTGCTGAGCTTTTTTGAGCTGGTGATCACCATTTTTGTGATCGCGGCGATCATGGCCTATCTGCTCAGTTACCCCGTGGGCTGGCTGACGCGCTTTTTCTCTCACAATTTTTCGGTCTACCTGGTAACTTTTGTTACAGTCATTTTCCTGTCTAGCATGACGGCGGTGATCGGTTTAACGCTGATTTCACAACTGCCGCAACTCCAGGAGAGCATCGCGACGTTCCTGAATACGGTTTTTAATGCCATCGATCAGTTGGAGCGCTTGCTGGGCAATTTCAACATCGAGGTGGACATTCAGGAGTTTGAACAGCAGATCAAAGACCAAACCCTGAACCTACTGGGATCCGGGGTATTGACCCTGCGCAGCCTCCTCTTCAGCTTGGTCAATCTGCTGTTGATCTTCATTGTGGCCTTCTTCATGTTGCTGGATGGCAAGCGGCTGTGGAGCCTGTTTCTCAAGCCGTTTCCTGAGGAATGGCAAGCCCGCATTACCGAAACCGTGCGGCGCAATTTCTTGGGCTTTTTCTGGGGACGGGTGGTGTTGTCGTTTTTCTTTGCCATCTCAACGTTTTTGGTGTTTTTGATCCTCGCGATCCCTTCGGCCTTGACGTTGTCGTTAATTGCAGGCCTGTTTGATCTGATCCCAGGGATTGGGGCCACCATCGGCATTAGCTTGATCGCCCTCATTCTTCTGCCCAAAAGTGTGTGGTTGTCCCTTCAAGTCTTGGTGGTTTGCATTTCTTTGCAGCAGGTGGAGGAAAACTTGCTTTTGCCCCGCGTGATGCAGGGATCCCTGAACATCAACCCCGTGGTGATGTTTTTTTCCCTGTTTGTGGGGGGCACGCTGGCCGGGCTCTTAGGGGTGTTCTTGGCGATTCCGGTGACGGGGGTGTTGATCAACCTGCTGGAGATCGATGAGATGAAGGGGGATCCGAAACGATGAAGGGGGATCCCTGGATGGGTTGGATGCGACAGCTTTTGCCCAGCGGTTGTGGGTGCGTTGTGGGTAACGGCAAGTTGCAACCCATGAAGAAACCGCAGGGATCCCCGCCCCAAACCTTGCTTCTGCTGCCGCTGCGATGTCACGATTCGTAAAGCCCTTTACCTTGATCCCCCTTCCATGTCGCACTCACCCATTATGCCCAGCGTTCCCCTTTCCACCGCCAGCGATGGCGACGGACTAGGAGCCAGTCCGCAGAGCCGTTTGTTACAGGCTGCACGGGGAGAAGCGTTGGATCGTCCTCCGGTTTGGATGATGCGGCAGGCGGGTCGGTACATGGCGGTTTATCGGGAGCTCCAGAGCAAATACACCTTTAAGCAGCGCTGTGAGATCCCGGAGTTGGCGATCGAGATCTCGTTGCAACCGTTTCGAGCCTTTGCCCCCGACGGTGTGATCATGTTCAGCGATATCCTCACCCCCCTCGAGGGCATGGGGATCCCGTTTGAGTTGGTGGAGCACCAAGGGCCGGTAATTGACCCGCCGATTCGCTCACAGGCGCAAATTGACGCCATCCGTCTGCTGGAGCCGGAAGAAAGCCTGCCCTTTATCAAAACCATTCTGCAAACCCTGCGCCGCGAAGTCGAAGGGAAAGCAACGCTGTTGGGGTTTGTCGGATCCCCGTGGACCTTGGCCTGCTACGCCGTCGAGGGTCGCAGCTCCAAAGATTACGCCCACATCAAGAGCTTGGCCTTTACCCAGCCGCAGCTGTTGCATCAACTGCTGAGTAAGTTGGCGGATAGCATCGCCCGCTACGTGGTCTACCAGATCGAGTGTGGCGCGCAGGTGGTGCAGTTGTTCGATACCTGGGCCGGACAGCTCAGCCCGACGGATTACGACCGCTGGGCCCTGCCTTACCAGAAGCAAATCGTGGATCAGGTGAAAGCCCGGTATCCGCAGGTGCCGCTGGTGCTCTACATCAACGGCAGTGCCGGGTTGCTAGAGCGAGTCGGTCGGGCCGGGATCGACATTTTCAGCCTCGACTGGATGAGCGATATGGCAGAGGCGCGAGCCCGCTTGGGATCCCTAGCCGTTCAGGGCAATCTCGACCCGATGGTATTGCTGGGATCCCCGCAGTTGATTCGGCAACGCACCCTGGAGGTGATCCAAAAAGCCGGATCCCGTGGGCACATCATGAATTTGGGCCATGGCGTTCATCAGACCACTCCAGAGGCGAATGTCCACCATTTCTTCGAGACCGTGCGCCGGTCGGCAGAGTTGCTAAAAGCCCTCTGATTGCCCTCTGATTGCCAGGTTGTGAACGACTCCCGACACTATCGCGGGGCTTCCCGCCGAATATGCCAAAGGGATCCCCCCAAGCTCTCACCAGCAGGAAAGTGTGGAGATAGGATGTGAGGGATCCTGAATCCTCCCCACCGAGACCTGTGGCGTTTTCTTCTCCCCGCAAGTTTCCCCGGCAAAAACAGGTGCTACGTGTCGCTCAGCCGATCGAGCCCACCAAGATCTACCCCTGTCCATGCTGCCATCAGGGTCAGTTGCGTCTGATCACCTTAACCGAGGCGCTCGGGTGCAGCCGTTGCCAGCACATTTTTGCCATTACCCCCGATCACCAGCACATCGAGCAACTGGCGGTTTCTTACCCCTATCGCAAAATTTGGTTCTGGAACGGCTACCAATGGGTGCTGCGGCGAGAACATACCCCGCAGGGATCCGCCCTCTTGGGCCTCACCCTCAGCTTGGGGGTGGTTTTGGTGGTTGGGTTTATCGGTGCGATGTTATTCCCGAACCAAACGCAGTTGCTCAGTTGGTTCATCATTCTTTGCCTGTTGCTAACTCTGTTGATGGTGACGGCAATCCTGCTCCTACGGCGGCCTTGAAGCCGGGTACCGGCCATTCAACCCAAGGATCCGCAGCTTCAACACTTGTGGATAGAGCCATTTCCTGTTAGCAGTGGTCTGGGGAAGCCAGCGGATCTGTCTCTGACAAGCCAGTGGGAGAAGTTAAAGTGACAGATTTCGGTCAAGACTTTGACTTAAGCACCACTCTGCGCCAGGTACGCCGTCTGTTACCGCAGCTGCAGCGGTTGAGCAGCCAAACCAAGCGTCAGGCTCTCTTGGCTCTTTCAGAACGGTTGCTGGAGCGCTCGGATTTATTGCTTGAGGCCAATACCCTCGACCTAGAAAGTTGCCGCGAGCAGACGGTGCCGGAGTGGATCCTCAACGGCATGAAGCTCACCCCCGAGCGCCTGCAGCGATCCGCCCAGTTACTTGCCATTCTCGCCCAACAGCCGGATCCGATCGGCAGTATGGAAGGGGGGCACCGACAGGAAAATGGGCTGCTGATTAGCCGCTACCGCGTGCCCTTGGGCCTGATCGCGCTGGTGTATGAGATTTACCCGGAGTTTGCCCTGAATGGCATTGGCATGGCTCTAAAAGCCGGCAACGGGGTCGTTTTGGCGGGCAGCGGCCCAATCCAAAAAACCCACCAGGCAATCGTGGAACTGCTGGCAGAAACCGCCTACGAACACGGGATCCCCGAAGGGGCGATTCAATCGTGCTCCGCACGACCCAGAGGGTCATCCTTACCCGCTCAAGATCTGACGGCAGATCCGCAAGAGGATTCTCCCCTGTTGCCGCTGCTTCAGCAAACCCGCTACGTGGATTTGGTGATTCCCTGCGGTCGTCCTGGATGGGTAGAGTTTCTGCTGCAAGCCAGCAAAGTGCCAATTCTGATGACCCACCTGGGCTACGGCCATATCTATCTGGATCGCACCGCCCCCTGGCCCCTGGTGAAATCTGTCCTGCTGGACCATCTGGCTCAGTATGGCTCGGAAGGGATCCCGATTTATCAACCCCTCACCCTGTGGCTGCTGATCCACCCCGACTGGGCGGCGGCCCATCTGGCAAAACTGATCGAGACTTTGCTTCGCCAAGGGATCGATGTGCAAGCGGCAGCTCCGATTTTGGAACAGTTCCCGGAACTGCACCCAATCGGGGAAGGCTTTGACTCCACCGAACGGCCCCATCTACGCCTGCAACCGATCCCAGATCTGACAGAGGCAATCACCTGGATTAACAAAAATGGCTACCATCAATCGGAGACGATCCTCACCGACAGTCAATCGGCAGCCCAGCGCTTCTTGCAGGAAGTGGATGCCGCCCTGATCCACATCAACATCTCACCGCTGTCGGCAGGACGAGGGGCAGGGATCCCAACCTTAGGGGCTTTTCGAGATCTGTCTCTGGGCATTTCTACGCAACGACTGCACGTGCGCGGCCCAATCAACCTCGAAGCCTTGACAACCGTGAAGGTGGTGGCCCAGGGTGGCCTGTAATAGGTGGATCCCGATCCGCAACTCAACCCACAGGGTAGGGCCCAACCGAGAATAGATCAGCATCCAATTGGCAAAGGGAGCACTTTTTTGGGGATTGACCTTCGCAGTTATGTGTTTTTGGATCGGCTGCAGCCACAATATGCTGCTTACCTGGGTACCGTAGCCTACGGCTTTTTGCCTCTACCTGGTGATACGTCTCTGTGGATCGAGATCTCCCCCGGCATTGAGATCAACCGCATTATGGATGTGGCCCTCAAGTCCACCTCGGTAAAGCCAGGGCTACAGGTGGTGGAACGTCTCTACGGCTTGCTGGAGGTGCATTCCAGCAACCAAGGAGATACCCGTACCGCCGGGCGGGCCATTTTGGCAGCTTTGGGGGTGAGAGAACAGGAGCGCCTCAAGCCGCGCATCATCTCCAGCCAGATCATTCGCAACATCGACCCCCACCAAACCCAGCTGATCAACCGCTCCCGTCGCGGCCAGATGCTTTTGGCCGGCCAAACCCTTTACATTTTGGAAGTGCAACCGGCAGGTTATGCCCCCCTTGCGGCCAACGAAGCGGAAAAATCCGCCCAGATCAACATCTTGGAAGTGATGCCCTTCGGCAGCTTTGGCCGCGTTTACCTGGGGGGAGAAGAGCGAGATATTTTGGCCGCCTGCCGGGCTTCGGAAGAAATTTTGGCGGGGGTTTCCGGGCGGGATCCCCTTCTGTCTGCAGAGGAGGTTTAACCCATGTCGGATCCCAGGCCCTCGCCCAGAGTCTCGCCTCTCCTGCAGCGCAGCGATCTGTCTCAAGCGGATCGGGTGAAGCTGTTCACCGAGCTGGCTTCTCCCTACCGTGGTTTGCGTCGCTTTGTTTACCTGGCAGTAGGATCTTCAGCCACCCTCGGGGCCTTTGTGTTTTTCTTTCGGGCCTTGGCGGGGCGAGACTTGAGCAGCACCTTGCCCAGCTTGGCTCTGCAACTGGGGATCCTCGCCGGCATGCTCGGCCTGAATCACCTGGAGAATCGCTCTCGTAAAAAGCTGGTGGGGCGGGTGGAGCAACGCCTGGGTATCCAAAACCCTCAAGATTCTGACCAGACGGCCGCCGATAGCCAGATTGCCGACTAGCCTCGTCTTCTGGAGCAAGGTGATAAGCCTTAAGAGATCCCCGAATTCTGAACGTGATCCTGAGCAGGAGTTGCGGGCAATGTTCCCAGGCCCCACCGACTTATGGTCACCCCCGGTGCCACGCTGCGGGAAGGGGGTGAGGGAGCTGTTTCAGCCCTAATGACAATGATCACAAAGGGCAAGTCCGATCCCCGTGAGCGCAACAGGCCGGCTAGGCTAGGATGAAAGACTACAGCGCTCTTTGCAGCTCATGGCCGATACCTTCCAAAGTTCAGAGGTGATTTTGTCTGCTGCTTCTGCCGAGCCTCAGGAACCGTTTCAGCCCCCTCCGCCACCTTTGCCGCTGCACACGATGTTTCGCCTAGGTCTGTTTCAGATGGGCCTGGGCATGATGTCGTTGCTCACCTTGGGGGTGCTGAACCGGGTCATGATCGATGCCGAGTTGCTGGCCATTCCGGCGACGGTGGTGGGGGGATCCCTGGCCATGCACCAGTTTGTTTCCCCCTCCCGTGTTTGGTTTGGGCAACTTTCGGATGCCAAGCCCCTGTTTGGGCTACATCGCACCGGTTATGTGCGCCTAGGGGCCGTGCTGTTTACCCTTTGCATTTTCTTGGCTGTGCAAGTGGTCTGGGGCCTGGGCGACAGCTTTGCCGCGACAGGATGGTCTTGGTCTACTTACGGCTGGATTGGGCTTACGGCCTTGATCTTCGCCCTCTACGGCCTCTGCATCGGCACCTGCTCCACACCCTTTGCGGCGCTGTTGGTGGATGTATCGGACGAAGACAATCGCTCCAAATTGGTGGGGATCGTCTGGTCGATGCTGATGGTGGGCATTGCCGGTGGGGCCATTGGTTCGGCAGTTTTGTTGCGCGGCCTCACTCCCGAAAATCTACAAAGCACAATCAACCGGCTGTTTCTGGTGATCCCGGCGGTGGTGATTTTGCTGGCTTTGATCGCTACTTGGGGGGTGGAAAAACGCTATTCCCGCTATGGATCTCGTTCCACGTTGGCCGGACGAGAAGACCAGATCACCCTGGGCACCGCCCTTAAGGTGCTGACCGCCAGCCGTCAAACTCTGATCTTCTTCAGCTTTTTGGCCCTAATGACCATGGGCCTGTTTATCCAGCAGCCGGTGTTGGAGCCCTACGGTGGCGACGTGTTTGGTATGACTGTGGCCCAAAGCACCCAACTCAATGCCTTCTGGAGCTTGGGCATTTTGGCCGGGATCATGCTGACAGGTTTTTTCATCGTGCCGAAGCTGGGCAAACAAGGGGCAGCACGCCTTGGCTGTTTGTTGGTGGCGGGCTCCTTTGTATGCACCATTTTGTCGGGATTTACGGGCAATCCGCTGCTGTTACAGCTGTGCATGATTCTGTTCGGGCTGGCCTCGGGCATCACCACCAACGGTGCGATCAGTTTGATGCTGGATTTGACGGCAGCAGAAACGGCGGGCACCTTTATCGGTGCTTGGGGCCTCTCCCAGGCGATGTCGCAGGCGCTTTCCACCCTAATTGGCGGGGTGCTGTTGGATTTGGGGCGAATGGTATTTCCATCTTCCCCCGTGCTCGCCTATGCCACTGTGTTTGGGGTAGAAGCGGCGGTGATGTTGCTGGCGGTGTATTTGTTGGGACGGGTTAGTGTGACGGAGTTTCGGGAAAATACGAGCCGCGTGTTGACGGACGTGTTGGCCCTGGAGCTGGACGGGTAGCAGACTCCTGTTGTACCGCATACTTGAGGTTGACTTGAGGTTGAATGGAGAAGGCCGCTGGCTGCCTTCATGTCGGAATTGATGACTACTGTGAAACCTACCGCCTCCACTTTCC
>JAUQVK010000045.1:0-5480 GCA_039794845.1 Thermostichus sp. DRC_bins_24
AATTGCTTCGTTATACAGGCCTCTGCACGGTTCAAGCCCCGACCGCAGAGGACTCTGCTGTGGGGCATTGGGATGGATTCGAATAGATGCGATAGGTGTAGTTCATGGTCAGCGTAGCTGTGTTCTACCGCTCGCCAGACTGAACAGTGAATGGATGTCTCCTGCCCATGTAGGGGAATCGACAAGCGCGGGGAGTCCATGTATCCCGACGCTGACTCTAGGGGGTAGAGGGCGGGACTTATTGTGCTCCGCACGACCCGGAGGGTCATCGTCCTCCGGACGACCCGGAGGGTCATCGTCCTCCGGACGACCCGGAGGGTCATCGTGCTCCGCACGACCCGGAGGGTCACCGCTCCCCGTAGCGCAGCGTGCCGCAGGCTTACCACAGCCCTTCGCGGGTCTTCCAGGACAGGGCTTGTGCTTCCTGCTCCCGCTTTCACGGGGCCCGGAGGGCTAGCCCTCCAGAGGTTAGAACTCAACTTCACATAGTTGTTACACATGACTAGCGGTGCCCTATGGGCCGCCATGGGCGAACGCGCCAGCGTGCCCTAGGCGTAAAGGGCTGTAGTTAAATTGAGCTACTCAACCCCCTCGATTTTGTCCTCGATCTCCTGGTACAGCTCCTGCAACCGTTCGATATTCGCCTGCGAAGTTTCCCAATAGCCACGGCCGTTGACCTCTAGCAGGGAGCCCACGATCCGCCGGAAGGAGTGGGGATTGAGGTTCATCAGCCGTTGCCGCATCGCCTCATCTTTGATGAAGGTCTCGTTGGTTTCCTCGTAAACCCAGTTATCGACGGCACCTGCGGTAGCAGACCAACCGGAGGTATTGACCAGGCGCTTGGCAATCTCCCGTACCCCTTCGTAGCCATGTTTGAGCATGCCCTCGTACCACTTGGGGTTAAGCAGCTTGGTGCGGGCATCAAGACGGACGGTTTCGCTCAGGGTGCGGATCTGGGCGTTGGGGGTGGTGGTGTCGGCCATGTAGGCGGAGGGGATTTTGCCATCTTCGCGCAGACCTTGCACCAGCTTGGTGGGATCCGAATCGAAGTAATGGCTTACATCCGTGAGGCTGATCTCCGAGGAATCCAGGTTCTGGAACGTGACATCCACCGTCTTAAGGCTGGACTCAAACAGTTGCCGCATTTGTTGATTGGGCAAGTTGGATCCAAAGGCAAAAGATTTGCGGGTGAGGTACATCTCCCGCAGCTCGCTTTCATCCTCCCAGGAGCTATTTTCCACCGCCAAATTGATGTTGGAGGAATAGGATCCGGAGGCGTTAGAAAACACCCGCGTGGCTGCCTGACTCAAGGTTAGGCCCAGCTCTTCCGCCTGTTGCAGGGCGTGTTTACGCACGAAATTGAACTCCGGGGGTTCAGGGGCTTCGGCGGCCAGTTTCACCGCCCGGTCGATCAGATCCATCTGGTTGACAAACAAATCTCGGAACACACCGGAGCAATTCACCACCACATCAATGCGGGGCCGGCCCAATTCTTCCAATGGGATCAGCTCCACTTTGTTGACCCGACCAAGGGCATCCGGCTTAGGCCGCACCCCCAACAAACAGAGCACTTGGGCCAGGGATTCCCCATAGGTTTTGATGTTGTCCGTACCCCAGAGCACCACCGAAATGGTTTCGGGGTATCTACCACCATTGGCGCTCATCTCCCGATCCAACAGCCGCTGCACCACAATTTCGGCAGATTTGATCGCCGCTGAGGTAGGGATCGACTGGGGATCCAGGGCATGGATATTCTTGCCCGTGGGCAGCACCTTGGGATTGCGAATCGGATCCCCGCCCGGCCCCGGCATAATGTATTCCCCTTCTAAAGCCCTGAGCAGGGATCCCAGTTCAAAATCTGCGGTGACTTGCTTAAGACATTCTTCCAAAAACTCAAACAATGGCTTGAGCAAATCGGGATCCACATTGGGATAGCCGGCTTCTTTGAGGGCCAGAATCCAGGGGGCTTGGCGGCCCATATTAAAGAAGTTGAGCTTGGCCACTTTGGAGACACGGCCATCGGCATCGGTCTGTTCTTTCACCAGGGCAGCGACGGCTTTTTGGCAGGCTTTGTTGATCTGATCCAGCAGCTCTGTATCGGCCAAATTGCCCCGATCCCGACTGCGATAGATATCGTCGATATCCCGGCCCAAACTTTGGGCAATGATGCGGGGCAGGCCGAGAATGTCTTCTTCCGTGCGGTCGATGCTGGCGATACTCACCAAGGTGGCAATGGCTTCCTCGGCCGTAGGCGGCGCACCGATTACATGCAACCCACAGGGCAACAAACGGGATTCAATTTCCATCAATTTGCCGTAGAGTTTACCGACAACGGTATCCCGTTGCTCCAGGCTCAGCTCCGCCGCATCCACCTCCGGCAACTCCACATCTTTATCCAGATTCACCATGCGGGCTTTGTCGCAAATGGTGTTGACGATCTGGATCCCGCGTCCCCCTTCTCGCAGGCTTTGGTAGGAGCCGATCAACTCCCGCAATTCCTGCAAGCCTTTGTACAGGCCGGCATTTTCGGCTGGGGGAGTAAGGTAGCTGATGGTGCAGGCGTACCCCCGCCGCTTGGCAATGGTGGCTTCGCTGGGGTTATTTGCCGCGTAGTAATAGAGGTTGGGAATCGATCCGATCAAATTGTCGGGATAGCACTCCCCAGACATGCCGATCTGCTTGCCGGGCATGAACTCCAGGGATCCGTGGGTGCCGAAGTGTAGCACCGCATCCGCCCCCCAGATTTTTTCGAGATAGGTGTAGTAGGCGGCAAAGCCGTGGTGGGGGCTGGCGGATTTGGAAAACAGCAGCCGCATCGGATCCCCTTCGTAGCCAAAGGTGGGCTGCACCCCAATGAACAGGTTGCCGAAGTGCTTGCCGTACACCAGCAGATTTTGTCCGTCGGTGTTCAGTTGTCCTGGGGCCGGCCCCCAGTATTCTTCAATCGCCTTCACATTGGGGGTAAGGGCCTCGTATTCTCGCACCGATAGCTTGGCGGCGATGTTTAGTTCGGGGCTGGCATATTGGGCCTGGGCATCGTGCAGGATTGATTCCATCAAGGCTTGAGGGGTTTCCGGCAGGTCGGATCCCAGGTCGTAGCCGTTACGGGCCAGGGCTTGCATCACCCGATGAATGGAGGAGAACACATCCAAATAGGCAGCCGTGCCCACATTGCCCTTATCCGGAGGAAAACTGAAGACGGTGATGGCGATTTTTTTGTCGAGCTTGGGTTTACGCCGCAGATTGGCCCACTTGATCGCCCGGGCCGCGATTAGCTCGATTCGATCCTGCAGGGCATGAGCCTTGCCCGTCGCCGCATCCCGCCCCGACAAAATAATGGGATCAATGGCCCCATCCAGCTCAGGGATGGCAATCTGCAAGGCCACCTGCACCGGGTGCAAGCCCAGATCACTATCTGCCCATTCCTCGGTGGACTGAAACACCAGGGGCAACGCCACCATATAGGGACGATTCAGCCGTTGCAACGCCTCCACCGCCTTGGGATGATCCTGCCGGGCAGGGCCACCCACCAGGGCAAACCCCGTCAGCGACACCACCACATCGACAATCGGGGACGTTTTGTCGGGGTTCCAGAAAAACTCATTCACCGGCTTGGAAAAATCCAGCCCCCCGGCAAAAATCGGCAGCACCCGCGCCCCCCGCGACTCCAACTCCTGCACCATTGCCACATAGTGGGCATCATCGCCGGTCACCAAGTGGGTTCGCTGCAACACCAATCCCACACAGGGGGCCAAGGGATCCTTGACCTCATCGGGCAGATCCTCGCGGGCATTCAACCAAGCCAGATACTCCGGCACACCGGCAAACATCTGGGGGGCCAAGGGATGCCAAATGCCCATCTCCAGATAGGTGACCGGCTCGGCAAACTTAACCTGATCCTTCATCCCCGGCAGATAGCGATCCGCCAGCATCAGCAAGAAGTTCTCCAGGTTCTCGGTGGATCCCCCCAGCCAATACTGAAAGCTGAGCATGAAATTGCGGGCATCCTGCGCCTTGTCAAAGGGGAGATACTTCAGCACCTTGGGTAAGGTCTGCAACAGCTTCAGCATCCCCTCCTGGAAGCTGGATCCCTGCTTTTCCTTGCGCTTGCGCATGAACTGGGCAATGGCACTCTTGGACTGCCCCAACTGCGCCATCGAAAAGGATCCCATCTTGTTGAGGCGCATCACCTCCGGCATCGACGGGAACACCACCGCTGCATCCAGCCGCTCCCGCACCGGCTCCACCGCCTTGACCACCTTCTGGGCAATATCCTCAATAAAAATCAGGGATCCGATGAACACATTGGCCGTCTCCAGATCCCGCTGAAAGGCCTCGTAGCCAGACGGATCCCGCAGTTCCTCCACCAGATAGCCATTCATTTCCACCGCTAGGCGGGGGTTCTCCTTATTAATGCGCTGCACCGCCGCCGTCAAAGCACTCTGATACTGGGGCTCCAACACCACATACACCACCTTCATCAACCTGCGCTCCCCCAGCTCAGCGGGGGCAATGTGACGGGTGGTTGGCTTGACCAGCGTAAACATGCAGTCACTCTCCGTAATGCAATGCAAAGGACGAAACAGGTAAGAGAATGGGCATTATCCCCTATCGTCTGTCTCTCGTTCTACCAGAGAAAGGGGGCTGGGTTCGTCGAGGGCCGTAACAGCCGCAACAATTCGCAACGATCCCTGATGCTCTGCAAGGATAGAAGGGATCCCTCAATGAGATAGCTTAGGGATCCAGAGGGCTTCTGACTCTGCGACCGCCTTTGTTGAGCACATGGGTGTAAACCCTCGTGGTCTTGACATTCTTGTGACCTAGTAATTCCTGAACGGTACGAATGTCATAGCCGTTCTACAGCAAATGGGTGGCAAAGCTGTGGCGAAACGTATGGCAACTCACTCGCTTGGGGATCCCTGCCTTGTGAACCGCTTGCTTAATCGCCCGTTGTAACCCTGACTCGTGCAAATGATGACGGCGAGTGATACCACTTCTGGGATCCTGAGAAAGTCGCTCCGCCGGAAAAACATATTGCCAGATCCACTCCCGCTCAGCGTTAGGGTATTTACGCTCCAGGGCAAATGGCAGATAGACAGATCCATACCCCTGCTCCAAATCTTCTTGATGTTGTCGCCGCACCCACAGCAAGTGCTCCTGTAGCGGTTGCACCAGAGTTTCGGGCAACATCGTCACCCGGCTTTCCATCCCCTTGCTATTGCGAATCGCCAGTTGACATTGAGCAAAATCCACATCCTTAACCCGCAGTTGTTGCGCTTCCGTTAATCGTAAGCCACTACCGTAAAGCAACTGAACGACTAAGCGATGGATCCCGGATAGATGCACAATGACAGCCTTGACCTCCTCAGGGGTTAAGACCGTAGGCAAATAGCGTGACCGTTTCGCTCGTACAGCCTCGAGGTCAAGGTCTAGCTCCAGATGCAAGACTTCCCGGTAAAGGAACAACAGGGCACTGAGAG
>JAUQVK010000046.1:0-3383 GCA_039794845.1 Thermostichus sp. DRC_bins_24
GGCAACCCTACTGGCCATTTGTGATGACATTGGCGAAGCAGCCTATACGCCGGAACTGGTGGCCGCCCATTTTTTGGATCAAGTGCTGCGGGTACAACCGCAGGCTCAAGCCCTTCTGCAAAAGCGCTACGGATGGTCGGAGCCGATCCCTACGGGTGCAGTGGCGGTGCATGAGTTGGCGGAACGCCAGTATCAGGGGGATCCCGAACGGGCGGCACGGCAAATTCTCAACGACTACCGCAAAGGTTTGTTGGGGCCCCTGGCCCTGGAACTGCCCCCCGGCTCCTGAAAAGGGCCGGCAAGCCATCTGCCTTAGGTAACCGCCTTAAAATAGAAATTGAGCATTTTTGCTGTGATCCCCATGACCTCTTTGCACGGCCCTGCCTCTCCGTTGGCCCCGACTCCACAAGTTAGCGAGCATCAGTCCCATTCATTGGATTTTGAGGTGGTGATCGTCGGGGCCGGCATGGTGGGATCCACTCTGGCAGCCGCTTTGGGGCAAGCCGGGATCCGCGTCGCGTTGATCGAGGGCCGCGATCTCTCCCAGGGGGTGGGGCCAGATGGACGAGCCAGCGCGTTGGCCCTGGGAACGGCCCGCATTTTGGAACGGATTGGGGTATGGCCCCGGATGCAAGCTTGGGGGGTTTCTCCCATTCACCGCATTCAGATTTCGGAGCGCCCGCCCTCGGCTACATCGTGGAAAACCAGATCACCCAAAAGGCCCTCTTGCAGCGGATCCGAGAATGTCCTTCGGTAACGGTTTTCAGCCCGGCCCAGGTACAGGGGTTTCGGTCTGAGGCGGATCACATGCAAGTGGAGCTGTCGGGAGAGGGCTTACCCGGCTGCTTGCGAACGGCGCTGCTGGTGGGGGCGGATGGCAGCCGTTCCCGATTGCGGGAATGGGCCGGGATCCCCCTTTCCCGTTGGGGCTATGGGCAGGTGTGCATTGTCTCCACCCTCACCCACGAACAGCCCCACCGACAGGTGGCCTACGAACGCTTTCAAACCAGCGGCCCCCTCGCCATTTTGCCCACCTCCGATCCCCATCGCAGCTGTGTGGTGTGGACGGTCCGCCAGGCGGATCGAGACCGGTTGATGGGTCTGGGAGAAGGAGAGTTTTTACAAGCCATACGCCCCGCTTTATGCCAGGGGCACGCTAGCGCGAACGGATCCCAGTTGGGGGCTTTGCTGGCGGCCTCTCCCAGGGCGTGTTACGAACCCCAGCGGGCCCATGCCCGCAGCTACATCGGATCCCGGCTGGCCTTGATTGGGGATGCCGCTCATGCCACCCATCCGGTGGGAGGGCAAGGGGTGAACCTGGGCATGCGGGATGTGGCTGCTTTGGCCGCTCTGTTGATCGAGGCAAAAAGGGCAGGCAGGGATCTCGGCGATCCGGCCCTGTTGCAGGCCTACGAACGCTGTCGCCGCCCCGAAAACGCGCTGGTTCTCTTCGGAACCGATGCTGCCAATCGTCTCTTTTCCAACCGCAGTTGGCCGCTACTGGTCTTGCGTTGGCCGCTACTGGTCTTGCGCCGCTTGGGATTGTGGAGCCTGGAAGTGTTGCCGCTGCTAAAACCTGCCTTGATGCGCCAAGCGATGGGGATCCGCCCCCAACAGCCACAACTGCAGGATCTCCCCCTCGAGCCCCTGCCCACACCCGTCTAAAGCTGTTTTCATCGCTACAAAAGTGCCGCCAGGGATCCCCTACTGTGGCATCACTGCATACTTTGCGGCCAAAAACTGACATTCACGGTGGGATCCCATGACCACAGGACTCCGTCCCGCAGACCTCAAGCCTTTTCAGCCTTCGGGTGCCCTTGCCGCTCTCCTGCAGGATCTCGAAGGGATCCCGTCCACCACCGATCCGCAACAACTGAGCAAGCTCTCTATTGACTGGCATACCTTTAGCCCGGTCTTGAGCGAGAAATTGGCGGGCAAACGAGCGGATGTGGTCTATTTCCCCACCTCTGAAGCCGAGGTGATTCGCATCATCCAGGCCTGTGTTCGCCATCGGATCCCGCTTACCCCCCGCGGGGCGGGCACGGGCAACTATGGACAGGCTGTGCCCTTGGAAGGGGGCGTGCTGCTGGATATGACCCGGATGCAGTCGATCCTCTGGACCAAAGGGGGGATCATGCGGGTGCAACCGGGGGTCAAGCTGATGGCCATGGAAAAAGAAGCCAAAAAAACCGGCTGGGAGGTGCGGATGGCCCCTTCCACTTTTCGTACTGCCACGGTGGGCGGGTTTATCTCCGGCGGGTTTGGCGGCATTGGCTCCATCACCTACGGGGTACTGCGGGAGCGGGGCAACATCCTCGGCTTGCGGGTGGTGACCATGGAAGCGGAGCCACAAATCCTGGAGTTGCGGGGGGAGGCCGTTCATCAAGTCAGCCACGCCTGGGGGGTGAATGGCATCATTACCGAGATGGAAATGCCGTTGGGCATGGCCTATCCCTGGGCGGAGTGCATCGTGGTTTTCGAGGACTTCATGCAGTCGGCCCGCTTCTGCCAGCGGTTGGGAGAGTCGGATGGCATCGTTAAGCGGATGATCAGCCTGCACGCTTGGCCCATCCCCAGCTACTTTGTTGCCCTCAAACCCTATTTGCCAGAGGGATCCCATGCGGCTCTGCTGCTGATTGCCGAAAACTCCCTGGAACCCCTGGCGGATTTGGTAAGAGAGTGGGGGGGCCAGATCACCTACACCAAGCCCGCTGCTGAAACTGGGAAGGGCATCACCCTGATGGAATACGGTTTCAACCACACCACTCTACACGCCCGCACGGCGGATCCCAGCCTGACCTATATCGATTGCCTCTTTCCTGCGGATCCCGACCTCAAGGCGATGGAGTATCTCTACCAAACCCTGAACTCGGAGATGATGATCCACATCGAATACCTACGGCTCAACGGCCAAGTCACCGCCCTCGGAGGGCAGTTGGTGCGCTACAGCTCCGAAGCTCGCCTGCGGGAGATCATGCAAATTCACCGGGAGCAGGGGGTGCATGTGCACGATTGCCATGACTTCACCCTCGATAGCCTACAGAAAAAAGATGCCAGCAGCCGCAACGAGCAACTGGAACTGAAGAAACGCACGGATCCCTTGGGTTTGCTCAACCCGGGCAAATTAAAAGCCTGGATCGATTGGCAGGCACAGCAAACAGCCTCATAGGGGCGGTGTGTACCTCATCTGCCTAGTTGACGGCAAAGTTGTGTAGCGGCAGACCACCTCAAACTCTCACCGTTAACCTCTGTACCTCCGCACCAAAGCATTGTTACAGCCCTTGCGCGGGTTTTCTGCAGCAAGGATTGTGCTTCCTCAGCCTTCTAGAGAGCGGATCCTAACTCCCACAGTTGTTATACGTGACTAGCGGTGCCCTATGGGC
>JAUQVK010000047.1:0-724 GCA_039794845.1 Thermostichus sp. DRC_bins_24
ATTAGAGATAGATCATGAGAAACACAAATAATTGTCTTTCCTTCTTGCAATAGCTGTTTGAGCAGTCGAATAAGTTGCTCTCGACCAAAGCGATCCATTCCGAAAGTAGGCTCATCCAAGACCAGGACTTCTGGATCAAGAGCAAGAGCACACAGAATTGCTAGCAGTTGCTTTTCGCCAACTGATAGGGCTAAGGGAGAACGCGACAGATGTGGTGTCAGGCCAAACTGCTCTAGCAAACCCAAAAGGTAGCTTTTTCGCTTCTGTCGCCAATGGATGTCTTGAGTCGAATTCAGTGAAAAACCGATCTCTTGCTCCACAGTCTCGTTAAACAACATAAGGTCGGGATTTTGAAAGACAATTCCAACCCATCTTGCCATTTGAGCAACTGTCATTTCAGCAACTGATCGTCCCGCAATCAGAACTCTTCCTTTCTGCGGTTTAAGTAGTCCATTTAAGTGTCTAATAGCTGTAGATTTCCCCGATCCGTTCTGTCCTATTATTCCAATCAGTTGACCTGATCTCGCCTCAAAACTCACATCATTAATGGCTGGAACATTGGCATTTGGGTATGTGTATGTTACTTCGACGCACTCAACAATATACTTTGCAGAATCAATCTCTGATAATTTCCTCACTGGGGGTGAAAGTTGACTTATTGTTAAGTTCTCTTTTAGCCAAGTTCGTGCTTCCTCTAAAGTCAACCAAGGATCTGGCTGACATC
>JAUQVK010000047.1:825-16622 GCA_039794845.1 Thermostichus sp. DRC_bins_24
AAACCCTTTCAGGCTCTTTGAGGAAGCTCTTCAAATCTCCACTGAACTGGAGCTTTCCACCAGGTGCTAACACTAGAACATAGTCAATCAAGTGCTGGAACCAGTCTAGAGTTTGGTCGCTGATAACTAAAGTTTTGCCGAGTTGTTTTAATCGCTCAAGCACTCGACTCACCAATGCTTTTCCGGCTGGATCCAAGGCTGCAGTCGGCTCGTCCAAAACAATAATCGGTGTATCTAGAGCCAACATGGCAGCCAGCACACAAACCTGCTTTTGTCCTCCCGAAAGTGTGCTTGTAAGTCGGTATCTCAGGTGAGCGATATTAAGTTCATCAAGAACTTGCTGAATACGATGACGAATCTGTGCAGGGGGGATACCTTGGTTTTCTAAAGCAAAAGCTATTGTCTCTTCAACTCGAAAGCCGATCAACTGAGTATCGGGAACTTGGAGAACAATCGCAACCTGCTGAATGACATCCGCAGCGTGAGAATCTTCAGCGCTTACAACCACATCTCCTACTTTTAAAGAACCCGACCAAGAGCCTCCATAAAACTCGGGTATTATTCCTGCCAAGGTTAGAAGTAGGGTTGATTTACCAGCCCCACTGCATCCCAGCAGCGCCGTTACGGTAGAAGGCTGAATTTCAAACGAAAGATTGTCTAAGGTGGGTTTGGTTGATCTTGGATAACTGTATGTAAGGTGTTCAGCCTTGATGATACTCATAACAACTGAATATGTCAGGGCTTAAATACGCTGTGTTGGCAACCACGTTGCTGTCTGAAGGACTTTTGCTCCGTATCTCATTACGATTGGCGTTCCAACAAGAACAGGAACAATATCAGAGAGTCCAATCCACAACACAGCCCACCAAAAAGGGAAAATACCCAAAACAGCTAGGCTGGCACATACGGCAAACACCATGATGACTGTGATAATTCCAGAGGATACTATAGAATGCAACATTGCGCTTCTGGATGTAGCCATTTCTTCAAGTGTAAACTTGCGTCCTGTTGTTAAGGCAGGTACCAGTCCAGTTGCACCTACCATAATGCCATCGACAATTAAGGTATGAGCCGGAATAAATGTGCCAGCAAGCAATCCCCAGACTACAGAGCCTAAATATCCCGATATAAAACCCGAAATAGGACCAAAGAGAATCCCAATGACGGGAGGAAGAAATGCAAATATACGCCATTGAATAACTCCGGGCACAAGTTGAATAGGATTTGCATAGGCCCACAATACCCCTGTAATGACTCCCCAGATCACAGCAAACACAATAGCAAACACTTGCTTGCTCTTCTTCTGCTCGTTCATGCTCTTCTCACTGCAATTTTTCACTTTTTGGTAGCATATCAAGGGGACAGTGTTTGATATGTAATTTCTGATACGAAAAAAGCGAAGAAAATGACCGATGGCTTCGGTCTTGTGTATCTCCATTGTTGCCGGTTCTTCCGGTTGTTTTCTCGATTCTTTAGAGATGATGAAAAACAGCTCAGTGGCTGTGGAGCCACTGTTGCAAATGCAAACGGCTGCTTTCCCCCTCCAGGATCCAGCAAGACAGATTGGGAGGGGATCCCGTTCCAAACCCCAGTCCGGTTTGTTTGGGGGCGGTAACCGGCAGGGAGGTGGAAGTATGGGTGGCCGTGATCCGTACCCGATCGTTGCCTGTGGAAGGGGACCTCCTCTGGCTCATCCAAGCTTTGGCCAGGGATCCGGCTAGGAATGATCCAACGACCACGTTCACAAGTTTCGGCCCGGGCTCAGCCCTCGATCGGGAGCTTCAGATCAACACAAGATCAACACAGATCAACGATTCCCGACAGGGATCCTCTTCATCTGGGGTCACATCATCGGCTTGGCAGAGCTTGAGGTAGGCAGTGCTGACCGGTTTGACAAGGGTGGTGGGAAGGAAGTTGACTTGGATTCCTTCTTATGCCCCCTAGCACCTCTTAACAAGACTTTAACAAGACTCAACCCACCTGAGCGCGAAAACCACGAGCTGCTGTCAGTGCCCCATACGGATCCCCTTTGTAGAGGCCATAGTGCATCAACGACATCCGCCGTAGCCCCAACTGTGATACTTCTGTCAGCCAGTCCGGTTGGCTCATGATCTGAAAATCTGTAGCTACTGTGTCGGCCCGCCCGCCGCTGGGGTGTTTGTCTTTGATAGACGGTTCGTAGTGGGCCAGCATCAAGTTGGGATGAATCGGAGAGAACAACTGACAACAGAGGCGGATTTGCTCGGGATTGCCGGGATCCGGCCCATTCAGTTCAGGGTTAAACTCTCCCGGTTGGCGCTGGCGCATCGATTGAAAGGCGATCCCATCCATTTGGCTCATCATCTCGGCAAAGGGATCCACCATGCTGCGCCCGGCACCCCGTTCCGGCTGGTCAAACGTGGCGATCCAGCCTCCCCAGCAAAGGGCAACCTGGGCTTCTGGCAGCCGATCTTTAATGACTTGCCGGGCCCGCAACAGGTTCTGCATCAGGGCTTGGTAATAGGGGGCGGTGTCGGCATTGTAGGTATCGGCGGGCAGTCGCCAGTAGGAAAACTCGGTGGCCAGGCTCCAGTCGGTGCGGATCCCATGGGGGTTGGCCTGGGCGATGTAACCGGCCAACTCCGCCATATCCTGCACGAATTGCTCAGAGATGTGATACTCGCCACAGGGGAGGATGGTATCGTCTTCCCAGGTGATCACATGCAGGCTGTAGCCCCGCTCAAACCACTCCGATAACCATCCGGCCTGATGCCAATCTCGCCAAAAGGACAAATCCCCCGTTTTGTGGTCAAAGCTATTCAGCCAGCCACTCAAAAAGTGGGGATCCCATCCCTGAGCCACCGCCGCCACCTCGGGATCCGATACGATCTCCCAGATAAAACGACCGGGATCCTCCCCAATGCCCACTTGCCAGGGGCCGAAGCCAGAACCTCTTCTCTTAGCCGTCAGGAAAGCCCCTAGGGTAGCAGCAGCCAGGGATCCTCCCACTTGCAAAAAGCGTCGCCGACTCTGCTTAACCCTCATGGTATCTCTTCTCTATGGTTCTATGGTTAGAGTTTTATAGTATCTACCCAACTGTAGGGTCTACGTATTTACCCAGTCTGACGTGCCAACAGCCGCACCTGCGGGGATCCGTACACCTCCACAAACCCCGGCAAAGAGCCAGAGCTAAGCTCCGGCCAAAATTGTAGCAGCGGATCCGATGGGCTCCAGGGAGCTTCTGGCCCCGACAGCAGCAGGTAATCCACCCACTCCTGGGGTTGTTGCAGGGCGATGGAAAACTCGTATTGATGAGGTGTGATGAATAGGCGTGGATCCCCAGCCCAGAAGATCGCCTCAAAGTGTAGGGCATCATCGGTCAGCACCCGTTGTCTTGGCCGCAGATGTTGATGCAGATACTGCCCCACCTGCTGTTGTGCCTGCCGCTGCGCTTGCCAGTGTTGCAGGGGTTGGCTAGCTGGACTTGGCTGCGGTTCCGCTTGTAGCTGTTGCCAGAGGGCCTGTTCTTCCGGGAGCAGGGATCCCTGGGTAAGGACAAAGCCACTGCTTAGTAAACTCAGCACCAGCAGAGCCGTTACACCAATTTTTTGTCCCAACCGGCTCTTCCCATCGGCAGTCAGATAGGATCCCAGCACCAGCGGCATCAACACCCAAAACACCCCAAAGCGGCTCAACTCCGGCAAAAAGAGGCCCTGCCCAAAAGAAACCACCAATAGGACCAGCGGCAAAGCCCAGACCAGCCCCCACACCCAGCGCCCAGGCCCAAAGGAAAGAAAGGTTCCCAACCCCAACATCAGGTAAGCCGGCACCACCGCCAGTAGCCAGATCCCAGCCTGGGCCAGGCCATCCCATCCCCCTGCCGAGATCAGCCAGGCCTGCAGTTGGGGTAGCTTCAGCCCACTGCTGGGCCAGTAGGTAAAAGCCCAGGGATCCCCAACCGCCAACCCATTCACGTACAGCCAGCCCAGGATCAACGTCAGGCTCATAAAGCTGACCACCAAAACCGCCGTGCCCCGAAACCCCCAAGACTCTTGCCAAAAGGCCAACAGCACCATCAGACCCACCCAGATCAGCAGCCACCAACTCTCCCAACGCAGCACCATCAACGGTGCTAGACAGAGGCCCAAGAGCACCAAGCGTAAGGTGAGCAGCAAGGATTGCTGACTTTGACCGACAATCCCTAATGCGGAGGATCCGGTTACCGGATCAACTTCCGCTCGTAATGCCTTTTTCACCTTACCCACGTGACTCAGGGGCAGCAGCAACGCCATATTGATCCCCAGCAACCCTGCCGTCGCAATCCACGTGGGGCTACGCAACAGCATCAAGCCAAAGCTGGGCTGCACCGCCATCAACATTCCCCACAGCCAGCGCCACCCCACCCCCACCGGCAGTCGGGCCAACTGTCGCCACCACCCCAGCAACAGCAGCGATCCCAGCAGAATGTGCAACAGCAACGGGGATCCCAGCAATGCCGTCCCCAACACCAACAGGGGCGGGAAACTGATCCCCACCACCGACAAACGCGGATCCGGCCCCACTGCCGCCACGGATCCCGTGTAGCCCAGAAATTGTGTCTCCAAACTCCTCCACCCCCAGCCCCATTCCAAACCCACCAAAGCCAGGGGGAACAACAAAAACGGGATCCCAATGGGCCCGAAAAACCGGAAGAAACTCTTAAACTTTGTCGGTAGCATTGCTTCGTCCTGAACCAAGAAAATCCAAGCGCAGAATAAATATCCAACTGTTTTAAGGGTTGAGGGGTTTTGCCAGCCGCTTGGACGGTGATAAAACACACTGGGAGTAGCCATTGTGCAAAGACAAGCTAGCATTCCCTTTGGGCGAATGTTTCTCCGAGTTTTCGCTTAGAGCAATTCAGCAGGATCCCCGATTAAGCCCCCCATTTCAAGTGTGAGGATAAAAAAGACCTCGAAAGGATACAACCAATGTTGCAAGCTGTGAGCGAAGCCGAAGCTGCCGCCCCGATTCTAGAGCTTTTGCCCTCAACTTCCCCCAACGCTGAGACCCGCCCCTGGGGAGCCTTCTTGGTTTTGGAAGAAGGCCCGATGTACAAGATCAAGCGCATTGAAGTGAAACCAGGCCATCGCCTCAGTTTGCAGATGCACTACCATCGCAGCGAACACTGGGTTGTAGTTATGGGCACGGCTCGTGTGACCTGCGGTGACGAAGTGATGTTGCTGACCTCCAACCAATCCACCTACATTCCCCCCTGTACCCCACACCGTTTGGAAAACCCCGGCACGATTCCATTGGTCTTGATCGAAGTGCAAAACGGGCAATACCTAGGCGAAGACGACATCGTGCGGTTTCAAGATGACTATGCCCGCTAGGGATCCAGCCGGAAGCAGCCGAAATATTGGGATCCGAAGGGAGGCAAAAAGGTGTCGCATTCCTGGAAATCTTGGAGCCTAATGGCCGTCAGCTTGCTGTGTTGGGGCAGGGCTCCGGCCCAAGCTCAGGAGGCCGAAACGGTTTCTCTGCAAACCCTCGGCTACAGCCGCTCTATTCTTCTTCAGGGGCCCAGCCCAGAACTCAATCTCGGGATCCCTGCCCCCAATGGAGGGATCGACCCCTCCGCCAGCTTTGTGCAATTGCGCTTGGATCCCTCGCCAGTTTTGGGGCCGGAATCGACGGTGCGGGTGTTGATCAACGAGGAGCCGATGGAGGTATTCTCGATTGGGCAGTTGCGGGCCAACCCCGTTGTGCAGGTACCGATCCCCAATCTCCCCCCCGCCGAGCGTTTTATCAACCTGTCGGTGCAGCCTTTTCTAAGCATCAGTGGCGATATCTGTCGGGATAGTGGCACCGGTAACCTGTTTTTAACGGTGGGGCGCGACAGCTTCTTTCAAGTGGTGCCCCGCATCCCCGAGAGCACGGTGGCCGACTTTTTCCGCCCCCTCTACAGCCAGCTCAGCCTCGTGGTGCCTGCCGATCTCAGCCCCGAAACCGCTGAAGCCGCCCTCTGGCTGTACAGCCTCCTTGCCCATCAGTTCCCCCAAACGCCGATCCTTTGGACGAGTGGCCCCGTGAGCGGCCCCCAGGTGGTTTTGGAATCGCCAAATTTCTCTCCACAACTGCAGCGTCAGGGATCCACCTTGCGAGTGGCGGCCAGTGGGGAAGCAATCCGGGCTTTGTACTCCGAATGGCAACGGCCAGGGCTGATCGGCGGGGCTGTGGGGGTGGAGTCTGCCCCCGGGATGGATTCCCCAATCCAGGGGAACCGACGCAGTCTGCGGGAGTTGGGCTTTGCCGATCCGACGCTGCGGGGCATTGGCACCCAGTCTTTGCTGCTGAACTTCGATCTGGCCCAGTTAGGGGGACGTCCCCGCGATTTGGCCTTCCAGCTCAATGCTGTCATGACCCCGGTGGATGGTCGCGCCGGGGATCGGCTGAACGGTCAGGTGTTTTTGAATGGAGTGCTGCTGCAAACCTACAATCTGACGGGCCGAAATCAATTCAGTGAAAGCCTTCGGCTGCCCTCGGGGCTCCTACGCCGCACCAATACCCTAGAGTTGCGCTTCGACTATGCCCCCAGCCAAGGCAGTTGTGGGGGATCCCCCACCCCCTTAACCTTACAGGTGCGTGGCGACAGCTCTGCCCTCAGTTGGAACGGTTACGAAGCTGCGCTGGGGGAACTGCAGGAGATCCCGGCTCTGTTGCAGGGATCCGGCCAGTTGCTTCTGCCGCTCGGGGATCCCGACCTGATTGCCAGTGCCGCCTATTTGTTGGGGAGCCTCAGCCGTCTGTCGCTGCTGCCCCTCTTGCCAACCGTAGTGCCGCTGCCCGAATCCCTGACGGGATCCACCCTGCCCGCCGGGGATCCCGATTGGCGGCTGATCGTGGCTGGGCCAGACCAGGTGAATCTGAACACCCCGATTCGTCTCGGATCCCGGTTTGAAATTCTCAACCCCCTCAATCAGCAGGCGGTGTTGGCGGTACAGCCGGAGGATGAGCTGGGCCTGCTGCAGTACTTTTTGCAGGGGGGTAAACCCACCCTCTGGCTCTCCTGGTGGGGACCCGATCCGACTATGGCTGAGCGGTTGAGCCGTTCGCTTGCGGATCCCCGCACCCTTTTGGCCGGTCAAATACAGGGGAATGTGGTCACGGCCTACGCCGCAGCCCCGGATCTGACACAGGTGCAAAGCTGGGATCTAAGTGGCCAAACCTATCAAGTTCACTACCCAGACCGCCTGGACTGGCGGCTACTGTTGTGGCGATATCGGTTCCTGCTGGTAATTGTGGTGGCCCTCTTGGGGGCGGGAGTTGCCTGGGGTCTCTATCAACGCCTAGCCCGGCTGCCAGAGGTGCCCACCCCCCCATCCCAAAGCTGAGGCTCTCGGGTTCATGATTCGTTCTGTCACGCCGAGTTTTGCCATGTTGCTCGTAGAATCCTGGCTGATCCGCACCGGGTATCTCACGGCTGAGCAGCTGGCAGAAGCCCGGGAGTATCAACAACGGGCCTTTTGTTCTCTGCCCCGTGCCCTCTGGAGCTTGGGGTTAATGCATCCTTTCAAATTTGCAAGGCTCTGTGCCCACATTACGAATCGCCCCACCTTGCGGGACTGGCTGAAGCAGCATCCTCTCGACCCGGAGTTGCTCTGGCTGGTGGGAGCGGTAGATTTGGTGCCGGTGCGCTTTTTGCTCTGTGGTTGGGCCGATGCCAACACGGTGGTGGTGGCCACCGAAGAACTGGGGCACCCAATGGTGCGGCAAAATGTGCAACGCCTCTGGCCCGAAGCCGCGATTTGGGAGATCCCGGCCACCGAGCAGCAGATCCTCTCGGTGATTGTGGAGCGCAAACTGGTGGCCGAGTTTTTGGGCAGCAAACTCACGCTGGAACAATGGCAGGCGGTGCAAGCGACCCGGCGCCGTACGGGATCCAGCCTCGGACAGGTTTTAACCCGCCTCAACTACCTTGATCCGAAAGACTACCTGGGCATGATCACCCAGTTGCTGGGCTACCCGGTGATGTCAGACCTGATCGGCGCCGGCCTACTTTACGTCGATAAAACCCTGAGCCAACGGTTCGACCCCCGCGGCATGATGCGCCACCTCTTCTACCCCCTCGCCTGGGTGGATACCGAGACCCTGATGGTGATGGTGCAGGATCCGCTGGATCTGGCCGTGGATGAGGCCGTTTATGCCCTGCGGCCCGGCCTGCGCATCGAGAAAGTCTTGGGCACCGAAGCGGATCTCACCCAACTGTTGGCCCAAACCCACGGTTCCGGGTTCAGCCAAGATGCGGTGTTTAGGTTACTGGCGCGCCTACCGGAAGAATCCGCCTCGCGGGTGTTCACGTTGCCCCAGATCCTGGTGGGCTATGGGCTGCTGGTAGCCTTGGTTTGGGGTCTGACTTTGGCTCCCTGGAGCACCCTCACGGTGTTGGTGTCATTGGTCAACGTATTCTACATCGGCTCCATTCTTTACAAATTGCTCCTCAGTCTGGTGGGATCCGCCGACCAATTCCATCAAATCACCGATGCAGAAGTGGCCGCCGTGGATGACCGCAGTTTGCCCATCTACACGGTGTTGGTGCCGGTATACAACGAACCAGAGGTGATGCCGATCTTAATCAGATCTTTGTCTAAACTGAACTATCCGCACGAGAAGTTGGATGTTTTGATCCTGCTGGAGGAAAAAGATCAAGTCACCATTGATGCTGCCCGTGCTGCCAATCCTCCCAATTTCATTCGCCTGATTCGAGTACCGGAAAGTCATCCGAAAACAAAGCCCAAAGCCTGTAACTATGGCCTTGCCTTCGCCCGTGGCGATTACCTAACCATTTACGATGCCGAAGATATTCCCGACCCGGATCAACTGAAAAAAGCGGTGATTGCCTTCCGCAAAGGGGATCCCAGCCTGGTGTGCGTACAAGCGGCTCTCAACTATTTCAACCGTGAGGAGAATTTCCTCACACGCATGTTCACGCTGGAGTATTCCTATTGGTTCGACTATCTCTTGCCAGGATTGGAAACTCTAAAAATGCCGATCCCCCTCGGAGGAACCAGCAACCATTTCCGTACCGATCGCCTGCGGGAGCTAGAAGGATGGGATCCCTTTAATGTGACCGAAGATGCGGATTTGGGCATTCGGGCCAGCCAACATGGCTACACCGTCGGCGTGATCAATTCCACCACCTACGAAGAAGCCAACTGCGCCACCAAAAATTGGATCCGGCAACGTTCCCGCTGGATCAAGGGTTATATGCAGACGTGGTTGGTACACAATCGCCATCCCCTGCGTTCTCTGAGCAAACTGGGCCTAAAAAACTGGCTCTCCTACCAATTCTTCATCGGTGGCACCTTTGTAACCTTCCTCACCAGCCCAATCATGTGGCTGATGTTTGTGTTTTGGTGGGTTACCCGGGCCAGTTGGCTGCAAAATCTGTTTCCCAGTTGGCTGATCTATATTGGCTTGTTTAATTTGATCCTGGGCAATGCCATTGGCATCTATCTAAATTTGATCGCGGTCTTCCGGCGTGGCTATTACGATCTGGCCCTCTATGCCCTCCTCAACCCCATCTATTGGCAGCTACACTCCATGGCCGCCTACATGGCCCTTTGGCAACTGTTTACCAAGCCCTTCTACTGGGAAAAAACCGTGCATGGCCTGAGCAAATTCACCCAGGCTAAGGTTCATGCTGCCGGCGAGTCGGCGTGAAGTACCCAACCCTTGGGCCTCACAACAGCGGGAACCGCCCACCCCGGGTGCCATCGCCTAGAATCAATCCAGAACTACACCTGTCTCTGCTGCCATGAGTTCTAGCTCTTCCGATTGGTTTACCCGTGCCCGCCACATCTTTTACGGCACAGCCACCGCCTTGGTGGAGATCCTCCAGGATCCCGAGAAGCGCACCGAAAATCTAAACCGCCTATCGATGGATTTGGGGCAACTGGCGGAAGAACTGGAGCAGAAAGGAGAGCTGACCGAGCAAGAGGCGATTCGTTACCTGGAGGGCCTCAAGGATGCCGCCGCCAATACCCCCTCCACAGCCCCAGATAGTGAAATGCCCGGGAGCGTCCCCAGCCCCTCTGAGCCTGTCTCCAGCTCCACAGCGACTGCTCCTGTAGCACCCGCCAGTACCCAAACGCCCATCTCCAAAGAAGAAATCGCCGAGTTGATGGAGCTAACCTATCAGATCGAGTCATTGCGCTTGGATTTGGAACGGTTGCGCACCGAGCCATCCTCTCCTTCTTCTGATACGGCTTCTGACAAGTCCTCGGCCTAAGTCTTGTGCGTTTTGATATCGTTACCCTGTTTCCTGAGTTTTTTGAAGGACCCCTGCAAGTTGGGTTGCTGGGTAAGGCCTTGCAGCAGGGGATTGCCCAGGTCAGCTGTACCAATCCACGGGACTTTGCCAGCGATAAGCACCGCCGTGTTGATGATGAACCCTATGGCGGAGGGGTGGGCATGGTGCTCAAGCCGGAGCCCTTTTTTGCTGCAGTTGAATCTCTTCCCCGGCTGGATCCTTATGAGATTGTTCTGCTGACTCCCCAAGGGCAAACCCTCCACCAGGAGCTACTGCAAAAGCTGGCCCGAAAGGCACAACTGATTGTGCTGTGTGGCCAGTACGAAGGCTTTGATGAACGGATTCGCCAACACCTGGCCACCTGCGAGATCTCTTTGGGAGATTTTGTCCTGACGGGGGGAGAAATTCCTGCTCTGGCCTTGATCAACGGTGTGGTGCGGCTCTTGCCAGGCACAGTCGGTAAGGTAGACTCACTGAAGAGTGAAAGCTTCGAATCAGGGTTGTTGGAATATCCCCAATACACCCGTCCAGCGGAGTTTCAAGGCCACAAGGTGCCAGATGTGCTCCTCTCGGGTGACCACCAAGCAATCGCCCGTTGGCGGCAGCAGCAGCAGTTGGTTCGCACCTGGCAACGACGGCCCGACCTATTGGCAAAACGCCCCCTCAGCCCTCATGAACAACAGTTGCTGGCAGCAGGGTTGGCTGAGCAGCTTACAGAGCTTACAGATGTGGATATGGAGGAACAGAATCGATGCCTGTAAATCATCCCAATCATCTTCTTAACCCACCGCTGGTTTCCTGGCACGGGATCCCTTTAGCCCTGGTCCTGTTGGTCGGGATCCCTGGGGTGGCCTTGGCCCAAAACGAGAACGTCAACGATGTAATTCGCCGCGACGGCAATTCCAACCTGTTCGATGGCACCAGCATTGATATGAACGATCTCTTCCGGGCTGCCAACTACCTTTCCAACCAAAATGCCGCCTCCCGCTGGGATGGCAAGGCCGGGATCGATGCTGCCGTCGAGCAATTTAACCAATCCCGCCGCCGCCCCCTGCAGCTCTCCCCCAGTTCATTGCAGCCTGGACCCGCGGCCAAGCCCTAAAATCGGAGCCCATCCCAAATAAATCTGTTAGGATCGCTAAGCCGATCCTGTATGTGCTGAAATACAGTGCACCGTTTTCGGGATCCATTAGGAGAGTACCACCGTGGTCAAGAGCACACCTTCCAGCAAAGCCGATACGGAGCAGCGTCTAGATCCTTCCAGTCGGGGTAACTCCAAAGAAGGTTCTGCTGAGTCCAAAGGCCTTGCAGGCTTTGTGAAAGAAACCCGTGAGGAGTTGGGCAAAATTGTTTGGCCAAGCCGTCAGCAGCTCATTAGCGAATCGGTGGGGGTTTTGTTGATCGTGCTGGCCTTTGCCTCTTTCATCTACCTGATCGATCAAGCGTTCAGTTGGATCGCAATTCAATTGTTCTAGTGTTCTGGCCAGCCCAAGGAGGGGATCCCTGTTCATGGGGATGCGGGTGATGGAGATGCGTAACCGGCTTCTCCTCGGAGAAGCGGAATGATACAGAAACGATAAGGTGGAGGACGTTGGGTGATGAGCCTAGAGCCAAGTCAGCGGGAGGAGTATGGATCCTTAGATCCGGCATCGGAAACGCTGGATGCTGAGGAGCAAGAAGGTCATCGTAACCTGCGTTGGTATGCTGTGCAGGTGGCTTCGGGCTGCGAAAACAAGGTGAAAAGTACCCTGATGCAGCGGGCTGCCGCTTTGGATGTGGCAGATCAGATCGTCGAAGTGGTGATCCCGAAGCGCATGGGCTTCAAGCTGGATCGCGTTGGCAAACGCCAAGAGCAGGAAGAAAAGATCTTCCCGGGCTATGTGCTGGTGCGCATGGACATGAACGACGATTCTTGGATGGTGGTGAAAAGCACCCCCAACGTGATCAACTTTGTTGGTACTGAAGAAAAGCGGGCCTATGGCCGTGGGCGGGGACATGTGACGCCGCGTCCCCTTAGCCCTGGGGAGATTCGGCGCATCTTCAGCAGTGTCGAGGTGGAGGAAGTGCCCCTCAAGATCGATATGGCTGCTGGGGATCGGATCGAAGTGCTGTCGGGCCCTTTTCAGGGTTTCTATGGGGAGGTGGTGGAAGTCAGCCCAGAACGGGGCAAGCTAAAGGCCCTGATCTCGATCTTTGGGCGCGATACCCCGGTAGAATTAGAGTTTGGTCAAGTGCGAAAAGAGGTGTAACAGCAGTTCATGGCTAAAAAATTGGTGGCAGTGGTTAAGTTGGCCATCCAAGCGGGCAAAGCCACCCCTGCACCCCCAATTGGCCCGGCGCTCGGTCAACATGGGGTCAACATTATGGCCTTTTGCAAAGAATATAACGCCAAAACGGCGGATCAGGCGGGGATGGTGGTGCCTGTTGAGATCTCCATTTTCGAAGATCGCAGCTTTACCTTCGTCCTCAAGACCCCGCCCGCTTCGGTATTGATCAAAAAGGCACTCGGCATCGAATCGGGTTCTAGTGAACCCCATAAAACCAAAGTGGGATCCCTAAGTAAGGCTCAGTTGCGTCAGATTGCCGAGCAAAAATTGCCGGATTTGAATGCCAACGATGTCGAGTCGGCCATGAAAATCATCGCCGGAACCGCCCGCAGCATGGGCGTGACGGTGGCCGACTGAGGTGGATAGCCTTCAATCCCGATTAATTGAATTGTTCAAGCAAACCATTGTGGGGGAGAGACATTCTCGCTAGCACCCCGAGGAGAAACCATGGCTCGAAAGATATCCAAACGTATGCAGGCCTTGCGGGAGAAGGTGAAGCCCATCGCCTATGCTCCGGAAGCGGCCTTGGCCCTGATGAAAGAAACCGCCACCGCCAAATTTGAAGAGGCGGCAGAGGTTCACATCCGTCTGGGGATTGATCCCAAGTATGCCGACCAACAGTTGCGAACCACCGTGGTTCTGCCCAAGGGCACGGGCCAAGAGGTCCGGGTAGCGGTGATTGCCCGGGGTGAAAAGGTTACGGAAGCCCAGAACGCCGGTGCCGATCTGGTGGGGTTTGAAGAGCTCATCGACGAAATCAGCAAAGGCATGATGGATTTTGACCTCTTGATCGCCACGCCTGATGTCATGCCGCAGGTGGCCAAGCTGGGGCGGCTGCTAGGGCCGCGCGGCCTCATGCCTTCTCCCAAAGGGGGAACCGTTACCACCGATCTGACCCAAGCGATTAGAGAGTTTAAGGCCGGTAAGCTGGAGTATCGGGCCGACCGTACGGGCATTGTGCACGTCATGTTCGGCAAATGCAAATTCACCGTGGAGGCTCTGCTGGAGAACCTAAAGGCCGTACAGGAGTCGGTCGATCGTAACCGTCCCCCGGGTGCCAAGGGCAAATACTGGCGAACCCTACATGTTTCTGCTACAATGGGTCCTGCGATTGAGGTCGATATCAATGCCCTTCGAGATCTGAAGTTGGCCGTCTAGGCTGCCATTGGCAGTGTAAGGGGTCGGAGATCTTTGTCTACAGGGTGAGTTTGTGAACTTTCAGGAGATCCCCGACAGGACACTTTTCCACAACTTTTCCACAGCCGAATAGTCTGAGCCGAAGACAGCAGGTGCCGATGGGCTTAATGGCCTGCCGAGGTTTGAGTAGGGTGCAGCGGGATCCCTTGTGGCTCGCACTTTGCCACGTGCTTACCTCAATGCGTCTTGGCTTCGGCTAAGGCGCATTCTGTTTGGCAGATGAAATCCACCCCATTCCGGCAACATCTGTTTAATCATTCATCATCATTCAACTGAGGAGGTGAGCACATGGGCAAGCAACCTGTAGCGAAAAAAGCGGAGGTCGTCGATGAAGTGCGATCCCTGCTGCAAGCCAGCCAAATGGTGTTGGTGATCGACTACAAGGGGCTGACAGTTTCGGAGATGAACCAACTGCGGGCAGAGTTACGCAAGTCGGATTCTGTTTGCATGGTTGTGAAAAACACTCTTATGCGGCGGGCCATCGCCGACCAAAAAGCTTGGGCAGGGATCATTCCCTTTTTGGCAGGGCCAACAGCCTTTATCTTGATTCGGGGCAACATTACAGAAGCTCTAAAGGCTTATCAGGATTTTGCCAAGCAAACCAAGAAAACCGAGTTCCGTGGTGCGGGTATCGAAGGCCTATCCCTAACCTTAGATCAGGCCAAAGCCATCGCCGACCTGCCCCCCAAGGAGGTGCTCATGGCCCAAGTGGCGGGCGGCCTCAACTCGGTGGCTACCAAGTTGGCCGTCGGACTCAATGCTGTGCCCACTCAGGTGGCGCGTGGCATCAACGAGATCCCGGCCTCTCTGGGACGGGCCATTCGGGCCATTGCCGACAAAGAGGCCGCATGATGGGAGATCCGTCTGTATCCCCTCCATTCCACCGGTCTGTCGGAGAGTATCCTGCAGCTGGAAATGGATTTGCCTCACAGAGCTGGCACCCATCCAGTCCATCAATCAGACCACACATTATCCATTCAGTTACCCCTAAGGAGAAAACACCATGGCTTCAGAGCGCGTTGAAAAAATCCTCGAAGATCTGAAAGCGCTGAGCTTGCTGGAAGCTTCTGAATTGGTGAAAGCCATCGAAGAGGCCTTCGGCGTCAGTGCAGCAGCCCCAGCGGGCGGCATGATGATGGCGGCTCCCGTGGCAGCGGCAGCAGCAGCTCCGGCAGCAGCGGCCGAACCTGTGGAAGAACAAACTGCCTTCGATGTCATTCTCGAGGCTGTTCCAGCTGATAAGAAGATCGCCATTCTCAAGGTGGTACGCGAGTTGACTGGCTTGGGCTTGAAAGATGCCAAGGACCTCGTGGAAGCTGCTCCCAAAGCTGTTAAGGAAGGGGCTACCAAAGAGGAAGCCAACGACATCAAGAAGAAGCTGGAAGAAGCTGGTGCCACCGTCAAGGTGCAGTAGTTCAAATCCTTTGGGGGGAGGGCTTTCTTCTCTCCCCAGAGGGCTCAACTCGATGGAAAATCCCCTCTGTTTCCGTCCCCTTGCGGGGAAAAGGTAGGGATCAACTAAGGTAATTAGATTACAGCGCTTTCGCTAATTAACTAGTACAGTAACAGCACTTAGTCATCCAATTGATAAATGCAGACTGCTCAATTAGAGATAGTCCAATCTCTATCAGCTTTTTCATCTCATCTCTGCTCCGACATGGAAATAATCGAACAAATGATTTGATAACAGACCACATCATTTCAATCGGATTCATATCCGGTGAGTATGGAGGTAGATACTCAACGCGGGCTCCCCTTGATACAATCATCTCTTCTAGCCATTCCATTTTATGAATCCTAAGATTGTCCATGACAACCACAGACCCCTTCCTTAATTTAGGTAATAACTCCTCTTCAATAAACTGTCGAAAATCATCCCCCCTTCATAGATTGGTCAACAATCTTTGTGGCTACAATCTTTTCTTTGTTGATAGCTCCTATCAATGTCATCTTCTCTCCTCTATAAGACTCCCTCAAGGTGATAGCTCTCCTCTCTCGCAAAC
>JAUQVK010000047.1:16632-16952 GCA_039794845.1 Thermostichus sp. DRC_bins_24
ATCTAACCGCTGCTCTTGTACTTCTTGGCTCGCAACCTTCTTTCCCCGATAGGTCTCTTTTTTAGTGTTAGGTTCTCTTTCTTCAGAAATTCACACATTGTGCTCACACTAGAATAAATCTCCCGATGCTCAAGCAAATGGTCGCAATATTGCCTTAATGTCCAATCGGGATGCTCGGTTACCATGGTATGAATAAACTCTTGATGCTCATCTAGCTTACAATGTTTAGCTGGCCCTGGCTTCTTTGGAGTTAGGTCTTGTGTCTCTCGCTACTGCTTGAGTAAGTCAGTAACTGTCTGAGGGCTGACCAAAAAGCACTC
>JAUQVK010000048.1:0-2500 GCA_039794845.1 Thermostichus sp. DRC_bins_24
GCGGCAGACTTGGCTGCGGGCAAGGGTTGTTTTGTTCACCCCTGCAGCTGGGTTAGCCTTGAGGGCGGTGTGCCGAGGGATCCCCAACCGATGCTGGAGCCGATCGAGGTTTTTGCCCAATTCCCCGCCCGCCCACCCCAACGGCAAACCTGTGGATCCCTGCAACAACTGCAGGTTCACCCCAAAGGGATCCAGCTGATCTGCAGCCGGGGATGTTGGTCGGTACAAGTGCTCACCCCCCGTCTGGTGCGCCTGCGCTTCAGCCCTACCGGAGACTGGTTACCCCGCCGTTCTTGGGATGTGGCGCTGGCTGACGAAGAATGGCCCGAGGTTCCCTTTCAACTGCAGGAAAGCCCAACCCAGATTCAGCTTTCCACCGCACTGGTCCACGTTCATATCGACCGGGATCCGATCCGGTTCCACTTTCAGGATCCACAAGGGCAAAGCTTCTGCGCCGATACCTCCGCCGGCCTCAGTTGGGGGCCAGAAGGGATCCACCTGCACAAGCACCTGCACCCCGAAGACCAGGTCTATGGTTTGGGGGAACGGGCTGGGTTATTGAACAAGCGGGGCAGACGCTACAGTCACTGGACCCGTGATTGCTGGAACTACGACGCCCACAGCGACAACCTCTACCAGGCGATCCCCTGGGCGCTATTTCTGCGCCCCGGCCTCTGTTATGGGCTGTTTCTGCACTGCACCCACTGGAGTCAATTCGATCTGGGTCAGACGGATCCCGAACAGTTGGCCATCGAAGTTCACGCCCCCGAGTTGGATCACTACTTGATCTACGGCCCCACCCCCGACCTCGTGCTCAACACCTACACACAGCTAACGGGGCGCACTCCCCTCCCTCCCCTGTGGGCTTTGGGCTATCAACAGTGTCGCTGGAGCTACCACAGCGCTGCCCAGGTGGAAGCCGTGGCGCAACAGTTTCGACAACGCCGCATCCCTTGCGATGTCATCTACTTCGATATCGACTACATGCGCGGTTACCGCGTTTTCACTTGGGATCCCTTGCGGTTCCCGGATCCCAAGGCACTGATCACCCGCCTCAATCAAGCCGGATTTCAAGTTGTCACCATCGTCGATCCCGGGGTCAAATTCGATCCCGAAGCCAACTACCCCATATTCGACCAAGGGCTTGCCCAGGATTTCTTCATTCGTCGCGCCGATGGGCATCTCTTTCACGGCTATGTTTGGCCGGGCAAAACCCTCTTCCCCGATTTTCAGCGTCCAGAAGTGCGGCAGTGGTGGGGAGATTGGCAGCGGGTTCTAACAGAAGTGGGGGTAGCCGGCATTTGGAATGACATGAATGAACCCGCCCTCAACGACCGCCCCTTTGGGGATGGGGGCCAGATCGTCGATATACCCCACGATGCCCCCCAGGGATCCCCCTGGGAGCGCACCACCCATGCAGAAACCCACAATCTCTACGGGCTGATGATGGCGCGGGCCTCCCGAGAAGGGCTGGAACGGCTCAATCCCCATCAACGCCCCTTTGTCCTGACTCGCTCTGGCTTTGCCGGGATCCAACGCTGGTCTGCCGTCTGGACAGGTGACAACCAATCCTCCTGGGAACACCTGGAGATGTCTCTGCCCATGCTTTGCAATTTGGGCCTATCGGGGGTGAGCTTTGTCGGCGCCGATATCGGCGGCTTTGGGGGCAATGCCGGCCCGGAGTTGTTCGCCCGCTGGATGCAACTGGGGATCCTCTACCCCCTGATGCGCGGCCACACCGCCATGGGCACCCGCCCCCACGAACCCTGGAGCTTTGGCCCGGAAATTGAAGCCATTTGTCGGCAAGCCATTGAACTGCGCTACCGGTTGCTCCCCTACCTCTACAGTCTTTTCTGGGAGTCCAGCCAAACCGGATCCCCCATCCTGCGGCCCCTCCTCTACGAATTTCCCACCGATCCCCAGACCTACGACTGCTCCGATCAGGCCATGTTGGGATCCGCCCTCCTGGCTGCCCCCGTCCTTCGTCCCGGCATCCGTTACCGCGCCGTTTATCTGCCAGAAGGCACCTGGTTCGACTGGTGGACCGGGCAACGCCATCGCGGCCCCACCCACATCCTTGCCGAGGCCCCCCTCGACCGGCTCCCTCTTTTCGCCCGGGCCGGTTCCATTGTTCCCTTAGCCCCGGTTTTCCCTTCCACCGCCCTCGCCCACTGGGATCCCCTCACCCTCCGTCTTTACCCTGGCGATGGCAGCTTCACCCTCTACGAAGATCAGGGGTGTAGTCTGAGCTATCAAAATGGAGAGTGGGCCACCACCCCCTTTCACCTGCGACAAGAGCCCGACTGCCTGATCTTGGAGATCGACCCCCGCCAAGGGGACTGGATCTCTCCCACCTCCACCTTTGTTCTCGAACCCTTGGGCCACTCCCCCATCTCCCTGCCCAAGGACGGGCAAAGGCACCAGCTCAGATTCGGATTCTCCACCGGCTCTTAACGCCCGCTATTCAAGTGATCTCCTTCAGCGCATTCAGTAGCTCCTG
>JAUQVK010000048.1:5000-19007 GCA_039794845.1 Thermostichus sp. DRC_bins_24
TGCGACTTTGGCTTTTGGGGAGGGTGAGTAGGAGAAAGAGTGGGTCAGGTCTGGAACTGGGGGTATAGCTCAGTGGGTAGAGCGCTGCCTTTGCAAGGCAGATGTCAGCGGTTCGAGTCCGCTTACCTCCACCAGTTTGAGGGGCCGGGCTTTGGTCTTGGGGCTAAGAGGGGTTGGCTGTGAAAAGGGATGAGCAACTAGGCTAAGGACTAGGCAGGAGTAAGGTCTTTAGCCGGGTTGTCCCGGTGAGTACTTTGAAAACTGCATAGCAAGAGTAGTTCATGCTTCTGCGTCAGGGGTTGGAAAGAGGTTTCCAGCTTTGGGCGCAGGGGTGTGAAGCAGGTAGAACACCAATGTCATGTGGTCAAGTAACCAAGGGCGCACGGTGGATACCTAGGCACACAGAGGCGAGGAAGGGCGTGTTACCGACGAAACGCTGCGGGGAGCCGGACAGAGGCGTTGATCCGCAGGTACCCGAATGGGGCAACCCAGCAGGTTTAATCACCTGCTACTGTTTGCTGAATCCATAGGCAAATGGGGCGAACGCGGCGAACTGAAACATCTTAGTAGCCGCAGGAAGAGAAAGAAAGTCGATTTCCTGAGTAGTGGCGAGCGAAAGGGAAGGAGCCTAAACCGCTGGGCTACGGCTTGGCGGGGTTGTGGGACGGTAAAAGGTAGCTGGCGAGCTAGACGAAGCAGTTGAGTGCTGCACCAGAGAAGGTGAGAGTCCTGTAGTCGAAAGTTCAAAGGCGCTGGCCGGATCCCGAGTAGCACGGGGCAGGTGAAATCCCGTGTGAATCCGCGAGAACCATCTCGTAAGGCTAAATACTCCTGTGTGACCGATAGTGAACCAGTACCGTGAGGGAAAGGTGAAAAGAACCCCGGGAGGGGAGTGAAACAGAACATGAAACCGTGTGCTTACAAGCAGTGGGAGCCCGATTGAACGGGTGACCGCGTGCCTGTTGAAGAATGAGCCAGCGAGTTACAGCGTGGGGCAGGTTAAGGCGTAAATGCCGGAGCCAAAGGGAAACCGAGTCTGAATAGGGCGATGGTCGCACGTTGTAGACCCGAACCTGGGTGATCTAACCATGGCCAGGTTGAAGCTTGGGTAAAGCCAAGTGGAGGACCGAACCGGGTGATGTTGAAAAATCATCGGATGAGCTGTGGTTAGGGGTGAAATGCCAATCGAACCCAGAGCTAGCTGGTTCTCCCCGAAATGCGTTTAGGCGCAGCGTCGATGGGTACCTGGTGGGGTAGAGCACTGAATCGGTGCGGGCGGCGAGAGCTGTACCAAATCGAACCAAACTCCGAATACGCCAGGGTTAGTCGGCAGTGAGACGGTGGGGGATAAGCTTCATCGTCGAGAGGGAAACAGCCCAGACCACCAACTAAGGCCCCCAAGCCATCGCTAAGTGATTAAGGAGGTGGGGGTGCATAGACAACCAGGAGGTTGGCTTAGAAGCAGCCACCCTTTAAAAAGTGCGTAATAGCTTACTGGTCAAGCGCCCTTGCGCCGAAAATGAACGGGGCTAAGCGATGCGCCGAAGTTGTGGATTTATGGTAGGGGAGCGTTCCGCGGTAGATAGAAGCGTTAGCGTGAGCAGGCGTGGACGAGGCGGAAGTGAGAATGTTGGCTTGAGTAGCGCAAACATTGGTGAGAATCCAATGCCCCGAAAACCCAAGGGTTCCCCCGGAAGGCTCGTCCGCGGGGGGTTAGTCGGGACCTAAGGCGAGGCCGACAGGCGTAGTCGATGGACACAGGGTTGATATTCCCTGACTGGCAACTGGAGCTGAAGAGGGACGCACAAGAGCTAACCACGCCCTGATTGGATTGGGAGGGGTCTACGGACTCCGGGTGGTGAAGGGTAGTGCCAAGAAAAGCTCGTAGGCGATGAAGGTTGTCACCCGTACCCGAAACCGACACAGGTGGGTGGGTAGAGCATACCAAGGGGCGCGAGATAACTCTCTCTAAGGAACTCGGCAAAATGACCCCGTAACTTCGGGAGAAGGGGTGCCACCGCAAGGTGGTCGCAGTGAAATGGCCCAGGCAACTGTTTACCAAAAACACAGGTCTCTGCTAAGTCGCAAGACGACGTATAGGGGCTGACGCCTGCCCAGTGCCGGAAGGTTAAGGAAGTGGGTCAGCGCAAGCAAAGCTCGCAACCGAAGCCCCGGTGAACGGCGGCCGTAACTATAACGGTCCTAAGGTAGCGAAATTCCTTGTCGGGTAAGTTCCGACCCGCACGAAAGGCGTAATGATCTGGGCGCTGTCTCGGAGAGAGACTCGGCGAAATAGACATGTCCGTGAAGATGCGGACTACCTGCACCTGGACAGAAAGACCCTATGAAGCTTTACTGTAGCCTGGTATTGGGTTCGGGCTTTGCTTGCGCAGAATAGGTGGGAGACTGGGATCCAATCCTTGTGGGGGTTGGGGAGTCGCCGGTGAGATACCACTCTGGCAGAGCTAGAATTCTAACTTTCTTCCCGGAAGCGGGGGAAAAGACAGTTTCAGGTGGGCAGTTTGACTGGGGCGGTCGCCTCCTAAAAGGTAACGGAGGCGCGCAAAGGTTCCCTCAGACTGGTTGGAAATCAGTCGTAGAGTGCAAAGGCATAAGGGAGCTTGACTGCAAGACCCACAAGTCGAGCAGAGACGAAAGTCGGCCTTAGTGATCCGACGGCGCTGAGTGGAAGGGCCGTCGCTCAACGGATAAAAGTTACTCTAGGGATAACAGGCTGATCTCCCCCAAGAGTTCACATCGACGGGGAGGTTTGGCACCTCGATGTCGGCTCATCGCAACCTGGGGCGGTAGTACGTCCCAAGGGTTCGGCTGTTCGCCGATTAAAGCGGTACGTGAGCTGGGTTCAGAACGTCGTGAGACAGTTCGGTCCATATCCGGTGCGGGCGTGAGAGGATTGAGAGGAGCTCTCCCTAGTACGAGAGGACCGGGAGGGACGCACCGCTGGTGTACCAGTTATCGTGCCAACGGTAAACGCTGGGTAGCCATGTGCGGAGCGGATAACCGCTGAAAGCATCTAAGTGGGAAGCCCACCTCAAGATGAGTCCTCTGTTAAGGTCACGGGAAGAATACCCGGTAATAGGCTCTAGGTGGAAGTGCAGCAATGTATGCAGCCGAGGAGTCCTAATCGACCGTTCACTTGACCCAGAAAACTTTGAGTGTTCCATCCCTGCCATCCCATCCTCTTGGCTATGCAGCTTTCAGAGCAGTGATTCTCTATCTATCTATCTGTCTGTCTGTCGCTCTTCAGCTCTTCCTGGTGCCTATGGCGCAGTGGCCCCACGCCGACCCATCCCGAACTCGGTGGTGAAACGCTGCAGCGGCAATCCTACTTGAGGGGTCGCCCTCCGGTAACCTAGCTCGGTGCCAGGTCTTTATTCCTACTCCCTAATTTCTCCCTGCCTCCTTCAAGGGTTAGGGAGTTTTTATTTTTACACTTACTACTTGTGAGGATACAGCCCTTCACGCCCAGGGTACGCTAGTGCGTTCACCCATGGCGGCCTATAGGGCACTGCCAGTCCCACACACATAACATACACATAACAACAGAAGTTGAGATCTACCCTCTAGGAGGCTAGCCCTCCAGGCCCCGCGGAGCAGGAGCGGGAACCGAACCATAAGCCCTGTCGTAGAAAACCTGTGCAAGGGCTGTAAATCAGATCTGGCTTGGGGAGTTCTTTTGTTGAGCTCGCCGCAACAATTCTGTGCGCTCTAGACGGTTGAAGATGCGAGTGATTAGCTCAGGACCAACAATGGGTTTGTCGACAAAGTCATCTCCACCTGCCGAAAAGACCTGTTCAACTGTTTGAGGGTCTGTGTGAGCAGTAAGGAAGAGGATCGGGATCCAGCTCCAGTTGGGATCATTGCGTACAACTTGGCAGAGTTCGATTCCAGTCATTTCCGGCATTTCGACATCTAGGATTAAGAGCTCGGGGTTGACCTGGTTGAGGTGTTCCCAGAAATCTTTGGGATCTGAGAGGGTATGTAGTTCTAGCCCCCAGGGATCCAATAATTCTTCTAGTGCTGAGAGGATTGACTCGTCATCATCGATAACCAAGATTCTGCTTCTCTTTAGAGTTGGGGTTGTGTTTCTTGCAAGATTTAGTTGTTCTTTGAGAACTGTGAGAATTGCATCTGGGGAAACAGACTTTTGTAGGAGGGTATGTTTACCGAGGCGGGAAGCAGAAATACGTTTCGGTAAGTCTGCATCTTCTGTTAAGAAAAAGAGCAGAGGTAAGTGATTCTGTAAGGTGTTTTGTCGATTTAGCCGACCTAAGATTGTAAGTGAGTCTTGTTCTAAGATTTCATCCAGATCAATAATCCAGGCGACTAGATTGGCTTTGGAGTCACCTTGACTTATAAGATTATCTAGATTGTCTAAATTATCTACAGGCTGAATCTTAAAGCCTTGATTTTCAGCAACTGTCTGGAAAGAAGGAGATTTTGCCACTTCCCAGTAGGTTGCGATGATAGGGGATGCGAAGTGGGTTGCCTCAAACTTCTCAAAGACTTGTTTAAGTGCTGCTATGGTTTGGAGTAACTGTTGGATATCAGATTTATTGAGTTGTTTTTTTTGTAATTGAGATTCAATTTGACTGGCGTATTCTGAGCCTTGATGAAGGCCAAAAATGCCTAGGGATCCGGCCAGTTTGTGAGCTTCTTGTTCTGCAGACCTTCGAATGTTTTCCCGTTCGCGAATATTAATAGAGCTTGACAATAATTGCATGAGATTATTTTCTAGCATTTCCAGCCGTTGCCAATGTTGATTCCGATGGCGTTGCCAAGCTTTTGCTAAGGCTTTTTGGGTGCGTTGTTGCTTGTTTTTTTGATTCTCTTGCTTTTTAGGAGGAGAAGATTCTGACTCTGAAGTTGGGGTTGGTTCTTCTGGCAGAGCTTTGAGACGATACCCCAATCCATAAACTGTTTCGATGACATCTGGGGCAGCCGATGTTTTGAGTTTTTGTCGTAGCCCTTTGATGTGGGCGCGTACCGTATCTGTCCCTGGGGGATCCTCATAGGTCCAGAGGTGTTCGAGGATAGCACTCTGGCTGAAAACCCGTTGGGGGTTGCGCAGAAAAAGTTCTAAAAGAGCATATTCTTTGGGGGTGAGGTGAATGGGGGTACCGGCAAAACTGACCTGGCAGCTGCTGGGATCCAAGCTCAGATCTCCCCAAGTGAGGATGGGTTGCTGGGCAATTTGACCTCGCCGAAGCAGAGCCCGGATGCGAGCGGCCAATTCCGCCATTTCAAAAGGTTTAACCAGATAGTCATCGGCTCCGGCATCTAGCCCTTCTACCTTGGTATCGCTGGAGCTATGGGCGGTCAGAAGCAAGATGGGCTGAGTGTAGCCTTGGCTACGCAGGTGCCGGCAGAGGTCGATGCCGTTTTGGCCGGGAAGGCCGACATCCAGCAACAACAGATCGTAGGGGTAGACCTCTAGGTACCCGTGAGCTTCTTGACTGTCGCGAGCAACATCCACTACGTAGTGATCGTCCTTGAGGGCCTCGACAATGGTGGTGGCCAAACTGGCTTCGTCTTCGACCAACAGCAGCTTCACGCAGGGATCCCCAGGGGTGCGGTTTCACAAGTCCTTCACATCCATTCTCTACTTTAGAATCACCGTTCACACCCCACCTCAGCCTATTTAAAGAGGCTTAACCTTGGCTTTAGGGAAAGCTCATCTCGGTTGGGCAGTCTGAAAGGGCATTGAGCGCCACAGTGTTTTACCCCCACGGCTTAGGGCATACTGGCGCAATCGCTTGAGAAGGATAGCTGGTGATGTCTCTGTTTAATGAAACCTCTTTAGAACAGCAATTGCTCGCTCAGGGCATGATCGATCGGCAACAGTTGGCTGTGGCCAGGAAATTGCAGCGGCAACAAAGAGGGCCCCTGTGGATGATTCTGTTGCAGCTTCGCTTTATCGATCTCGATCAAATGAACCGGTTGCTCAGGAGGTGCTACGCTTCTTAGGCTTGTTTGCCAAATGCGATTGTTTTTTTCCAATGGGTTCACTCGCGCTTTTCTGGCAGATTTTATGGTGTCCACAGGACTGGATGTTGCAGAAGTCTACGAGGCGGCTCGCTTGGCGGCTCTTGATCGCTGTGGCATTTTGGATACAGCTCCAGAGTCCCAGTGGGACAATTTGTGTCGTTTGGCCGCTCAGATTTGTGAGGCCCCGATTGCCCTGATCGGCTTTATTGACCGATCCCGCTACTGGGTCAAGGCCAGCTACGGCTGGTCCATTGAGGAGTTGCCTCGGGAGAAAAGCTGGTGTGCTCAGGCCCTGTGTCGCCCCGAGCCGCTCCTGCTGACGGATCTCCACGAAGATGAGCGCTACAAGAATCATCCTTTGGTGGCGAGGGATCCCCATATCTGCGCCTATGTCAGTCAGCCCCTGATCGATGCGGAGGGGTTTGTGTTGGGTACCTTGAGTGTCATGGATCCGCAACCGCGGCGGTTTAGCTTGGCGCAGTTGCAGGGGTTGCAAACGGTGGCGGAACAGGTGATGGCGCAGTTGCAGTTGCGCCGCTTTTGGCAGCTAGAGGAGCCGACGGTGTATCCCACCACGTCTGTTGCAGCTGCTCTCGGACAACCGGAAGCTCATGGCACAGAACCTCCCTTCAGCTCCAAAGGATGGGATCCCACCCATCCGCAGGTCAATGGAGATGCGCAACGGGCCCACGAGCAACTGTACCGGCGCATCGTCGATACTGCTCAGGAAGGGATCTGGGTGGTGGATGAGCAGGGGAAAACCTGTTTTATCAACCGACGTTTGGGGCAACTGTTGGGCTATACCGCTCCCGAGATGTTGGGGCGTAGCCTGGCGGACTTTGTGGAAGTGGATCAACGGCAGCGGGTGCAGAGACTGGCGATTCAACCGGGCCAAAGTGCTTATCCGCCGGAGCAAGTGGAGATCTGTTGGCGGCGCAAAGATGGCTCGCCTCTGTGGAGTTTGGTATCGACAAGCCCAATGTTGGAGCCTGAGCAGGAGGGGGGATTTCTCGGCACGCTGTATATGGTGATCGACATCAGCTTGCGCAAGCAGGCGGAAGCACAACTGCGGCAGGTGAACGAAGAGCTGGAACGACGGGTGGAAGCCCGCACGGCGGAATGGATGCAAGCCAACCGTGCCCTAGCCGAAAGTGAAGAGCGTTTCCGTAGCATTTTTACCGAAGCGCCCATTGGCATTGCTCTCACCCATCCGCAGGGATCGATTCTTACGGCCAACCGGGCTTTGGCGGAGATGTTGGGCTACGCAGATGCTTCGGAACTGGTAGGACTGCACCTGGGATCCCTGGCGCAGGCCAGTCCAGACATGACCCCGGAAGAACAGCAACAGGAGGCGCGGCAACAGGAACGCTTGGCGAAAGGGGAGATTCACAGTTACCAACAGGTAAGGCGCTTTTTAAGGCGAGATGGCCGTTGGATTTGGACGCAGCTGACCTTTGGGCGCATTTCGACCTCTGAGGCCGTGCAGGGGGAGGGGGCAGACGCGGCACCAGAAGAAGGTTACGGCCTGACGATGGTGGAAGACATTACGGAACGGCAAGCCTTGGAGGGGATGAAGGACGAGTTTATCTCGATTGTCAGTCACGAGCTGCGCACTCCCCTGACCTCGATTCATGGGGCATTGAGTTTGATGGCCACGGGTAAGCTGGGATCCCTTCTGCCCAAAGGGGAGCGCCTACTGCAAATTGCCGTCACCAACACCGAACGCCTGGTGCGCCTCGTCAACGACATTCTTGATCTGGATCGGATGGAGGCGGGCAGCCTGAGCATGGAGAAGAAGCCCTGTGATGCGGGGGAATTGATCCGCTATGCGGTCGAGACCATGCGGGCGATGGCGGAACAGGCACAGGTGCATCTGGTATCTCAGCCCCTATCGGTGACGGTGCAGGCGGATCCCGACCGCATTATTCAAACCCTGACCAACCTGCTCAGCAATGCCATCAAGTTTTCGCCGGCAGGGGCAACGGTGCAGGTGGGGGTGAAACAGCGCCATGCCCATCAAGTGATCTTTTGGGTGCAGGATCAGGGGCGAGGGATCCCGGCGGCCAACCTAGAGACGATCTTCCACCGCTTCAAACAGGTGGACAGTTCCGATTCGCGGGAGAAGGGCGGCACCGGATTGGGGTTGGCCATTTGTCGCAGCATTGTCCGCCAGCACGGAGGTCGCATTTGGGCCGAAAGCGAAGTGGGCAAAGGCAGCCTTTTCTTGTTCACCTTGCCCCTCTCTTCTCCCGACTAATTCCGTTGTTCAGCCAAGTCAGACCATGCAAACCTTACCTTCCAACGCTACAGATGCCACCCTGACCCGGCGGGTTTTGGTGGTGGATGATGAAGACGATATCCGCGAGGTGGCACAGCTCAGCCTGGAAATTATGGCCGGCTGGGAAGTATGGAGTGCGCCCTCTGGAGAAGAAGGGATCCGCATTGCCGAAACTGCGCAGCCGGATGTGATCCTGTTGGATGTGATGATGCCGGATATGGATGGCCCCACCACCTTCCAGAAGCTCCGCGCCAACCCGAAAACCCGCGATATCCCCGTGATTTTGCTCACCGCTAAGGTGCGCGCACGCCTGGTGAAGCAGCAGTTTTTGCCCTTGGGGGTGCGGGGAGTGATTACCAAACCCTTCGATGCGACAAAATTGGCGGATCAGGTGGCCGAGACGGTGGGTTGGGATCCCTTGGAGTTAAGCTGAGGGAAAGTGAGCACAAAAAAAGCAGGGTTGGCTTGACCCTGCCCCGAAGATGGGGAGTGCTCCCCCTGTCGCAGCCGCCGCATCAGGGCGCGATTGCGTTTGTCCAGTTGGCGCTTGCGAGCCGTTCCCCCGCGTCCACGTCGGTTTCTGCCCTGTTGGCGGGGGGATTCATGAGATTTCAGCAGCATGGGATCCCCTTGGTGAATGAACCTCAGTCCATCCTACTCACAACCTGGGTGACTGACAGTGGGGAGAACCGCTGTTTTAGGGGCGGAGAAGCCTCCCTTGGGCCAACCAGTCTTTGAGGCGATGGGTTGCCCGACAATCATCTTCGTTGTAGATGAGGGAACGCTCCAAAAAGCCGCGATCCTGGGTTTCCAACCACTGGCTATACCAATAAATGGACTGGGCTCCACTGGCATCGGGTAACCGCCACTCAAACCCTAACCAACGGGCGATGTTTTTCAGAGAGTAACTCTCGATGGGCAATACCACCGAGCGCTGCACCCACTCGTGCAAATCCACAAAGCGTTGCAACAATTGCCGCACCTGAAGGGGATCCGTACCGTATTGCTCTCCCAACCGTTGACAGGTCTGCACCTCAAAGCCGTGAAAATGGTAGATCGGAGCACCGGGATAGCGTTGCATCAATTGCAGAAATTGCATCCATACTTGTCCTTCTTCTTGAGGGTCGGCAGCCAGACAACTGTGGTAGTTCACAGTCCTTTCCCCCTCAGCGTGTTCCACCACCAAGAGGCCCAGAAGGTAGGCGACGTTGTGACGGGGATCCGCCTCAATATCGAAGTACAGCTCTACTGGGGTTGTGGGCAATGGAGGAGATTGAATCCAGATCGGTTCTTGGGTCAGGGTGGCACGCGCCTGCCGTTTCAGTTGCAGGGCCACGGTGGATCCCAGCTTGGGAATGGCCTGCAGGGTTTCCAAATGGGCATTGGCCAAGGCTTCAATGGATTCGATCCCCGCTTCTTGCAAAAGGGGATACCGGGATCCCGTGACTCCCGGCAGCAGGCTGAGGGGTTGGCTGGCTGCATTCAACTGCCGACAATGATCCCGCCAATGGCAGAGATGGCAACGGCTGCGGGCCATAAACACCTGCGGCGGTTCCGGCTGGCTCAAGGAGTGCAGATACTCCCGCAGCAATTGGCGTACCTGGGCGCGGCGTCGGCTCAAATGAACAGAGTGCCATTTACCGCCGTTCAAAATCAAAATGCCCCGTTTCGGGGTTTCCCCCTGCAGGGATCCGAGCAATTCAGCCTGTAGAGCCAGCAACAACTCGTACTCGGGTTTGGGGCGCTTGCCGATGCGAATTTGAACCGGCAGATAGGCGGGTTGGGCGGCGCGGTGCCCCTTGCCGGGTGGGAGATGATCCCGAATTAATAGATCTAGGGGGCTGCTCACCCAGACGGCCTCAAACTCTGGGGCAATCTCTGTCGGGATCCCGAAATCCTCGGGGGTATTGGCAGGATCTCCTAGGGGAAAGGGGTCGGGTGCAACGTCCAGAGGGGCCCAATCGGGATCCCTCTCCCAAAACAGCTCTGCTGCAATCCGTCCGCCATAGATCCGCTCTGCCCCGCTCGCCATCGCCGCCAAGACAGCCTCATTGCCTGGGGCGACTCGTTCTCCGGGGAATTGTTCAAATACGGTTGCTTCTAGGGCTTGACGATCCCGGCGCCATTGCTCGAGCAGGTTTTCGGGTGGAAGTTTGGCTTGTTCAGGGCCAACACGATCCAGGTAGGGCAGCCGCCGACAACGAAAAAAGGCGAGCAACTCCTCGGCATCCACAGAACCCTGCTGTGTTGCTGCAACCTGAAACTCCAACGGCGGACGACCTCAGCTCTGGTGTCATTCTGACACGTCCTTATGGTTACTCCTCAGCTGCTGGGACTTGGGATCTTGAGGAGGCAGCAGATGGGTGATAAGGCGCTCAATCGTATCGGACTGGCGGCGAGCGGTATCTGCTTGCTGTTGACACACCGCCTTGAGCTCTCCCAGCCAGTTGCTGTGCTCCTGCGCCACCAGCAACTGCTGTTGAACAATGCCTTTTAGATGGGTTAGGTCATTTTTGACGAAGCTAACGGTGTCGGTCAAGGTCAACACGGCACTCACCAGGCGATCCAGCCGGAAGTCAATCTGGTCGAATCGGTCTTTGCTCTGCATCTTACTCTTACATCTTTAGTGAGCGGTGAACAGGGGTGAACTCGGCTTGAGTGAGTGATGAACGGGGGTGAACTCGGCTGAGGGAAGAGACTTTTGGCCCTGGGGATCCCAGGGCCGCTCTGGCCAACACAGCAGCCTCAGCTAGTTTATCAGGCAGCTCCCGTGAGGCGTCAGGCTAGGCTTACGTATTTATTCTTACTGGTACACGCAGCTAAACCATACGTCATTTGTCGTAACCCACTTTAGAAGCGCCGTTGTGTGAGTAGGCCAATCTGCTGAATTCCCTTACCCTCCCATGGGGTCCTGAAAAATAGTCTGTGCCGGTAGTCTTAGGTCATGAGACACACGTTACAGCCTTTTTCAGTATTATCTGCTACAGCCAGTCCAAGTTCGTCTTGCCATGCAAGGTGCGAAGCACCACCGTTTGCCTGCCAAGGATATAGCTCTACCTGAGGTGACCCAAACTCTAGGTCACAAGGCTCCTTGTACAGTTGGAAAAGGCTGTAGCAAGCTTTTGTCGCAGTTCCCTGAGGCGAGACTGGAAGATCCGTTCAATTTCCTCGGCTAGCTGCTGCTGTTCGGTGGGAAGGACCTCAGAATGGTGGCCTGGTGCTACCTGGAAGCGTTGGATCTGACGATCAAAGTGGTTGCCTGGGTATCGGATGTGCTCCACAGTAACATCTTTAATCCAGGTAAAAGGAAAGAAAGAATGCAGCAAATTCAAAAATACTTGATCTTCCAAACCATAGGTGAATTGTCTGAAGGCCATTTCTTCGGGAAATCCACCAATCAAGTTGAAGGCTTCGCGACGAAGACATAGGTTAATGACAGAGGTATTCCTGATGGCTTGTTGCCAGTGGGGATGAAGCTGCTCGGACAAATGGATGCCAGTTTTAACAATCACTGGATAAGGCTGACAGGGCCAATATTCGGTAGTGTTTTGTGCTCGCTTGACGGCTAAAGGTGTATTGAGTGTTTCCCAGCATTTTAGAATGTGATTCTCGAAAAACAGATCATCATCATCACAAAAGAACAAAGCCTCAGAGTTCGTAGCCTTGGCACCGGTATTGCGGGCTGCCGCTTGACCACGGTTTTCAGGATGACGAAGCAGTGTAACGTATGATTTTCCTTTCGACCAGTTTTCCAAATGGGAATGAGTATCATCCGTTGAAGCATCATCGACCAGAATCATTTTGCCGTTTACTTGACTGGCGTAACAATAGTTTTCACGAAAATAATGCAAGCTGGCTTCTATGCTCTTGAGGGTTCGTTCTACGATGGGCCATCCGCGTCGGCTGGAGTTAAATACCGGAACCACCACGGCGAAGGAATGAATGACAGGCTCTAAGTGAGATCCCAGGCTAACCGGAGTAAGATGACAGTTACCTTGAAATACTGATTTCTGCTCAACATGATCCCTTAAGGCTTCACAGACTTCCTGAAATACACTCGGCCAATCTCCTAAAGAAGGCTGCCTGTAGAGTTGATGGGCGGGATACCAGGGGCTATCTTTTCGTTCCCTCATCCAACGCCAATCTGGGCTATGGGAAAGCAAAAGCCACACTGGCTTACCCAAGGCTCCGGCTAGATGCCCAACAGCAGTATCAACCGTAATGACCAAATCTAGCTGCTGGATCAAACAAGCCGTATCGGCAAAATCTTGTAGGTGAGGGGCCAGATCAAAAACCTGTCCTTCAGGCAAAGTTTTCAGTTCTGACTCCTTTGGGCCCTTCTGTAGACTGTAGTACCGGATCCCAGGGATCCCCAATAAGGGCTGAAAGTAGTCCAGCTGGGTTGAGCGGAAACGATCCCCTTTATGATCCGGGTTGCCTGCCCATACAATCCCCACCTTAAACAAGGGATCCCCTGCGGTGAGCGCTGGATCCAACTCCTCTAGCTTTAAGGATTTCTCTTGAGGAACTTGTAGATAGGGGATATGTGCGGGAATGGTTTCTAACGTTGTACCCAAAAGATGGGGAAGGCTCAACAGTGGTGTATGAACATCAAATTCTGGCAAGGGCTTGCCCCTAGCGATCAGTTGATCAATGCCTGGGATCCCTTGAAACAGCCCCACCAAAGCTTCTTGACATTCCACCACTACTCTTTCAGCTTTTTCTGCAACCAGGGGTACATAGCGAATAAACTGCAAGGTATCCCCTAACCCTTGTTCTGCATGGAGCAGGATGGTTTTTCCTGTCAGATCAGACCCATCCCAGAGGGGCTGGGAAAAGGTTCTGGGTGGGATCCCTTCTTGTTTCCAGCGCCATTCATATTCTGCAAAGCCTTGTTTGAAATCACCCGAAGATAATAAGGCTAGGGAGCGATTCCAAGGGGCAGAAACACAGTTTCGGTCAAGAGCAAAAGCCTGTTCAAAACAAGCGATAGCGGGCAAAAGATTTCCCTGGCTGTGGTAAGCAACTCCGAGAATGTTGTAAGCATCGGCATAATCGGTTTTGAGGGCGATGGCTTGGCGTAAATGGGTAATGGCTTCATCGACACGGTTTAAGCTCCACAGCACAACCCCAGCATTTTGGTGGGCTTGGGGGAATTCTGGCCGCAGGCGAATCGCTTCTTGGTAATGGTGAAGGGCTTCTTGTAGGTTGTTTTGGGCAAACAGAGCCACTGCCAAATTGTTGTGGGCATCAGCGTGCTTGGGATCCTGTGCGATGGCTGCACGATAAGCTGCAATCACCTCCTCCAGGTTGGTTTTGGCATTGGCGTGGTCAGGCTTGAGGGTGAGGGCTTTTTGATAGTGTTGCACTGCTTCGCTCTGCCGCCCTTGTTCCCAAAGGGCAACCCCCAGGTTGTTCAGAGCATCCACATGGCGGCTATTCAGCTTCAGGGCTTGCCGGTAATGGTCGATGGCTGCATTTAGGTCAGATAAGCGCCGGTAAGCACTTCCTAAGTTATTGAGCGCATCTGCATAATCAGGCTTTAGCTTCAGTGCTTCTCGATAATGGCTAATGGCTCGATCAATTTGGCCGAGATCCTGCAGCGCATTACCCAGGTTGTTGTAAGTCTCTGGCGCTTGGGGCTTAAAGATCAACGAGCGCTGCAAGTATTGAATTGCTTGAGACAATTCACCTTCACGACGAGCAATGATGCCAAGCAA
>JAUQVK010000048.1:19017-37850 GCA_039794845.1 Thermostichus sp. DRC_bins_24
CTCTGTAATACCTTGTGCAAGCTCTCCTTTGCAGCCGACAGATCACCCCTAAGATAAGCTTGAACTCCTTGAGATAACTGTGCAGAAATCTCTGGCCTGTGCTCAGTCATTATGGGTTAACCCTACAACTGTAGAAGTTGAAATCTCCCTACCGGGTGATTTAGAAAGCAAAAGCCCTGCCATGGAGAACCCTCGCAAAAGCTGTACTAGCGGCTCTTCCCTGGATCATGACAAGAGGCTTTACAGTGATTCCTGGTCATCTGTAGGTCCTCAGACTATTGTAGCTTCTTCGTCTCCACAACCCTGCTTAAGGGATGGAAGCATCAACTGTTGTTGTAACTGTACTGGTATTGTTGGACAAATTGACATCCCCTGATAAACTCACAGTCACCGAATTCACAAACGTCCCTGTCATAGAAAATGTCCCGAACACAAAGAGGGTTACAACTTCAAAGGCATCAAGAGTTCCAAAATTACAAGTTAAATTGGAAAGAATAGTACAGAACGCCGTGTCGGAAACAGAGGTAGGAACAAACCCAGAAGGAAACGTATCGGTGAGAGTAACTGAGGAGGTTGTAGCAACAGAGGTATTATTAAAAACAGATAAGGTGTAGGTGTAGAACGCAAATTCCTCTGCAGAATCTGAACCGGACTTAAATACGCCAACATCCTGCCCGATAGTGATGGTTGTCAAATCCGTATCTGAGACGGGAGTAGTTTGCGCAGAATCTACCTCCACTGTGTTGGTTAAGGTAGAAGGCACAGGGAAGCCAGGCCCGCAACCGTTCCTTCCTTCTGGGGAATCCAGCAGCCCAATACACTCCTCTCCAAAAGGAGCGGCAGCAACGATCTGCAGGGTTAGGGTCTCAGCAGGAGAGAGTTCTCCAATTGAGCAAACCACTACGTCTGGTCCAGAGCTGCTGAGGGTGCAAGCTGGATCAGAAGCAGAAAAGAATTCCAGTTCTGGTGGGAGGGTATCGGTAAGAACGACCCCGGTAGCTGTGCCATCTCCGGTATTGGTAACCGTAATCGAGTAGGTGAGGGCTCCGGAAAGGGAATCAAAGAACTGGAAGTCGCTGATAGCGCCAATACCATCCGTTTTGGAGACCGTGAGATCCACGGTTGTCTCAGGGGGTGGGGGCGGCGGCGGTGGGGCAACTGGCGGCGGCGGGGGTGGAACAACAGGTGGAGCTGGAGGCGGTGGAGCCGGAGGCGGCACGGGAGTAGGAGTGGGCAGAGGGAGATCCTCCAGCTCGGTCTCAATGGTGCCGTTGGGGGTAACAATTTGTAGAATTCCGGCGCCAGGGCCGGGGAGTAGCAATACTTGCAACTGACAGTCTGGGGGAGTGCCGATCACCAGAAGAGACAGAACCGGCTGCCCATTGAAGTTCACGGCAGTGGTATCACAAAGATTTTCGCCCTTGATGAGCAGTTGTAGGCCATTGCCAACAAGAGTTGCCTCAATTTCGGTGATACTGGGAGGATTGGATCCCCTCACTCGGTCGATGCGGAAGTTTCGCTGAACGGAATAAGCAAATCCTGCCTGGTCGAAAAAGGTGAGGATAAGGGTATAGTTGCGTCCAGCAGCAAGATCAAAATTCAGATCTGGCCCTAGGGGAGTACAGGAACCACCGGCTACTGTTGCGGCGGTGCAGCCAATTTCTGCGGCAGAAAAGCTCTGCTGAAAAGGGATCCCTAAAGCACGCCCTAAAGGTTGGGGAATCGTGATTTCAATTTGAAGTGCTAGGTCTGGCTTCAGCCCGTTCTCAAAGGTGAGAATACTGTTGCGGAAGAGCCGATAAAAGATTGGAGTGAAGGAGGTGACCCGGGTGCCATCCGGGAAGCCAACGACAGATGCCTCGACACTGGCTTGAGTGGAGGAGGAAAAACCTGAAGGCTGGCCGGGGGGTTGGGGCTGAAGGGAAGGGGTAGGAGCACTGACTGTTGTACTGCTGTTGCTATCGCCACAGCCGACAAATGTGGAACTCAATATGAACAGCAGCATCACCAGCGGGATCTGCTTAACCGAGAGCAAAAGCTTTAACAGAAACCTGGTGACCATACGTGCTCACTCACTTAGCTATGGGTTCTCATGACTTTGATGATGGTGACAGCACTAGAGGTTCTCAACATCAATGCCTCGTGGAGCAAAGATCCTAAGTCACGTAAGGCTTCTGCTCCACCACGTTTCCAGGAGAGCCAGCTATGTGACCGTGAACTCTTTAGAGCTTAAGTGAGTTAAGCACAGATCTATCCAAAGTGCAATGAACTCAAAGCATTTGTTTGAGAGTTTGTTTTTTCTGGATCTACTCTCTGGACATATTAAGCAAATGAAATGAATGGAATAGGGTGACACCTTATGTGCTACTGACGTTTAAGCCTTAGGGATCCGTCAGCAACACGATCTCGGTCACCACCGCACTTTGCCCCAAGCGGTCAAAAGCTCGCAGGCTAAGTTGGTAGGAGCCCGGCACCAAGCTCACGGGGGGACGAATACTGAAGCGGGTTGTACAAGACACTTCACCAGAAATGCAATTTACCTCAGCCGCCGAAAGGGTTTGAGCCGCAATGCCCGACCAAGTGACTTGAAAGGCCAGCTCGGCAGGGATCCGCCCCGGTACCGATACGGAAACGCCAATTTCCAGCACCCCGGTGCGGCTGACGGTGGGGGGAATGTCGCTGCTGGTGATCAGGGGCGGCAAAGGGGTCGTGGCGGTAAGGGCATCGGCCCCGCAACCGGTCAAACCTAGGCCGAGTAAAGCCAATAGATACCCCCATGCTTTGGATCCCGGTTTCATCACAGGACTTCGTCTCAAAACCCACATTCTCAGTATAGGCGGGGTATGCGGTAGCTTTAGTGTCGATTCGGGAAAAGGTTAAAAATTCACGCCATATGTAGTGTCAAACTGGATATTCGCCAAGACCATCTGCTACAGTGAGGCCCATGACCTGTTGAGCGGCCTGGCTATGGAAGAGGAGTTAAAAGCCTTGCGGGCGCGTGTGCGCAACCTGGAGCGATCCCTGGCGGAATCTGAGGCGCTGTCGTTGCAGCAGATTGAGTGTACCCATCGTTTGGAACACCAGCTGTTTGAGGCACAAGCCCAGATCAATGAGCGAGATCAAGCCCTGCAAGCCTGTCAGCAGGAGCAATCTCTGTTGGCGCAACGCCCCACAGCAGAGGCCTTTCAGCTGCAGCAACAGCACATCGAGGAACTGCAAAACCTGCTGTGGGAAATGGAGCGCCGCCCCACCCTCGAGCATTACCAAATCCTGCAACAGCAGTTGCAGACCAGCCAGGCGGAAATTGACATGCTCAAGGCGGAATTGCAGCGGCGCGTCGATCCGGCCCGGTTTTATCAGCTGCAGCAGGAGCTCCTGGAGCTGAAACAGCACGCCAGCCAGTTGGGGGAATACGCCGTCAAATTGCCCCAGGTGCAGCTCTTGCAAGCCCAGTTGCAACTGCGCCTACAGGAGCTGGAGGAAGAAAAGGCGCAGTTGCAAGCACAAATCCAAGAACTGTCGGGTCGGCCCTCGGCTCAAGAGCTTGAAGCTCTACGAGCGGAGCTGGAAGGATCCCACCGCCAAGCGGCAGCCGAATGGCAACACCTGAAGACCACCCTGGAAACCGAAAAAGCACACATGGAAGCCGACCTGAACACTGCTCAACAACGCATTCGCGAATTGGAAGAACGCCCCACCCTAGACCAATGGGCACGTCTGCAATCGGAGCTGGATCACTTACGCCAACAGGCCTCTTTTGCCAAAGCAGAACGCGCCACTCTGCTGGAAGAGTTGCAGCAAAGCCAACAGCACCAGGCAGAACAGGCGCAACAGATCGCTGCTCTCGAGGCGGAGCTACAGGCTCTGCGGCAGGAGACCTCCCCAGGTTTGGTTGCTGACCAGGCGGAACAGGCCCAGCGGATAAGGGCACTGGAGGAGCAGGTGCAGGCCTTGACCGGCAGCTTGGATGCTCTACAGGCTGAGCGTGACGAGCTGATCCAGGAGCTGACCCAGCGCCCCACCCTCACCCAATGGCAGGAGGTTCAGGAACAGATGCGGGAGCTGGCCCAGCGACCGACCCGGGAAAGCCTGGAAGAAGCCCAGCGGGGACGGGAGGTGGCGGAGGCACACCATCTGGTGAGCCAGAAGCAGATCGACAAGTTGCAACAGCAGGTGATGGTGCTGAAAACGGAGTGTGTGCAGGCCCATGCCTACGCCCAAACCCAGGAAAAAGAAGTAGCCCTGCTGCAGCAACTCAAACAGGAACTCGAGGACCAACTGGCCACCCTACGCCAGGCTTCTGCATCTGCCACAGCTCCCCCTCAAGAGGCGGCTGAACCCAAGCCTGCCCGCCTAAGTTGGGAGCTGATTCATCCTGGTGCTGCTGAACCTGCCCCTCAACCGGTGGTGGCTGCGGTTCAACCGGTTGCCCAACCCCTGACCTGGAGGACACCGGCTGGGGCACCGGCCACGGCTGCCACAGGGATCCCTCCCCTCACCCTAGAAGAGCGAGAGGATCGGGCGGAGAAGCTGCTGAAACGGTCGGTTTTGGCGGCGGGTACCAGGCCACGAGCTGGGGGGGAAACGGGCAGTCGCAGCTTGGGTGGGCGGAGCCGCATTGAGCTACCGGCTTTTGTGCAGCGCCGTGCCTATTAGTCGCCGCGACAAGCTGCTGAGGAGAGGTGGGGAATCGGGCAAACTGGAATCCCCCTAAATCCACTGCAACCCAACTAGAACCATCGCGGTCACCAAGGCCAGCTTGGTGGCCGCCCAACTGTAGGGATCCCTGCGGGTATCCGGAGGCAGCAGAGAGGGCGCCTGTCCGTAGCCCCGTAATCGCAACGCCTGGTAGACCCGCTCCGCACGCTCGTAGCTGCGGATCAGCAAGGTGCCCACCAACGAGGCCAAAAGGGGTAGATCACGCCTCAAAGATCCACCAGGTTGCCAACCCCGTAGTTGGGCTGCCCGTCGCATTTGCCCCCACTGGGCGCTGATCTCTTGGAGATACCGCTGGGTGAGCCAGGCCAGTTCCAGAAGCAATTCTGGGATCCCCAGCCGCCGCAAAGCCCCGAATAGCTCCATCGGGGGGGTGGTTTCCAGCAGCAGCAAGCTGAGGGTAAAAATGGCCAACAGGCGGCCCCCAATCCGCAACACCGTCTCAATCCCTTCCCAACGCAGCGCCAGGGATCCCCAGCGCCAAATCACGGTTTCCCCCACCCAAAAGGGCAGGATCCCGATTAACCCCATCACCAGCAGCCCTGGCAAGGCCAGCCGCCGCAGCCCCAAACCCCAGGGTAATCCCGACAATCCCCACAACCCAGCCGCAATAGCTCCGATCAGCGGCAGCACAGCCAAGCGTTGAACAGAAGCAAAAGCAACCACTAAGGCCAGCAAGCCCAGCAGTTTGGGCAAAGGCCGCCACCGATGTATCCAGGAGAGGGAGTTGGAGTGGGGAGTGGGACAAATGGTTAGCGCTAGGGATCCCCTGTGGAGATCGGATCCCGGGCTGGCCTCATTTTTTTCCATGCAGGCTGAGATAAGCAGGGTGAGGTTCTTCTACCTGTGCCTTGAGGTGGGGAGGTTGAGGTCGAGGATCCCCCAAAAGGTCGGGCTGCACCCGCTGTAAAAACAGCACCACCCAACTGGTAAACAACCCCTCCAACAGGATTAGGGGAATGTGGGCCAAAACCAAGCTGCCGGTGGCCAGTCGTTCTGCCTCTGTGGACAGGATCCCACTGCCGGAGCCCGCCAAAGCGGCAATCACCACCCCATAAAACAACAGCACCGCCAACCCCACCCCCACAGCCCCCGCCAAAAAGGCAGAAAATCCGGTACCCACCACGCGACGCCCCGCCCGAAAGATCCCGCCCGCCAGGAGTGCCGGGATCCCCATGATGGCGGCATTGATCCCCAACGTGGTCAGCCCCCCGTGCCCAAAGGCCACCACTTGAAAAAACAGGCCCACCACAATGGCGGGATAGGCAAAAGCCCCCAACATCAAGCCTACTAACCCATTCAGTACCAAGTGCACGCTGGCGGGGGGAAACGGCAGGTGAATGGAGGAGGCAACAAAAAAGGCAGCCGTGAGCAGAGCCGCCTTGGGGAGGTGACGACGGGGATCCTGCTCCGCACCTCGCTTAGGGAGAACGTTTTCCAGACGGGCGAGAGACTGGGCGTCCTGTGAAGGGGTAGAAGGGTCAACAGCTACTGTCAAGCGACTGGATCCACGGCGGAGCACTCGCAAGCTGTAGCTGGTGATCAAAGCAGTGATGCCGTAGCCCCCTAACCAAAGCGGCACCGGCAGAATGCCATCGCTGATGTGCATGGTTAGTCCTGCTCCAGGGCAGGGGCGGTGAACGCTGGCCTTGGGGCTTTAGATCCTGGGCGTGGGGTAGAGAAAAACAAGGCTGTACCCAAGCAACCCCAAATCACACAGGCGGCCATAACCCCTCGTTGTAAAGGCCCAAAGGGGGGAGAACTGCTGCTGATCCCAGCTGCCGTGGTGGCATCCGCTCCCACCGGCACATTCAACAGCACCCCATGCCCGGCCTGGCGAATCCGTACTTGCCAAAGGCCCGGCAGTTCTGGATCCGGTTGCAACAGAAACTGCCCGGCAGCATCCGTTTGTCCCTCTTGCCAGGGTGTGGTCGGATCCGTCGGCGCAAACACCGTGACTTGGGCGGATCCCATCGGTTCACCGGAATCGTAGCGGGCCTCGATTTGAAAGGTGGGAATGGCCCGAAAAGAGGCTTCTACCCCATGAGCCAAAGCCCGAGCAGGCATGAGCAAGCTAAGGCCCAGCAGCCCCAGTCCTAAGCGGCGATAAAGATTCCAACTTCTCGGCGAGAATGTGTACATACAGCCCTTTCGCTAGTCACACACAACAACTTAGGAACCGGCAGCAGTCTCGCGGCAGTGCCCTTCTCCCACATGGCCTAGGTGTTTCAGGATCTCCATGATTTGCTCAGCCTCTGTGGGGCTAAGCTGCTCTTGCAGGCCGGCCCAATCCATCTCCAGGGATCCCTCAGTCGCCAAAGCGGCCAAAGGGGCAAACCCAAGCGCCCCCTGGTTGAGGCCGTCCTCAGGGGGCAACTCCCCATCCCCGAACAGATGGTCGAAGTGGAAAGTCGCCTCCAAATCCGCAACCTGGCCTGCACGGACGAACCCTTTGCGTTCCTCGCCGACATACTCGCCACAGGTAAAGGCCAGTTCTTGGGGGAATTTGAGCACAAAATCAATCGCGTCGTTGGCATCACCCTCCTCCGGTTGAGCGGATCCCTGAATCCAGAGGGAATAGCCCGCAGCCGGGCCAGAAACTGCCGGAACCATCCGCCAAGAGAAGGCATTGTAGTGCCCAGGGGGAGCAGCGAGAGATCCCAGAAAGGCGCGTTCTTCCGGAGTGCTGACCAGATTCACGGTGAGCGGCCCAGACAAGCTGACCAAGGCTTTGGGCTGGAGGGCCATGTCGGATTCGGGCTCAAAGGGCGGATCCGTCTGATAGGCGGTCATGTCTGCCAGCGTCACGTACACCTGATCAAAGCTCAGTACCCAGCCATCTTTGGAAACGAATCCCTCGCGGATAAAGTCCTCGCCGTTGGCCCAAAACTCCAGAGTGCCCGTCTCTGCCTCTGACTGAGCTAGGGATGCGGGTGCCGGCTCACGTTCGGGCGCTTCGACTCTGGGCTCGGAAACCGGTCGGCAGGCGACCAGAGGGGATCCCATCCCCAGTGCCAGAAGCACTAAGGTCAACCCCTTCCCCAAGGGATCCCTTTTTTTGGCCGTGCCCAACCGAAATGGAGTATGCTTCACCAGTTGTTCTGCATCGGTACTGTTCTACCGAAACACAGGTTTTCCTCTGTCACAATCCCCCGCCAGGGCATCTGTGGGCGAAAAGGTCGGGATCCCTGAGGTTGTAGTTACTCCAAATAAGAACGATATAAGAACGATATACCCTTTGACTCCCCTCTCCCGCTCTGGGAGAGGGGCTAGGGGTGAGGGAAAGAGGGCTATTCCTGCGCCAAATTGCCAGCCCGTACCCAACCCTCTTGGCCATCCTGACGACGAATGCGCTGCCAGCGGCCATCTTCGCTCAGACCCAGCACCATCACCACTTCGTTCATGGGCACACCGCCAATATACGTTCCCTCTGCCTCCGGGGTTGCCCGCAAAGCCAACCCAATGGGCTCAATTACTCGCCCCCGTTCGCCGGGTGAAACGGCTGTTACCACCGGGGGGCGAGTGGGCAAAGGCGTGGGCTCAACCGTGGGATCCGCAGTAGTGGCCGCTGTGGCGGTGGCCGGTTCAGCACTGCCGATCGGGCCCAAGTTGCCGGCACGTACCCAACCCTCTTGTCCATTCAGCTCCCGCCGTACCCGTTGCCAACGGCCATCGGCGCTGTACTCCAGCACTGTTACGGTCTCCCCTACAACAATTCCGCCCAAGTAAGCTCCATCAGCAGCCGGCTGACTGCGAATCGCCAGGCCAATCGGCTCGATCACCCGTCCTCGGCTACCAGGGGGAAAGCCTTCGGGATCAATGGTACCGGCAGCCGGCCCTGCCGAAGCCGGTGTGGGAGAAGGCAAACTTGCCGGACTGGGCAAGGGATCCACCCGCACCGCTTGCTGAAATTGCGGCCGGGAGGGAGGCTCTAACATCGGGGAAACGATCTGCCACAGTTGCCAACCCAAGGCGGCCAAGGCCCCGACTGAGACACTGACCACCATCAGGGTGCCAAAGGGGAAACCGCCAGAAGCAGAAGAAGAACGGCCTCGCATCGGGTAGGAGTGACCGGCAGCATCGCTATCCAAGTCTTGCGGCCATGGAGTTTTAGAAGAGGGAGGAGATGATGGGCGCAACCTGGGATCCCCAGGGGTAGGAACAGATCCCACAGAATCCGGGCGACTCACCGCTGCCTCAGGCCGAGCCGTCGTCTTTTTCGAGTGCATGGGGCCTTCACCTCAACCCTCTAAAACACATTTTCCCTAACTAAAAACAGGAGCCCGCAACAAGAACGGGATCCTGCCGGCAGTCGGGGCTCACAAGCACCGCAGCGCTTGCATCCCAATTTATAACATCTTCAGATTTCACCTCTCGGCAGGGCGGCCTGAGGATCCTCCTACGGGGATCCCCAACTAGCCCAACAATTGCCTTAACCCCTCTACCAAGCGGCCAATACCTGTGGCGGCAGTTTGCTGTTCCAGGGCTCCGTAGGCCACCCGTAGGTAGCAGGTGTGGTCTCCCGAGGCCAACCCGAAGGTATCGCCGGGGATCACCGCCACCCGATGTTCGCGGATCAGGTGCTCCACCACCGCCATGGCCGACCACTCGGTTCTCAATCGCAGCAGAAAATAAAAAGCCCCCTGCGCCGTCGGGATTTCCACCCGGTCTCCCAGGGTTTGAAAAGCCTGGAGCGCCACCTGCCGAACCGCCATCAGGGATCCCAGCCGTTCCCGACAATAGGAGGATCCCACTTGCAACGCCCCCAAGGCCGCGTATTGAGAAATCACCGGCGGGCAGATCAAATTGGTGTCCTGGATCTTCAGGATCGGCATGAACAACGCTTCCGGGATAACCATATAGCCAATGCGCCAACCGGCAAACCCATAGGACTTCGACAAGGAAAACAAAGAAATTGTGTGGTCATTGGGCACACTTTCCAGAGAAAAAGGAAGGATGCCGTCATAGAGGAAGTACTCGTAGGCTTGGTCGTGAATGTGGTAGAGGCCCCGTTCCTGGCAAAGTTGGTTGACCGCCTTGAGGTCGGCAGGCGGGTACACCACCCCAGTCGGGTTGTTGGGAGAAATGGTGACGATCCCCCGTGTTCGTTCCGTGATGGCCGCCTCAATAGACTCCAACTGCAACTGGTAGTTGGGATCGGTGGGCACACAAACCGCTCGACACCCTGCCATCGTCACCGCCATCTCATGGTTGAAATAGTAGGGGGTCTGCAGGAGGATCTCATCTCCAGGTTGGGTGATGGCCAGCACCGCGTTAAGAAAGCCCATATTGCTTCCTGCCGTCACCACCACCCGCCGCCCCGATTGGAGGTGGTAGCCATTCTCTTGGCACAGCTTCTCCTCAATGGCCGCGATCAGCTCCGGGATCCCGTGTACCGGTTGATACTGGTGATTGCCGGGTTGGGAGAGAAACCGAGGAATTTGGTCTAAGGCTTCTTGCGGTGGGCCGTAGTAGGCGATCCCTTGCCCCAGGGAAATCGTGCCTGGGTGCTGACGAATCAACTCCGCCACCAGGGGGATCATCGGTGACTGCACCGCCTGCATCCGGGAGAGCATCATCGAGGGGAGCGGCAAAACGGGGTTAGACTCACTCGTTGGTGAACTTATTCTGCCAGTCGGTGGTAAGGATTTCCCGGCCAAAGACCCACCCCGCCAGAATCAAGGGCAGTGCCAAGCCCAAAAAGCCGAAAAAACTGACCACCTGAGCGATCTGACGCTGGGATTTCTTCTTCTTAGGATCCGGGATATTGTTGGCGGCCAGCACAACCTTTGAGCAGAAAGCCACTATCACCGCCCCCACCGGCCCCAAGACCAACGAGGGCCACAGCCAATCCGCCACCTGCGCAAACTCGTAGGCTCCCGTGAGGGGGATGATCACAAAACAGGCCAATTCCAGGATCCCCCAGGTGAAGAGGGCCAACTGGATATCTTTGCGAAAGACTTCGTTGGGATCGTACATAAGCCTCCGGGATAGACCGCCACGCTGCCACTTTACTGCCCTTTCACCGGTCACCTACAACCCCAGACGAGACTTCCCCTGCTGGCCGGATGGGGTTCCCGCGTAGCGGGAACAGGAAGCGTAAGTCTTGCTATGGAAAACCCGCCCAAGGGCTGTAAGGCTGAACCTGCGAGAGGGGATGCAACTGACCAAGAGGCACCAAGGTTCCAGACTGATCCAGACCAAGGTTACAGCCCTTTACGCCCAGGACACACCGGTGTGTCCGCTAGTCACACATAACAAAGATGGAAGTTGAGATCTACTCCCTGAAGGGCTAGCCCTCCGGGCCCCGCGGAAGCAGGAGCAGGAAACACAAGACCTGTCCTGGAAGACCCGCGCAAGGGCTGTAACTGGACAATTTATAATCGTTAAAGACTAACCAGACTAAGTTAAAGATTAACCAGACCAACTTTGGAAACCGAGCTCCCCCTCACGTTACCCTTCCCCTTCATTCTCGGCAACCTAGGTAACTCAGTAAAATGATGCCCCAATTTTGGAGCTCACCTCCGTTAAATTACGGAGAGAAAGAAGCTCTTAGCAAGGATAAACTCCCATTGGGAAGCAATGTGTAAAAACCCAAAACGGACTGATGCATCGCCTGTGTTTGCCGACCTTCCCAGTCAAGGTTGAGTTCCCCCTGTTCGCAGGGTTTGCCTGCCTTTTTCGCAGGTGGATCGAGGGTGCGTTGGATCTGCATCAATGGCTGCCTGTGGGTCGCCTGAAGGGATCCCGCTGCGATGTTGCCTCCCACCGACCCCGATAGACCCAAGCTGCCATGTCCCGTATCCTCATCGTCGATGATGATCCCAGCATCTGTACCCTGCTACAGCGGTATTTGCAGCGGCAGGGATATCTGGTAGAGGTGGCGGCTACAGGAGCTGAGGGCCTACAACGGTTGCGCTCCTTCCAGCCAATTTTGGTGATTTTGGATTTGAACTTACCGGATATCAGCGGTTACGACCTCTGCCAGCAGATGCAAAAAGAGACCGGCGTATACGTGCTGATGTTGACCAACCGGGTCAGTGCTGCCGACAAATTGCAAGGGTTTCAGCTGGGGGCCGATGACTACCTGACCAAGCCCTTCAGTCTGCCGGAGTTGCAGGCGCGGGTGCAGGCGATCCTACGGCGACAACGGATGAAAACCGAGATTACCAGCGCCCCCATGTTGACCTTCGCCTCTTTGGTGATCGACCCAGAAACTCGAGCAGTAACCCGCGAGCAGCGCCCAATCAACCTGACTGCCTTGGAATTTGATCTGCTCTACACTTTAGCTCGGCATCCGGGGCGTGTTTGGCGTCGGGCTGAGCTGATTCAAGAGGTGTGGGATTTCAACCACGATGGGGATGAACGGGTGGTGGATGTGCATATCGGCCAGATCCGCAAGAAATTAGAAACCGATACCAGCCAACCGGAGTTGATCCGCACCGTACGCGGGGTGGGCTATAAGTTCGAGCCCCCCAGCTCTGGAGAGGGATGGGTGGAGGAGAAACCTTAACGGAAAGAGAGCATCCTCTGCAGTGCCAAAAAGTTCAAACGTTTGGGAGCCTTTAGTCCAGACGACGGCCCGTCAAACGCACAAAAATGTCTTCCAGGTTGGCAGGTCGCACCATCAGCCCGGTTTTGTCAGGTTCTGCTTCCAATTGCCGCTGAGCTTCCGCCAAGCTGGGGAAAAAAGTGTACTCTGCCTCCAACCCAGGTAGGGAACGCACCAGTAGAGCTTCTCCATGTTTGGCTCGCAACTGGGCTGGGCTGCCCAACTCGATCAACCGCCCACCCTCCATGATGCCGATGCGGTCACACAGTTCTTCCGCTTCTTCCATGTAGTGGGTGGTTACCAACAAGGTCATCCCCTGCTGGTTCAAATTCCGCATGATCTCCCACAGCAGCCGCCGTGCCTGGGGATCCAACCCCACGGTGGGCTCATCCAGAAACAAAAGTTGCGGTCGATGCAACAGAGCCCTGGCCACTTGCAGCCGCCGTTTCATGCCGCCCGAAAGGGTTTTCACCTTATCTTGCCGCCGATCCGCCAGTCGCACATACTCGAGCCATTCGTCGATGCGCCGCTGCCGCTCCGGGTTGGGAATGTGGTGCATGCGGGCGTGAAACTCTAGGTTTTCCCAAACGCTCAGCTCCGCCTCCAAGGTGATCGGTTGCAAAACCACCCCGATCTGTTGCCGGACGAGCAAGGGATCCCGTACCACGTCGTAGCCCCCCACTAGGATGGATCCCTGGCTGGGTCGGGTAAGGCTGGTCAACATGCGGATGGTGGTGGATTTCCCCGCTCCATTCGGCCCCAACAACCCGAACACCTCCCCTTGGGGGATCCGTAGGCTCAAATCTTGAACGGCCACCTGCTGACCAAAGCGTTTCCACACCGATTGCAGCTCCACCGCAGCAGACTGAGTTTGGGGCAACGTTGGGGCCATCGAAAGAGCTGTCACGATTCCGATCCGTCCGTTTTGGATGTTAAGAAATCTTTTCTTCCAGCATACGCCGAAGTGGAGAGCCTTAGTCTCTCACCCCACTCCGCTCCCAAACTTTAAATCGGTAGTTGGAGGATCTCGGTGTTCTCCATGGGGCACTCTGGAGTGAGCCCCCCGGTTTCACAGAATGACACCGGTGAGCAGCAAAGCACCGCTCCACCCTTTCTCAATGTCCCTGATGTCCTTGTGATGGAGTAAACTACCCAACGCAATGCCTAACGGCAGGCTAACGCCAACATACTACGCATGGAGCGGGGGGATCCTGCGAGTCAAGCTGATCGTCACAACTAAGAAGCTTTTGGTTAGTAAGAAGCTTCTAGGAGAGAGCACTCAGGAGCACAATATCCACGATCAACAACGCCCCCGAAAATGCCAGTAAGCTCCGCACAATGAGGCGCTCTCGCTTAGAGCGATGGGATCCGCCCAGACGGAGCCACTTGAGGGACTTGGGAAGAGAATACAGCATGTCGATAGCGTCAGTCGCAAGGAAAGTAAGGATGCCTAGGGTGCCGGATGGAAAGGGGCCGATGCCTTCTGGGGTGATCATGCCCCATTCTCTACGGTTCGGATCCCGTGTCGGCTCCCCACGCTGGGGGGGACAACGGCGAAGGGCTGGAACCGCTGGCTGTGGGATCCAATTCCCATTAGAGTGAGGGTTAGCCGTTGCCGGGTATCTATGGCCGTTTCCCTGGTCGAAACCGAAGCCGTCTTGAATCGGTGCTGGAGTCACTGGCAAACTCTCGCCAGCCGGGCTGATTTGCAGCCGGAGCTCAGAACCCTGTTGGCTTTGCGCAAGCGTCTGGCCTCCCGCTTGTTTTCCATCGCGGTGTTTGGGTTAGTGAATCGCGGCAAGTCGGCCATTCTGAACGCCCTGACCGGCGAAGCTCGGCTGGAAACGGGGCCTCTGAATGGAGTGACCCGACACCCACAGTCTTTACTGTGGCAACCCGAGCCGGGGATCCCATGGCGGGTGAGGCTAATCGACACCCCTGGTTTGAACGAAGTGGAGGGAGAGGCCCGCGAACAGTTGGCCTGGGATGTAGCCCGCTCGGCGGATTTGATCCTGTTCGTCATCGCTGCAGACCTGACCCAGCTGGAATACCAGGCGCTGCTGGAACTGCGCACCCTACACAAGCCGATCCTGCTGGTGTTGAACAAGTGCGATCTCTATTCTGAGGCCGATCTGGAAGCGATTCGGGCCCAGATAAGCCGCCCACACTTGGGTTTGGTGCAGCCGCAGGAGATTTTGACCGTAGCTGCTTGCCCAAAACCCCTGAAAGTGCGCACCCACTGGCCAGATGGCCGCGTCACCACCGAATGGGAACGCCCCGCCCCCCAAATGGAAGCGTTGCGCGGGCGTATCCTCGACATTTTGCAAACGGAGGCGGGATCCCTGCTGGCCCTTAACCTTCTCAAACGGTTGGATCGGGTGCAGAGGCAAATTCTACACAAGCAATGGCAGCATCACACCCGTTTTGCGGAACGTTGGAGCCAAGTTTGTGCCCTTGGCAAAGGAATTGGGGTGAGCTTGGCCCCGTTGGGGTTGGATCTGCTGTTGGCCCCGCTGCTGGATGTTCTGTGGCTGTTGGGCCTAAGCGTGCGGCTGCATTTGCCCAGGTCTATCTGGCGAGTGGGAATCGGCTCTCCCCGAGGAGAACTGTGGCGATCACTCCTCTTGAATGGCGGTCTTCTGTTACTGGCGGAAGGGCTGGGATCTTGGCTCTGGGACGGTTGGGGGAACGGTCTGCTGCAGGCACTGGTGGCGGGGTTCAGCCTGTATCGTCTCGGCGTCTTTGCCCCGCAGATGTTGACCCCTTTGGCGGCCTCCGGCTTTGGGTTGGGAAAACTCCTGAACACCCTGACCAAAACCGGGAACCCCCTGTCTGTAACTGCTTCGCAACTCAGTTCCTCCTCTTGAAGAAGTACAACCTGTGCTTTGCAGCACATTCAGGTAGGCAACCCAATCTGTTCGCCAATGCTTTGGTGCTGCTCCCAATTCCGATGTCGAAGCCGGCGTTCAAGAAGACAAGCGCTGGATCTCAACGGTATCTCCCACCTGCAGGCCAAGGCTTGCGGCAGTACCCCCGCGAAACTCCAGCACGCCGTCCACCAACTGCGAAGGGGGTGGCCCATACGTTGGGCAGGGTTGAGCCGGGCAACCGGGCACATCGGCAGCAATGTACACCACTTCGCCCTGGTAAAGAAAAATGATGTCCAGGTTGATCAGGGTATTAAACATCCAGAAGGAAGCAGGTCGAGGCGGATCAAAGGGGAACCACATGCCCCGGTCTTCTGGTAAATCGGTGCGAAACATCAGACCGATACGCTGTTGCTCAGGTGTACGGGCCACTTCCAGCTCAAACCGTTGATCGGCAATCGTCACTTCCGCCTCAACTGCCAGGTGTTGAGGTTGTCCGGTCGCTGGAGAAGGATTGGCGGCTGCTTCGGCCACCTGCACTTGCGAGGATTCACCTGCTGAAGATGTACATCCCAGCCCGGATCCGAGTAGCAGCAAAGCCAGACTCAAGTAGCCGGTCATTTTGCCCCATTTCACCGCCATACTTCACCCCTTTGTGGTCAACGATGCATTTCTTGAGCAGGCTTTATCCTAGCGCCTAGCTAACCTAGACATGAGGGGCATTCCAGTCGATCTGCACGGGATCCCTGACAAGCTCACCTTCCCCCGCGGGCTTGATTGTGGTGTTGGATACTTCCACCTACCAGAAACCGTTGATGTCTCTCCACCCCAAGCGCAGCCGAAATGACCACCCTGGGTAAGAGCAGCCTCCAACCGACTCGATAGCATAGCGGTAGAGCCCACTATCCCCAAGCTTTGCGAGGAAAGCCGCCATGCGCCTGATCAACCCTTTGAATTGGCCTTACAAGGTCGTGAGCCGAATCCCTCTTTTGGCGTTGCTCAGCTTATTGGTTTTGGGATCCCGTTCTGTCGCGCAATCACCGGAAACCCCGGTGCGGATCCCCTTTGAGCCGACAGTAACCTACGGGGAAGGGTATGGAGAAGAGGCCGTGGCAAAACAAGCCCAGACCCGTTTTGATCTGAAATTGTTTGACCAGTTGCTCCAGCAGCACCCGGAAGAGAACCTCTTTTTCTCTCCTCTGAGCATTCGTCTGGCTCTGAGTATGGTCTACAACGGTGCCTCTGGAGAGACCCAAGCCGCCATAGCCGAAGTTCTGGAAGCAGAAGAGTTGTCCATCACCGAGTTGAACTGGACCAACGCCCAATGGATGCGCCATCTGGTAGAACGTTCCCACCCTTCTCCGGGAGCTGATGATGAGCAGGCCAAAGTGCAGGTGCAAATTGCCAATGGTCTCTGGGTAGATCAAGCAGTCACCTTGCGACCTCAGTTTTTGCAGGCATTGGCCAGCTATTACCAAGCGGTGGTGAATCGGGTGGATTTCGGATCCCGGCAGACCGTAGAAGACATCAACACCTGGGTGGAGGATCGCACCCAAGGCAAGATCGACCGCATTGTGGATCGCCTCAGCCGCGATGATTTGATGGTGCTGTTGAATGCCATTTATTTCAAAGGGGACTGGACTCAGCCGTTTGATCCTGCTCGTACCGAGATGCGTCCTTTTACCCGCCTAGACGGCAGCCAAGTGCAGGTGCCTTTGATGGCGCAATCGGGCCGCTACGGCTACCTAGAGACCGATCAAGTTCAGGTGGTGCGTCTGCCCTATGGCCAAGGGGAAATGGAGATGCTGGTCTTGTTGCCGAAAGAAGGGGTAGATCTAGAGACCCTCAGAGCAGACCTCAACCCAGAAACCTGGCAAGAGTGGACGGGATCCCTGCAGGTGCGGGCGGGTTCGGTACGGATCCCGAAATTCAACCTGGCTTATGAGACCGATTTGATCCCGGTTTTAGACCAGTTGGGCATGGGAATCGCCTTTTCTGACCGGGCCGACTTCAGCCAAATGACTTCTGAACCGGCTCAGGCTCAGATCAGCCAGGTGCTCCACAAAGCGGTAATCGAAGTCAACGAAGAGGGATCCGAAGCAGCGGCAGTCACCGGGGTAATCATCTCCCGCACGGCCATCGATCGGGAGGAGCCGTTCCAATTGGTGGCGGATCGCCCCTTCTGGTTTGCCATTCGGGATACGGAAACGGGGACGGTGCTGTTTATGGGATCGGTGGTGGATCCCCAGTGAAGCTTGCCAAATTGAAGCCGGTGCCTGGATCTCTGCGAGCTGGGCTCTCAATACAGCCCTTGCGTGGGTGGGTTTTCTACGGCAGGGCTTGTGCTTCCTTCCTATGACTAGCAGTGCCCTATGGTGGGCGAACCAAAGGGCTGTACGGCTGTACCACCTTGCTTGCAGAGCTTGTCTCCACCTTGCTCCAGTCTGCCCGAGAAAAAGGCAGTGAACGGGCCCGCCGCTTTTTGGGATCCCAAGGGAATTCACAAAAGTGACCTACTGGGGATCCCCAACAGGGCGAGAAATGGGTGCCAGATAAATCAGCAAAGCTCCCCCTACAAAGCCCATGACGTTTCGCAGCAACGGGATCCAATCCGTGGTACGGGTGACCACCGGGCCAATGCCAAACGCACCAAACAGAATGAACCAGAGCGGAGAAATCAACAGAGCCCAGCGCCAGTTAAAGAGTTCGTCGGCATGACGGGGTTTACCGGCAAACCCGAAGACAAAGCCCCCCAAAACGGAGGTGATCAAGGTTAAGATCCACTGCTCTTGGGGCAACCCCGGCACCACTCGACACCCACCCCGGTGAAAGCAACGATCCAGGGTATTTACAGTTTCCATGATGGCCCGATGGCTGCCATGTTCACGCACGTAAAACTGGTTGCCGAAACGGGACTGCAACTCGATCCAAAAGGTACGCGGCAAAACCTCCCGTACCGCATCCCCTACATTAAAGGCCAATAGGTTCCCCCCTCGTGGATCGGCCACCATCAGCACGCTGCGCTCATTTAAGCCCCAATAATCTTTCACCTGGCGACCCGGCGTTTGGTCAAACTGGGTGAGCACCCGCAGTTTCCAGCCGGTGTCGTGTTCCAGCTTCGTGAGTTGTTGCGCCAGTTGAGCTTCCTGATTGCTGGTGAGTTGATCCGCCAAATCCAAAACAGGCTGAGCAGGCTGAGGCAAGTCCATTTGCACCACGGGCAAAGCAGGTTGGGCCCAAGTCAGGGATCCCCCACCTACCCAAATCAGCACCCCCAGACACAGACCTACCCCGATGCGGAGTACCCGTTGCCACTCTGTGCTCATGGTTCATCCTCCCCCGAAAGCCTTTCCCATGCGTAAATACTGAGGACTAATGTTAAGAAGTGTTTCAAGTTCTTATAAATCTATCATGCACCGGAACAAATCGTTTGACCAGAGGGATCCCGACTTTCCAGGGTCGGCAGGAGACCGGTATTCAGCTTGTTGACCAACTGTTCTCGCTCAGACGAACTGGCTGTTGGCATTACAGCCTTTGCGCGGGTTCTCTGTAACAGGACCTACGTTATAAGTATTACCCGGCATACCTACGCAATTCCGCGGCGGGTTCCGGCTTCTGTGGGAGTGCCGACGGGGGTGTAGGCCCACCTCGCTAGAATGAGAGAACCGACTGTCTACACCAGCGATGACAGATCCCAG
>JAUQVK010000049.1:0-15222 GCA_039794845.1 Thermostichus sp. DRC_bins_24
ACCGACAGCCCAATCGATGGAAGGTTCTTGGCCCCGTTAAAAGCCCCATCCCCCTGCCAACCCCAATGCCCACACCCAAACCGCTTACCCCTCCGATAGACCGAATTGACCGCAACAACCTTCACATCCGCCCCCAAAGCCTTGTACTCAATGAACCCCCTCAACCGGTGGAACCCCCAACTGTTACTGCGCCTACGCTCGTTTGGTTGCGAGGCTGTTGGTTGGTTCTTTCCCGAAGCCCCGTTAAATCTTCCAGAGCAATGCCGGCAGACGGAGACTTAGCAGTTTCAACAATGCGTCTTGAAACAGTGTCATTCACCCCACTTTGGAATCGGCGCTCACGACCGGATAACCGTTGCAGCAATCCACCCACTCGGCGGCGTGTACTGCGTGTGCCCTTACTGGCTTTGTGCTGGAGCTTGACTCTTAAGTTGGCCAAGTGGTCACGCACCTGGGTTATGGCTTGCCCATTCCGGTGCCGTCCCTCCGAAGTGTGGGCAATATCGGAACGCCAACATGCTACGCATGGAGCGCGGGGCTCCTGCGAGTCAAGTTGAAGGATCTCGTTGGCCCTTCATCAAGCCGCACCGCCCGAAGGGATCCCCGGCCGCAACCGAGCAACCCTACCCCCAAAGGGATAAGGCCGCTCCTTGAAACATCAAAAATCTCAATCTAACCAGAACAGGCCCAAAATTAGCGGATATATTCCTTCAACACGCTGTTGCGATTGGGGTGACGCAGCTTGCGCAAAGCCTTAGCCTCGATCTGCCGGATGCGTTCGCGGGTGACATTAAAAATTTGGCCGATCTCCTCCAGGGTTTTCATGCGGCCATCATCCAGGCCGTAGCGCAACTTCAACACATCTCGTTCGCGGGAGGTGAGGGTTTCCAAAACACTTTCCAGGTCTTCTCGCAACAGCACCTTGGCCACCCGATCCTCCGGGGTTTCCCCATCCGATTCAATGAAGTCTCCCAGACGGGAATCTTCTTCCTTACCAATGGGAGTTTCTAGGGATATGGGCAACTGGGCCGACTTGGCGATAAACCGCAGCTTCTCGATGGTGATCTCCATGCGAGTGGCGATTTCTTCTTCGGTGGGTTTGCGGCCCAGCTCCTGGGAGAGTAGTTTGGTGACCTTCTTGATGCGAGAGATGGTCTCGTAGAGGTGGACAGGCAGACGAATGGTGCGGGATTGATCGGCGATGGCGCGGGTGATAGCCTGCCGGATCCACCAGGTGGCGTAGGTGGAAAACTTGTAGCCCTTCTCATGGTCGAATTTTTCTGCGGCTCGAATCAACCCCAGGGATCCCTCCTGAATCAGATCCTGAAAAGACAACCCTCGGTTCATGTATTTCTTGGCGATGGAAACCACCAAGCGTAGGTTGGACTGCACCATCTTTTCTTTGGCCCGCCGCCCCCGATGCAACCGCCGCCGAAACTCCGGCAACGCCATCTTCACTTCTTCGGCCCAGAGGGTATCCGGCACCTCTTCCGGATCCTCCCACAGGCCCATGCGGTCGAAAATCGCCTCGCGGATCCGTTCTAGCTCCAGCAGATCGGCAATTTTCCGGGCCAGCTCAATTTCTTCATCAGCCCGCAACAGTCGAATGCGCCCTATCTCTTGCAAATAGACGCGGATTGAGTCATCGGTATAGTGCTTTTTCTTGCTGGCCGCTTTCCGCCTCGGGCGTCCCTTGACACCCACAGCAGCCTCCCCATCCTCCTCCAGAGCCTCTTCCTCCTCCTCAAAAGCATCAGTGTCACTGGCATCCAGATCGAGCTCGATCGTATCCCCCCCATTGTCTTGATCCAGAGGGATAGAAGATCGACTTTCCAGAGTCGGTTCAAGAAGAGCCGCTTTACCAGACTTCACCAATTCCTTTGCTTGAGTCATGCTGAGTTCCTCGTGATCCTGATCACAGACAACTGGAGGCGACTAAGAAATTCTAGACGCCAAAGGGAGATGAGCGAGTTCCGCCCCTACCGCAGCCCACAACGCCAGACTGAGAGAGCCAAGATCCGCAGACAAAAACTTCACTTGCGTTGCGCAAGTTTGTCCGCCTCTGAACAGCCGATCGCTCGGGTCAACCTCGAAGCAGATGTCGCTCATAGGGTTCAATGGATTAGTGCAAAACTCGTTTTGAAAGACAGTACCTTTTGGAACGCCAACAGGACGGAACGTTCTCTTCGCCCATCCTCCGACGCAGTGCAGGGTACTTCACTACGAGGGCAGGACATTCAGCACCTCAACAACTCGAGCAAGCAAGGGGAAAATTCCCCAACAGCAACCGGCAAATAGCTTTGAGTGAGGCCTCTGCAGGTAACTGTAGCCGTTCACACCAAAACGCCCTTCCTAAGGTAGCCCGCCCTTTGGCAAACAGCAACGGGTTAAATAAAGAAAACATTAACTCACCGAATGATTCCCAAGGATCGGGATCCCAGCAAAGGGGAGCGCTCTGCTAGCGTAGCCCAGACAAATGGCCGAATGCTAACCTAAGTCAGGCTTTCACCCGGTTTGGAAATCAACTCCTATGACGCATCCCTTCCTGCGGCGGCTCCAGGAACATGTGATTGTCTTCGATGGGGCGATGGGATCCTCTCTGCAGGCCCAGAACCTGACGGCAGCAGATTTTGGGGGGCCGGAGCTAGAAGGCTGCAATGAGATGTTGGTGCTCACCAAGCCAGAGGCGGTGGAGAAGGTGCATCGCGGCTTTCTGGCGGTGGGGGCGGATGTGATCGAGACGGATACCTTCGGGGCCACCTCGATTGTCTTGGCGGAATATGGGATCTCGGAAAGGGCCTACGAACTGAACGTGGCGGCAGCTCGTTTGGCCAAGCAGGTGGCAGCAGAGTTTTCCACCCCCGATAAACCCCGCTTTGTGGCCGGATCCATCGGCCCCACCACCAAATTACCCACCTTGGGGCACATCGGCTTTGACCAGATGCAGGCCAGCTTTGCCGAGCAGGTGCGAGGCTTGATGGATGGTGGCGCCGATCTGCTGATCATCGAGACCTGTCAGGATGTGCTGCAGACCAAAGCGGCCTTGGCCGCCGTGCAACAAGTCTTTGCAGAAAAGGGAGTGACAGAGAGGAATCGCCTGCCGGTGGTGGTGTCGCTCACCTTTGAGGTGCAGGGAACAATGCTGGTGGGCACCGAGATTGGAGCCGCCCTAACGATTTTGGAACCCTACCCGATCGATGTGCTGGGGCTGAACTGTGCCACCGGCCCCGACAAAATGACGGAACACATTCGCTATCTGTCCAAACATTCTCCTTTCCCCATTTCTTGCATCCCCAACGCCGGATTGCCGGAAAACATCGGTGGCCAAGCCCATTACAAACTCACCCCGGAGCAGTTGCGCTTTCATCTGCAGCATTTTGTTCAGGATCTGGGGGTGGCGGTGGTGGGGGGCTGTTGTGGCACTCGTCCAGATCACATTGCCGCTTTGGTGGAGGCGGTGCAGGGGCTACGGCCCAAACCCAGGATTATCGAACGGATCCCGGCGGCAGCCTCCATTTACAGCCCGCAGCCCTACCAGCAGGACAACTCCTTTTTGATCATTGGCGAACGGTTGAACGCCAGCGGCTCCAAAAAAATGCGGGATCTGCTTAACGCCGAAGACTGGGATGGCCTGGTGGCCCTGGCGCGGGAACAGGTGCGAGAGGGATCCCATCTGTTGGATGTGAACGTGGACTACGTGGGCCGCGACGGCGTGCGGGATATGCGCGAGTTGGTGTCGCGGTTGGTCACCCAGATCCAGATCCCCCTCATGCTCGACTCCACCGACTGGCAAAAAATGGAGGCGGGCCTCAAGGTGGCGGGGGGCAAGTGTTTGCTTAACTCCACCAACTACGAAGATGGGGAAGAACGGTTTTTGAAGGTGCTGGAACTGGCGAAACGCTACGGAGCCGGGGTGGTGGTGGGCACCATCGATGAGGAGGGCATGGCCCGTACTGCCGAGAAAAAGTTCCAGATTGCCGAGCGGGCGTACCATCAGGCCTTGGCCTTCGGGATCCCGCCCTACGAGATCTTTTTTGACCCCTTGGCGTTGCCCATTTCCACCGGCATTGAAGAAGACCGCGCCAACGGAGCCGCCACCATCGAAGGGATCCGCCGCATCCACCAAGCCTTTCCCGAAGCCCACATCGTTTTGGGGGTCTCTAACGTCTCCTTTGGGTTATCCCCTGCCGCCCGCATGGTGTTGAACTCGGTGTTTTTGCACGAATGTCGGGAAGCGGGCATGGATGCTGCCATTGTCAGCGCCGCCAAGATCCTGCCCCTGAGCAAAATCCCCGTAGATCAGCAGCAGGTGTGTCGGGATCTGATCTGGGATCGACGCCAGTTCAACGCTGAGGGCATTTGCACCTACGATCCTCTCGCCCGGCTGACGCAACAGTTTGAGGGCGTTTCTGGCAAAGATCTGCGCTCCGCGGGATCCCTGGCGGATTTGCCGCTGGAGGAACGGCTGCGACGGCACATCATCGATGGCGAACGGATCGGCCTAGAAGACACCTTGGCCGAGGCCCTCCAGAACTATCCCCCCCTGGAAATCATCAACACCTTCTTGCTGGATGGCATGAAGGAGGTGGGGGAACTGTTTGGATCCGGCAAGATGCAACTGCCCTTTGTCTTGCAGTCGGCAGAAACCATGAAAGCGGCGGTGAAATATCTGGAACCCTTCATGGAAAAGGTCGAAGGAGAGGGATCCAAAGGCACCTTTCTCATTGCCACCGTCAAGGGAGACGTCCACGATATCGGCAAAAACTTGGTGGATATCATCCTCACCAATAATGGCTACAAAGTCATCAATCTGGGTATCAAACAGCCGGTGGAAAACATTATCGAAGCCTATGAAAAATACCGGGCCGATTGCATTGCCATGAGCGGTCTGTTGGTGAAGTCCACCGCTTTTATGAAGGAAAACCTGGAGGTGTTTAACGAGCGGGGGATTACTGTCCCCGTCATTTTGGGAGGAGCGGCCCTCACCCGCCGCTTTGTGGAAGAAGACTGCCAAAACACCTACAAAGGCCGTGTCATTTATGGGCGAGATGCCTTTGCCGATTTGCATTTTATGGATCAGCTCATGCCCGCCAAAGCCGCCGGACAGTGGGATGATCACCTGGGCTTTTTGAATGGATCCCCGAATGGATCCCATAGCGACAGCCAAACCAATGGTCAGGTTGATTCGCAATCCTTGCAATCTACAGAATCCGAAGCAGGGGTTCCCATCCAACCGGCCCCGGAAGTGACGGTTGGATCCACTCCCGAAGCCAGTTCAGCAGACCCTCAAGATACCCGCCGTTCCGAAGCCGTTACGCTGGAAACCGAGCGACCCCTTCCCCCCTTCTGGGGATCCAAAATCCTCAGGTCTGCCGAGATTCCCTGGTCGGAGGTGTTCTTTTACATCGACAAGCAAGCTTTGGTGGCTGGCCAATGGCAGATCCGCAAGCCCCGCGACCAATCCCCCGAAGAATTTGCCGAGTTCATGGCAACGCAGGTGGAGCCGGTGATCGAACGCTGGAAAGAACGGATCGTTGCTGAAGATATCCTGCACCCGGAGATCGTGTATGGCTATTTCCCGGCCCAAGCGGAAGGGAACAGCCTGATCCTTTTCGATCCGGCCAGTTTTTCGGAGCTATTCCAGTTGGATCCCGAGTCCACCACCTATTTTCAATTGCCCACCGCCGAACGGCCTCAACTCACCCCGCAAACCCAAGAGTTGGCTCGCTTCACCTTTCCCCGTCAAAAAACCGGCAACCGCTACTGTATTGCCGACTTTTTTGCGGATCGTTCCACCGGGTTGGTGGATGTGTTCCCCATGCAAGCGGTCACGGTCGGTGCCGCTGCCACCACCTATGCCCAGAACCTGTTTGCCAATAACCAATATACCGATTACCTCTACTTCCACGGCATGGCGGTTACCCTAGCGGAAGCCTTGGCGGAATGGTGTCATGCCCGTATTCGGCGGGAGTTGGGATTTGCCCAGGAAGATAGCCCCGATATCCGCAAGATTTTGCACCAAGGGTATCGTGGATCTCGTTATAGTTTTGGCTATCCCGCCTGTCCGCATATTCCCGACCAACGGGTTTTGTTGGATTTGCTCAAAGCCGAGCGCATTGGCCTTACCATGGACGAAAGCGATCAACTGGATCCCGAACAATCCACGACGGCCATCATCACCTACCACCCGGCTGCTCGGTACTTTAGTGCGTGATCCCGTGTCCTGAACGATCCCTTTTCCCATCGCCGACTTTGGCCCCGGACACATTCACATCGCGCAGCCAGGGGCGGGTCAGACTTTCGCCCAGGCCACCGGGCCCGTGATTTTTGTTTTGAATATGCTGCCGGATCCCGGTAATCGGTCGGGCAGATTTCAACTGGAAACCAGCCTAAGCTCAGAACAAGTTGCCTCTTTCCTGGCCGGAGCCTACTACATCAACATCCATACCGAAGCCAACCTCCCGGTGAGTTGCGGGCCCAGGTGGTTTTCCCTACCTAAATCTTGCAGTTCAATCCTGTCGTCTTCACTGGGAATCCCCGTTTGTCGAGGGATCCCTATTTTTTGGCAGTGGGCGGATCGGATCCCGGAGAGATTGGCTATTCTGTGAATGGTCCTGGCAAGTTCCCACATCCACGACAACCCCAACGTTGAAGGCAGAGTGTTAGAGCTAGGGAGAGGAACCGATGGCTGACTACAACCGCGGCATCATGAAATTCAAGGGGGCAGATAGCCCAATCGTGATTTTGATCTCGGCAGTGATCGTGGCCGGTGTGGTCTCAGCCTTGATCTGGTGGGCTTTGCACTTCGCCTACGTCACTTGAAATCTCAGCCAAGTTCTGCCCTAGAGCCTGAGCTTCCTCGGCTGGCTTGGAAGGAAGAGGTTTTGCGGCGCTTGCGGGAGTCTTTGCTGGGTTGGTACCGCGATCATGGGCGGGATCTGCCTTGGCGGCACACCCGGGATCCCTATGCCATTTGGGTTTCGGAGGTGATGTTGCAGCAGACCCAGGTGGCGACGGTGATCCCTTACTTTCAGCGTTGGATGCAGACATTGCCCGGGATCCCGGCTTTGGCAGCAGCCCCCCAACAGCAGGTGCTCAAGCTATGGGAGGGCTTGGGCTATTACCGACGGGCTTTGAACCTACACAAAGCGGCCCAGATTCTAATGCGGGAGCAGAATGGGCAGTTTCCCAAGCAGCTAGACCGGGTTCTGGCCTTGCCGGGGATCGGGCGTACCACCGCCGGCGGCATCCTCAGCGCTGCCTTTGATGCACCTTTGCCGATTTTGGATGGCAATGTCAAGCGGGTGTTGGCTCGTCTGGTGGCTTTGCAGCAGCCCCCCGCCCAGTGTTTGCCCCTGCTGTGGGCCCTTTCGGAGCAAGTGTTGGATCCCGTGCAGCCGCGTGTCTTTAACCAAGCCCTGATGGATTTGGGCGCTACCGTATGCCGCCCCAAACAGCCTCGCTGTGGAGAATGTCCTTGGCAGACGGATTGCAGCGCCTACAATCGAGGTCAACAGCAACAATTGCCTATGTCTGCGCCTCGTACCCCCCGTCCCCATAAACAAATCGCCGTTGCCGTCGTCCTGCGGGGGCAAGAAATCCTCATCGATCGGCGGCTAGAGACCTCGATGCTGAGCGGGCTGTGGGAATTCCCCGGGGGAAAAATCGAGCCGGGAGAAACGGCTGCCGAGTGCGTGGTGCGGGAAGTGAAGGAAGAGATTGGCATTGACATCGAGGTGGTAACGGAGCTGGCCACCATCGAACACGCCTACACCCATTTCACCATTACCCTCATCGCCTTCATTTGCCGCTATTTGGGTGGAGAAGCCCAGGCACTGCAGTGTACCGAAGTGCGTTGGGTCAACCCGGCAGCGCTATCGGAGTTTCCCTTTCCGGGGGCCAATCAAAAGTTGTTTCCTTATTTACATGCTTGGTTGGCAAAACAGGGGGATCAATTGGAAACTTAAGGGATACGGGATCCCGCTCTGGGAGAGGCATTACCGGTTGCTGTTATACCAAAGTGTAATAAAGTAATGTAGTCAGTGTATTTTCCCAGCCAATAACTGACTGAGATTTCCTCTCTCTTTGCGTGTGCCACTGCTGCGTTCTGCCCTTTTGCGCCGTTGGTTATCAGTAGCGCCGGATTGTCCAGCGCGAGAAGCCAGCCGCCGGATTGTCCAGAGGGATCCCGGGCTCCCGGCCATCCTCTGGGTTGAACAAGACAAACAACTGCTTGGGAGCTTGTCTGCACTGGATTTGTTGCGGGCACTGCAGGAAGGGATCCCCGCCCAAACCTCCATCCGAGAACTTGGCTGGTCGGATCCTGTTTGTCTCAGTGCCCCTGCGAGTTCTGAGTCTCTAGAAACCCAAGAGCTAAGCTGTTTGTTGGATGCAGCCCGTCAGCTGGCCCAACGGCAGCTAGAAGCCTTGCCTGTTTTGGATGCCAAGGGTTATCCGAAAGGGCTCCTCACCCCCTTGAGCCTTTTACAAGCTCTAAAACCCCTGAAGCTGTTCCAGCTCAACGCCGTGGGATCTTGGGTACAGCCTTTGCCATTGCAAGCGCCTGCAGATTTGCCCCTAGGTTCTTTGTTACCTTTGTTGGTACAACATCGGGCAGAATCCGTGTTGTTACGGGATCCGCAGCGCAATACCCCAATGGGCTGGATCCTTGCCGAGCAGATTTTACCGCTAGCCCACGCAAACCCCGACTGGCCTACCTTTCCTGCCCAAGCCGTCAGCCTGCCCTGTGGAGTGCCACTACACGCTTCAGACAGTTTGGCCGTAGCTTATGAGCGAATGCTGCAGGAGCCAAGTGCCAATCTTTTGGTGGTGAACAGCCGCGCCCAGGTGTTGGGAAGGTTATGCCCCCGTCATCTGTTGCAGTTGCTTCTGCCGGAGCAGCTTTTCTTGAACCTTCGCTCTGCTGAGGTAACCGAAGATTTGCCCAGAGAATTTCTACGGCGACCTGGAGATAGCGCTACGGCACGAAACTCAGATCCAGAAGTAGCGTCCTTAGATCGGTTTAAACGCCACTGGGCAGAAGAAGCCCTGCGCAAAAGCGAAAGCCTACGCCACGCCATTTTGGCCCACATGCCGGCGGTGATCTGGTTGGTGGATCGGGAACTGCGCTACACCTACTTCTCCGGGGCCGATCTGCAAAAATTTGGCATCGACCCACAGGCGGCCCTGGGCAGAACCCTGGCCGAGGTCTACGGGGAATCGGCAGAGGGCTGGCACACTCGCCATCATCGGTTGGCCCTAGAAGGGATCCCTTGCACCTACGAAGCCCAGGTGGCGGGGGTGACCTACGAGTGTCGGGTAGATTGGTTGCCCAACCACGAAGGGGTGATCGGCATTGCCGTCGATATCAGCGAGCGCAAAGAGGCAGAAGCCCGTCTGGAACGCTTGGCCCATTACGATCCCCTCACACAACTGCCCAACCGCACCCTCTTTCAGCGCCGCTTGCAGGAGTTCTTACAGCAGCCGCATCCCTTGGCGGTGTTGTTTTTGGATCTGGATGATTTCAAAACCATCAACGATAGCCTGGGCCACAGTGCCGGGGATCGGGTTTTGCAGATGATTGCCCAGCGGTTGCATGAGCAAGTACCCGCCGGGGATCTGATGGCCCGCATGGGGGGGGATGAGTTCACGTTTATTCTCACCCATCTCGACGACCGCAAGCGGGCTCTCACCTTGGCCCAGTCTTTGCTGGATACCTTCAAGCAGCCCATCCTATTGGACAATCATGAGCTGTACGTGAGCGGCAGCATTGGCATCAGCTTCTACCCGCAAGATGCCACCGATCTGGATAGCCTGGTGCAGTATGCCGATGCCGCCATGTATCGGGCCAAAGCTCAGTCCCGCAACAGCTATCAGGTCCATCATTCCGACCCCCAGCCAGAAGCCCTGGGTCGCCTCACGTTAGAAAGTCGTCTACGCCGCGCCATTGAACAGGATCAGCTGCAGGTGCTCTACCAGCCCCAGTGGGATGTCAATGGGCAAAAAATTGTCGGGGCGGAAGCCCTGGTGCGCTGGCATCTCTCGGAACAGGAGTTTATCTCGCCCGAACAGTTCATTCCCTTGGCAGAAGAAACCGGCTTAATTTTGCCCCTCGGAGAATGGGTCTTGCGGCGGGCCTGTACTCAAGCCCAGAGCTGGCGCAAGCAAGGTTGGTCGCAGATCAAAGTGGCAGTGAATTTATCGATGCGCCAGTTTCAGCAACAGGATATGGTGGCGCGGCTGAAGGCCATCTTGGCGGAAACCCAGTTGCCCGCTGCGGCCTTGGAGCTGGAAATTACCGAAACCACCGCCGCCAGCAATTTTGAACAAACCCTCGAGATCCTGCACAGGCTCTATCAACTGGGGGTGAAGTTGGCCATCGACGATTTTGGTACGGGCTACTCTTCCATCAACTACCTAAAGCGGTTCCCCTTGCACAAGCTCAAGATTGATCAGTCCTTCATCCGCGATTTGAACACGACCATGGTACCCCTGAGCCGCTACGAAAAAAGCGATATCGCCGTGGTGGCGGCCATCATCGACTTGGGCCACAGCCTCAATTTGCGGGTGGCTGCCGAAGGGGTGGAAACCCTCTCCCAGTTGGATATTTTGCAAAGCCTCGGTTGTGACGAGGTGCAAGGGTTTCTCTTGGGTCGCCCCCTCACAGCAGCGGATTTTTTGCAGCAATTGCGTGAACACTCATAATCCGCCAAATGGCCTAGGTCGTTCTAGCCCTGTTCCCCCAAGACATCCGATACGATAAGAGGTGTTCTGCTTCCGTGAGATGCGGATATGCTCATCACTCTGGAAAAGGCTGGGGAGATTCTTGCCAAAGGCTCCCATGCTGCCATTACCACCACCGATGGCAAGATCGCCTTGGTACCCAAGGGCAAAGAGACCTTGAAGCTGACTTCCACCGAAGCTGTCAACATGATGTTTTACGTTGTCCGCTCTGCTGAGCCGGCAGAAACCGTCATGACGCAACTGGAAGAGGCAATCGCCAAAGCCCAAGCTCCCGATCCGGCGGAAGAACGGGCCAGAAGATATCGAGAAATTCGCGGCACCTAGGGGATCCGGTATTGGTGGTAGGCGGATCCCCCAGGGTAAGTGATATACTCCCGACACCCATACCGATGCACAGAGTGTGGGCTTCCCAGTGACCCTTGCCATTGCATTGGGCATACCCCGAGCCTTAAGGACGGGATGACCCACCGCCCTGTTCTTACAGCCCTTTACGCCCAAGGCACGCCGGTGCGTTCGCCCATGGCGGCCCATAGGGCACCGCTCGTCATGTGTAACAACCGTGGAAGTTGAGATCGACCCTCTGGAGGGAGCAGGAAGCACAAGCCCCGTCCTATGGGTGGATGACGCTTTAACCAGGAGCTGATGCGGCAGCTGCTGCGGGAGGATGTGATGCGGGAGTCGGTGACCTATCAGGCATTGGTGGCCGAAAGTGAGCAACGAGGGCTCATCCGAGGGATCCAAGAGGGGATCCAACAGGGTCTCACCCAAGGGATCCAACAGGGGGAGGCAGAACTAACCCTACGTCAACTCAAGCAAAAAGTGGGATCCCTGCCCGATGCATTGGAGGCTCAGATTCGCTCGTTGCCGGTGGAACGTTTGGAAGCATTGGGCCTAGCTTTGCTAGAGTTTGAGACCTTGGCTGACCTCACTACCTGGCTGGAGGGAGTCACCCCTTAAATACTTCTTCTTCAAACTAAGCCTTGATGCAGCACATCACAGAGGCAAATCTAAAGATTGACTCAGTGTGTTGCAGCGCACGTGCAATACATTGAAGTCGGGACTAGGATTGACCCGGGTGAAAGAGTTCAGATTGCCTCTTGGTCTTGCAGGGTGATGAATGGCCAGGATGGCTGGCTGTCTAGGGGACTGTAATTGTCCTGATTTTTGTCGTTCAACCGCAAGAGAGCTGGCTCCCTGAGGAGGTGGGGGGAGCGGTTAAATTTCCTGAGTGCTTCTGACTCGGGCCGCTTGAACCCCTTGAAACCTTTAGGGATCCCTTATGAAATGGAGCATCGGCTGGAAACGGGGAATAGCTCTGCTGCTGGTGTTGATACGCCTGGCTTTGCCCCTATTGATTTACGGCTGTAGTGGAGGAGGAAGCACCGCTTCTTCCAGCTTGCCCCCGCCCAGACCCGAGCCCACTCCCGCGGCTACTCCCCCTGCACCGACTTCTCCACCCGGGATCCCTGCCCCAACTCCATCATCCCCTCCCCTTAATCCTGAACTGCCGACCTCACCCCCTCCGGTTCTCCCCTCCGGGCCAGGGGTCATTCTGGATGCCACCACCCTAGATGGGATCCCGCGCACCCTGGGAGAGAGCCTTTTCCTACAGGCTGCAGTCACAGGAGTGGAATGGTGGGCCAGCGAGTGTGATGGTTTCTGCAACCCCCCCCAACTTTTGGGTCGAGGAGCCAACGTCACCTACCGTGCCGAACACGTGGGCATGGTCACCCTGACGGCCCGCTTGGGAGAGCAACAAGCCAGAGTCAGCTTCACCGTCAGCCCTGCCGACATTGCAGTGGCCCCCAGAGTCAAGGTGCTCCCCGAGGGAGTAGCAGTGTCAGGGGATCCCCAACAGGGTTCATTTCAACTGACCGATAGCCCGATTTTGCCCACCCTGTATGTCGGGGATGTGGTGATTGGGTCAAGACTGTCACCCTTACAAATTACGGCTATTCAACCCCAGGGAGAGAATTGGCTCCTACAAGGGATCCCGGCCTTACCCAAACAACTAGTTCGTCGGGGTAGTGTGCGCTTTGGGAATGTGCCGCTACAACTGACGGCGCAGGTAGAACCCACAACGCTGGTAGAGGAACCTATTGTCGCCCGCCGGTTACAGCCTTTGCCCCGTTGGGAGAACTTCCAAACCGCTGGGGATCCCACCCCAATCGGGATGAAGGTAGTGGCTTCTGGATCCCTGGATTGGCAAAGCACTCTGAGTGGCAGTCTCAGTTTTGATGCAGATGTCGGGGATGGCCTCAGCGGCTTTGTTCTCAACCAGCAAGCACAAGTTCAAGTCGAGCTTCAGCTCCAAGCAGAGGGGTTCTCCCGTTGGCAAGAGGATGCCCAAGGACAATTTCTTTTGCCCCCTCAAGCGCGGGCTTTGGTTGTGCAGGTGGGGCCAGTCCCAGTTTCTATTGAGATTTTCATCAGTGAGGCCTTGGGCTATCAGGCCAATCTCTGGCTCAATGGCAGAGCGGGGTTGACCTACGGCTTGGTGGGAGGAAGCTTAGAAGAATCCATCCGTTACGACCCTACCCAAAGTCAGCCCTGGCAGAGACAGGCCCAGATGCAAGCAGGGCAGTGGCAGGGATCTGTTGCTGCAGATATCTCCGGGGTGATGAGTGTGTTGGTGCACCCGCAAGTGGAGGTCAGCCTGTTTGGGGCCTCCAACGCGGGCGGAATGGTCATTGCCGGGGTTTTAGCCGGGGGATCCCGTGATGTCAGGGTAGAGCAGTCGCTGTCTGGCAGCCAGTTGTTGGGGCGGGTGCGGGGGCACAACAGCAGTGTCCTGGTGGGGCAACTGGGGTATGTGGATGGGGGAGGTGGGTTGACAGAGTTAGACCCTGCCAATCTGAGTCCAAGAGGGTTGGAGACCCGGTTTGAGGTGAGTGGACGCTTTCGAGAGACGGAGGCAACACTGGTTGTTCTTGGAGTATCGGTCACTGCTGCGAAGCTACCTCAAATTCTTGCTTTGATAGCGGCTCTGCTACCGCAGGTGGCGGTAGTGGCGGTGCCGGTAGCGGTGGGGTTCTTGGTACTGGCCATTTTGGATGCCGGGGTAGCCGATACTCCTGGTCTCCAAACCGGGGATCCGATTCCGCCGGATTTTGCTCTCAGACTGGAGCAAGTGCAACAGGAGATTGGCAAACTAGTTGGCGAGGAGGATGAGGAGCCACGGCCTGCTCCTTCAGGGGGCTCTGGTAATTGCCCGCCTACCCCTACACCAACTGAGCAATGCGATGGAGATGGGCCTCTAGAAGGTGAGACAGACTACCAAGTCAACAATCCGAATGATCCTTCAGACACTATTACCGACATTGATAGAATTGAAGGAGGTATTCTGTGGGAGGTGAAAACCGCTATATTTGCAATCGATATTGAAAGATGGGTTCGAGAAAAAATCCGAAATAAGTTTTACAGATATCTCAGAGCTAGACAATACCTAAGCTGCTATGAGAACGCGCCTATTGGATTTGAGTTTCAAGGGAGCACAGGAATTGATCCAATATTTAAGTCGATGATAGAAGCCGAAGTGCAAAGGCTACGAATCGAAAATCCAGGAGTTAATATTCTGTTGAGGTTCTTGCCATAATAATTGTAGTGGAGAGATTATGAGATGAGTATTTATTTTAAGGACGAGTCAGGAGAAATATTATGGAGCCCGAGTAATAATGTAGGATTTCTATTTATTGACCAGGTGAGAATCATAGAAAAGCTGCTTAGCCTTGACAGTGGGATACATTTTAGCGAAGGAGATACTCTTATGATCGATAAATCTCAGTATCAACTTTTTGTTAATTATCTCGTCACATATATATGCAGATCAAATAATGAACCCTTAAAATTACTTTTGTCAGGCTGTACATCAGTTATTATTTCTATTGCCATGAAGCTAAAGATCGATTCCGAGTTGCATCGTGAAACTATCTCAGACTTGATCGCTAAGGCTGCTGAAATAAAGGATAAACTTCCATGCTAGGATACTTCTTAAAAAAGTTGAAAATATGTTTGCAGGAACAGAGAATGGAGGTAGCTTGATAAAGCTGTTATTCTTTATGCGCCAAATTATAATATCCCAGCTGGATCAGCAGGAGTGCTAGCAATGGCTGTTGTCGACAGATTAAACATTAAATGCAATAAGTTTACAATACCAGAAGATGTGGTCGAAGCGGTAAAAGCTAGTCCATTATTTGCACACAAAGAAATTGAGACAGGCCCCGAGGTGTACGCTCCTGGATTTGAAAAGATGAAAGGCTGTTACCTTTTTTTTAAAGATAATGAGATAGATTATTCAATCGAAGAGGCACGTGATTTCTTTCAGAAAACAATGTTCGATTGCTATGGTTTCATTCATTCTATTGAAATTAGCTGCCGGAAATCAACTGGGCCTTATTGGATATCATTCTTGAAGTTTGTTAACTTTCTGTTGTCAGAAGATGATGGAGATGCCGTCTTACTGGCCAATGGAGAAGATAC
>JAUQVK010000049.1:15232-16334 GCA_039794845.1 Thermostichus sp. DRC_bins_24
TGGGAACCTAAAATTAAATCGAGAATATTTCGATGAATTAAAGCCCATAGAATTTAGAGCAGTTTCAGCTAGGGATGTTGAAAATATATTTACAATTACTTATGTCATTGAAGACTTGATTTCTCCGTTTACTCTTTCCGAGGAAGAATTTAAAGACTTGGAAAGTCGTCAGGATCCTAGAATCCTAAGCATCATTAACCGTAAGAAAAATATAGACAAAGGATGAAGATGGAAACTGTCAAAGTTATTCAGTACCTCCTGCCGATGGGATCCTTCCTTTTCGTGAGGGTGGGCTGTGGCAAGTTGACCAAGGATCCGATCCCAATCAAGACCCTGACAAACCATCGATGATCTGACGGGAGGTGTGCAAGAAGAGCCTGGAGAGGATGAGGAGCCACGGCCTGCTCCTTCAGGGGGCTCTGGTAATTGCCCGCCTACCCCGCCACCTACAGCGAGCAATCCAAATCCCAATTGTGGCGAGTTTCCCAAACGGGATCCCAGACCAGGGGGTGAGATCGATGAGTCAGAGGCAAAACTAGATGGCACAGACCGTCGGGTTGCAGAAATCCTGAGAGATGAAGGGTACAGAGTGAAAAAGCTCAAAGACTTAGGTTCTTTACCTGGAGGACAAGGGCAAGGCCAAAGAACACCAGATTTTGAGGTCACTGATCCTCAAACTGGAGTATCCAGGACGGTAGAAGTCAAACAGCCAACTGTGAATGATGCAAACACTATTCTCGGAAGAATAGATGAATCTCTGAGATTTCCTCCTCAATCCGACAATATAGTTATCGATGGTTCAGTTGCTGGAGTCACAAAAGAAGTAGCTCTTGAGGTTTTCCGTGAAGTTCTTACGCGCATCAAGCCAAGCAGGCTTGCGCGACTAAACAGTCTTAGAATTATCGGAGATGATTTTGATATCTCAACCAAATATCCTGATATCTGTTTTTAAGACCAGTACTAAGGAGCATTTTCAAGTGCCAGAACCGTATAGAATTTTTATCGAATCTGATTTGAACATGGAGAACTTAGCATCGCTATTGTCAGATGTCTTTCAGGTAGAAGTACCTGTTCGCATTGTTGCGCCTGATGATATAGATGA
>JAUQVK010000050.1:0-36870 GCA_039794845.1 Thermostichus sp. DRC_bins_24
CCACTGCTGCCGAATGGCCTCGATCAAATCGCTGTGGGCCAGCACCTCTGCCAGGCGTTCTTGATCTCCACCTGTAAAGTAGATGCCGGTGGAGTGGCGAATTTTCTGGATAGCCTCCGGATCCCGGGCATCGAGGGGGTTGCGAATATCCAACACCTGCAGGCTGGCCGCTCCCATCTGCTGAAAAATGTTGCTGTACATCTCCCCCAGCACCGCTGGGATCCCGGAAGCCGCGGGCACGATTGTGATGTGGGCAGACTCCCCTCCCGAACGCCGGAAAAACTCCCAAAGGATGTGGCGATCATTTTCTTTGTCCTCCGCGCCCCCCACTGCGATGATGTCGGAACGGGTGGTGATGGGATCCTCCATAGCAGGATAAGTCAGCGGGTGGACATCGTTCGTTTGGGTGGGACGAACCACGTTCCACTCCAGCTCACGGTGGGCAGCAGAGACATCAGACAGGTTGGGCATGGAGCGCAAAGGATCCCTGTGGAGCAAATGGGCACAATTCACTTTCACTATGCTACGGCCTGTGATCCGGTTTGGCGCGGCCCAACTTCGATTTCGTGGGTTAGTCAGGGTTCGCGGATGGGGGAATAATGTTCATGAGAGCGCCTCACGCCCCACTCAGCCGTTCACCCATCAGGAGCCCCCATGGCCAGAAAACCCGACGAATATCTGATCCACATCATGCTTGAGGGCGGACAAACCTTGCAAGTGCGGGTCAAGGAAGCAAGAGAATACACTGAGGTGATCAACAACCTGATGGTGGGCGGAGAGGAGTTCATCACCTTGCCCAAGCAAATGGACAACGAGTACATGATCGTGCGTCCCCAACGGGTGGCTGGGGTGGCGGTCGAGGCGATCTATGCTTCCAGTGTCGGTATCGACTTGTGAGGTCAGGGATCCCTTCTCCCAAGAACGGTGTTGAAGGAAAAGCTCTGGGTTAAAGGGGGATCCCAACACAAAACCCCCACCACTCAGGGCAGGGGCCGCCAAAACACTAGTCCCCAAAGGGCCTAGAACCTAGGGCATTGTTAGGTCACTCTTGCGGAGGCATGATCACCCGATCAATGACGTGGATCACACCGTTGGAGGCTTCGATGTCTGCTGTCACCACATTGGCATCGTTGACCATAACACCGTCAGCCAAGGAGATCTCCACAGGAGAGCCTTCCACAGTGATCACTTCTCCGGCTTCCAAAGAAGTGGAGAGGGCTTCGCCGGGCACCACATGATAGGTGAGAATTTGGATCAGCTTGTCGCGGTTTTCCGGCAGCAGCAGCTCTTCCAGGGTGCCTTCCGGCAGGGCCGCAAATGCTTCGTCAGTGGGGGCGAAGACGGTGAAGGGGCCTTCCCCGGACAGAGTCTCCACCAAGCCGGCGGCCTCCAAAGCTTGGGTCAAGGTGGTGAAAGAGCCGGCCTCGATGGCAACATCCACGATGGTGCCGGTGGCTGCATCGGCAGTTTCAACAACTTCCGTGGCAGCACCGTGGCTGCTGGCATTGACCACGGGGGCAACCGCCAAGGTGGTGGCAGAGGTAACCGCCAAAGAAAGAGCGAAGAGATTGCGAACCATACAATGTAACCCTTCGTGAAGAGTAGTTTTACATTCCTTCATGACGCAGGGGATCCCTCTCAGGTTCCCGAAAATCAGAAAAAACCTCAAGAAAAGATATTCTCGATCCCCTGACTCTCTTTCCAGGCAAAGATTTCGGGGCTGTGATCGCCTGTTGCACAATCCTCAAAAATACTCGGAGGATATTCCCGCATAAACAAGAATGGCTGAGAAGGGATCCCTTCAAGCGAGGAAAATCGTTACTTTTTTAACAGCACGACAAATATCCGGCCGATTGCCCGCTCGGACCACATGTCATGCCATCGGGGGTAGGTCGCCTCACCACCCCTTAACCGCTATGCCCGTGGCAGGCTAGCGCCAATGAGGTATCTTGCTACGCAAGGTGCGGAGCACTGCGACCGATTTTGGGAGCGCTTACTCGTCCTCGCTGTCGAAGTCGTCAGCGTAATCGTCTCCGATCAGATCATCGATATCGTCAATGTCTTCTTCCAGAACAACTCCTGTGGTTTCGATGGGCTGTTCGATCAGACGACCTTCTTGGCGCAACCAATCGATGATGGAAAGGCTGCTGGGGGAGGGCACCACCGTTGGGGGTTGATCGCGGGGTTCTTCGCGTAGAGAAGGGTTGTACATGAGGGCGGGGTTATGGCCAAAGGTTCGGGTTTCAGGCAATGAAGGGATAATGAAGGGATTTTGTTCAGTAAGGATCCCAACCAGCCATCCTCTAGCTTAGCTTACCCTCTTGCCACTCCTGCAAAAAGCGGTTCAGCACCCCCTCTAGTTCTACTGCCCGCGCCGCTTTGAACAACAGGCGATCTCCCGCTTGTACCTGATGCAGCAATACCTCGAGCAGTGTGGTTACCTCCCCGAAGCGTTCCGCCTGAGCAGCGGGCTGTTGGTCAAGCAGCGGTTGCATTTCCCCTTCGGGATCCAAAAGCAGCACCCGATCCAATCCCAAAGGGGCAGCAGCCCGTCCCACTTCTGCATAGAGCTGAGGGGCGTGGTCGCCCAGTTCCCGCATTGGCCCCAAAATTGCCCAGCGTCTTTTTCCGGAGGTTTGGGCCAACAGGTGTAGGGCGGCGATCATCGCTTCGGGTGAGGCATTGTAGGTTTCATCCAAAACTTCCACATCGCCGGGCAACTTCAGGTGTTGGTTGCGCCCCTTCAATTCGGCGGGCAGTTCTATGGGCTCTTGCAGCCGCTCCAGATCCAGCCCCAAGCTGAGCAGTGTCGCCAAAACCCCCATCCAATTCAGAGCATGGTGCCGGCCGGGCAAAGGCACGGGCAGGGTCAATCCCTTCAAGGTCACCCTTTGCCCGACGGGATCCCATTCTCCCTGCAAATCTCCCCGGTCTAGGCCGTAGGTGAGGGTTTGCCCCGACCATACCCCGGCAGCGGTGGCCAACAGGAGGGGATCCTCTCCATTCAGTAGGGCAACCCCCTGGCCCAACTCTTGCAACAGCTCGCACTTGGCGGCGGCAATGGCGGCACGGGATCCCAGTCGGCCAATGTGGGCGGTGCCGATGTGGGTGATCAGGGCATGGGTAGGTTGGGCCATCCGGGCCAGCCGACGAATTTCCCCGGGGCCGCGCATGGCCATTTCCAAGACGGCGAACTGGTGCTCGGGTTGCATCTGTAGTAGTGTTTGGGCCACACCGATGTCGTTGTTGTGATTGGCATGGCTTTTGAGAACGGTGCCGTATCGAGATAAAGCCGCCGCCAACATCTCTTTGCTGCTGGTTTTGCCCGCCGAGCCGGTGATCGCCACCACCGGAATGGGAAACTGGGCCCGCCACCCTTTGGCGATCTGTTGATAGGCGGCCAGGGTATCGGGCACGCGAAAATGGGATCCCGCCACCGCTTGCTCACTGATCACAGCCACAGCCCCCTGGGCCAAGGCTTGGGGAATGAAATCGTGCCCGTCAAAGCGTTCTCCCCGTAAAGCGATAAATACATCCCCTGCTCGCAGTCGGCGGCTATCGGTACAGAGGGCCGGAAGGGGCAGGCGCAGCAGGCTGGGATCCCCTTGTAGGGGAGTGTGGAGCAGGTCGGCCAGCATTTGCAGCGTGGGCATAGGGCGGAGGAATAGACTGGATCCAGAGTAAAACCCGCCAGGGCATAGAGAATCACTGCGAGGGATCCCGTGAGCTTGCGAGAGAGAATCGACGCCGACCTTAAGGCCGCCATGAAGGCGAAGGACAAAACCCGCCTGGAGACGGTGCGCAGCATCAAAAAAGTGATCCTGGAAAAAGAATCCAGCGTGCGGGCCAGCGGCCAGACCTCCCTAACCCCTGAGCAAGAGCTGGAGCTGCTCTCCCAACTGGCCAAACAACGGCGCGACGCCATTCAGCAGTACCAACAGGCCCAGCGGGAGGATTTGGCGGAGCAGGAGCGTCAAGAGCTAGCCATCCTAGAAGAATACTTGCCCCGCCAACTAACCGACGCCGAATTGGATGCGGTGCTGGATCAGCTGATCACCGATTTGGGAGCCAAAACTCCCAAAGATATGGGCAAGGTGATGAGCGCTGCCATGCAACACCTAAAAGGCCAAGCGGATGGCAAACGGGTGCAGGAGCGGGTCAAGGCCAAGTTGACCGCCTGAACAGGGATCCCTTTCACCTCCTTTCACCCAGTAGATTGCAGATGAGCCGTAGGGATCCCTGTTGTTCACCCGTGAGATCCCACCTAACTCAGGGATGAACCACAGCAGCTTTTGGTTTTCGGCGGGGAAGGGGGCACATCCAGAGCGGGGTTACGGTCGAAAAAGCCCACGGGTTTAAGCATAAAACCGATGTAGCTGACGGGCATAACCGGCCAGTCTTCTGGGCGCGGCAAGTGGTTACAGCCAAAGCTGTACCAGAGCACCAGCTCCGTATTCTCAATGGAGCGATTCGCTTGAGTCCATTTCACCAAGCCCTCGCCGCCGGGGTGCTGGTTGGGGTAGTCACCCGCCGGAAATTTCTCCTCAGGATGATAGGGCGTTGCCCAGAGGTGATAGGTCAGGTAACCCGCCCGTCGATGCAGCCAGGAGTCAGGCTGAGCCAACAGCTGCACATTCTCTCCCGGCAGGAGTTTGTAGCCCACCGCTTGGCCAAGACGATTGCGGCTTTGAGGGTTCACAATCTTCCAGTAGCGCCCTTGCAAGGGATCCACGGTTTGGGCAGCCTGTTGCTCGGTTTTCAACAGGGTGGCCTGCGCCCGAAAGGCGTTGCCATGGGGGTTTTCGGGGCCAATGGGTAGCGCCTGCGAATGCACCTCGTAAAGGGAGTTGTGGTCTCCGTCCACCGCCATATCCAGCCGCACCGTGAAAAAGTGTTGATGGTTCAATCCCGCCAGTTGGGGAGCCACCAGAGTGCCAAACTCGGGCTCCTCTCCAGGCAGGGTGGCACAGGTGTTGATAATGCCCGTTAATTTGGCCTCAAACTCTAGGGTGCCATCTTGGTAGAAGTACCAAAAAAAGCCGTAGTCGTAGTTGCCCACCGTGGTGAAGAAGGAGATCACCAGCCGCCGCGAGCGCCGTACTTGGGCCCGTTCGGTGCGCCAATCGCTGTGCTTCCACAGAATGCCAAAGTCCTCTTCGTGCATACAAACGGCATTTTTCAAGCGCATCGGCTCGCCACTGTTGGTGTGTAAATCGGCATCAAAGTAGTAAATTTCCCCCAGACAGTCGCACCCCAATCGCAGGGAGTTGGCCTGCATCCCGATCGCATATTCCCCCACATCAAAGGCATTTTTGCGAAAGTGTGGGTCGCGGGGATCCCCGTAGGGCACCACCATTTCCGCTACAGAAGCCCGGTAGAGAATGGGGCGAATCTGGCCTTGCTCGCCGGCCTCCGGCAAACCTTGATCGTCTGCATAGCCCACCTGATGCAACACCAAACCCTCGCGGGGGTTGAAACTGATGCGCAGATCCCACTTTTGCCAGCGAATGTGATGACCTTCCACCTGAAAGCTCACCCCCTGGGGTTGGGTGATCTCCAGAGGTTTTAAGTCGGTGCGAAAGTCTTTGAAAAACAGCTCGTCGAAGTTACTGGATTCTGGCGGTAGCGGCCATAGGCCCCGATCCTCAATCTTGACCACCTGCATGCGGTTCAGGTCAATCCAAGGGTTCAACCCCTCGATGGGGCGGGCATAGCCGTTGTCGCAGGGTTCTGAGCGCAAAAAGCACAGGCCCCGCACCAGCCGTTGTCCCTGTTCTTCCGGGATCCCGAAATGGCCAATCGTCCAATAATCCACCATCACCAGGCTGACATCTTGGATCCCACGCCGCCCCAAGGCCGCCAAAAAACCGGGATCCTCCTTGAGCAGGCGATCGCACTCGTACACTTCATCATCCAACAGTGCCGGTTGTACGCCGGGAATGAGCCGCCAGGAGCGCACCTGTTGTGCCGAGAGAGAGACCACCGCCTCGTAGGTACTGCCGCCGGAGCGATCCAAAAGCACCACAAAAGCCTGTCGATCCCAGCTCATGCCGGGCTTCCAAGCCGACATCCAACGGCGATCCGGCTCTTGTAATTGGATGGTGACAAAACGCCACTGATCCGTGATGGGCCGTTGCTGGCGCAGGATCTTCACCGCCTCTTGAATCTCTGCGGCACTGAGGGGATCCAACGGGTGCAATGGGGGGGGTAGTGTTTGCAGAGGGGCTTCAAGTTTGGCAGACAACGTGGGCAAGCTCGCCTTGACTTGTCCATCACGGCTGCGAGAAAGTTCACAAACCACAGGAATAACCTTGAATTCTTTTGGGAAAGGCCAAAGGGATCCCGTCAACTGTTCATCACAGAAGCGGGTAAGGCCAAACCAGGCCGACGGGATCCCGCAAAACAGAGAGAAAGATTGGCGCCAAGCTAGAACCCCGTTCCGCTATCCAAAGCAGAGGGAAAACGAGGGCAGGTTCCGCAGGCAAGCCAAAACTGGGGAGAATGCTTGTCGCCCCCAGTGCTACCACATCTTCCCCCTAACCAAAAGACGAGGGCAGCGGCACTTTCAGAAGGATATAAGTCAGTCGGGAAAAGCTTGGAATGGGTTTTGCTGGGAGCAGACCCAAAATCAGGTGCAGCAGAAACTTTAGGCTTAACGTCGCATAGGACAGCATAAAAAAGCAGAAACGCTTCATGCAGGCTGAGGGCGAAACTACTCGAAAGAGGCTCAACCCAAAGGCTCACCTTCTCCGATGCGCGAGAACCTGGCGCACCTTACCCTCACCCCACCTGCTGGGGGGATCCTGATCCACCAGGATCCGAAACATAGTTGCTCACTACTATAGCAGAGGGCTGGCCCTCTCGGCTGAGGGGCAGGGGAGGAAAGTCCTACTAACCGTTTGAGAAAGTGCACCCCTACTTTTGAAACTCAAGCCCGCAGAGTTAAGGATCCCTGACAATCCAAGGCCCTCAATCTCCATCAAAAATCAAAATCCGTCCACAATGGGACGCAGGTTGTAGAGGATTTTACAGTTGGCTGGTGAGATGCCTTCATTTCCATACCGCTTGGTGCCGGTGCAACCGGGAGACAATCGCTTTTATCCAGAGCATCTGCATCTGGCGCTGGAGGCAACACAGCTTGGCTATTGGCAAATGGATTTGCGCAACTGGCAACTGAGCGCCTCACCCCAATGCAAAGCCAAATATGGATGGGATCCCGACCAGGACTTCACCCTGGAGATGTTTTTGGATTGCATCCACCCCGAAGACCGGGAGAAGGTGCTCCAGGCCTTTCAATCTGTCAGCAGTTCGGATCCCAACTTTTCGGTGGAGTACCGCTGCTATTGGGCGGATCGACAACTGCGCTGGAACCTATCGATGGGTATTGCCTTGGGGGACCGACAGGGCAAGCCTCAACAAATCGTCGGCGTTACCCTCGATATTTCCGAACGCAAACAAACAGAATTGAGGCTGCAGAAGCGCATTGAGCGGGAACAGGTGCTCAACCGGCTGGTGCAGGCGATCAATGCTTCCTTGGATTTGCCCACCCTTTTTGAGGTAGCGGTGCAGCAGGTGGGTCGGGTTTTACAGGCCGCTCGGGTCACCCTTTATCAATATCTGCCCGGCGAAGGAGTGTGGGTGGGCATTGCCAGCCATAGGGAATCGGCAGACTTGCCCAGCACCCTGAACCGGCGGGTGACGGATACCAACGAGTTTAGGGTCATCGACCACATGAAACGGCTGCAGGTGTTTTGTGTGCAGGATCCGGAGCAGGCTGCCGACGCTTCCCCCAACTTTCAAACGGTTCTGCGAGAAAAACATGAGCATCAGCTCGGCCCTTGGCTGGCGGTGCCCGTCGCCCATCAAGGTCACCTGTGGGGGGGCCTATCCTTACGGCGCTTGACGACGGATCCCGATTGGCAACCGGATGAAATCGAGCTGACGGTGGCGATCAGCGATCACCTGATGGTGGCCATTCAACAGGCAGAACTTTATCAAAAGCTGCAACAAACCAATGCGGAATTGGATTACCAAGTGCGGGTGCGCAATGCAGAAATTCAGCAAGCCTACAACTACGAAGCGCTGCTGCAGCTGATCACCGAAGAAATCCGCGCCAGTTTGGATGAACACCACATTTTGGAGACGGTGGCCCAAGAATTGGCCATGAGCCTGAACCTCTCCAACTGTGCCATTGCCCTGCACGATCCAGACCGGCAAGTCAGTGTTTTGGCGGTGGATTACCTGGCGGGCGAAGGGCTCCGCCGCTTTCCTTTAGAGATCCCATTTGCAGATTTTGCCGAGGTGTTCAACCAGCTCAGTCGTGGGCAAATCTGTCATTTCAGCAACTTCCATCATCCCTGCTGGCCCAGCCATGATCGCTACACCCTCCTAATTGCCCCCATTTACGATGACGGGGATCCGACCCGACGGGATGGGGAGCCGCGGGTGTTGGGGGATATTTGCGGATCCCGGCCTCCAGGGCAGGTGTTTACGGAGCGAGAACAGCGCTTGATCCAACGGGTTGCCAACCAGTGTGCCATTGCCATTCGTCAGGCCCGCTTTTACCAAACCATTCAGCAGCAGGTGCAGCAATTGCAAACCCTCAACCAACTGAAGGATGAGTTTCTGCACATGGTCTCCCACGAGATGCGCACGCCCCTCACCAATATGAAGTTGGCCATCGGGTTCCTTGCAAAAGCTAATTTAACAGAACGAGAAAGGCGCTATTTACACATTTTGGAGATGGAAACCAACCGCGAGATCGACTTGATCAACGATCTGCTGGAGTTGCAAGCGATCGAATCGGGGAATAAAGCCCTTAAGCTGTCCTGTTTATCTCCCCAAGAGTGGATCGAAGATCTTTCAGCGCCGTTTTTGATGCGGGCCACCGAACAGCGACAACACTTTCACGTGCAGAGGGATCCCCATCTTTCGCCCATTTATACCGATGAAAGTTTGCTGTCGCGGGTGGTGAGCGAGCTTTTGAACAATGCCTGCAAATACACCCCCGCTGAAGAAAGCATTCATTTGCGAGTAAACCAAGCGATTCAGAACGGCACCTTGGGCTGGCTGATCACCGTACGCAATACCGGCGTGGAAATTCCGGCGCAGGCTTTGCCCCATCTGTTTGAGAAGTTTTACCGCATTGCCCACTTGGATCGGCGCAACGTTGGAGGGACAGGCTTGGGTTTGTCCTTGGCCCAAAAAGCGGTAGAGCTGTTGCAGGGATCCCTAACGGTGGAAAGCCACGCAGAGCAGGTGGTATTTCATGTCTGGTGCCCGCACCAGGGCAGCCCCTTAGACTCCCAAGACTAGTTCCATTCATTGCCCTAAGCCCTAAGGACGACCTGGAGGCTCACAGCTTGGTTGAGTCGGCCCAAACGCCTTGCGCAGGACTCGAACCTGCAACCATCGACTTAGAAGGTCGGTGCTCTATCCTTTGAGCTAGCAAGGCCAGAGACGTTTTGCCGCAAGGCCATTATATCCCCGCCGGTTGAGCGTTCAGTTTGGGCCCCTTCTGGCGAAGTTCTGCATTGCTGCTGAGGCAAGTTGCGCGGTTTGACTTAAGGATCTGGAGCGGGATCCTTCCACCATAGAGATATTGGCGATGGTGTTTTTCTTGCTCAGGTTATGAACGTTAAAGAGATTGCCCAACAGGCTTTTAAGACCGGGCGTTTGAGCCTTCTTCAGGAAACCTATCTGTACGAACTGTTTGAGGCTCACCGTACGGATGAGGAGGATTTGCAGGCGGCAGATTCCCTGATCAATGCGCTTTTGGATGGCGCTGTGCAGCGGGAGGGCTACGGCTGGGATCCCTGCCCGACCCTGCCCGACTTTAATGTCTGAAGAGTTGAGATTACAGCCTTTGTGCGGGCTTGCCATAGCAATTTCCATAACAAGACTTGCGCCTGCTTAGATGGGAAAGTCTCGGCTTCTACAGTGGTAGGTGGCTAGCCGAAAGGCCGTAGGGGGTTATTCCGATTGAGGAAACTCCTCCCAGAGATCGGTGCGTTGGCGCAGACTAAGGAATTGTCCACCCCCGAGGATGAGGTGATCCAGAACCGGAATTTGCAGCAGCTGCCCCGCTTGTAACAGTCGTCGGGTGAGGGCGAGATCCTCTGGGCTGGGATCCAAGCTGCCGGAGGGATGGTTGTGGGCAATGAGGATGCGGCTGGCTCCTTGCCTAATGGCACTGCGAAAGGTTTCCCGAGGGTGGGAGAGGGTTTCGGTGGCCGTGCCGCGGGTGATGATCTGCTGGCCGAGCAATTTGTGTTTAATATCCAGGTGTAGGACGGCAAATTGTTCCTGGGGATCCCACATCAATTCGCCGCTCAGGGCCATAGCCGCCTGTTCTGGGGAGTCGATCACGGTGCGCTCCGGTGGACGGGCCAAGAACACCCGCCGCCCCAATTCGATCGCTGCCAACACCGTGGCTGCCTTGGCCGGGCCAATGCCCTCGATCTGGATCAGTTCCCCTGCCTCCACTTCCCGCAATTGCCTGAGGGGATCCCGTTGGTGGCGTTCCATTTCCTTGAGAAGCAACTGCCCCAACCCCACGGCTGAGAGTTTGCCCGGCCCCTGACCGGTGTTCAACAAAATGGCCAGCAGCTCTGCATTGGAGAGGGTTTTCGCCCCGTAGGTGAGCAGCCGTTCGCGGGGGCGATCGTGGGCGGGAATATCGCTAATGCGCAATACATACTCGTTCATGGCTGCAGAAGCGAGCTGGGAGAGGTTTTCAGTAGCCAGTAGGGCCCCTGTTGCTCGAGCACCTGTAAAGACGGGATCCCGGCCAACTCCTCCACAAAGGGATCCCAGGTAACCAGATAATCCGGCATTTGTCCTGTGGCTTGCCAGGCCGACAACTCGGCTCGATTGGCGGCATAGGGAACCTGCAGCGGGCCATAAAAGTAGGGCACAAAGGAGCGGAATCCGTACAGGCCCACCGTTCCTGATAGGACCGCTTGGGAGTCTTCGGGTGAAAATAATTCTGCATCGGGGCTGACAAACCGTTGAAAGAATTGGATGGATCCCCCTTGGGTATGTTGCAGTAACCTTGGAAATACCCAGCCCCAAGCCAACTGAGCGCTCAACCCGGTGGCCAACAGCAGCCCCACCCAGCCCCACAGCTTGTGCCGACCGAATATCCATGCTAGTCCCCCCAGCAGTAGCAGCAGGGCAGAGCCATAGGTGAACACCGGCCAATCCACCCCGGCCCGCAGATAGCCCAACGTCAAACCCCCGGAAAGGGTAATCCCCAGAGCTGTCAGTCCTTCTCCTGCCGATGCCCCCAGCCAAGGCAACACCAGCCACAGGGCCACCCAAAACAAGCCGCTCAGCAGGATCCAAAGGGTCTCCCAAAGGGTGAGTTTGACCTCTCCTGCCCAAAGACGTTGCAGTCGCCCAGCGGCGAAATAGGCCCCCATCGGGTACAACAGCGACGTGTAATGCACCAGTTTGGTTTGCACCAGCAGTGAAAACAACGCCAGCACCACCGCAAAAGCCACCAAGAGCAAATGTTCTGCCCGCTGGGTGGGATCCGCAGCCATAGCCGCCGAGCCGAGCCGTAACCGGGTACTGCGGGTTCTGGCTCCCCAGCGGGAAGAGTGCTCTCCCCCCCGGATCGTCTGCAGGAGCCCGGCCAAGGCCACCGCCCCCCAAGGGAAACACCCCAAACCAAAGGCCAGCACATGAAAATAAACCGGGCCAGGATGCCCATCCGAGCGGGTGAGGATACGCCACTGATAGCGGAGAAACTGCTCCACCCATTGCGGCCCCTGCTCTGCCCACTCGACAACAAACCAACTGAGGGAGACCGCCCCCGCCAACGCCAAAAATGCCAACCCCTCCCCCCAACGGGGCCAGGGATCCCGATGCCAAAACTTGTAGAGAGCCCAAATCAACAGGGGCAACCCCAACCCCAACGGCCCCTTGGCCAACACCGCCAAGCCCAGAGCCAGCGCCCCCACAACCGCCCAGCCTCGACCGGAGTGCCCATCTAAGCGGGCCTGATCCGCTGCAAACAAAGATCCCAGCCCCACCCCCATCCCCAAATTAAACAGGGGGTCGATCAGGCCCGTTTTGGCGAAGAACAGGGGCAAATAGCCCGTCAGCAACAGCATCCCCCAGAGGCAGCCAAACCCCACCCCGCGCAGGTAGGCTCCCCACCCCACCAGTAGCGCTACCGTAATCCCCCCCACCCAAGCATTCGGCAGGCGGGCCGCCCATTCGTTCACTCCCAAGGCCGCCATGGCCAAGGCTTGCAGCCAAAAAAACAGGGGGGGCTTTTCAAAAAAGGGTTCACCATTGATGACCAGAGAAAGGGGATCCCCGCTCACCAGCATCTGCCGCGCCAAGCTGCCGTAGATCAGCTCATCCCAATCGAACAAAAAAGGGATCCCTTGCCACCACAGCAGCCACAACCCCGCCAAAAGCCCCATCGCCAGGGAGGGCCACAGGGCGAAGGAGGCAACCGAGGGTTTCCACACCGGGGATTTAAGCATGGGCGTGCTCGACCCGTTCCACACGGCCCACCGCTTGCGGAGAACCCAGCACCCGTATCAACTGCGGGATCGGATCCGCAGCATCTGGAGCGACTTCCACCACACACCAACGGCTAGAACTGGCCTGCACCTCCGCCAAAAGATCTTCCGCAATGGGGCCCCGTGCCACCCCGATTAGCTGCGGCCAGGGATCCCGGCGGTAGGCCCCGATCCAACGCAAGCCCAGTTGAAAGGGCCCCGGTCGAAACTGCGGGTTCAGGCTCCCATCCGCCTCAAACTTACTCAGCATCAACTGCAACGAGCAGATCTGGCGGGTATTTAAGGGAGGAGCAGCGGGCACAATGCGGGCGCGAAAGGTGGGCACCATCTCCGCAAAAGGGATCCGTACCGTTTGCTCCAACTCAGGCGTGGTCTCAAAGGCATAGCTGTAAGCGGGGCTATCCCACCCGGTTTGATCCCGCAAAAAGAACTTGTACCGTTGTCCATCTCCCCGCAGGCGCAGCTCCAGGCCCGCAAACCCAGACAAGTCCAGCGGTGGCTGCATATTGCGTGTGCGGGTCGAAACAAACCCGCCGGAGTTGGCCGTAGAAACCTGCCCTGTAAACAGAAGCTGCTGCTCCCCCCACAACAACTGGCTTTGGCTAACCCCCCCCATGACCACATCATCCAAAATGCCCCAAAACTCGTTTAGATTTGGGTTGGGCTGGCGAAAGTCAAACAGCAGGTGTTCCGTTTGGGCCGTGGCTCGCAGCGCTTGCAGATGGGCTTTGGCCACCTGCGCATCCGCCAGACCGAGGATCACGGTTGCTGAGGTCAGATCTTGACTGACCTGAACGCCTTGCTTTTGCAGGGCCTCGGGTAATCCGGCAGGCAGTCCTTCCCCCCACAACAGAACCTGAGCAGGGCGCGATCCAGCAAGGAGAGGGGGCACAAAATTGACACTCATCGTTGGTTGGAACCCATTTTGAACCCAACGCCAAGCCTCAGCAAAAGGTAGAGCATCGTAGTAGGTCAGGGTATTGAAAAAACGGCCCAGATCCCAAGACATAACCTCACCTCGGCCTAGAACACAACCGCTTTGCAAGCAACCGCCTACAGAATAGCCTTGGCTGCTGTACCTCTGACAATCCAAGCCTCTCAGCTGAGCTGCTGCGATTCCCCCCAGAATAAAAGGGATCCCTTGTTCGGAGGCTGTCTTTGTGTTCAGCATTACCCAATCTGCCAAGCCCTACCTGACCTATCACCTCAAAGATGAACACAGCCGCGCCGAAGCTGAGATCGTGCCGGAGCGGGGCGGCATTCTCACCCATTGGCGCATCGGTGGGGCAGAGATCCTCTACATGGACGAAGCGCGATTTTTGGATCCCAGCCTGACGGTACGGGGGGGCATTCCGATCCTATTCCCCATTTGCGGCAACCTTCCCGACAACACCTACAGCCATGCGGGGCAAAGCTACACCCTCAAACAGCATGGTTTTGCCCGCAACCGACCCTGGCAGGTGGTGGATCAAGATACAGATGGCCAAGCCTCCCTGACTGTGATGCTGGAAAGCGATGCCGAGACTCTATCGGTCTATCCGTTTGAGTTCACCCTTTTGTTCAGCTACCAACTGCGGGGCCGACAACTCACCCTCAAGCAACACATCACCAACCGCTCCCCAGAGCCCATGCCTTTTTCGGTCGGGTTTCACCCCTATTTCCAGGTGGAAGAGGCCGCCAAACCCAAGTTGCGACTCGGGATCCCGGCCCATGAACTCTACGACCACCGAGAACTCCGTCCCGCTAGCGCGAACAGCAAAACCAGCGCCCCTTTCCACAATGCTTTTGATTGGGCTGCGCCTGAGATCGACGTGGCCTTTAAGTCTTTATCTGCCCAAGAGGCAACCGTTACCGATCCGACGGCGGGGAGAAGGCTGATCCTCACCTACGACGAGATCTTCAGCACCCTTGTTTTCTGGACAGTGCAGGGCAAACCCTTCTTTTGTCTAGAACCCTGGACAGGGCCACGCAACGCCCTGATCACGGGCGAAAAGCTGATCCAACTGCCACCGGGAAACAGCCTAGAAACCCAGTTTGCACTGCGGGTGGAAGCCCTAGGTTGAGTAGCCTGTCAGGAACCGGATCCAAACCCCAGGCTTTATCTAATCTCCAGAGGCTTGTCCATTGCTCAACACCTGAATCGCCACTTGCAGTTGTAGCGCCTCCTCTCCGCTACCCAGTCCCGTCCGTAGGGTTGGGCCCGAAAGCGTCTCGAGACTGCGACAAAGCCGACGCAAATGGGGGGTACTTGCCCCGATATGGCCATCCAACTTTTCGGCTAGGGATCCCAGGCGTTTCCAGGTGGTGAAGAGGCGGGCCAGGGTTTGTTCCAGTTGAGCCGCTTGATTCACCAAATCGGCAGTTAAGTTGAGCAAGCCCAACCGCAGGGCTTCCTCGAGCGCTCCCTCCAAATCCAACCCTTCTGGTTCCTGTAGAGCCTGTACCTGAGCCGCAGATTGCAAGTATCGGGCCAGAAAACGGGCATCGGCGGTGGCTTGCTTGAGGGTATCCACATCGGGGTTGCGGGCGATCTCCTCTTGTAGGGCTTGTTGATGGGATCCCGGCAATTTTTCCAGTTCCCGCACCAGGGGGGTGAGGTAGCGAGTGGGAAGGCTCTGTTCGGCGGCTTTGGCCCGTACGGGTGCTGGCAGCAATTCGGAAGTGGCGGCGGTCCATTCGTCCGTGAGGTCGCGCACCTGTCGGCGGGTAATGCGTTGCCCCTGTTGGGCGGCTTCCACCACCATCTGTTGCACTTCTGCAGGAGCCTGGGCGGTTTCCAAAAAGGCGCGTTTGCTAAACCGATCCACCGTTTCTGGGGCCAATTCCTGGGCTTGCATGAGGCGATCGGCACTATCTGCCAATTCCAGCAGCGCATAGGCCCGGCTTTTGCTGATCTCTCGATCCTTCAGCCAATGGAGAAAGCCACTGCCGCGTCCATCCCCCCGCTGCTTTTCCCGATCCCGTACCACCCGCAAAATGCGCCCCCGCCAAATCTCCGTTTGCAGATCAAAGCGGTCGCATACCTGCCAAGCCTGTTCCACCTGCTGATGGAACTCCAGGTCGGGCAAGGCTGCATCCGTCGGATCCGGCAACGCCAATTCCTGCAGGGATCCCACCCCATTCCAAGGCTCTAGGCTGATGGCGGTTGGTTCAGCCGTCGGTTCAGCCGTCGTTTCAATGGTCTCCATGCACCCCCTCACACCTGAGCCGACCCATTATGGCAGAGCAACCCAGCCCCTTCAGATCCTCAATCGGCTACACCTTTCGCTTATCTCCCGAAAAAATTGCATGGGTTGATACAGGTTTTTTCTCGGATCCCATCTCAGGATCAGCTTGATCCATCGGGAGCCACCATGATCGAGCGGGTCGATCACGTCGGGGTTGCAGATCTGGATGAGCGGATCCAGTTTTTCACCGAGCAGATGGGCATGCACCTGAAGCGTCGCGGCACCCACAATGCCACGGGTGGGCGAATTGCATTTCTGGCGGATGCTGCCGGGTTCAAGCTGGAGCTGATCGTGCTCCGCACGGCGCGGAGCGCCATTGAAACCCCCGACCGCCAAACGGGGCTGATGCCCATCGCCTTCCGGGTGGATGACCTGCCTACGGAGCACGAGCGCCTATGCCAAGAGGGATTGACGCCCCTGCGGGGCCCCCTACACCTGAATGCCGCCAAGGCCGATACGGCCCTGCTCAAGGATGCGGCTGGCATGGAGATGCAAATTATTTGCTACGAGCCGGATAGCCCTGATGTGTAGAGGGCTTGGGTTGCGGATCCCTTGGCCCTGCCGGTCGTCCCAATCCAGATTCGTCTACAAGTTGGGTACCAGGAGTTCGATGCTCCTCTTGGTTTCTTTGGCCTATCTTTGACCGGCAACTCCTTATTCCAAGACGGTTAAGCTCGTTCCAGAAAGGCAACCCCCTCCACATGTCCGGTTTGGGGGAAAAAGTCGGCAGCTCGCCATTGGGTGAGGCGATAGGCTCCCTCTGCAAGCAGGATTTGCAAGTCCCGTGCCAACGTTGCAGGGTGGCAGCTGATGTAGACCAGGCGCCGAGGTCGCTGCAGCATCAGGGTGTCGAGCACTTGGCGATCACAGCCTCGTCGCGGCGGATCCAACACCACGATGTCTGCGGGTGGGAGGGTTGGCAGAACCTGTTCCACAGTACCTTCAAAAAATTGCACCGAGTTGATGCTGTTGAACTGAGCATTGTGGCGTGCCTGTGCCACGGCCTCTGGCAAAGATTCCACCCCCATCACCCGCTTTGCTCGTTGGGCCAACAGTAATGTGAGGGTGCCGATGCCGCAGTAGGCATCCAAAAGGGTTTCTTGTCCCTGCAAGTTCAGTTGATCGGCAATCCAAGTAAAAAAGGCCTCTGCCTGCTCCGTGTTCACTTGAAAGAAAGAGGTGCTGTCCATCCAAAGGGAAAGCCCGGCAAATTCTTCCCGTAGCGTGCCCCGACCGGCAATCACCTCCGTCTGGGGGCCGAAGATGGCGTTGGTACGGGCCGGATTGAGGTTTAGGCAAACCCCCACCAAGTCGGGATATCGCTCCATCCAGCGGTGTGCCCAGGTTTCTATGTTGGGGAGGTGGCGGCTACGGCTGACCAGTGTCAGGAGCACCTCTCGCGTCCGACGACCGATGCGCAGACCCAAATGGCGGAGGTGCCCTTGATGGCGGCTTTCCTCGTAAACGCTCCAGCCGGTCTCTTGCAGATCCGCCTTCAGTTCCCGCAAAAAGGTATCCAGCCGTTCATCCTGAACCGGGCATTGGTTCAGGTTCACCAAGCGATGGCTGCCCTTCCGGAAATAGCCCATGCGCAGCGGTTGTCCGTCGGATTTGGCGATGGGATAGGTTACTTTGTTGCGGTAGCGGAGGGGCTGCAGGGATCCCAAAATGGGAACGGGTTCTGGCAAAGAAATCCCCCCGATGCGTTCCAGAGCATCCGTCAAGATCTGCTGTTTGGCGGCCAGTTGCCTTGCGTAGCTCACGTGCTGCCACTGACAGCCCCCGCATTTGTCCGCCACGATGCAGGCCGGTCGCACCCGATCCTCCGACGGATCCTTTATCGATTGAATGCGCCCAGTTAGGTAATTGCGCTTTTTCTCCAGCACCTGCACCTCCACCCGATCCCCCGGCACCCCCTGCTCCACAAACACCACCTGTCCCCGCCCCGCCCCGGCGGTATGGGCAATGCCGTCTCCTTGGGGAGTGAGCCCTGTGATTTGTAGCGAGAGGAGCTCTCCGGGTTTGACCTCAGATTCAGAGGAAGACAGGCGAGGAGAAGTCATAGGATAGGGGATACGGGTGAAGGGCTTTCCATTTTGGCATTTGCCCCAGGCTGAGCTCCTGTCCCATGACAAGTTGCGGCCGGGGGGCGCTCTGAAGATCTACTGAAGATCTATCTGAAAGCAGGGTTGGCCGTCGCTGCTGCTCGGAATGACCTGCGGTCTACCGACCTCAAAAGGGCAGCTCCTCCTCCTCTGGGAGCCCTGGGGCAACAGATTTTGGGGAATGGAAGGGGTCTGAGGCCGGGACTTCGTCGCTCGGGTCTGTACCGGATAGTAGCTCCAGGGATCCCTCCCCTTCCAACGTCTCAAGTGAGGATGCTTCCGGGAATCCCAGCACTCCTTCCAAATCCACCAGGCTGCCATTGAAGTGGTCGGCAAAACGACGGGCGATCTCCTCCAGCTCATCAATCGCCGTTAAACCAGCAGGGGGGCTAGGGACGGGGATAGAGCCTGGATTGGGGGATGAAGATGGCGCTTTTGGGGCCGGAGCCTGGCCCGCTTTTGCAGGGGTGGGCGAAACCCTGTGCCCAGAACTTGCTACACCGATGGCACCCTGGTGGGAAGGCGTGAGGGGAGAAGACTCTGGGGCTGCCGGGGCAGAAGCATGCCGGCCGGAGGTGGTGTGAACGGCCTCGGTGGACCGTTGCACAACCAAGTTGAGTCGCACAGAGCGCTGCAACAGGCTTTGGAGCACCGACCGCAGTTCTGCCTCTTTGCTGCGTACCTTTTCAACCAATCCTTTGCTGGGAAAGGCGAGGGTGATCTCTTCTGGGGTTTCTTGATGCAAATGCCCGGATCCCATCAAGGCTTTGGTGATCGGCGAGAGCCGTTTGAGAAACTCATCCCAACGGGGCCGCAACAGACTGACTGGGTTGGGGAGCTGCTGAGGTAGGGGATCCCTTGCTTTGGGGGGAGGCTCTGCAGGAGGAGGGGGCGTTACGGGCTGGGTGGGTACCGGCTCGGGGATCGCCGGATCAACAGCCGCCACAGGAGCCGTTGCTTTGACTGTTTCTGAACCAGGGTGACCCATCCCGTGTTGCTCTGCAACGCCCATGCGACCAGGGTGCTGTAGCCATAACAAATCGATCAGGGCAATCTCCAACCATAGACGCGGTTGCCCACTCTGGCGTATCTGAGGCTCACACTGGCGCAAATGGCTTTGAGCAGCCACGATCTTCTCTACGGAGTAGCTGGGGGCACGCTGTTGCAGGGCTTCCCAGGTGGGATCCGTCAGGGCGACCAACTCCCGCCGGTCTGGCGCCGTTTTGATCAGCAGCAAATCCCGGTAGAAGGCCACTAAGTTTTGCACCAACACCAAAGGCTCTTTGCCATGCTCCAACAACTGCCGCGCTTGGGATAACACAGCCTGGGCATCCTGAGCCATGAGCGCATCGAGCAACTCCAGGAGGTGCCGTTCGGGGATCGCCCCCACCAAATCCCAAACTACCTCAGGGGTAATGGAGCCGTCTAACAGGCTGAGCTGATCCAAGAGGCTTTCGGCATCCCGCAGTCCCCCCTGGGAAAGTTGGGCCACCAATTGCAGGGCATCGGTTGTGATCGGGATCCCTTCTTTTGCTGCGATTGTTCCCAGGTGCGCCACCATATCGTTGAGGGGAATGCGCCGATAATCGAAGCGCTGACAACGAGAAATGACAGTGGGCAAAACCCGCTGAGGATCGGTAGTGGCCAACACAAACACCACATGGGCGGGAGGCTCTTCTAGGGTTTTCAGCAAGGCATTAAATGCAGCATTGCTGAGCATATGGCATTCATCGATCACGTAGACCTTGTAGCGACTGTTCACCGGGGCAAACTGCGCCCGTTCGATCAACTCCCGAATGTTGTCTACACCGGTATTGCTGGCAGCATCGATCTCGATCACATCCAAGGAGGCCCCCCCCGTGATGGCGCGGCACTGACTGCATACCTGACAGGGATCCGCCGTTGGCCCTCGTTCACAATTCAAAGATTTGGCCAGAATGCGAGCACTCGAGGTTTTTCCCGTACCGCGTGGCCCGCAGAACAAATAAGCCGGGGCAATACGACCCAAGCGGATGGCATTGGCCAGGGTTTGTACCACTGCCGATTGACCGACCACATCTGCAAAGCGTTGCGGGCGGTATTTCAAATGGAGTGGTTCGTAGACGTCTTTGCCGCCGGCGGCCATTCTTTAGCCCTCAACCCACACACAGCACAAACGGGTATGGCGCTAGCCTATCCAATTGTGGCCGGTGCAACCATGACATACTCCCCACATACTCCCCGACGCCGTGGTCTGTTTGGGGTTGCGGCCCACTTAGCAGAGGCCTCTCAGGGGTTCCCAGCCTTTGGCAGGCGTTGCCTGAGCCCCCACCCCGTGGTGCCGACTCGTCTCTTGGCCCATTCCTGTGGGAAGAGAGAGCTGTTTTTCCCTTCCCCTAGTGCTTCCCCTGCGGATGTCGGGTAGATTTGGCGGTAGCCATCGCCGAAGTATGGGTCAACGCGCTATGAACAGCCCGGTTCAGGATCCTGATCCCACTGCCTCGTCCAAATCCCAGAAGGACAGCCCAGGTGGGAGGCTTCTCATCAGGAGGCTCCTCAAAGGTCTCGGCCTTGGCCTGTTTTCCGGATCCCTGATGTTGGGGTGGTGGGCCTTCAAGCCCCTGACTTGGGCACAAGAGGCAGAGCTAGACCTAGAAACTGAGACTTTTGTGCCGGGGGGTAACATCGACCCGGCTTCGCAAATCCGGGTGCGCAATGAGCTGGTGACAATCTGCGGTGATTACCGCTGTGAAGGGTATCGCTTTACGGTGCGGGTGTTGATCGGCCCCGAGGATACTCTAGAGAGCCTGTTGGAGCGACTGGATACGGGAATGTTGCGGGAGGTGGATCGGGTATTTCAAACTCGGCCGGATCTGAACCGCGTCATCGTCGATGGCTACGTCTTCTCGGGGACTCCCGCCTTTGCCAGCCGGGAAGTTTTGCTACAAACGATGTTTGTGCCCCGTCACCGCTGGGAGGTGGGCCGTTTTGGGCTGGAGCAAGATGCAGTTTTCTACAGCGAGCTGTTGGGGCAGGTGACTCCTCTGCTTACACCGCCCCCACCGCCCGAAGCGGAGCCAGAGGAGACTTTGCCCCCGCTGCCCGACCTCCCCCCAGAGACTCCCGAACCTTTTGAAACGCCTGTGCCCGAAGAAACTCCCCTGATCGAGGAGACACCGATACCAGAAGAGACCCCCGAAGCTCCCCCACCACCGGAGGGGGATGTGATCGAGCGACAGCCCATTCAGCCTTAATCGGGTCGACCTGAGTTCTCGGATGGGCAGACGGCAGGTTGTTTCCGACCCTGCATCCTCCCCTGTCTCAAGAGTATGTCACTCTTCAGAGGGTTCCAGCTTGGGATCCAGGCTCTTGGCGGTGAGGCGGAGGGCTTCCGCCTGATCCATCACCCGCGGGGCTGCTGCTGCTGCCTCAATGCCCTGGCCATAGCTCTCCCACAGGGACATTTCTGGATAGGTCTGTTGCAGCTCGCCGATTTGATCCAGAAGGGCCTCTAGCCAGCCGGCACTGCTCCAGGTGAGCAAAAATTGGAAGGGGTTCCAGAGGTTCAGTTGTCGCCCCAATTCGTTCAGGCCTTCGTTGCGAATGGGCGGATCAAAGGTATCGGCCACCGCCATCAACTGCCGTGCCAACAGGGGTTTAAGGGTTTTCTCGGCTGCCTCGGTCACCGCCGGGATGGCTGCCCGGATGCGATCAGGGCTGGGAATGTTCCGCGCTTGGGGCAAAGCTTGTAACACCAACTCCAGCCGTCGCCCCGCCTCTGCCGATTCCAGGGCTGCTTCCAGGGTCGTGCCGACGCTGAGAAACACTTCTCCTGTCAACAGCCGCATTGCATCGATCACCAGGTGATACAGAGGCGGGATCAAGAGCTTAATCCATTCGCTCTGGAAAAACTCCCGCAGCCGCCGTGCTACGTAATCCCCCACTTGGGTGGTTTGGATCCCTATCTGGGTGAGGTTGAGATACCAGTCATCACCGGGGGGGGATCCCTTGGGATCCAGCCAACGGCGTAGGGTCTGCCATTCCTCTTCGGTGAGCGCGGTTCGTCCCTGTTTCAGACCCGTCTGCCGCAATTTGCCATCGGCGCTCAAGAGTTTGCGCAGCTCCGGCGTGCCCAGCAAAGACAGGGCCCCTGCCGACCCCACGCTGCCGATCTCGATGGCGATCAAAGTGGTCAGTAGGGCAGCTGAGGCTTTCACCTGGATCTGGCCGGTTTTGTCCATCACCAGGGGCATGCGGCTGTTGCCATAGGCGCGGGCGCTCATCGCTTCCAAGGAGGCGCGGAGGTCAGGCGAAAGGAAAGAAGAAGGGATCCCATCGGTTTCCGGCTCTGGATCGGGGTGTTCCCGCACCCATTGGTGCAGCAGGCTCGCCACCAGCGCCCGATCGGAGGCCCGCTGCAAGGAGAGGATCACCACTTCCCACTGGCTAGGGTTGAGCAGGGGCAAAAGCGCTTGCAATTCTTGCTGGAGCGGTTCTAAAGATGCCGCTGTTTCGGCCCGTTCCAGAGCCCTTTGCAGCCGATCCCGCGCCTCTCGGCACAGCCCTCCCCATTCCAATTGCAGCCGTGCCAGCGTTTGTTGCACGGTTTCTTCCGAGCGCCGCGGTAGCTCCTGCCATCCTGCCTCCAGCTGCCGCAACAACTCCTCCCAGTTCAGTCCGGCAGCAGGGGGGGAAGCTGAACCGTTGACAGAATGGGCTGACTCTGGGGCAGCAGACTCAGTGACCGTAGAAGATTCGGAGGAGGACTCAGATGAGGACAGCGGGACAGCGTTTTGGAGCTTGGGGTCATCCAACATGAGCAAAATCGGCCTCAGAAGGGCTACCGGCATTATAGCTAGGGGTAAAAAGCCAGCTGTGGCAAGCCCAGGGTTTCCGGCCACCCCATCATCAGGTTCAGGCACTGCACCGCCTGTCCGGCTTGCCCCTTCATCAGATTGTCAATCACCGAGAGAACGATGACGCGATTGGTGCGGCTATCCACCTCCACCCCGATCATGCAGTTGTTGGTGCCCGAGACCCATTTGGTTTGGGGGTAAATGCCCCATGGCAGCATCTTCACCCAGGCGCACTGACGATAAAAGGCGTTGTAGATGGTGAGCAGATCTTCCCCCACCAGGCCGGGATCCCGTAGGGTGGCGTAGAGGGTGACGAGAATGCCCCGCACCATCGGCACCAGATGGGGGGTAAATTGCACCGTGACCGGGGTATGGGCCAAGTCGGTGCAGGCTTGCTCGATCTCAGGGGTATGGCGATGTTGGGCCACCCCGTAGGCGGCAAAAGATCCATCCACTTCAGCAAACAGGGATCCCACCTTAGCGGCTCGGCCTGCCCCAGAAACACCCGATTTGGCATCAAAAATGAGGCTGTCTGGCTCCACCAATCCCTGCCGCAAGAGGGGGGCTACCGCCAAGAGTGAGGCCGTCGGATAGCAGCCGGGGCACCCCACCAATTGCGCTTGGGCGATCGATTCCCGGTACAGTTCCGGTAACCCGTAGACGGCCCCCTCGTTGGCTTGGCGATATTCAGGGCTAGGCCAGCCGGGATCCGTTTTGCCCATGCGATACCAAGACTGATAGGTGGCCAGATTGCGAAAGCGGTAGTCCGCCGACAGATCCAAAACCTTGCACCCTTTAGCCAATAGGGGCGGAGCCAGCTCAGAGGCTAGGCCATTGGGCAAAGACAAAAACACCACATCGCTGCTGGCGGCAATTTGATCCACCTCCACCGGCTGAATCGGCAGATCCACCGCATGGGCCAGCTGGGGGTAGAGATCCCCGTATCGCTTGCCGGCACTGTCTTGGCCGGCCAGGTAGGTCATCTGAACGCCAGGATGTTCGCTCAGCAACCGCACCAGTTGTACCCCTCCGTAGCCAGAGGCACCGACGATACCGACACGAACAGCCTCTGTGGGGTGAGAAGGGCGGGGCGCTTGAGCACTGTTGGACATGACCGGTCGCCTGCGCAAAAGAGATTGCATTACTTTTATCGCATTTGGCCGGATCTCGTCTTGTCCGAAGACCAGAAGCAGCTAGCCGGGCAGTGGGAGCACCCCGGCAGTTTCCGCTGTTACCGCCACCGAAAAGGAGTTTGTTATGCTGATTCACTAAGAACCTGGGGCACTCTGATCTTGGCAGGCTACGGCTCTTGCGCAGGTTCCCTACAGCGAGGTTATGGCTGTGGCTGATCGTCAGGGTTGGAACTGACAGCTTCTACCGTGGTCAATGACTAGCAAATGACTAGCAAAAGAGCTGTATGTACTATGAGCGACAGATTAACATCATCTTGCGGGCCTACGGCCAGAGCAGCCGCCACGGGCTGGATCAAGAAACCCTGACCCTTTACACAGAAGGCCCCTACACCCTCTATAAGCTCACTTCCCATTTCGACCGCCGCTCCATTTTTGTTTTGGCGCAAAACCAGCGGGATGTGTTCGTTTCCGGCGATGCTTTCAACAACAAGCTGATCCCCGGCGATTGGCAGGAGTGGCTGCAGCAGAAGGCCTTGAGCATTGCCCCGGATGTGGAAGCAGGTTAGTCGGAGCTTATCGGGGTGTGGAGGGATCCCTGCCAACCCAAGTGACCCGCCAGGCCCCGTCACCCCGATTCATAGCCCCCGCTGTAGCCCAGCCGCATCCATCTAGGCCAGAACCCCCGGCTGGATCTGCCGGGGCACCACCGCCAAGCAGTCTAGCTTGGCGCAATAGGCCAGATCCGTGTCATTGTCCAGGCTAATGCCCAAGAGCCGCTGCCCATGACTGGAGTGCCGCAACAAAGCCAACAGATCCGTTTGCCAGGTGTGGTAGAGGGCCAGTGCCGCGACAGCCTCATCGTTGCCCAGTTGCTCAAGTTGGGTTTGACAGCCAAGCCGATGCAAGATCGCCCCGGCACAGACGGTATCTTCCAAAGAAAAAGCCCCCTCCCAGCCGGATCCCACCAGCCACACCTCCTCAAAAGCCCCTGCCTTGAGAAAATCCACCACCGCCCCCAAATTCACCAGGGCTGCCGTAATCACCACAGGGATCCCTTCGATGCGTTGGAGGCTGCGGGTGCCGTTGGTGGTGCTCATGAAAATGCGTTTGTCCTGAACCCGCTCCGGTGTGTAGTCCAGGGGAGAATTGCCGAGGTCAAATCCCTCCACCGTCTTGCCCCCTCGCTCCCCGGCCAACAGCCGCTTGGAAGGGGGCCAAGCTTGGCTTACCTCCTGCAGCTGCTGCAAATCGGCAAACACCTGTACCGCTTCTGCTCCCGCCGCCAGCGCCGTGGCAATGGTCGTGGTAGCCCGCAACACATCGATGGCCACCGCACACTCCGGGATCCCGGATAGGGGCACCTGCTCGGGCGTATGAAAATGGAAAAAACGCATGGGGGAATGAAGTAAAGGATCAAAATTGACGACGGGCGAACACCAACACCGCCAGAATCAGGAGCAGGAGCGTGTAAACCAAACCATAGAGGGCATCCCCCAGCAACTCTCCTGCCGGTGGAATTTGGCCGTAAACAGCGGCATCCCTTAGGTTAAGCCGTTCCAGATCGGGCAAAACCAAATAGATCACCTCGAACACCCGGCCAAACCCGGCATCTTCCACCAACCGGCTCAGTTGCAGCAGAGCACGGCTGGCATGGCCCATCAGGAACAGGGCAATGGTGTAGAGGGTGGCCAAAATCGAGGAGGTGAACACCCCAAACACCAGCGCCGCCGCCACGATCAACACCAGCTCCAGAAAGGTAAACGCCGCCGCCCAGAGAATGGCGATTACGGGGATCTCCGCCTGCACCAGCAGTAGGCCTAGCAAAAAAATCGCCGTCATGATCAGCAGCAGCACCGATAGCAAAGCCGACAGTCCCAGATGCTTACCAACGATGAACTCCGCCCGGCTCATGGGTTTGGCGATCAACACGTAGACCGTGCGCTTTTCGATCTCTTTATTCACCAAGCCGGTCCCAACAAAGATTGCGACAATCAGCCCGAGAAAATGAATTGCCGCCAGCCCCAAGTCGGCAATGATCTTGTTGTGGGCTTGGTTGGCCACCTCGGGGATCAAGAGAACCGCCCCCAACATGACCACCGCGAACACCATTACCAGGTAGAGAATTCGATCCCGAATCGTTTCCCGGAAAACATTATGGGCAATGGCCACCACTCGCAACGCATCCATGATTTGACCTGAAGCCGTGACGGTCTGGCTATACACTTGTAGCAGATCCAACTTTCATTCTATGCAGTTCCAGGCCCAGATTCAGATTCACCTGCGCCCTTCTGTGCTTGATCCTGCCGGGGTCGCCGTCCAGTCCAGCCTACATCAGCTGGGGCATACCCAGGTGCAACAGGTGCGCATCGGCAAACACATTCGACTGCAGCTAGAAGCCCCGGATGCTGAGACGGCGCAAAAACGGGTGGGGGAACTGTGCGAGCAACTGCTGGCCAACCCGGTGATCGAAACCTATCACATTCAAGTGGATCCCATCGCTGCTTGAATTCACTTACCCTCTGTGCCACTGTCTTTCCCAAGGGATCCCGATGTCCAGCGTCAAGTTCGGTATTGTCGTCTTTCCGGGTTCCAATTGCGACCGGGATGTTGCCTGGGTAACGAGGGGGCTGTTGGGGTGCCCCACCCGCCTGATCTGGCATTCGGAGTCGGATCTGTCGGGATTGGATGTGGTGGTGTTGCCGGGGGGCTTCAGCTACGGAGACTATTTGCGCTGTGGGGCGATTGCCCGATTTGCCCCGGTGATGGGATCCCTCCAGGAACATGTGGCGCGGGGGGGTTATGTGCTGGGTATTTGCAATGGCTTTCAGATCTTGACCGAGGCGGGGCTGCTGCCGGGGGCACTGGTGCGCAACGCCAATTTACATTTCATCTGCGCACGCGTCGGCATTCAAGTGGAGCGGCAGGATTTAATCTGGACGAGTGCCTACCCCCAGGGATCCCCCCTGACGTTGCCGATTGCCCATGGGGAAGGGCGCTACACCTGCGAGCCGGATACCCTTAAGCAGCTTCAGGATCAAGGGCAGATCGTGTTTCGCTATCGGCCCCCGGCTCCCAATGGATCCCTAGATGGCATTGCTGGCCTTTGCAACCCTACCGGGCGCGTCCTGGGTCTGATGCCCCACCCGGAACGAGCTGCCGATCCCGACTTGCCCGGAACCGATGGGATGCCACTGTGGCAGTCTATTTTGCAGAGTTTCGCCCCCTAGCCGCTACCCGGGGAAAAACGCTCAAGCCTGCTGGGGTTCTTCCAAAGGCTGCGGCAAAACCTTACGGACTTGATTCACCATGTCTTCGTGATCCACCACCGGCTTGGCAATGTAGCCATCGGCCCCACTTTGCGCCAAAAACGCCTCGCGATCGCCGCGCATGGCATGGGCGGTCACCAAAATCACGGGAATAGAACGACTGTCGGGATCCGCTTTCAGCAATTGGGCAATGCGGATCCCGTCTACGGCCTCGCCGCGAAAGGTGCTCTGGGAAAGGGAGACATCCAGCAGAATCACATCCACCTCATGCCTCTGGGCCAGCTTCAGAATGTGCTCCACATCTTGGCTGTGAAAGACCTCGAAGCCGCCGCGCCGCCGCAACACTTTATCGAAAACCCGGGCATTGACCGGATCGTCTTCCACCAGCAGCACTGTCGCCATTGTCAATCGAGATCTGGAATGTCACTGCGATTTTAACGATCTTAAAAGGGGAGGGGGCAAGGGATCTCCGCCAAAATGCTGAGAAATGCTCCTGAGAGCTTTGTGAAACTCACCCTTTAGCCCCCACAAAACAAAGCCGGAGAGATCTCCCCGGCTTAGTAGGCGGATGACAGTCTGACAGCAGTGTCAACGCATCACAACCGTTGCTGACCCCGGCTCACTTTTTGGTGATTTTGGGGGTTTCCCGGAAAGCGACGGCGAAAAACAGCACGCCCAAGGTGAGAAACAGAATAAAGGTGTAGGCAATGGCCTCCATACAAAACCTCCTCGTCAGCGTTTTTAAGATGGGCTTGATTCCGCTTGATTCCAGATTAACTTGAAGCCGCCAGCACCCCATCTCCACAGCGAAACAGAGTGCCGACGGTCATCGGGTCAAAGGACTTCAGGCCTCTTGGGTCTTGCGAGTGGAGGGATCCCCCAATTTTTGGAAGACACCGAATTCCACCATTTCCTCGCTCATGTTCGGGTCAATACCGGCAAACACATCCCGGAACAGGGTGCGAGCGCCGTGCCAAATGTGGCCGAAGAAGAACAGTAGCGCAAAGACCGCATGGCCAAAGGTAAACCAACCGCGGGGGCTGGTGTGGAAGGTGCCATCCGCCTTGGGAGTTTCGCGGTCGAACTCAAACAACTGACCCAACTGGGCTTTACGAGCATATTTCTTCACAGTGGCGGGATCGGTGAAGATTTGGCCGTCCAACTTACCGCCGAAGAACTCGACCGTAACTCCCACCTGCTCAAAGCTGTAGCGAGACTCCGCCCGACGGAAGGGAATGTCCGCCCGCACCACGCCATCGGCATCCCGCAAAATCACCGGGAAGGTCTCAAAGAAGTTGGGCAACCGCTGTACCGTCAGCTCCCGCCCTTCCTGATCACGGAACACAGGGTAGCCAAGCCATTCGGTGGCGATGCCATCCCCCTTGTTCATGGGGCCGGCCCGGAACAAACCACCCTTGGCGGGGCTGTTGCCCACGTAATCGTAGAACAGCAGGGATCCCGGTAGAGAATCGTAGGCCTCACTGCGGGTCATACCGGCTTCCATAGCGGCATTCACCCGGCGGTTAATCTCTTGGTTGAAGTAGCCGGAATCCCACTGATAGCGGGTCGGGCCAAACAGCTCCACCGGCGTGGTGGCGCTGCCGTACCACATCGTACCGGCCACCACAAAGCCCGCAAAAAACACCGCCGCAATCGAGCTGGAGAGCACCGTCTCGATATTCCCCATCCGCAGGGCGCGATAGAGGCGCTGGGGGGGACGCACCGTCAGGTGAAATAGGCCGGCGATAATGCCGACGATGCCGGCGGCAATGTGGTGGGCAACCACACCCCCCGCGTTGTAGGGATTAAACCCGGCCGGCCCCCATTCCGGCGCTACCGGCTGCACATGCCCCGTCGTTGCGTAGGGATCGCTCACCCACATTCCAGGGCCAAATACCCCGGTCAGGTGAAAAGCCCCAAAACCGAAGCAGAGGATCCCGGCCAACAGCAGGTGGATCCCGAACATTTTCGGCAAATCCAGAGCCGGCTCACCTGTGCGGGGATCCCGGAACAGCTCCAGATCCCAGTACACCCAGTGCCAGCAAGCGGCCAAAAAGAGCAGCCCGGACAGAACAATGTGGGCAGTGGCTACCCCTTCAAAGGTCCAGAAGCCCGCATTGGCAACGCTCTCACCATAGATATTCCAGCCACCCCAGGAGTTTTCCACCCCGAGGCGCGCCATAAATGGCATTACAAACATGCCCTGACGCCACATCGGGTTCAGGACGGGATCCGACGGATCAAAAATTGCCGTTTCATAAAGCGCCATCGATCCGGCCCAACCTGCTACCAGAGCGGTATGCATGAGGTGCACCGAGATCAGGCGACCTGGGTCATTCAGTACAACCGTATGGACCCGATACCACGGTAGTCCCATAAAGTTCGGTCCTCCACGTTCTCCAACAAGTGCGCGATATCCAAGAAAAAATTAAGCCGACATCTTCACCTGGGATCCTGACCTGAGCAGTCTCTTCAGTGTTGAGGGGTGCCGCACCCGCTTGAACCCCTAAGCGCACCCCGAAAGGATATCGCTCTCAGAATCTTCATCACGGGCATCAAACAGTATAACGAAACGCAACCGACCCAAGAACTTCCAGGCAGGATGCCGTCCGGTTTGGCATCATCCTCCCAGATCTCTCGACGCAGATTAAAAATACGACTTAAAATGTAACAATACTTAGCAAATGCCGGCGTTTTTCTGGCTCAGGCTGAAAGGTGTTGTGCCCCCTGCAAATCTATGGCAACGATCCGCTTCGTCAACGAGAACCAAGAGATCTTCGTCGCCGATGGCGCCAACCTGCGCCTTAAGGCGCTGGAAAACCAGATCGATCTCTACAAGATGATGGCCAAGCTGATGAACTGTGGCGGCTACGGCCAGTGTGGAACTTGCGTGGTGGAGGTCATTGAGGGATCCGAAAACCTCTCGCCGCGTACCGAAGCTGAAAACCGCAAGCTGAAGCGCAAACCCGATACCTACCGCCTCGCCTGCCAGACCAAAGTGCTAGGGGATGTTTCTGTCAAGACCAAGCCCTAAGACAAGCCCGCCCGTTCTCCTTTTGCGCAAGCCGCACCCGAGAATGATATGCTGACTGCCAGTTGGGTTCGCGGCATTCGAAGCTATGGAAACAAATTACTTGGGCCTTTTGGGCACAATGTTGGCCATTTTGGTGCCCGCCATCTTTTTGGTGATTCTGTACGTGCAAACCTCCAGTAAGTCTGGTGACTAACTGGCGACTCCTGCCGGTCGGATTCGGTGAAGGATGCTTCTGGATTGAAGGGATCCCTTTTTGAAAGAGGGGATCCTTTCTTTGTGACTTTCTTTCTGGATAAAGGGGCGGTTTTAACCAGCTCAAAAACCAAACCGTAACTAAACTGTTGCTTGGGCTGCCATTGCCTGGGCAAAAGTTCCTGCAGGCTCATACAAAAGCTCGAACAGGTTGCCATCGGGATCCTTGCCATAAAAAAAAGAGGCCGGGCCATCCCGATGACTGTGAATTGACCGTGAATTGCCCCCACCGGGATCTCTTGAGATTTCAAGTGAGATTTCAAGCGTTGATGTTCCCGCCCCAAGAATTTAGGGGACGCCCATTTCTCGTTTCACGGTGGGTAGATCCGGCAAGATTTGCGGCACATCCATCACCTCAAGCCCAAGCAGCATGGCCATGTTGTTCCACTTTTCCTCATGGAGAATGTAGGTATAGGCTAAATCTACTGGAAAGTCATTTAGGTATAGGGAATAGTAATCGTCTAAACCGGTGTAATAGACAGCAATCGCATCCACCACCAGAAATTCCGACTGCGTATCTCCACAGGGCTGACAGAAAAAGCGCACCTCTTGATCCAGATCAATGAGGTTACCGGCTCGAACGGCATCGGCTCGGCTAATGTAGCTGGCTTGGTCGGCAGAGGCAGCTGCCCCCAGCCAATGTGTGACAACAACTGCAAGACCTGCGATCCAGAGCAGTCTTCTCATGACCGTTCTCCAAAGGATGATCGACAGTAGACAACTGAAAACTAGCACTTCAGCTGTTTGGCTTCTGTGATCGGGATCCCGGCTTTACCGGGCTTGAGGCAGGGCATCCCGGTAGAGAACCTCGAACACCAGCAGCGTCCGAAGGATGTAGACGTCACACCTGTGTTATCGCCGGAAAAGGCTGTAACCCACTCAAAAATCAGGAATTGGACATTGCCTTTGCTGCCATGGCTTGGGCAAAAGTTCCCTCAGGCTCATACAAAAACTCGAACAGATTACCATCGGGATCCTTGCCATAAAAAGAGGCCGTGCCATCCCGATGACCGTGAATTGCCCCCACCGAGATCCCCTGAGATTTCAAGCGTTGATGTTCCCGCTCCAGTTCTTGCAGATCCTTGAAGACAAAGCCAAAATGCGGCCCTGCCGAGCGATACCCCGGCCCCAGCAGCGCCAAGCCATCCTCTCCCGCCTTCATGTAGGCCCAATCGTCATCTTGCCAAACATTGACCATGCCCAACTGACGGTAAAACTCCACCGCCTTGGCAATGTTTTCTACCCGAACGGCGACATGCCCGAGTTGCTTGAGTACCATGTCATCCTCTACCTTCTAAACCGATGCTCTATCGAGCTCACCGCGACTGGTTCTTCTGTCTATCCCCTAGCATAACTTGCGTCTGGGAAAGGCAGAATGTCGGTCGGTACAGCCCCCGGGTTTCCTACGGCTTGGTCTGTACTTTTGTCTCCCACCCCGCCGGAAGGTTTCAACCTACATACATACATTCATACATTTATGTGACTGTATGTGACTGGTGGCCCCACTGGCGTGCCTTGAGCGCAAAGGGCTGTATCAGCAGACAATCTGGAACCTTTACAACGTCAGGGATCCGACCTTTTGCTCCAGCAACTGAGCCAAATCTTGTAAGAATGCAGCGGCATGGGATCCGTAAATGACGCGGTGATCGCAGGTGAGGTTCACCTGCATTTGAGACTTAATGGCAATCGCGTAAGCGGAGCGGAGCTCTTTCGCCTTTTCGGGTGTTGCCACCACCGTCGGGCGAGAGGCCCCAATGGCCAAAATGGATCCCTGGTTGGGGGGCAAAATGGCATCAAAACGATCCACCCCGAACATGCCCAAGTTGGAGAGGGTGAAGGTGCCGCTGTTGTACTCTTCCGGTTGCAGTTGCTTTTGGCGGGCCCGCTCCACCAGATCTTTCCAACGACGAGAAATCTCGTACAAATCCAGTCGATTTGCCTGTTTCAGCACGGGGGTAATCAGCCCGCCATCTTCCATGGCTACCGCCACCGCAAGGTTGATATCGGCTTTGTAGTGGATGCCACCCTCGCTGTAGCTGGCATTCAACAACGGGTGTTTCTCCAGCGTGAGGGCGACGGCTTTGGCCAAAAGGGCCGTCATGGTCACCCCTTTCGGTTTCACCTGCCTGTAGAGTTCATCCAGGCCATCGGTGGTGATGGTATAGCCCACATGAAACACCGGCACACTGAGGCTGGCATTCATGTTGCGCACGACAGCCGCTTGCAGGGTGCTGAAGGGAACCGTCTCTCCTAGGGGTGCGGCCACCGCAGGTATAGGGGTTGGGGTCGGGCGAGCCACCACGGCAGGCGTAGAGGCCGGGATCCCTTGGGCAGCAGCCCGTTCCACATCCTCGGCCACGATGCGACCGTTGGGGCCGGAGCCGCGCAGGGTAGTCAGATCGATTTTCAGGTCTTCCGCCAGCTTCTTGGCACGGGGAGAAGCCAGGACTCGTCGGGATCCCGAACCATTGGGGGAGCTTGGGGCAGCCACAGCTCCGACAGGAACCGCCACAGGGGCAGGGCTGGATGCGGGTGGAGCGGCAGGAGCAGAGGGAGGAGGAGCAGCCCCGCCGCCGGAGAGGGCTTTAGCCTTTTCTTGGGCCTGGGCTACTTCCGCTTCACTTTCGGCAATCAGGGCGATGGGAGCACCCACCGGAGCAGATTCCCCGGCAGGCACCACAATAGAGGCAAGGATGCCCGCGTAAAACGACTCCACATCCATGTCGGCCTTATCCGACTCCACCACCAGGATGTTTTCTCCTTTCTCCACGCGATCTCCCGGATGTTTAAGCCAGGAAACAATCTTGCCCATTTCCATCGTGGAGCTGAGGGCAGGCATGGAGACTTCGTGGATCATGGTGGATGGCACACAAAGGAGCTAGCAGGAAAGATTTTAACCTAGGGTGTCGGATCCTTGCGCACCCCATTCCCATCCAGACTACATCCACCTAAGATTGCTCGGCTTCCGCCACCAAAAGCAGGGTTTTGAGCAGCGAGTCGGGGTTGAGGCTAATCGAATCGATCCCTTGTTTCACCAAGAAGCGGGCGAACTCTGGATAGTCGCTGGGGGCCTGGCCACAGATGCCGATCTTGCGACCCTGCTCTTTCACGGTGCCGATTACCTGAGCGATCATCCGTTTAACGGCTTCGTTGCGCTCATCAAAAAGGTGCGAGACCAAGGCCGAGTCTCGATCCAGCCCTAGGGTGAGCTGGGTGAGATCGTTGGAGCCAATGGAAAAACCATCGAAAATACGGCAAAATTCATCCGCCAAAATCACATTGCTGGGCAACTCGCACATCACGTACACTTCCAGGCCGTTTTCGCCGCGAATCAGCCCATGGCGAGCCATCTGGGCCAACACTTGCTGCCCTTCTTCTGGGGTGCGACAGAAGGGGATCATCAAAACGACATTGGTCAAGCCCATTTCATCCCGCACCCGCTTCATGGCGCGACATTCGAGGGCAAAGCCTTCCTGATAGCGCGGATCGTAGTACCGAGAAGCCCCCCGCCAGCCGATCATCGGGTTTTCTTCCGCCGGTTCGTAGCGGGATCCCCCCAACAGGTGGGCGTATTCGTTGCTCTTGAAATCCGAGAGGCGCACGATCACGGGCTTGGGATAGAAGGCGGCGGCGATGGTGCTCACCCCCTGGGCCAGCTTGTCGACGAAGTATTCCGGCTTATCCGGATACTGGTAGGTCAGCTCCGCCAAGCGGGGTTCCTCTTTCACCGCCTGTTCGTAGTTGAGCAAAGCCAGCGGGTGCACCTGAATGTGGTTGGCAATGATAAACTCCAGACGGGCCAAGCCCACCCCATCACAGGGGATCCCGCTCAGGCCAAAGGCTTTTTCCGGGTTGCCGATGTTCATCATCAGTTGGGTGCGGGGGCGCGGCAGATTCTCCAATGGGATCTCCTGAACCTCGTAGGGCAGCAGGCCGGGATAAACCCGCCCTTCTTCTCCTTCAGCACAGGAAATGGTGATCGGCTGGCCGGAGCTGAGCACCTGAGTGGCATTTTCGCAGCCGACAATTGCCGGGATCCCCAGCTCGCGAGCGATGATCGCCGCATGACAGGTTCTGCCCCCCTGATTGGTGACGATGGCGCTGGCCTTTTTCATGATCGGTTCCCAGTCGGGATCGGTTTTGTCGGTAACCAGTACCTCCCCGGCCTGAAACTGATCTAGCTTGTGCACATCCAAAATCAGCCTTGCGGTTCCTTGGCCAATGGCTTCCCCCACGGCACGTCCGCGTACCAAGGGTTCTGGTCGGGCCTCGGAGCTGGTAAAGCGATAGGTTTTCAGCAAGTTGGCCGCCTTTTGGGATTGCACCGTCTCGGGGCGTGCCTGCACGATGAAGAGTTCTCCGGTGATGCCGTCTTTGGCCCACTCGATATCCATCGGCGTGAAGTGACCGTGCTGGGCCGAGTAATGCTCTTCGATCAGACAGGCCCACCGAGCCAACTTCAAAATTTCTTCATTCTTAAGAGCGTATTGCTTGCGCAGGCTCTCAGGGACGGCCACATTTTTCGTGAAGCGGGATCCCCCTTCGTCGTAGATCATCTTCAACTCTTTGCTGCCCAGCTTGCGGGAGAGAATCGGGCTGAAGCCTTGCCGGAGGGTGGGTTTAAACACCACATATTCATCTGGGTTGACGATCCCCTGCACCACGTTTTCCCCGAGGCCGTAGGCGGCGGTGATCAACACCGCATCTTTGAAGCCGGTTTCCGGATCGATGGAGAACATTACCCCCGAAGCGGCCAAATCCGAGCGCACCATCTTCTGTACCCCCACCGAAAGGGCAACTTGAAAATGGTCAAAGCCCTTGATCTGACGATAGGAAATGGCTCGGTCGGTGAACAGGCTGGCAAAACAGTGGTGGCAGGCATCCAGTACGCCCCGTACCCCGTGCACGTTCAAATAGGTCTCTTGCTGGCCGGCAAAGCTGGCATCCGGCAGATCTTCGGCAGTGGCACTGGAACGAACCGCCACATCGGTATCCTGGCCGTACTGGGCACACAGGGTGAGGTAAGCCTCCGTGATTGCCCGCTGTAACTCCAGCGGGAAGGGGGTATGCAGGATCAGGGCCCGGGCTGCCTTGCCCCGATGGCGCAGGTTGTTCACATCTTCTACGTTCAAATCCCGGAAGATCTCGCGCAGTTTTTCCTCCAAGCCCCCAGAGGCGATGAACTGACGGTAGGCATAAGCGGTGGTGGCAAACCCCGTCGGTACCTGGATCCCCCGTGGGGCCAGCTGTTGCATCATTTCCCCCAACGAGGCGTTTTTCCCGCCCACCTGGGCAATATCCTGTAGACCCACCTCTGCCAAGGGCAACACCAAAGGGGGCTCCGGCAACAGCCAGCGTTCTTGCTCTTGTTGAGGCCGGGATCCCATAGTTGTTCCATCCGACATACCCCACCTCCTTAACCAAGGGTTGCGATGATTGGGTACAGGAGAAAGACTCCTTGACTGACCCGCTTTCTGTTAGGGGGCCATACTTTCACTCTACTGAGGAGTTTCCTCCGGGTGAAACGCCTGAATATCCCTTACAGAAAGGCTCAGAAGGGGATGAGACAAAGGGGATCGCAGGGGATCCGATTGGGGCGGTTGCTACAATTCTTTGGCCTTCGTTACCCAAAGCAAAAATGGCCGGGCTGCCACAATGGAAACAACAATGGAAACAATAGAAACAAAACAGGGGTGTTTTGATCGGGCAAATGCGCCATGAACGATAGAGTCATCGGGGTTGAAGACCACCCCGATCTTCGGCGAGGGGCTGACATTCGCCAGGTGACGGTAACCGAAAGGCAGCAGGGATCCCGATTGGATCGGGGTTTGGCTGAGCAACTTCCGGATCTGTCTCGGTCTCGACTGCAACAGTTGATTCGGGAGGGCCAGGTTTGGCTGAATGGGGATCCCTGTCTGGATAAAAATCGCACCTTGCAAGCGGGGGATCAGGTTGAAGTGCGGATCCCGGCGGCAACTCCCCCGACCCTGCAAGCGGAGCAGATCCCGTTGGATATTCTCTACGAAGATGCCGACCTGATTGTGCTCAACAAACCCCGCGATTTGGTGGTGCATCCTGCCCCCGGCCACAGCAGCGGCACCCTTGTTCATGCACTCCTAGCCCATTGTCCCCATCTGTCGGGCATTAACGGTGAACAGCGCCCAGGCATTGTGCATCGCCTCGACAAAGACACCACCGGTGCTCTGGTGATCGCCAAACATGATCAGGCTCACCAACATCTACAGGCTCAAATTCAAGCCAAAACTGCCCGACGCATCTATCTGGGGGTAGTGTTTGGTCGTCCGGCCCAAAGCCAGGGCACCCTCTCCGCTCCGATAGGGCGGCACCCGGTGGATCGACAAAGAATGGCGGTGGTGGAGGCCCACAAAGGCCGCTCGGCGGTGACCCATTGGCAAGTGCTGGAGCGATTGGGCAACTACAGCCTGATGCAGTTTGAGCTGGAAACCGGGCGTACCCAT
>JAUQVK010000051.1:0-6649 GCA_039794845.1 Thermostichus sp. DRC_bins_24
TGAGTAGCCCCTGGGCTGAGGGCATGAGCTCCGCCAACTGCTCACGGGTGAGAGAAGTGATCTTGCCTTGGGCTTTCTCTTGGGTCAGCATCGGCCGGATCCGTTACGGTTCTTCTAGGGTAGTGGGATCTAGGGCCTAAGGGAGCAGAGAGCGACAGCCTATCCCGACTTCATAGAGGATTTAAGTTAAGCAAAAACCCTTACCAGGCAGGGAATTGGCTTGGACAGTGCTGTCACATCTGTGTCGCGGAGCAACATGCCTAGGGCACCCTTTTGCTCCGCAACGGTGGGAAAGGCTGTATTGCTGATTTTCTGCATTTCTGCAAAGATCGGTACTATGAAGCTCACACTTACCCTCTCCAGCCGCGGCACCATTACCTTACCGGCCAAGTTGAGGCTAGCTCTTGGCCTCAAGCCGGATGATCAGCTGATTGTGGAAACCACACCAGAAGGTTTACTGTTACGCCCTGCTGTTACCTTGCCTATCGAGCTTTATTCAGAGGAGCGGCTACAAGAGTTTGAAGAGGCTGAGTCAGATTTATCCGACTTTTTTGCTCAACAAGAATCTGGCTAGCCAATGAAATTTTTCTTGGATGCCAATATCCTTTTTTCAGGAGCAAAGTCTGAAGGTGCTATTCGGCAGCTTGTCCACAGGCTCTGCTCAGATCATCATCAGTGTTGGGTAGATGCTTATGTGGTCGAAGAGGCTCGCCGGAACCTGCTGATCAAATACCCTGATAGACTAGAGGACTTGTTCCAATTGTTGGAGCTGATGCATTTTCTGGAGGTACTGCTTCACGATTTGCCCGCAGAGCTCAAGCCTCTACTGCCTGAAAAAGATCAGCCTGTTTTGGCAGCTGCTATTCACTTGCAATGTGATGGTTTAATCACTGGGGATCGCACTCACTTTGGCTCTTTGTATGGAAAGACCATTGCAGAAGTGACTATTTATTCGCCGCGAGGGGTTGCAGAGCTACTCTACGGGGAAAAGCAAATTAACTGAGTAGCCCCTGGGCTGAGGGCATGAGCTCCGCCAAGGGTGAGAGAAGTGATCTTGCCTTGGGCTTTCTCTTGGGTCGGCATCGGCCGGATCCGTTACGGTTCTTCTAGGGTAGCGGGATCCACCCCCAATTCCCGCAGCTTTTGGGCCAGTCGCTCGGCCCGTTGCCGTTCCTGCTCAGCTTGTTGTTCGGCACTTGCCGCCCGCTGCTGCTCCTGTTCCGCCCGTTGCCGTTCCTGTTCTGCTCGTTGCCGCTCCTGCTCAGCTTGTTGTTCGGCACTTGCCGCCCGTTGCCGTTCCTGTTCTGCTCGTTGCCGCTCCTGCTCTGCTCGTTGCCGTTCCTATTCCCCAGATGCTGTTGCCCAGCGGATCCAAGGGGTATCAATCCCCCGAAAGGAGCCTTGCCACTTCACCAAATAAAGCCCCAAAGCCTCACTTTTTAACCTCCCCTGAGCATCCGGCTCAATCGGCACATACTGACTACCCACAAGACGAAACCCCGCCCAGTCTTCAGGAGCAAAGGGGTCAAACCAAAAGTATTCTGGAACACGAACCGTTTCTTGGTAAATCTGCTTTTTGAGGGTCTTATCGTACTGGGAGGTACTGGCTGAAAGGAGCTCAATCACCACATCTGGCCCTTTGCCCTGTTCCCAAATCACCCAGCTTTTGCGTTCCCCTTTGGGTACTCCCAACACCACAAAATAATCGGGGCCTTTGAACTCTCTGGTGCGGGATTGTTCCAGGCTGTAGTAGAGGAACATATTGCCGCTGACAAAGCCATCGGGCCGTTTTTGTAGCCAGGTTTCGGTCACCCCAATCAACAGATCCATTTGGCATTTGTGCCGCCACGTTTCCATGGGAACTCCATCGTCGTAGGGTAGCTCATCTTGAGTGGGGGGCAGTGCCGGCAGATAGGCTTCCTGCACCAATGGATCTGGTAAGTCAACAACAGGGGTGCTCATGGTGAGTTCTCGTAAAATCCATTTACGGTTCTTCTAGGGTAGCCACAGAAGATTTAGGGGATCAAAATTTGCCGTAATGCCTCTTTTAATTGGGGGTATTGAAAGGTAAAGCCTGCCTCCAGGGCTGCTTGGGGAATGACTCGTTGTCCGGTAAGCACCACTTGGGCAGCCTCTCCTAAGAGGAGTTCCAGGGCGAGTTCGGGAACGGGCAACCAAGAGGGGCGGGCTAAAACTTGGCCGAGAGTTTGGCAGAATTCTTCCATTCGTACGGGGTTGGGAGCTGTGCCATTGAAGATGCCGGATCCCTGCTTGAGCAGGAAGCAGACCAAGCTGACCCAATCTTCGCGGTGGATCCAGGAGAGCCATTGCTTGCCGGAGCCAATCGGGCCGCCGATAAAGAACTGGAACGGGGCCAACATTTGCCCCAGCGCGCCCCCATCCGGCCCCAGTACGATGCCTGTGCGCACGATCGCCAAACGCAGGCCCAAGTCTTTGACGGGCTGTGCTGCCGCTTCCCATGCTTGACAAACTTCTGCAAGGAAATCTTGGGCAGGTGGAGCGGTTTCCGGCAAGGGATCCCCTTCAGGATGGGATCCGTAGTACCCCACGGCTGAGCTGCTCACCAGCACGTGCGGCTTTTGACTGAGGGAGGCAATGGCCCGTACCAACGCTTGGGTGGTTTCTACGCGGCTGCGACGGATTTCTTTTTTCTTGGCATCCGTCCAGCGAGAGGAGGCCAGGGGTTCGCCCGCCAAATGGACAATGCCCTCGTAGCCCTCCAGGGCAGCGGCCCAAGTTTCCGGTTGGTAGGGATCGTATTGGAGCAGTTTTAGGTTGGCGGGATCCCCCAATACTTTGCGGGCTGACGCAGGATTGCGGGTTAAGACCAAGACCTGATCCCCCTGCTCCAGCAGACGAGCGACCAAGCGGCGCCCGATAAAACCACTCCCGCCCGTAATGGCAATGCGCATGATGTGGATCCCTTTGTTGTTGTGAGTTTATCTTGTGCTCTGTGAGTCTGAAGCTCCAGCTTAGAGCGGCCCTGCCTCTTCCGATGACTCTCCAAAGGCCCTTTGTCTGGAGTGTCGAATGTGTAGGATGCGAACGGTAGGCTCTAGCGTTTCTTCTAGAACGGTGTAGAGAATACGGTATTGGTTTCGTCCTTTACCATAAATCAATTGCCGGATCTCTTGGCTGAAATACTCGTTTTCCCTTGCCAAGGCGCAGCGCTTTGGCATTTGGGTTAAAGATTGAATGGCCTGCAAAAGCCCCGAGTACCATTGCTTTGCCTGTTCTAGGGAGAGAACCTGTGACAATTGTAAAAAAGCCTTGTCTGCGTCAGCTTCAGCAATACTTGAGATTTCGATCCGATACTTCATTGGTCATTCAGACCATGTTTGTGGCGCTGCTCTTCAGCAAAGTCCTGAAAGGATCGAAAATGTCCTGCATCAAAATCCTCTAATCCTTTCTGAATGCCTTGTACGCATTCCTCAGAGTCTTGTTCTTCCCACTGCAGAATGTCAGCCAACAATTGAGATGCCACAAAATGGATTTCTTCTCCCCGTTGAGCTGCTCTTTTCCGTAACAGAGCTTCAATTTCAGGATTAAGATTGATCATGATCGACATTGCAGATTATCCTTCCAGCTAAGTGTTGTGACCCAAGTTGCCCCATCTGCTGCTACCGATTATTATCCCTCCTCTACGAAGGATGGCTCAGGGAACCTTGGGAGAACGTCAGGGCAGGCGGAACAGGTCAGTCTCAAGCGTCTGAATCGTGCCCTCTCGGTGGAGGCCGAGTCTGGGTTTGGAGATTTGCAGGGGCGGGAGCAGACCTTCTCCCAGTTTTTTCAGGGTGTGCTGGGGCAGGATCCCCCCTCTGATTGGCTGCTGGATGGGGAGGATCGGCGCAAATGGCAAGAACTGGGATCCCGTTATGCCCTGTACCCGCAGATGGATCTGCCGGAACGCCAGCACTTGGTAGCAGAAACCCGCCGCTGGTTGGATCAGATCCGCCGCCAGCAGGAGCCGCCCCCCCCCCCCCCCGCTACCCCCTTGCCCAAACCGGAGGGCCTGAGCCTGGGGCAACCGCTGCAATTTTTGAAAGGGATCGGCCCCAAATCGGCAGAAAAGCTGGCGCAACTGGGGTTAGTGACGGTGCGGGATGCCCTTTATTATTTCCCCCGCGATCACGTCAATTACTCGGAGCAAGTGTTGATCCGTCAAGCCCAGGTGGGGGAAACCGTCACTGTGGTCGGCAGGATCAAAAGCTGCACCTGCTTCACCAGCCCCAAGAACAAGTCCCTGAGCATCTTTAATTTGAAAATGGCCGATAGCAGCGGCAGCCTTACCCTTACCCGTTTCTACGCGGGGCGGCAATTTACCCAGCGGGGGTGGCAGGAATCCTTGCAGCGGCAGTATCCGCGTGGGGCGATGGTGGCGGCCAGTGGGTTGGTGAAAAAAAGCAAATTTGGCCTGACGTTGGATAACCCACAAATCGAAGTTTTATCCGACGAGGGTGCAGATATTCGCTCCCTCAAGATCGGCAAAATTCTGCCCATCTACCCCCTCACGGAAGGGATCACCGCCGACTTGGTACGCAAAGCTGTACAACTATCCCTCCCCGCCGTGGCTTTGGTGACGGATCCCTTGCCGCAGCCCTTGAAACAAACTTTTCAGTTGATGGATTTGCCTTTGGCGTTGCAACAGATTCATTTTCCAGAGACCGGCGAACATTTGGCCCAAGCGCGGCGCAGATTGGTGTTTGATGAGTTTTTTTATCTGCAACTGGGGCTGCTGCAACGGCGACAGCGCTACCGTGAACAGGCGCAAGCTGTGCCCCGTTACCAACCCGTGAGGGGCGAGCTGGTGGATCGTTTCTACCAACTTCTGCCCTTTCAACTCACCGCCGCCCAACAACGGGTGATCGCTGAGATTTTGGCGGATCTGCGGGATCCCTTGCCCATGAACCGCCTTGTACAGGGGGATGTGGGATCCGGTAAAACGGTGGTGGCGGTGGTCGCCCTGCTGGCGGCGATTCAATCCGGCTGGCAAACGGCCTTGATGGCCCCTACAGAGGTCTTGGCGGAGCAGCACTACCGCAAATTGGTGGATTGGTTTGGCCAACTGCACTTACCTGTGGAACTTTTGACCGGATCCACCCCTGCCGCCAAACGGCGGGAGATCTTACGCCAATTGCAAACGGGGGAACTGCCCCTGCTGGTGGGTACCCATGCCCTGATTCAGCCGACGGTGCAGTTTCAACGCCTGGGGTTGGTGATTATCGATGAGCAACACCGCTTTGGGGTGGAGCAACGGGCCGCCCTACAGCAGAAAGGGGATCACCCGGATGTGCTGACCATGACCGCCACCCCGATCCCTCGTACCCTCACCCTGGCCCTGCACGGGGATTTGGATGTCAGCCAAATTGATGAGTTACCCCCGGGACGCAAACCCATTCATACCGTTGTTGCCCGACCTGGGGATCGATCCCAGGTGGTACGGCTGATGGAGCGGGAGATCGCCCAGGGACGGCAGGCCTATGTGGTCTTACCCCTGATTGAGGAGTCGGAAAAACTGGTGGGCCAGGGCCACTTGAATCTCAAATCTGCCCTTGAAGAACACCAGCGCCTCCAGGAAAAAGTTTTTCCCCAGTTTCGGGTAGGCTTACTGCACGGGCGAATGAGCAGCGGTGAAAAGGATGCAGTGATTCAAGCCTTTCGCAGGCGGGAACTGGATATTTTGGTCTCGACAACGGTGGTAGAAGTGGGGGTGGATGTGCCCAATGCTTCTGTGATGGTGATTGAACACGCAGAGCGCTTTGGTCTGTCGCAATTGCACCAACTGCGGGGACGAGTAGGGCGGGGATCCGACCAATCCTACTGTGTGTTGATGACCGGCTCTAAAAGCGAAGATGCTCTGCGGCGGCTCAAGGTGCTGGAGCAGTCTAACGATGGCTTTTTCATTGCCGAAATGGACTTGCGCTTCCGGGGCCCCGGCGAGGTGATGGGAACTCGTCAATCGGGCTTGCCGGATTTTGCCCTAGCCAGCCTCATGGACGATCAGGAGGTGCTGGAGTTGGCTCGCCAAGCGGCAGAACAAGTGATCACAGCGGATCCCCAATTACTACGCTATCCTAATCTCAAGGCCATTCTCGAAGGTAAAGCGAGCGGTCACACTAAAATTTCGTTGCTGACTTGAGGAAGAATGGATACATCAACTGGCGCAAATCTGTCCCACTCTTTTCTATTCCATTCTTTACAGTTTGTTGAATTATTTTGGTGAATACCTCCAATCCACAAATAGCGACATTAATTGCCTAGTGATTCTACTCCTGAAAAACTTCTGTCTCTCTAGGGTATTCTCATGCTTCTCTCCCATCCCGAGATTTATGTCAAAAATCTTAATATACTCTTGAGTTGGGAGACAAATCCTGGCTATGTTCCGCCAATACTGTTCTCGGAAAACCAAGTGACCTTGTGCACGAAATATCGCCAAGAGTCTAGTCTTGTTAACTTTCCACACAAGATAATATCAAGTCCAGCGGGTTCCTATGATATCTACGAGTTCGTCGATCAATCTCAAGAAGTTCAGAACAAAGACTTTGATTTGGTGATTGTTTGGAGCTCGGCTACAGAAATGAATATGCCTTATAATACTAAGGCATTTGGTTGTCCTACAGTTTTGTTG
>JAUQVK010000052.1:0-39625 GCA_039794845.1 Thermostichus sp. DRC_bins_24
GGTGAATGGGCAGACATCGGTGGCACGTTTGACCGGTGTAGGCCGGATTGACCGCAACAACCTTCACACCCGCCCTCAAAGCCTTGTACTCAATGAACCCCCTCAACCGGTGGAACGCCCAACTGTTACTGCGCCTGCGCTTGTTTGGTTGCGAGGCTGTTGGTTGATACGCTCACGGATGCCGGTCAAGTCTTCCAGGGCAATCCCGGCTTGGTTGGACTTGGCGGTTTGAACGAGACTTTTCGAGATGGGGGGATTCACCCCACTTTGGAATCGGCGCTCACGACCGGATAACCGTTGCAGCAATCCACGCACTCGGCGGCGTGTACTGCGTGTGCCCTTACCGGCCCTTTTCTGGAGCTTGGCTCTCAAGTTGGCCAAGTGGTCACGCACCTGGGTTGTGGCTTGTCCATTCCGGTGCCGTCCCTCCGAAGTGTGGGCAATATCGGTACGGCCCAAATCCACGCCCAAGACATCCCGACACCCCCTCGAAAGGGTAGGGTGCGGGGCTCCTGCTGCCCTGGCTGAGTAGATTTTTGTAACAATTCCTCTCATAATAGGATTGATGATATGAATGGATCCCTTACCGATGAATGGCTCGCAACCGGATCCCAGTTCAGAACCGAACCCCTCTGGCTTAAAAACCTCCGGGCCCCCGAGGCTGATCGAGCTGGCGGAAGACGAAACCGATGCGCAGCTGAGCGATCCCCTGCAAATGCAGCGCTACGAGTGCCGCTCCTGTGGGTATGTCTACGAACCTGCCAAAGGGGATCAGCTGAATCGGATCCCGGCGGGCGTAGCCTTTGAAGAGTTGCCTGCTGATTGGAAATGTCCGGTGTGTCGGGCTGACAAACGCCTTTTCAAAGCCGTGGGAACCAAGGGCAAGCCCTCGGGCTTTCAGGAAAATCTGGGCTACGGGCTCGGAGTCAATGTATTGACTCCTACCCAAAAGAACTTGCTCATTTTCCTGGGATTGGCGCTGGGATTTTTATTCCTGATGAGTTTTTATTTCGTCGAGTGATGGTCAAGATGTTCAAGCCTCTGAGAATGGTGGTGCTGGTTGCTTTCTCGGTGCTGCTCATGGCAGCGCGGCTGCCGAGTATGCAGGTGGTCCCCTGGCAACAGGTGGAAGTGCCCACCGAAAACACCCTGTTGGACATCGCCTTCACGGGCAGCTCTCCCTCCCATGGCTGGCTGGTGGGGGATAAAGCGACGCTGCTGGAATCCCAAGATGGCGGTTTGCACTGGCAAGTCCGTGAGCTGACCGGGCTTGAACCGGAAGCCTATCTGGCCTCGATTAGTTTTGCCGGAGCAGAGGGCTGGGTGGTCGGGCAACCGAAGATCCTCCTGCACACCCTCAATGAGGGATCCGACTGGATCTCCATTCGTTTGAGCGAGCAACTGCCCGGTGAACCGATTTTGATCCAAGCCCTGGGGCCTGGGTCGGCAGAGATGGTGACCAATGTGGGGGCTATCTACCGCACCGAAGATGGTGGGCAAAACTGGCATGCGCGAGTGGATCAACCCATTGGGGTGGTAAAAAACATTGCCCGTAGCCCTGCGGGCGAATATCTGGCGGTGTCCTCTCGGGGCAGCTTTTACTTCCTCTACACCCCGGACAGCCAAACCTGGAAGCCCTATCCCAGGGAGAGTTCCCGCCGTATTCAAAACATGGGCTTTGGGCCCAATGGCAGCGCCTGGAAGCTGAACCAAGGGGCAGAAATCACCCTCACCGATGACTTCACCTCCGGTGAGTGGATTCAGCCGATTCGTCCCGGTCGTGCCCTCAGCTTTGGCTACCTGAATGCGGCCTACCAAAACGACCATGACCTGTGGGTGGTAGGGGGCGGCGCCACCCTGATCCACAGCCCCGACGGTGGCAAAACCTGGGAACAGGCCACCAAGGTCAGCCATGTGCCTGCCAACTTCTACAGCATTGAATTTCCCACCCCAGACCGAGGGTTTATTCTCGGGCAGCGGGGTACCCTCCTGCGCTACGTTGGCTCCAACTCCTAGTTGCACTTAGGGATCCCTTTGAACACAAGGCTTAGGGACAGCGCATCCCCTCCCCGCTTGTTGGTTGCCGCCAGCGGCACCGGCGGGCACGTCTTTCCGGCCTTGGCCATCGCTGAGCAACTGCCCGATTGGCAGATCGAATGGCTGGGGGTGCCGGATCGGATGGAGGTGAAGCTGGTGCAGGAACGCTATCTCCTTCACCGCATCGCCATGTCGGGTTTACAGGGATCCCCCCTTGAGAAGCTGCGGGCCTTGGCTCAATTGGGCCGTTCAACCCTGCAGGTGCGCCAAATCCTCAAGGCAGGGCAGTTTGACGCAGTGCTGACCACCGGAGGCTACATCGCCGCTCCCGCCATCTTGGCGGCCCGTTCCCTGGGGGTGCCGGTGCTCCTGCACGAGTCCAATCTGATCCCCGGCAAAGTCACCCGTGGGTTAGGGAAACTCTGCCGCGTCGTGGCTCTGGGCATGGCAGAAACCGTGGAAAAGTTGCCCGGTCTCAACACTCAGGTGGTGGGTACACCGGTACGGGCTGAGTTTTACACACCCCAGCCTTTTCCCGCGGATATCCCCATCCCGCAAGGGGATCCGATGATCCTGGTCATGGGGGGCAGCCAAGGGGCCCGTGGTCTTAACCGCATGGTGGTGGCCTGTGCCGAGGCTTGGTTGCAAACGGGGGCCTGGATTGTGCATTTGACCGGCGAGACCGAAGCCGCCGCCCTAGAGGCCATCGCCCCCCACCATCCCCGCTATTGGCGCTTTCCCTTTCGAGAGGATATGGCCAGTTTGCTGCAACGGGCGGATTTCGCCATCAGCCGTTCGGGCGCCATGAGTTTGGCGGAACTGGTAGCCACGGCCACTCCGGCGGTGTTGATCCCTTATCCGTTTGCCGCCGAGGATCATCAGTACCACAATGCCCTTGCCTTTGTTCGACACGGGGGGGGTGTGGTCATGCGAGAATCCGAAAAGAATCTGGACTGGCTTCGGCAAACGGTGCTGACTTGGTTGGCCCAACCGGAAACTGTTGCCCAAATGGCCACCAACCTGAAATCGACTGCCTATCCCGCAGCGGGCCAGGCCATCGCCCACCTATTGCAAGGAATCCTCCAAGATTCGGCCCGTTAACTCCCCCAAGGGGGCAGCCGTGGTACAGCAGAGATTGGACAGCCATCCCCATCGCTTACATCACCGCCCTGAAGCTGTGGAGCCCCCAACCATCGAGCACCTGCTGACTCGGCTGGAACAGTGCTTCGGGATCCCCAAACCCTCCAACACCGGTGGAGGGGTGCCTGTTTGTCCGGATCTGTTGGACGAGTTGGTGGGCATGATCCTCTCCCAAAACACCACCGTTCGCGTTCGCGGTGTGCAGCACTTTCACAACAGCAGCCGCGCCTTTCGCGCCCTCAAGGCAGCCTTTCCTTCCTGGGAAGCCGTTTTGGCTGCCGATCCCGAGGAGTTGGCGCTGGTCATCCGCTCCGCCGGCGGATTGGCCAACCCCAAGGTCACTCGCATTCAAGAAGTTTTGGCCGCCATTCGAGAACGGCAGGGATCCCTAGAGTTGGGGTTTTTGGCGGAGATGGAAACCGACAGCGCCCTCGACTATCTGCTCTCCTTGAAAGGGATGGGGCTGAAAACCGCCACCTGTGTGCTGTTGTTTGGTCTGGGCCACGATCTCTGCCCCGTCGACGCCCACGTCCACCGGGTGGCCAATCGCCTAGGCTTGGTGCGGGCCAAACACCCCGACGATACTTTTGCGCAACTGTCCAGCCGCATTCCCGTCGGCAAAGCCTATTCCCTACACATCAACCTGATCCGCCTCGGCAAACGCATCTGCAAAGCCCGTATGCCCGAGTGTGGCCGCTGCCCGCTGCGCCAAGAGTGTCCTTCTGCCCTACTGCGACAACGCTGACCCTTCTGGAACCGGTTGAACCTTGAAGCTCTGATCAGGGATCCCATCTTCTACTGAAGGACTGTCTGGCTCAAGGGCTTGCCGCACCGATTGCAACTCTTGAGAGAGCAACACCCGCTCGCGATCCAACAGACCCACAATCTGCTCCGGATCCTCGCGGGAGACCACCGGCAGCTGGCGCAAGTCGTACTGGTACATGGGCTCGGCGGCCACCATCACCGCCTCATCTGGGAAGGTGGTGAGAACAGGAGCCTGGCTCACCTGCTGGACCGTCAGTTCCGCCAATTCCGCACCCTCTTTGCGGGCCAACGCCCGTTCTAAGTCTTGCAGGGTGAGAATGCCCCGCAGCCGCTCCTGCTCATCCACCACCAAAGCACTGTGGCATTTCTCCTGCATCAAGCTCTCCAGGGCCTCGCGCACGGGCATATCCTGTCGCAGCAGTAGGGAGGGAGCCACCATCACCTCTTCTACCGTCAGCCCTACACTCTGCCCAGATTCACCATTGGCTCGCAGGCGCTCCTGCCGAACCGAGGGGTAAATAGCCGGGGAATGTAGCTGCTCCGTCAACCAAATGCTCAGCCCCACCGCTGCCATCAGGGGGAGCGCAATGTGATAGTCCCGCGTCATTTCAAACAGCAGCAAAATTGCCGTCAAGGGGGCCCGTACACTGGCCGCCAACACTGCTGCCATTCCCACCATGGCGTAGGCTGCCGGGGGAGACAAAGCAACTAGGGGCAAAACCCGGTCGAGCACCTGCCCGTAAGCTGCTCCCAGCACTGCTCCCAAGAACAAGGCGGGGGCAAAGGTTCCCCCCACAAAGCCGCTGCCCAGGCTGAGCGCGCTCAACAACAACTTGCCCAGCAACAACAGCCCCAACTGGCCTAGTGAAAAGGGCACCGCCTGTAAAATCGATTCAATAGTCTCGTAGCCCACCCCCAACCCCAAGGGGATCCCCAAGCCCAGCAGGCCCAGGATCCCCCCCCCCAGGATCGGCTTGCTCCAGGCGGGCCAGGCAGCAAGGGGGCCACTGCCAAACAGGCGTTTGCCCCATTCCAGGCTGTAGCTCAAGGCAATCGAGACCAAGCTGGCCAAAAGGCCCAAGCCCAGGTAGAAGGGCACCTCCAGCAGCCCCCGCACCTCGTAGGCAGGCAACACAAAGGCCGGCTGGGTAATGGCAGGTAGAAGAAAAGCGGGCTGCGCCCCCAACCCCACCTGAGCGATCAGGGCAGACACCACGGCTGACAACACCACCACACTGACCGCAGAAGTGGTAAAGCTCCGGGCTAAGGCCAGCTCCAGCGCCAGAAATACCCCCGCAATCGGCGCGTTGAACCCTGCCGCCAACCCTGCTGCTGCCCCCGCGGCCACCAACAGCTGTACCCGCTCCCGAGATAGGTTCAGGTTCTGCCCCAGCAGGAATCCAAGCAAGCCACCACTTTCCACACTGGGAGCCTCAGGGCCCAGGGATGCCCCCGCACCCAAGGAGATGGCAGCCGCCAACAACTTGAGGGGGATCCACCAAGGCCGGGGTGCCAAAGGTCGGGTAGGGCTGACCAAACTGGAGAGGCCAAAGCTGGGAAAAGGCACCGCCACTCCCAAAATGCTGATCAGCAAGCCCCCCAACACCGGTGCCAAAGCCAGCACCCAGGATCCCAGCGGCAACAGGCTATCCACAAGGGTGTCCTGCAACAGGTAGCGAAACCAGCCGATCAGATACCGAAACCCGATCACCAACAGACCCGTGCCCAAGCCCACCCCTGCCGCCAGCAGCAGCAGCAGGTTCTCAGAGGAGAGGCGCAGGCGGGGATCCGAAACGCTATTCATAGTCTCCTCAAGAGGTGGACGAATCGGACGGTAGGGTCAAGATCTCCACACCTGTTTCCGTGACAGCGACGGTGTGCTCAAACTGGGCCGAGAGCTTACCATCCAGGGTGACAGCCGTCCATTTGTCCGCCAGCACCTTCACTTCCCAGGTGCCCTCGTTGATCATCGGCTCGATGGTAAAGACCATACCCGGGCGTAGTTTTTCCCCTTGCCCCGCCTGGCCGTAATGGGGGATCTGGGGAGCCGTGTGAAATTGCCGACCGACGCCATGGCCGACAAAATCCCGCACCACCCCATAGCCGTGGGCTTCGGCATACTCCTGAATGGCTGCACCGATATCCCCGACTCTGCCCCCCGGTTTTACGGCGGCAATGCCACGTCGCAAACATTCTTCAGTTACCTCGACCAGTCGCCGTGCCCGCTCAGAGGGCTGTCCGACAAAGTAGGTTTTCGAGGTATCGCCGTGGTAGCCCCCTAAAATTGGGGTGACATCGATGTTAATAATGTCCCCTTCCCTGAGGATCTGCTTTGGACTCGGGATCCCATGGCAAACCACCTGGTTGACGCTGGTGCAGATGGACTTGGGAAAACCATGATAGCCGAGGGGGGCACTTTTGGCGCCGTGGGCGCGGGTCCAACGCTCTGCCTCATCGTTCAAGTCTTGGGTGGTGATCCCGGGTTGCACCATCGGTTCGAGGTGATTGAGCAAATCTGCCGCCAACTGACAGGCACGCCGCATTTTTTCCAGCTCGCGGGAAGAGAGCAAAACTAGGGGTTGCGGGGCTTGGGCAAGTTGGTTCATGCCCATCTGCAGAGCCGATCCCAATTGTTTCCCCAATCGCTGGGAACGACAACCCAAATCCGAAAATAACGTTCGCATCTCTTCCATCGCTAAAGCTTTCCGTAAAATTCTGGGTCAGAAGGAATCTTGCTGTGGATCCTGTAGGCCGAGGTTCCAAAGCAGCCAATATCTCCAATATCTACAGGCCCAGCTGCCGCCGATGCCGAATCCGCTGCACCAGCCACAGACCCAAAAAATAGCTGATCAAGGCTCCCCAAAAACCCACAAAAGCACAGCCGGCAAAGAGCGTCACAGAGACTTCCATGCCCCACTGCATCCAACTTTGCCAAGTGGCCGCCACCAGCTCCGTTGTGGCCACTGAAGTCTGGGATCCCAGCAGCCATTCCCCCACCTGATAATTAAAGGCATAGATGGGCACATAGGTGAAGGGATTGCTCACCCAAGTCCCTGCCGCCGCCGCCAGCTTGTTGCCCCGCAACGGCACCGCCAACACCAGAGCAGCCAAGGTTTGAAAGCCAAAAATCGGGAAACAACCCGCAAACACCCCCACTGCCAACCCCCGGGCAATCTGTTTTGGTGTGGACTGCAACCGCAGCAGACGTAGGTAAAGATAGCGCAGCCAACGCTTCCAGGAGGGATCCCGGCGTGCCAAAGTGAGAACAGGCTGAGACTCAAAACTGGGCCCAGCGGATCCCGATAGGCGAGAGAAGGAAGGCAAGAGGGGCAGCCTCAACCAGAGGGGGGGACGCATGGTGGCAAAGTGAGAGAAGGTGTTAAGTCCTGTAAATCCAGTGTATCTTTCCCGCCACTGGCGACAAAGGATTATGGGACAGCCGATCAGGAATTCATGGAGGCTTGTGAGCCATCTCACAGCTGGGAGGGCAAAAATCTCCTAGCTTGGGTACAAAAAGCTACTCACGAGTTGACAAGGGAGAAAAACAGCCATGAAAAGACAAAAGCTCGCATGGGCGATAATTCTGCCGTTGATGGGGATGGGGATCCCAGCCTTTGCTCAGGCCAATCCTTTGGTGGAATGTGTTCAGGGCTTAATGGCTCTGGGCATTGCTGCTGAACCCGCGCTAGAAGCCTGCCGGGAACAACTGGGATCCCCGAACAAACCCACAGAAGACCCACAGCAGACAGCCACAGTTGGGGAATTTTCCGATATCGCCGGAGTTTTCGGAGAAGCCGAGATCCGCCAGCTGACCCAGTTGGGCATTATCGAAGCGGACTCTGAGCAGTTTCGCCCCGAGGATCCCATCCAGCGCGGCCAGTTCGTCATTTGGCTGGTGCGGGCCTTCAACACCTACTATCCCGACCGAGCGATGCGCTTCGGAGCCACCCCCAATTTTTCCGACACCACCGCCGATGCCCCCTATAGCCGCTACTTGGGAGCGGCCCAGGATGCTGGCTTTGTGGTGGGTTTTACCGACGGCACCTTCCGTCCCGAGGAAATCTTGACACGGGAACAGATGATTGCCATCAAATCTCGAGTGGATTCTGATCACCGTGACAATCGGGATGCAAGCGCTTTGCGGCGGGCTCTGCAAAATCAATTTGACGATGTGGATCAATTTGACGATCAGTTTCTGCCCTTTATTGCCCACGACCATCTCGGTGCAGCCGGGCAGAGAAACTTCGAGCGCCTCTACGGCACCACCCGCAGCTATCGACCCAAACAAGCCGTGACCCGAGCAGAAGCAGCTGTTTTGCTCTCGCGGTTCGACCGGGGTAGCCGAGTCACCGCGGCACAAGCGCTGCAAAGAAAAGCAAACTAGGTGAGCTTATCCACCAGGGCCAACACAAAGTTCAGACCCAAATAGGAGACCAGCGCCACCAAAAACACAAACAGGGTGATGCTAAACAAAGATTGCAGGGATCCAAAGCCAGAGCTTGCCTTCTGTTCCGGCTTTTCGGGGGGAGTTGCCATGATCAATCCGCTGAGGAGGGTGTGACTTTCCTTAGGATCCCACTTTGGCCGTGCATTTGCATCTGCAGGCTTAAGGGGGCAAGCCCCTCTGCACAGCACGTGGTCAAGCTTGTAATGAACCTCTCACTTGCTGTAAGCCTTACCCAAAGCAGCCGGTGGGCGGGCTTGGCGCGCGCGGCTTAGCATCCCCGATAAAACCAACATCGTTAAGACAAACGGCAACGCCTGAATCAACACAGGCGGCATTACGTCTCCCCCCTGCAGTTGAATCGCCAAGGCATCGGTAGCTCCAAACAGCAGTGTTGAGCCCAGGATCCCAAGGGGATGCCACTTACCGAAGATCATCGCCGCCAAGGAAATAAACCCCTTCCCTGCCGACATATTGCGGACAAACTGGTTCAAAAAGCCAATGGAAAGATAAGCTCCCGCCAAACCCCCCAACAAGCCGGACAACATCACCGCCCCGTAGCGCATACGTAGGATATCCACCCCCACGGTGTCGGCAGCCTGGGGATGTTCCCCCACCGCCCGTAACCGTAAACCCCAAGGCGTTTTGAACAGCAACCACCAGGAAACTGGTACCAACAGAAAGGCCAAGTAGACCAAGGGGCTAAAGCCATTCCACAAAGGCAGCCGATTGACCACTTCTTGAGAGTTGGTGGTGTTGCCGTAGAAATACTGCAGCACCAGCGAAGGAACACTCAGAGCCAACAGGTTGATGGCTGTGCCGCTGACGATTTGATCCGCCTTGTAATGAATACAGACCAGCGCATGCACAAAAGCAACAGCTACCCCTCCCAAAGCCCCCGCCAGTAAACCCACCCAAGGGATCCACACCACCCGCGCCGCCGGCGTTTGGGCCAAAATCGGGGTCTCCAATTGCTGAGTAGTAACAGCCGCCGCTAGGGCCCCGAAAAGGATAATCCCCTCCAGGGCGATATTCACCACACCGCTGCGTTCCGAGTACATCCCCCCCAAAGCGGTCAGCAAAAGCGGGGTTGTGGAGCGAAGGGTAGCCGGGAGCAGCGCTAGAAAAGGGGTTGTCATGACGAGATCTCACCTGAAGAGAAACAGTACAGCTTTTTCCGATGCCACCTACACTTACAACCCCTGTGCGGGTTTTCCACGACAGGGCTTGCGCTTCCTGTTCCCGCTACGCGGGGTGCAGAGCACCGGGAAGAGGAAGTCTCGGCCTCTACGGCTGCAGGTGACTGGCGGTGCCCTAGAAGGGCTGTATTCTCAATATTCTCAGTAAGACTTGGATTTTGCGTTCGTCAAACGCGCTCCGCGTTCACACCAGCGTGCCCTTAGGGCGGTGAGGTGCTCAGAAGATTCCCAGGAGCTTGTCTGCTTGTGAGGAGTCTTGGGCTGTGTTAAAGTCAACGCTAAAGGTGACGCTTCAATATGTTGTTCATTAATTCGGAAATCTGGGAGGAGCAGCCATGAGCATTGAAAATCGTGTCGAAGCCACTCTTAAGAATATCGAGGGTAAAGTCCAGGAGGCAGTTGGTGAGCTAACGGGTGACCAAAAGCAAAAGTTAGAAGGACAAGCCAAGCAAGCGGAAGCCGCAGCCCAACACGCCAAAGAAGATGTGAAAGATGCAGTAAAAGAAGGTTTGGACAATCTTTTGGGCTGATCAATGATTTGGTAAAGTTCTTTACTGTTTACATTCCCTTTTTATTGAGAAATTCTTGTCTTTCTGAGGGCTAGAGGCAAAAGCTGGGTCTAGAACAGCATCCTCTAGCTTTTTTGTGCTTGCCTCCGTCAACTTTTTCCAAATACTGTCTGGAGAACTGTTGTGATGGATCTACGACCCGATGTTGTTGAGTCTTCAGATTTGTCTGCAGATCTGGAGTTTCTTTATACTCGTGACATCGAATTTCGGCAGGAAACCCTCTACTTTTTGGTGGTGGATCGGTTTTTCGATGGGGATCCCGACAACAGCGAAGGGCCAAATCCAGAGTTGTATGATCCTGACCGGCAGGATTGGGGTAAGTACTGGGGTGGGGATCTACAGGGGGTCATTGACAAGCTGGACTATTTGCAACAGATGGGCATTACGGCCATCTGGCTCACTCCCTTGTTTGAACAGGTGGAGCGTTTGTTTATCGAAAGTGCTGCCATGCACGGCTATTGGACGAAAGATTTTAAGCGCCTCAATCCTCGCTTCATTGGCAAGGGAGAGGATCCCTCTCTCAATAACCCTAAACCCACAGTTTTTGATCGACTGATTGAGGAATTGCACAAGCGCAAGATGAAGCTGGTACTGGATATTGTCTGCAACCACAGCAGCCCGGATACGGGTGGAGTGAAGGGGCAATTGTTCGACGATGGCAAGCTCATTGCTGACTTTAATAACGATGTCAATAACTGGTATCACCACTACGGTGAGGTCACCAACTGGGAAGACGAGTGGCAGGTGCAAAACTGTGAATTGGCCGGGTTGGCCACCTTTAACGAAAACAATCCCGACTATCGCAACTACATCAAATCCGCGATTAAGCAATGGCTGGATCGGGGTGTGGATGCCCTGCGGGTGGATACCGTCAAGCACATGCCCATCTGGTTTTGGCAGGAGTTTAATGCCGATATCCAGACCCACAAGCCGGATGTATTTATTTTTGGGGAGTGGATTTACAGCGGCCCCGATGTAGAGTCATCTGTGCAATTTGCCAACCACTCCGGCATGACCATTCTCGATTTTGGTCTGTGTGTGGCGATTCGGGCGGCATTGGGGCAGGGGGCTGCCGGTGGATTCCATGTCATCGACGACATTATCGCCAAAGACTACCGTTACAACGGGGCCACGGAGCTGATCACCTTCATCGACAACCACGACATGTGCCGCTTCCAAACCTTGAATCCGGATCCAGACATGCTGCGGGTGGCGGTGGCAATCATCATGACCAGTCGCGGGATCCCCTGCCTCTACTACGGCACCGAGCAATACCTGCACAACGACACCGATGGCGGCAACGATCCCTACAATCGCCCGATGATGGAAAGCTGGGATCCCGACTCACCCCTCTATCGGCAGATCCGTCTGTTGTCGGGGCTACGCCGCCTGAACCCCGCCGTTTCGCTGGGCAGCCAGTGGCGCAAATACCTCACCGAGGACGTTTGGTGCTACACCCGGCGCTATCGGGATAGTCGCTGTTTTGTCGCCCTTAACCGAGGGGAATCCACCCATCTAGAGCACGTAGATACCGAGTTCCCCGATGGGGAGCACACCTGTTTGCTCACCCGCCAAAAGATCACCGTCAAAGACGGGGCCATTCACGGCCTAGAGCTGGCCACCCGCGGTGTCATCGTCCTCAGCCATGTGGGGGAACGGGTCAAAGGGCAGGTGATCGTGCGGGCGCAACTGAACGGGGTGAATACCCAACCCGGCGAATGGATTGTGGTGATCGGAGACTGCCCGGAATTGGGCAACTGGGATATCGCCAAGGGCTACCCACTGGAATACATCAACGCCAACACCTGGTTCGGGGAGATCCCCTTCAACGAAAGCGCCGGTAAAGCCATCGCCTACAAATATGTGCTGCTGCGGGAGGGGCAATCCCCCATCCGGGAAAACCTGGTGGCGCGGCGCTGGTTGCTGGCCCAAGAGGGGATCGTCAAATGGCGGGATCGGTGGGCAGGTTAGATAAAGGTCAGCTTTGGGAGAGCCGTTTCACCTCTGCTCCGGAAAGCAAGCGATGCGCTTCTTGTAGCAAGGCTGGGATCCGCTCCCGATGGGGGCTGTTGAGCAAGTAGGGTTGCAGGGCTTCGGCATCTACCTTGTCTGCCCGTTGGCCGGGGAGCCAGCTGCCACCATGGCCCAGCAGGTTGTAGCGTCCTTTGGCATAGTCCAGCAAGTCGTAGGCCAAGACCAAATTCCGTAGCAGCAGGATCAAGGGAATATTCACCTGCCCAGGGGTTTCGTCGTAGCGGGGCAGGCCCTGATGCCAGGTTTTGGCGTAGTGTTCCCCCACTTGCTCGATCAACGCTTGCTCCAACCGGGCCAAGATCGGCGGCAACAGTTCATCCACCCGATCCAACAGTTGCACCGCCTGCAGATGTTCGTCGAAGTCGCTGGGTCGGGCCGCCCCGATGCTGAGGGTGTGTACCTGCGGGCGCGACAGACAAAACAGGTCATTAAACACCATGGGGCTGAGGGGCTGGCACAACTGCACCAGCTTGGCGGGCGGATCGTAGAGTTTGCCCCCTTTATCAGAAGGGCTGATGATAAACACCCCCATATCCTGCTGGCTGGCAGCCTCAATGGCCGGCCAGTTGGTCTGGTTGACGAAATACCAGTGCAGGTTGACGTAGTCAAATCCCCCTGACTGAATAGCCTTAACGATTACCTCAGTGGGCCCATGGGTGGAGAAGCCGACAAACCGTACCCGCCCCTGCTGCACCAACCGCTGACAGACCTCCAAACATCCCCCCGGACGCAGGCTGTGTTCCAGATCTTCCCAAGTGTTCAAGCCGTGGATGGCCAGCAAATCCACATACTGCAAGTTCAGGTAACCCAGCGATTGCTCAAACTTGGCCAGGAACTGTTTTGGATCGGCACTGGGGCCAATTTTCGTCTGCACAATCAGGTCTTGACGGGGCAACTGCGGCAAAATGCGGCCCAACTGCATCTCGGACGTGCCGTAGCCACGGGCAGTCTCGATGTGGTTAATGCCCACTTCCAAGGCCCGCCGAATGGTGGCCTCTAGGTTGAGTTGCCCTTCCCTCGGGATCTCCGACCAAGAGGTATCCTGCCACCTGTGCTGGTAGCGCATGCCACCACAACTGAGCACGGGCATGAGCAGTTCGGTACGCCCAAATCTGCGATACTGCATGGTTTTCCTCCCGTGATCTAGCCCCATTCTAGGGTGGGGTTAACCATCCTACTGCCAGGGCCCAACATCCCAAGAAATACAGGCTCGGCTGTGGAAAACCGGCGCAAGGGCCTTAAGCTAGATTGTTCTAAAGAGCACGGGGCTGACGGGGCTCGAACCCGCAACTTCCGCCGTGACAGGGCGGTGCTCTAACCAATTGAACTACAGCCCCAGTAGCCGCGAATATTAATTATGTCGTTCAATGAGGATTCTTGTCAATCATGGTGGTTAGTCTAACGGCACAGGCCGCAGCGCTTGTGGATTCGGCACCTCAAAACGGGATCCCGACCGCAGCCATGCAACAGGTGGCGGATGTACTCACGGAGGTGGCCCAGCATCTGGATCACCTGCAATACACAACCTTGCGCTACCCAGATGGGGGGTGGCTGACGGTGCGCGTGGTGGAAAAGCCCGCCCAAGAGGGATCCGAGCCGATAACCCACCTATGGATCCCCGCCTTTGGCCACCCCGATGACGCCCAAACCACGTTGGCCGAGCTGAATAGCCAAGCTCCAGAGCTAGAGGCCGCCGCTTTCGGGGTGTTGGAACTGCTCTTCTTGGGCTTGGGGCTTTCTCGTGCCGATGGCATCGTCTTTTACGACCAAGCAGGGGATCGGCAGCAGGGCAAAACGGTTGCCTCGCAGCCCCTAACAGAGCAGATTAACCAAGCCATTCGAGCCTCTGCTCCCCCACCCCCCTCGATTGCCTGAAGCCTGGACCGGCCCTAGTTCAGGGTGGCCCCCTGCTGCCGGGCAAACTCCCGAAACTTCTCATCCATCTGCGCTCCCCGCAGATCTGCTTTGTGAAAGCTGGTAAAGCGTTTGTTGGTTTCTTCGGTGTGTTGGGCCAAACTGACCCTGCCGGTCATCGACCAAAGCACCGAGCCCGCCACCACCACGGCAATCAAAGCCGCTCCCAAGGCATAAACCAAATTGCCCGTGGCCAAGCGGATGATCACGAAGGCCAGAATGCCCGAACCCATTAGCCCCCCCAATCCGGCTATGATCCCCCCCAAGGTTTTGGCCCGCCCAAACAGCCAGCTGAGGGTCTGGAGCCAGGTAGGTTGAGGTCTGTTGAAGAGGATCCCGCGCAGATCCGCCCGTTGCAGGTTAGCCCCCGAAAAATCCGCTCCCCGCAGATCGGCTCGACGAAAATCATGGCCGGCCAAGTTTTGGTTGGCGAAGGATTGCCCTCGCAGATCGGCTCCAGCCATAGAAGGGATCCGCGGTGGAGTAGCAGGTTTTACCCGTCCAATGCCCGTGGTACTGTTGCTCCAACCGACTGGGGCAGGACCCATGAGGCTCGCAGACCCAGAGTGAAGGGATCCCATGCTGGTCGGTCCTCCGGTCGTCGGTCGAGCCATCGGAGTCGGCTGCGAAAACCCTTCCGAACGACGCTTGGCCCAGTGGTTAGAGATCATCGACGGAGTGGGGCTAACACCAATCGGGTGGTTGGGCAAAACAATCGGCTGGGCCACAGCCCCCCTGCTCTCTTCGGACGACATCTCCTGTAAAGCCCGCAACACCTCGGTAGCGGTGGCAAAGCGCTGACTCGCCGCCTGCTGCAACATCCGGGTCAGGATTGCGTCAAATTCCGGGCTGAGCTGCAAACGGCCCGTCCAATCCCAACGACCGCTGTCATGGTCATAGAAGTTGGCCGGAGATTCCAGAGTCATCAAATTGATACAAGTGGCAGCCAGGGCATAGAGATCGCTGGAAGGGCCGACCGCCTGGCCGGCCACCTGCTCTGGGGGAGAAAAGCCAAGGGAGCGAATGGCCGTCACTTCCACCGCCTGCTCATGGGTCGGTCCCAGCTCTTTCACGGCCCCAAAGTCGATGAGCACCAACCGTTGATCCTCTTTGCGGCGAATCAAGTTGGCGGGCTTAATGTCGCGGTGAACGGTGTTGTGGCTGTGTACGTAGCTCAGGATCAGCAGCACCTCCTGCATCACCTGTCGGGCCTGCTCTTCGGAAAACGGCCCATTGCGGCGCATCTCTTGGGAAAGGGTGATGCCCTGAATAAACTCCTGCACCAGGTAAAACTTGCCATCCTCCTGAAAGTGGGCAAACAGCTTGGGAATTTGCGAATGCTCCCCAAGGCGCTCCAACACCTGGGCTTCGCGGTTAAACAGTTCTTCCGAGAGCTTGGCAATTTGCGGCGAATTTTCCATGGGGCGCAACTGCTTGATCACCCGCCAAGGTTTGGAGGGCATATCCTGGTCGCGCGCCAAAAAGGTGGAGCCAAATCCCCCTTGGCCGATGCGCTTGAAGGCCCGATAGCGATTGCGAATCAGCAGCGGATGGCCACAAGCTGCACAGGTGGAAGCCTCCGGCGGATTTTCCGGTTGCAAACAGGCAGGATTGAGGCAGTAGCAGTTGGGCATACCAGTTCAAGGGCTACCAGCTGGCGATCCATGCCGCCGATACAGGGCTGAGGGGCGAAAGGAACAAGCAAGTTGTAAGGAATACACCCAGGTTAGACCGGGAGGGAACAAATCATTCACGAATGTTCCGGATAGTGTGATTTTAGCGTCTGCCCTCTCGGGAACAATCGGAGAAATCGCTTAGGTTTCCGGTGGACATGGGCGGGTTAACGGGCGGGGGTCAGCTCCTCAAGCAGGCAAAAAACTTAGAATTGATCCAGTTCTCCTTTGTCTCTGCCATGTTCTCCTCCCTTTCTGGTGCAGAAATTCGCCAAACCTTTCTGGACTTCTACGCCCAGCGGGGCCATCAGGTGCTGCCCAGTGCCTCCCTGGTGCCGGAGGATCCGACGGTGTTGTTGACCATCGCCGGCATGTTGCCCTTCAAGCCCATTTTTCTCGGGCAGCGGGATCCCGACTATGCCCGGGCCACCACTGCCCAGAAATGCGTGCGTACCAACGATATCGAGAATGTCGGGCGCACGGCTCGCCACCACACCTTCTTCGAGATGCTGGGCAACTTCAGCTTCGGGGACTACTTCAAAAAGGAGGCCATCGCTTGGGCTTGGGAACTGGTGACAGAGGTGTTTGGCCTACCGCCAGAGCGGCTGGTGGTAAGCGTGTTTCGGGAAGATGATGACGCTTTTGCCCTCTGGCGGGATGAAGTCGGGATCCCGGCCCACCGCATTCAGCGCATGGGGGAGGCGGATAATTTCTGGGCCTCTGGTCCCACCGGCCCCTGTGGCCCTTGTTCGGAGATCTACTACGACTTCAAGCCGGAATTGGGGGATACCCACATTGATTTGGAGGACGATTCCCGCTTCCTGGAGATCTACAACCTGGTGTTCATGGAGTTGAACCGGGATAGTGAAGGCCACCTCACCCCCTTGGCCAAACAAAACATCGATACGGGCCTGGGGCTGGAACGGCTGGCGCAGGTGTTGCAGGGGGTGCCCAACAACTACGAAACGGATTTGATCTTTCCGATCATCCAAACGGCGGCTCAGCTTGCCCAACTGGACTATTTCCAAGCCACTCCAGAGCAGCAGATCTCCTTGAAAGTCATTGGGGACCATGCACGGGCGGTGATGCACCTAATTGCCGATGGGGTGATTCCCTCCAATGTGGATCGGGGCTATGTGTTGCGGCGGCTGATCCGGCGGATTGTGCGCCATGGGCGGCTGTTGGGGATCACGGATCCCTTTACCACGGCGGTGGTGGAGACTTCCATTCGGTTGGCGGAAGCGGCCTATCCGCAGGTGCGAGAGCGGGAAACCCTGATCAAAACCGAGCTGCAACGGGAGGAGGAGCAATTTCTCAAAACCCTGGAGCGGGGAGAAAAGCTGCTGTTTGAGTTGTTTGTCACCACCAATGGCGGATCGGCCAAGGGAACCCCAAAAGGGAAAAAAGTTCCCCAAAAACAAATCTCAGGAGCCGATGCCTTCAAACTCTTCGATACCTACGGCTTTCCGCTGGAACTCACCCAAGAGATCGCCGCCGAACAGGGCTTTAGCGTTGATCTGGCGGGGTTTGAGCAGGAAATGGAGCAGCAACGGCAGCGGGCCAGAGCCGCCCATCAAACCGTTGACCTCACCGCCCAGGGATCCCTGGATGAACTGGCGGATTTCTTGAGCCAAACGGAGTTTTTGGGGTACAGCCAATTCCAGGCCAAAGGAGTGGTGGAAGCCCTGTTGGTGGAAGGGAAATCGGTACCCCAGGTGGAAGCGGGCCAGCCGGTGCAAATTGTTCTGGATCGCACCCCCTTCTATGCCGAGTCCGGCGGGCAAATCGGGGATCGGGGCTATTTGTCTGGGGCGGCCCAGGATGGAGGCCAGGATCTCTTGGTGCGCATTGAGGACGTGCAGAAGCAATCGGATCTGTTTATTCATTTCGGCCGGGTGGAACGGGGCACCTTGCGGGTGGGGGATCCCGTCTATGCCCAGATCGATCTGGCCTGTCGACGGCGGGTGCAAGCCCACCACACTGCCACCCACCTGCTGCAGGCGGCACTGAAAAAGGTTGTGGATCCGGCCATTGGTCAAGCGGGATCCCTGGTGGCCTTTGATCGGTTGCGCTTTGATTTCACCCTGTCGCGGGCGGTAACCCCTGCCGAGTTGGAGCAGATCGAGAGCTTGGTCAACACCTGGATTGCCGAAGCCCATGCGGCTCAGGTGGCGGTCATGCCCTTGGCGGAAGCCAAAGCCAAGGGAGCCGTGGCCATGTTTGGGGAAAAGTATGGAGCCGAAGTGCGGGTGATTGATTTTCCGGGGGTCTCGATGGAGCTGTGTGGCGGCACCCACGTTAGCAACACCGCCGAAATTGGCCTGTTTAAAATCATCGCCGAAACCGGAATTGCCGCCGGGATCCGTCGCATTGAAGCGGTGGCGGGGCCAGCCGTGCTGGAATACCTGAACGAGCGGGATAGTGTGGTGCGGGAATTGAGTGCCCAATTTAAGGCCAAGCCCCAGGAGATCCCAGAACGGATCGCCACTCTGCAAACGGAACTCAAAACCACCCAGAAAGAACTGGAAGAGCTGCGCAGCCAACTGGCCTTGGTGCAAGCCGAACGGTTGTTGGGACAGGTAAAGTCGGTAGGGGATTTCAAACTTCTGGTGGCGGAGCTGGGATCCACCGCTCCAGAGGCCCTCAAAACCGCCGCCGAACATCTACTCAACAAAATAGGGGAAGGGGCAATTGTGCTGGGATCTGTGCCGGAAGCTGATAAAGTCAGCTTGGTGGCGGCCTTCAGCCCCGCTGTGCAAAAAAAAGGTCTTAAGGCGGGAGCCTTCATTGGAGAGATCGCCAAATTGACCGGGGGCGGGGGCGGTGGACGTCCCAACTTGGCCCAAGCAGGTGGCAAACAACCGGAGCAATTGCCTCAAGCTTTGCAAAAGGCAGAGGAGCGATTGCAGGCGGAGCTAACCGCATAACAGCATTGGGGATTGGACCCGTGTGTACAGAGATCTTCTCAAGGGATCTTCTTAACCGAGAGGAGACCTCCCAGCCGACCTTTGACCCAATCAATCGGGGAATGCAAGGGGTATGGTCAGATTCACCAAACGCTAGTTGTTACACGCGACTAGAGCAGACACGCCGGTGTGCCCTGGGCATAAAGGGCTGTAATTGCAATGACTATAGTTGTTGTATTGGTTGTTGTCTGTGATTAGTGGATTAGCGGTTCACTGGCGTGCCCCGAGCGTCAAGGGCGGTGTAGCTATTCCGGATCCGACTTGGAAAGCGATGTTTAAGCCCCTCTTCCGCCCTGGGAGAGGGGCCGGGGTGAGGGCTGTGTGGTGCGAGGAACAGAACAATAATCTGTAGAGGTCGGCAGCGGTGAGCTCGGAGGCAGCAGGCTGTACTCCAGGCCCTCCACCAGGGCTCGACAGGAGGCCTCGATGATGTTGCCGGAAACCCCCACCGTCGTCCAGCGGTGGTGGCCGTCGCTAAACTCCACCAGCACCCGCGTTTTGGCCGAGGTCCCCGCCTGCCCATCCAAGATTCTCACCTTGTAGTCGGCAAGATGAATCCGCTCAATTTGGGGGTAGAACTCCTGCAGGGCTTTGCGCAGAGCCCCATCCAGAGCCGCCACCGGCCCATTTCCCTCGGCAGCACTGACCCGCGTTTGCCCCTGCACGGCAATTTTTACCGCTGCTAAGGATTGCACATCCCCTTTTTCCCCCGTGGGATCCCAATCTTTGCTGCTCCATCCAGACCGGGTGGTGGTGCTGATGTTAAAGCTCAAAACCTCAAAAGGATGGCAGCGTTGCCCCAACAACCCCCGTACCAACAACTCAAAGCTGGCTTCCGCCGCCTCAAATTGGTAGCCCTCCAGTTCTAGGGTTTTTAGCCGTTCCAAAATTGAGCGTGCCTGCGGATCCGACTTCTCCAACCGGATGCCAAATCCGGCCATTTTGCTGAGGATGTTGCTCAAACCCGCCTGCTCCGATACCACCACCCGCCGCCGATTGCCCACCTGCTCTGGGGCAATGTGCTCGTAGGTGAGGGGATTTTTCTGAACGGCACTGACGTGGATCCCTCCCTTGTGGGCAAAGGCCGAAAGGCCCACAAACGGGGCATGGTCATCTGGAGCCAGGTTGACCACCTCGCTGATGGAACGGGAGATCTCCGTCAGGTGGCGCAGCTTTTCCTCCGGCAGACAGGCATAGCCCAGCTTCAGTTGCAAGTTGGGGATCAGGCTGCAGAGATCGGCATTGCCACAGCGCTCTCCATAGCCGTTGATCGTCCCCTGCACCATGCGGGCTCCCGCTTGCACAGCAGCCAGTGCATTGGCGACGGCGGTACCCGAATCATTGTGGGTGTGAATGCCCAAGGGCCGCTGCTGCAGATGGTGAGATTCCGCCAAAACTGCCGCCGTAATCTGAGCGATCTCATGAGGCAGGGATCCACCATTGGTATCACAAAGCACCAACCACTCGGCTCCGGCCTCGGCGGCAGCCACCAGGGTTTGGAGGGCATAGTCGGGGTTGTGGCGGTAGGCGTCGAACCAGTGCTCAGCATCGTAAATGACCCGTCGCTGCTGGGATCCCAAATAGGTGATGGTCTCCCGGATCATGGCCAGGTTTTCTTCCAGGCTGGTGCCCAAGCCCTCCGTGACGTGCAGATCCCAGGATTTGCCGAACACCGTCACATAGCGGGTGCCGGCGGCCAAAATGGCCTGCAACATCGGATCCTCGGCAGCTCGGCGCCCGGGTTTGCGGGTGGAACAAAAGGCCACCAACTCCGCCTGGGTCAGGGGCTCCTCCCGCAGCTGCCAAAAAAACTGCACATCCTTAGGGTTGGCTCCTGGCCAGCCCCCTTCAATAAACGGGATCCCCAAGCGATCCAGCAGCTTGGCGATCTGTAACTTGTCTTGCACCGACAGGGATAGACCCTCCCGCTGTGCCCCGTCTCGCAGGGTGGTGTCGTAGAGGGTGATAGCGGCTGGGCAACCGGGCTCAGTCTTCATGTCGCATCAGTTTTTTGTAAAAGGCGGTGGTAAAGTCCGGGGGTTGCCCCCGCTGTACCAGGGTGACCACATCGATCAAGTGATCCACAAACTCGTAGTTGGCGATGGACAGCTGATAGGTGAGGTCGGCATCCTGGGCAAAGATCAACTGCACCACAGTTAAATCGGAGGGCAAAGGAGACATATGCCAGCTGGCCAGGAACCGAACCGGTTCCTCCCCCTCAATGGCTCGTTGTCCCTCCAGGCTAGCTTTTTTGTAAAGACCGACGGCAAGGGCCAAATATTGTCGGCGGGCAACCGCGTAATAGGGCTGATAGACAGCAACTTCCGGTAAACTTGCGGGTTCGAGTTGAAGGGCCATAGCGCGCCAAAATAAGGGAAGGTCAATACAAGCCGAAATGAAACAGAGCTGAATTAACAGGAGAACATCCGACCGGTTCCAGCCTATCGCGTTAGCGGGCCGGAGGCCCATCGCGTCAGCGGGCCGGAGGCCCATCGCGTCAGCGGGCCGGAGGCCCATCGCGTCAGCGGGCCGGAGGCCCATGAGTAGGTTGCCCGATTGTCTATCTTGAGAGATCTTCAGAGCTCTTCCGTCCCTCGAAGTCATGCTCGGATGAGGGATCCCGCATGCAAGGCTAGGGGGAACCGTTGGAAAGTCAGGGAACTCTGGGAAACAATAGGAGAGGAGTACAGGGGGATCCCGGCTCGTAACCGGCTATTCTCCTGAACGCCCTTCCCCAGTCATCCAGACCCAAGCAATCTCTGGCCTCAATGAACATGACGCAAGACCCGACTGCCCCTTCCCTTACCCCAACCCCGCCGTTGGAGTGGGATCCCGTCTTGCAGCAGAAGTTTCGGCAGCTACAGCAGATCTTTGCCGAGATGGAGCAGGTGCTGGTGGCTTATTCCGGCGGCATCGACAGCACCTTGGTGGCCAAGTTGGCCTGGGATCAGTTGGGGGATCGGGCCTTGGCGGTGACAGCGGCTTCCCCCTCACTGCTGCCGGAAGATCTGGAGGAAGCCATCGAGCAAGCCCAACAAATGGGGATCCGCCATGAAATTGTGGAAACCCATGAGCTGGAGGATCCCAACTACGCTGCCAACCCCATCAACCGCTGTTATTTCTGCAAAAGTCATCTCCACGATACCCTCCGTCCCCTGGCCCAAACCCTGGGATATGACTGCGTGGTGGATGGCCTCAATGCCGATGATCTGTCGGATTATCGACCGGGGATGCAGGCGGCCCTGGAGCGCGGAGTGCGTTCGCCCCTAGCAGAGGTGGGAATCAGCAAGCTGGAGGTGCGGCAATTGTCTCGCCATTTGGGGTTGCCCTGGTGGGATAAACCGGCTCAGCCCTGCCTCAGTTCCCGGTTTCCCTACGGAGAGGGGATCACCGCCGAGAAGTTGCGCCGGGTGGGGGCGGCAGAACGCTATTTGCGCCATTTGGGTTGGCGGCAGGTGCGGGTGCGCTCGGAGAAAGATACGGCTCGCATCGAGTTGCCCCCCCATCAAATCTTGGAATTTGTGCAGAAAACCGACCTAAAAGCTTTGGTGAAAGCCTTTCAAGCGGCGGGCTATCTCTACGTCAGCCTGGATTTAGAGGGCTACCAAAGCGGCAAGCTTAATCGCGTGCTCACCTCTTCTTAGCCCACAGCGGCTGGAGGCCACAGGAAAGGGCGGATTTTTTGCTTGGGGTGATAAGGGGGTATGAAAGGTTCTCTGCTGCTATGGCTCTGTCTGGGGATGCTGGGGTTATCAACCGCCGCCATCGAGGCCATAGCCCAGAAGGAGGGTGGGATCCCTCGGCCAGCGGCTCCGGCTCCTTCCGCAGACTCCCCAGATCCCTTTGATGCAGACGCCCTCAATGCCCTCTCTGCCCGCACTTTGCAACTGCGCTCTGACCGACAAACCTTTGACCAACGGGCGGAAGTTTTTGAGGCAGAAGGCAATGTGGAAATGCGCCTGGGTCGCTCGATTCTGCGGGCAGATCGGATGCGGATCGAGCTGCGGCAACGACGGGCAGTCGCCGAAGGGAATGTTTCCATTCAGCTGGATCAACAGCGTATTCAGGGATCCCGGCTGGAATACGACTTTGCCCAAGAGCAGGGATCCCTGGACAATGCCTTTGGAGAAGTGGATATTCGCGCCCTGGATGCATCTGGATCCCAAGCACGGGGGGCTGCAGCCCTTGGCCCGGAACGGTTGATTCGCTTTCGCGCCGATCGGATTCGTTTTGATGCCAACAACTGGGAAGGAGAAAATGTTCGCCTGACCAACGATCCTCTGGACCCACCGGAATTGGAAATCCGCAGCCCCCGTGTGACCTCCAATTTGCAAGCGGATGGCTCTAGCCTACTGATCGCCGAGTCGGGGCAACTGGCCTTCGACCAAGTCTTTTTTCTACCCCTGCCCATCCGGCTGCGCTTTGATCAATTCAGTCGTCAACCACCGGTTAGCCTGTTTTACGATGACTTCGACATCGCAGAATTGCGCCGTGGCTTAATCCTGCAGCCCAACTTTGAGCTGCTGCGGGATCCCAATGTTAGCTTGGTGTTCTCGCCCCAACTCTATCCGCAACGCCTTTGGGGTAGCGACCAAGGGGTGTTGGACGGAATCGGGCTACGCACCGACTTTCGCTGGCTACAACCGGAGCTGAACGCTCAAACTTCTCTGTTTGTGGAACTGCGGGGGATTGTATTTGAGGAGTTTGCCAGGCGCTTGCGGGCCCAAGCGGAGCATCGCATCACCACCGGCGATGGCGGGCAAGTCACCTACACCTACGCCTATCGGGAACGGTACTTCAGTGGACGCTTGGGGTTCCAAATTGTGGAAAATCGTCTCGGCCTTAGCTACAGTTCACCAACCATTCGCCTGGGCAATACGGGGTTGGATCTCAGCTATCGCCTGTCCACCGATTATATTGATGCCCTGGGGCAGCCGGATGAAATCGACACCGATCCTGATTTGGCGCTGGAAAATGCCACCGAGCGCATCCAACTGACGCGGCTGCAACTGGGGGCGACGCTGAATCGTTCCTTTCCCCTGTGGAGCCCCCCCTCCCCTGCCCCAGCTCCCCCGCCCCGCTTCTCTGCGCTGCCGATCGAGCAGGGGGTGTGGCTCAACACCGGCGTCAGCAGCAGCCAATCTTTTTACTCGAATGGCCGCACCCAGAGCTATACCTCCGGTAGTGTCGGCATCGATGCAGTGATTGGGGCATTTGTAGCCGATACCTTCGACTACACCAACCTAAGCGTCACCTACTCCAATGGTTTCTTGGCCGGGGCCTCGCCTTTTCTGTTCGACCGCATCACCACACGGGAGCAGTTGGTTTTGGGCTTTTTACAACAACTGTACGGGCCGGTGCGGGTGGGGGCTGAAACCACGGTGGATTTGCAGTCGGGGCAACAGGTGGATACCACCTATCGCCTGGGCTACGACCGCCGTACCTACGGCTTTAGCTTGCAATACAACCCGGTGCGTCAGTCGGGAGCGTTGGAGCTGCGGGTGGAAGGCTTGAACTGGGATCCCGGCGAGTCTACCCCAGGGGAAAGGCCCACAACCGGATCGGGTATGAACGAGCCTTGATCCCAACAGCCAAAAGGGAAACAGAAAAAGTGTGATCTTGCTCACTATTTTTTGGAAATTTTCTATGGCAAATTGCGCCCATTCAATGAGGGATCCCAATATAAATCCGCCATCGATCGGAAGACAGTTGCGGAAATCGATAAAACGGTCAAGTAAACTACAAAAATCATTTTTCTGGAATTGATTTCTGCCAATTGGGATCGCCGTATCGCAGACTACCACAACGATCCCCGGCCGATGTTAGGGTAGATGGTAGGCTGAGCAAGGTGGGCTGGTGACCCGATTATGCAAACACTCGATGCGATCCCCGATAAAAAACGGTCGGAGCGAATAACCTGTAGCTATATCAACGCAACTAGCTCGATTCAAGTGGCTCGCATCACCAATATTGACAATTGGTATTTCGAGCGGGTGGTTTTTCCAGGGCAGCGACTGATCTTTGAAGCAGTGCCCGAAGCCAAGCTGGAAATCCATACGGGCATGATGGCCAGCTCCATTCTGGCCGATACAATCCCCTGTGAAAAGCTGCGCGTCCGAGAAACCGAACCTGTGACGGTAGTGGCCTGAATCTTCTGGCCTGGATTTTCGCGGTGCGGGATAGCCCCCGGGGGTATCCCACTTTTGTAACCCTCACCCTAAATCCCTCTCCCAAAGCGGGAGAGGGGCTTCCAAGCCGACTCCCCCTATTCCCTTTTTGGGAGAGGGGGCTGGGGGATGAGGGCAAACTTGCATAGCTGGGATGCGCCCTAGCCCCCACGGTCTGGCTCCTCTCCCGTCCCGTCTCTTTCTTCGTCGGGGGAAGGCCGGGGAGAGGGGCTGGCTGAGCGGGGTGGCGGTGACGGCAGCGAAATGGCCAAGAAGCGGGCGCTCAGCCTCACCGGGCTGGTTTCCAGTCGTTGGGGTGGCCAAGGGAACCGTAGCCAGCGGGCCGTAACCTCCAGCAGGCTAGGGGGTGGAGTCGGGGTAGGTGTTGGTAGTGGCGTTGGGGTGGGATAGAGATCCGTTCGCGGGGGGCGCGGGGTACTGACTCGGAAGGCATCAGGAGGAGGTTGGGTGAGGGGGACATTGGGATCTCCGCATCCCAGTAAACCTAGGCCGCCTGCAAGCAATAGGCTCCACAGCTTCTTTGCGCCTCCGCTTCCCATGAACATCCTGTCGAACATCCCTAAAGGGTATCATCGGGATCCCAGAGCTCTGATCTGGGCTTGCAGTTCTTCCTCCAAATTGGATAGCTCGCGGGCCATGATCACGTATCGATTGGTGGTCATATTCTTGGCAGTAAATTGATTCAGCAGCATCTGGTCGCGGGCCACCAAGTGTTTGAAGTGTTGATCAACTGGGGTGTGGGGGTTCTCGATCAGGCGGCTGCAAATTTGCAAGGCAACCACCAGCTGAGCCCGCACCTGGAGAAACACCGACTGGATGTAGTTTCGTTCAGCCTCGCTCAGTTGTCGAAAATCTCGCCAATACTGCCCCCCCTGCACCGACTGCTTGAGCTCCTCCACCCAATGGTTGTAATCTTTCACCTTGCAGGCCAGATCGGTGGCGAATTTCATAATCTCAGGCTCGCTATGGAGAAGATGTGCTTCCTGCCAGCGCTGACGGATGCGGCGCAGATCACGCTCCAACTGCAGATTGGCTCGCAGGATCACCAGCAAGACAATCAATAGGATCCCGGCAGCCGCGGTGTAGAGCAACCAATGGCTGGGATCCCGAATCACCAAGAACACCGTCAGGGCCATCGCCAACAGACAGAAGACCAGCGCCCCCCAAAACCGTAACCGTTGTTGTTCCAAACGCAGGTACTCCCCCCGCAGATCAAAGGCCTCACAGCAGGCCTCCAGATCGGCAGCCATGATCTGGCGGAACTCGTTCACAGAGATCTGTTCAACACCAATCATCGAGGACACCCCCAGACGCACGTGGAATCGAGGCGGAGCTGCATTAAGGCTTGCCTTGCCAATTTTGAGCGGATTCTGTGCTCTTCTCCAGGGGCTCAAGCGCCTCATGGGCAGGAACCACCATCAAGCCGTACCCTCCCCCGCGACAAAAATCCACGATCTCTTCTGTATCAAAACGCTCCGGTACCGGCTTGGGCAATCCTTGCTGGGCCAGCCTTTGGGCATATTTTCGGGCCCCAAACGAGCTTTCAAATGCAAGGACGATATCCTGACCCCCGACTTGGCGGGTACAGATCCCTTCCTGACCGTTTACCTGGTAGAGCAGCACGATTACATGAGGGGGAAGATCTTCGGGACTGATCCAAGGCAAAACATTTTCCCCTTGGGCTCCCTGAGGGGCGCCGAGCAACACATCCCGAGCCTCATTCAGCCGCGCCAGTTGCACCTCAAACAAGGGCCTTTGGCGCTCATCTTCCAATTCTGCCAAGGCGGTGCTGAGGGTTTGATATTCCTGAAACAATCGCCCCCGGATCTCCCGTTCGCTTGCGCCCGGGGAAAGCTTAAGAATTTCGAGAGCTTCTGCAGTATTCATGAGTAGGCTCTGATCTCGATCCAAATAACCATTCAGAATCATTGCCTAGACTAACCGTTCTCAGAACTCCAAGGGAGAAATGCTCAGGTGAATCTGCTTACAGCCCTTTACGCCTAGGGCACGCTGGCGCGTTCGCCCATGGCGGCCCATAGGGCACCGCTAGTCATATGTAACAACCGTGGAAGTTGAGCTCTACCCCCTAAGGCTAAAGCAGCACAAGCCCTGCCGTAGAAAACCCGCGTAAGGGCTGTATTCTATGGTTACTCCAAATAAGAACGATACACCTTCGACTCCCCTCTTCCGCTCTAGGAGAAGAGCTGAGGGTGAGAACAGATGTTGCGAACTCAACTCAAAGAACTACAATCGAGGAGCTATAACTGTCCGTAAGCAACAAAGAGAGCACCGACAGAGAAACCGGCTCACCGGGTTCGCTGATGACCGGTTCCGCCAAGGGGTGGTTCGGTACGGGGATCCACTCTAGGTTGTCCAGATGAAGAAGGCAGGGGGAAGCCCAACTCATGTGCCTCCCGTGCCAGCAAAGCCAACAGCGACGGATCCGACTGGGCGTGTTCCACCCGTTTTTTGAGGCGGTTCCACAGGTTTGCCCTATGGACACGTTCCCACTCTTCCTCCTGCTCACGTGTCATGTTACCTCCACCTATCCTGTATCAATCTTAACTAGGAGCACGGGATCCGCCGTCAGGAAGTGTTGATGGACTTCAAGGGGTACAGCGGATACAGCAGCGCGAGTGTAGAAGCAAGATTTAGCCGCGGATGCCGGTTTGCACCCTCCAGAGGGCAGCATAGAGGCCATTTTTGGCCAGCAATGTATCGTGATCTCCAGATTCAGCAATTCGCCCTTGTTCCATTACATAAATTTGATCCGCCTCCCGAATCGTGGAGAGGCGATGGGCAATGGCAATGGTGGTGCGGTTGCGGGTGATTTTTTCCAAAGAGCGTTGAATGGCCGCTTCCGTTTCGTTGTCCACAGCACTGGTGGCCTCATCCAAAATCAAGATCGGCGGATCTTTAAGAATGGCGCGGGCAATAGCGAGGCGTTGCCGTTGGCCTCCTGAGAGCTTCTGCCCCCGCTCTCCCACAATCGTGTCATACCCTCTGGGCAAGGACTCGATAAACTCGTGGGCTTCCGCCAGTTGGGCAGCTCGTACGATCTGCTCGGAGGTAGACTCAGGGCTGCCATAGGCGATGTTTTCAGCTACAGTTCCGTGAAACAAAAACACATCTTGACTGACCCAACCGATGGCCCGGCGCAGATCCCGCAGCTGCAGCTGGCGAATATCAACGCCATCCAGAGTAATGACCCCGGAACGAATTTCGTAGAGACGCAACAGCAGCTTCACCAGCGTGCTTTTTCCTGAACCGGTGGCACCGACGATGGCGATGGTTTGTCCCGCCGGGATCCGCAACTGCAATCGCTCGATAATCGGTTGGCGATTGGGATAGGCAAAGGTAACATCCTGTAGGACGATTTCTCCTCGTACTTTCTCCTTAACCAAGGGAAGGGTGCCAGATTGAATTTGAATCGGGGTGTCCAACAAATCCAAAACCCGATGGGTGGAGGCCATGGCCCGTTGATATTGATCCATGGTTTCCCCTAGGCGGGTGAGGGGCCAAAGCAGCCGTTGGATCAAAAACACCATCATGCTGTAGACTCCCACCGACATCAGGCCATCCGCGGTTTGAAAGCCTCCAAACAGCAAGGTCGCCGCAAATCCCAACAAGATCACATTGCGAATCAGGGGAATAAAGGCAGCACTGAGGGCAATGGCCCGAAAATTGCTCTGGCGATAGGCTTCGCTATCGGCCCGCAGGCGCTCCATCTCATAGTCTTCGGTAACAAAGCTCTTGATCGTGGTCATGCCCCCCAGATTGTTGGCCAAACGACCACTGAGGAGGCTCACCTTGCCCCGCACCTCGGCATAGCGGGGGGCCAGATAACGCTGAAAAATCAGGGATCCCCCAACCACAAAGGGCATGGGCAAAACGGCTGTCCAGGCAATGCCCGGTGCCAACAGCACAAAAGCAATCGAAATGATGACAATGGTGGCGGCGACATGGATGAGCTCATTGGCCCCAATATCCAAAAACCGCTCCAACTGGTTGATGTCATCGTTCAAGATGGCCATCAGACCGCCGGTGCTGCGTTCCTCGAAGTAGGCGGTCTCCAGCTCTTGCACATGGCGATAGGCATCCAGCCGCAGGTCATGTTCGATGTTTTGGGCCAAATTCCGCCACAGCCGCGCATAGGCATATTCAAAGGCCGATTCCAACCACCAGATCAAAAAACTGAGGCCGGTCAAGATCAGAAACTGTGTGCGCAGATCCCCCAGATCCCCCATCGTGAACCAGTTGATTAGGGGACTTTCCCGTTGGGCCACGATGTCGATGGCAGCCCCAATGATGAAGGGGGGGGCCAAGTCGAAGAACTGGTTCAAGACCGAGCAAAGGGTGGCCAGCCCCATTTGTCGGTGGTAGGCCCGTCCGTAGCTGAGCAGACGCCAAAGGGGGTGAGGCTTACGAGCCGGGGGCGGGGATCCCTTCTGGGCTGCCGTGGCGGTGGCTACTGAAGACAGGCGAATGGTGTCGGTCATAACCAGGGGAAAGGATTTGAAATCTGAGCGAAAGTTTAAGTTAGCCTAGCAGACTCTTTTGGGTCTGTGTTGTTCAGGCGCGTGATGTTTGAGTTCAAGGGGTTTACAGCTGCGGATCCCTGTATGTGGGAGACGGGAGAGAATAGAGACAGGCCAAACCCGATCTGATGGACGCCGATGAGTAACCCTGCAGAACCCACCCTTTTGGATGTCTTGAACGAAGTGCGTCTGATTCGGGAGGATGTGGCGCGAGACATTGCCCGCTTGGATCAGCGAGTGAGCCAGTTGGATCAGCGAGTGAGCCAGTTGGATCAGCGTGTGGGTCAACTGGATGAACGAGTGGGTCAACTGGATGAGCGCATCACCCAGAACGACGAACGGCTGCGGCAGGAAGTGCAGCGCTGGGATGAGCGGTTTTTCAAATTTGCCGAAGACGCTGCCAACCGTGCCAATACCTTAATTGCGGGGGCCACCATCAGCGTGATTGCGGGGGTAATTCTGCTCTTGTTACGGCAGTAGATCCGCAGGGATGGGGTGCAGCCGTTGCGCCAGGTGAGTATACCGCCGTTGGGCATTCACCTGACGGACGGCGATGGCGATGGCTTTGGAGGTGCCCACCAGCAGGGCCAGTCGCTTAGCGCGGGTAAGGCCGGTATAGAGCAAGTTGCGGCTCAACATCGGGAAGTGCTGGGTATGGATGGGCAGAATGACAATAGGGTATTCGGAGCCTTGGGCGCGGTGAATGGTGATGGCATAGGCCAGAGCCAGTTCGTTCAAATCGGCGAAGTCGTAGGAGATGGTTCGCTCCCCGAAATCAATGTGCATCTGTTGGTCTTCCAAATCGATGCTGCGAATGCGGCCCAGATCGCCATTAAAAATGCCCAGATCATAGTTGTTGCGCAGCTGGATCACCCGATCCCCCTCGCGGTAGAGGCGTTTGCCCCGTTCCAGTTGCGTGCGGTGGGGCTGAGGAGGATTGAGCAGCGCTTGTAGGACGGTATTCAAATGGTTGGCCCCCACCCATCCCCGGTTCATCGGGCAGAGTACCTGGAGCTGCTCCAAGGGATCCCAATCCAACGTTCCCAACCGGGCCGGGAGCGTTTCTGTGATCAGGGTTTGGATCTGGTGCACCACCGTTTCCGGTTCAGAGGCTTCGACAAATTGACAGTCCCCGCCAAATTGGGGCAGGCGACCTTGGTTGATGCGGTGGGCATTGCTGACGATCTGGCTTTGGGCGGCTTGGCGAAACACCTGGGTTAGGTGAACCGTTGGGATCCGCCCCGAGGCCAGCCAGTCCCTTAAAACCTGGCCGGGGCCGACACTGGGGAGCTGATCTGGATCCCCCACCAACAACACCTGGGCTTGAGGAGGGATCCCTTTGAAGAGGTTGTAGGCCAGCACCAAGTCGATCATCGAAACCTCATCGATCACCAGCGCATCGGCGGCAAGGGGATGGTCGAGATCCCGCTTGAAGCGCATCAGGCGCGGGTCGAACTCCAGCAGGCGATGGATGGTTTTTGCCTCTTGCCCGGTTACCTCTGCCAGGCGTTGGGCGGCCCGCCCGGTGGGGGAGGCTTGCAGGACGGTTTTGCCCATGGCTCGCCAGAGGGCGGTGATGGTGCGGGTGGTGGTGGTTTTGCCGGTGCCGGGGCCGCCGGTCAGGATGAAGAGGGGCTGTTGCGCCGCCATGAGAACAGCCCGGTGCTGCTCCTCCGATAGCCGGATTCCGTGGTGATCGGTGTAGCGCTCTAGCCAGTTTTGCACCCGCTGCAGATCGACTTCCAGAGGGGATCCTGGAGATGGATCGTGCAATCGTTGTTTCAGCAACTCTGCCAAGCCTACCTCAGCGGCGTACAGAGGCGGGTGATAGCAGGCAGCGAGACCATTGGGCAGCTTTTCTGCTTTGATGTGATCTTGGCGCACCAATTGACGGGCATTTTCCCGCAGGCGTTCTGGGATCCCTGCTTGGTCGGTCAATCCCAAAAGGGTGGCCGCTTGGGCGATCAGGTCTTCGATCGGCAAAAAACAGTGGCCTTCTTCGGTGGCGGTGAGCAGGGCATAGCTGAGTCCGGCTTGAAGTCGTGCATCGCTATCGGCAGGGATCCCCAGGTTTTGGGCGATCTGATCGGCGGTTTTGAAGCCAATGCCCCAAATATCCTGTGCCAATTGATAGGGGTTGTGTTGCACCGTGGCGATGGCGGCATCCCCGTAGGTTTTGAAGATTTTGACGGCGTGGGTGGTACTTACCCCGTGGGATTGCAGAAACAGCATCACCTCCTTGATGGATTTCTGTTCTTGCCAAGCCTGCTCGATGCGTTGTACCCGGTAAGAGCCCACCCCTGGCACTTCCCGCAACCGGTCAATTTGCTGCTCGATCACCTGCAGGGTTTCCAGACCAAAATGGTTAACAATGCGCTTGGCCGTGGCGGGCCCCACCCCTTTGATCAGTCCCGAACCCAGGTACTTTTCAATTCCCGTCAGGGTGGCCGGCTGGGTTTCTTGAAAACGGTCGGCGCTGAATTGGGATCCATATTGCGGATGCTCTTTCCAGGATCCCCACAGTTTTAGGGTTTGGCCCGGTTGAATCTGTGGAAAATAGCCCACCACTGTCACCAGATCCACTTGCCCACGCACCTGCAATCGGGCGACGGTATAGCCGTTCTCCGGGTTGTGGTAGGTGATGCGCTCGAGGATGCCCTCCAGCTCTGTGGGGGTTGTCCAGCCTTGTTGGTTCATCAACAGTCAGGATATTTCACATCAAGAATCATGAACCCGATTCCTCGGTAAGGACTTCTGCAATGGCCACCGCCACCCGCTCCTGTTGTTGGCTCGTCAGTTCAGGGAAACAGGGCAAGGACAACACTTGGGCGGCACAGGTTTCCGCATTGGGCAGATCCCCAGGCTTGTAGCCCAGCCTTTGATATACCGGTTGTAAATGTAAGGGGATGGGGTAGTAAATGCGGCTGCCAATGCCCCGATCCTTCAGGTGCTGTTGCAAATCATCCCGGCAATGGGGATCCGTCGGATCCGGGCTGGGGACACGCACCGTGTATTGATGCCAAACAGAGTTCCCTCCCACTGTCAAGCTGGGCAGGATCAAGCCGGGGATCCCCTGTAACAGGCGATGGTAGTACTCAGCGATCCCCTGTCGCCGCCAGTTCCACTCCCGCAAATAGGGCAACTTTACCGATAAAATCACCGCCTGTAGCGCGTCAAGGCGGCTATTGATGCCGATCTGAGCATGTTGGTACTGCCGAACTTGGCCGTGTTCTTTGAGAATGCGTATTTGACGGGCCAATGCGGGATCCCGGGTCACCACTGCCCCGCCGTCTCCAGCCGCCCCCAAGTTTTTGGTAGGAAAAAAGCTGAAGCAGCCGACATCCCCCCAGGTGCCAACGGGCTTGCCCCCCCAGCAGGCCCCGACCGCTTGGGCACAATCTTCGATGACCGCCAGCCGATGCCGCCGCGCAACAGCAAGAACCTCCGTCATGGGGGCCGCCCGGCCGAACAGATGTACCGGAATCACGGCCTTGGTGCGGGGGGAAATTTTCGCTTCCAGAAGCCCTGGATCGAGATTGAAACTCTGGGGATCCACATCCACGAAAACAGGGCGTGCTCCCACCCAATCGATCGCCTCCGCAGAGGCAAAAAAGCTAAAAGCCGTGGTGATCACCTCATCCCCTGGCTGGATCCCGAGGGCCCGTAAGGCAAGCACCAAGGCATCGGTGCCGGAATTGCAGCCAATGGCTTCCAGATCGCCCCCCCCCAAAAATTGCGCAAACAGCTCCTCAAAGTGCCGCACAGCAGCCCCACCGACGTACTGTCCGGAGGCCAGCAGGGCTTCCACCTGAGGCTGAAGCTCAGCAGCCAAGGCACGGTATTGCAGGGTTAAATCCAGCAGCGGGATAGGTTCATCCGTCATGGCTCTGCCTCTGGCTGCCTCATCCAATTCCCGAGGATAGGATCCCGCCTAGGATGGGAAGTCGGCAACTCCTCTCGCCTCTGAACAGTTACCCGATCCACCTGCACGAGCAGTTGCTCTATTCGCCCAAGTCGACTTTCTGTACCGGCCCTGGCCATGCGGAGTTTGATTTTGGATCGTTCTCTCGTAGCTTATCTTCTGGGTGTGTCGATTGGATCCCATCCCGATCCGAATCTGAGATAAAGTTGACGCGGTGTGTCCCTGGTCAGGGATCCCATCGGCTGGATATGGCCATCTATTAGGATGCTCTATGCAGGATGCTTCTCTACAAGTTCGCGGTAGCGTGCCCTTGGCACCCAGAATTCTGGCCCTTGTCCCTGGAGGGATCGGCGACCAAATTCTCTTCTTCCCCACCCTGGCGGGTTTGCGGCAACGGTTCCCGGAGGCCGAGATTGAGGTGATGGTGGAGCCGCGGGCGGTTTCCGCCTATGAAGTTTGCCCCTCGGTGAATAGGGTGCTGACCTTCCCCTTTAAGGAGCAGATCTCGTTGGGTGATCTCAGCGATCTGTTGGGGCGGATTCGGGAGCGGCAGTACGATGCGGTGCTGAGCCTAGGGAAAGGGATTGGCGCAAAACTGCTGCTCTGGCTGACCGGGATCCCGAAGCGGGTTGGGTATGCCCCGCCAGGGAAGCCTTGGCTCACCGATCCGGTACCCTTGAAGTCCGCCCAGTATGCGGCGGAAATGTACCACGACCTGTTGCAGGGGTTTGGCATTTTCTCCAAGGCTGGGATCCCACAAATTCGCCTGAAAAAATCAGACCTAGAATGGGCAGAACAAGAACGCAAGCGCCTTCTGGGGGATCCGGGCAAAGATTACGTGCTGCTGCACCCCGGAGCCAGTCAACTGTCGGTGCAAAAAGGGATCCTGAAAATTTACCCCCCTGCCAACTGGGTTAAGGTGATCCAAGGCTTTCGGGAAAAACGGCCCGAGCTGCCGCTGGTGTTGGTATTGGGGCCAGAGGATGAGAAGCTGGCGGATGGCTTCCTGTCGCAACTGCCGGATTTGCCGCTGAGTCGGCCTGCCCAACTGGGACAACTGGCGGCCCTGATCGCAGGGGCAACACTGCTGTTGTGTACCGATAGCGCCCCGATGCACTTGGCGGTTGCCACCCAAACCCCTCTCGTGGCTCTGTTCGGCCCAACGGATCCGGCGCGGTTGTTGCCCTCAGAAGGGCCTTTTCGGGCGGTCACTGCTGCGGATGGGGTGATCGATTCCATTCCGGCTGAGCAGATTCTGCAGGTGATCTTCCCAAACTAGGGCCATGCTCACTTTAGAGGATGTTTATGCCGCCCAGGAACGGATTGGGCCACGGATTCACCGCACACCGATCCACAGCAGCCGCTCCTTAAATCGTCTAGTTGGGGCTCAGGTTTTCTGTAAGGCGGAATCGTTTCAGCGGGGCGGTTCGTTTAAGGTGCGCGGGGCAATGAACTTCCTCTCCAGCGTGGAGGAAGGATCCCGTCGGCGCGGGGTGGTGGCCTTCTCTTCTGGAAACCATGCCCAGGGGGTAGCGATTGCGGCGGCGGCGTTCGGGATCCCGGCAACCCTAGTCATGCCCAGGGACGCCCCCCAGGCCAAGATTCGGGCCACGCAAAGTTATGGGGCGGAAATCCACTTTTATGACCGCCAAAGAGAAGACCGGGAAGCCCTAGCCCAGCAGCTGGCAGCCGAGCGCGGAGCCCTGCTCGTTCCGCCCTACGATGACCTGCGCATTATGGCCGGACAGGGAACCTGTGCCCTGGAGTTTTTGCAGCAGGTGCCTGAATTGGATGCACTGGTGGTGCCCCTGGGGGGTGGAGGTTTGCTCAGCGGCTGTGGGGTGGTGGCCAAGGCCCTCCATCCCAAGATTCGCCTCTACGGGGTGGAGCCGGAAAGCGGCAACGACTATGCCCTCTCCCTGCAACAAGGGGAACGGGTGCGGATCCCTCTGCCCGATACGATTGCCGACGGGATCCGCACCACCTGCCCAGGGATCCATCCTTTTCCAGTGATTCAGCGCTGGGTGGATGAGGTGGTGCTGGTGAAGGATGCGGAGATCCTACAGGCCATGCAGCTGCTGCTGACCCGCATGAAGTTGGTGATCGAGCCGACGGGGGCGGTGGGGGTAGCCGCTCTTCTGGCCAGAAAAATCACTCTGCCTGGGCAACGGATTGGAGTGGTTCTCTCCGGCGGCAATGTGGATGCCGAAATCCTGGCTTTGGCCTTGCAATCCGGTCATTCTAGCCATGCGGACGAAGGGACTTGAACCCTTACACCTTGCGGTACTAGATCCTAAGTCTAGCGCGTCTGCCATTCCGCCACGTCCGCAAACCGGGGAACCACCGGGGATCCCGCTCAACGATATTAACCCAGGCCCTGCTAACCGGGTAACTGAGCCACTGCAATCTTCAGATCATTTGTGGCATCCAGAACCACCCAGTCTTGTCCGGCGGCCCGCTTCCACAGCTCAAAATGCAAATGTGGCCCGGTCACCTCTCCGCTCGCCCCCACATAGCCAATCACGGATCCCTGTTCCACCACATCCCCGGCAGCTACAGCGACCTTAGACATATGTCCATAGCGGGTGCGCTGTTGGCCCGCGTGTTCCAACACCACGGCAATGCCCAACCCCCCCAACGATCCGGAAGCCACCACCTTGCCGCTAAAAGAGGCCAAGATCGGTGTGCCCATACTGGCCCCCAAATCCACCCCGGCATGAAACTCCGGCTGCCCTCGAATCGGGTGTATGCGCATACCGAACCCCGACGTGATCGGCACAGGATGGGGCAAAGGATACAGCAAGCGCTCGTCACCCGACGCCAACTCAGGCAAAGCCGGTGTTTCAGGTTCAGGGTCTTGAGGTTGGTTGGGATCCTCAATGCGGATCTCTTGTCCCGGAGAAATAATGATGCGGCGACCGGAGGCCCGTTCCATCAGCACCACCGGCACCACAATTGGGTTGTCCGAATCGGGAGGAGCCGCTAAATCGCGGGTTTCTTCCGGCTCAAGGACGATTTCTCGACCCACCACCGTCTCGGTACGGGTTTCCGCCTCCAGGGTTAGGGGTTCGTTGGGTTCCAGGGTAGAAGTCGTGGTCTCCAGATTGCTGTCTGGCATCGGAATGGATCCATCCAACAGCAAGGCAGCAGCCCCAGGAGTATCCAGAGCCGGTTCAACCACAGGTGGTGGAGGTAAACGGTTCGGTTGCGGTTGGGCCAGAAGGGTGGTGGGATAAAGCCAGAGCAGACCAAGCCCCAGCCCCAGCCCAAAGCTTAGCCGTCGCAGCTGCCGAGATTGCGGAAAAAAAAGTCGCAAGGCCGCCAACAAGGGATCCATCACCGGTTTCAACACAGGCCACTCAGGGAAAGACTACAGGCTGTCAGGAACGGGAATGTGATAGCTGAAGCGCACTTGGTGGGGGGAAAGGGTCAAAATGGTCTCCCGCCGGGGGGACGCGCTCTCCCCTTGTGTTTGTACCCGGATCCTCCCATCCGCGGCAAGGCCCAAAACCGTGGCAACGGCCTCTCCTTGGGACCACTCCAGCTGCGGTTGCACCATCCAGTCTTCGTACTCAGAGCGGATGGTGGCCAATCCTGACTGCTGCCAGGTGCGAAAGCCGCGCTCCATGCCCCCCAAAACCAGGGCTCCGATTTCGGTGCGATCCTGCTGGGATCCCAGCACCCGAGCCAGGGTGATTGCCCCTTCCGGAACCGGATTGTTCAGATTCAACCCCAAACCCGCCACCAAACCCAGCAGTTGGCCGGCCCCCCCAAAGCGGCTCTGGAGCAGCAGCCCCCCCAGCTTCAGCAAGCACCCAGGGCGCTCCTCATCCAGCCAGACCAGATCGTTCGGCCACTTCAACCGCAGCGGGATCCCCAGCCTTTGCCGCAACGACCCAACCACTCCCCAAGCTAAGGCCAAGGTTAACTGCAGCAAAGACTCATCCAGGGGCCGGGATCCCAGCCCGTCAGGCCCGCCGGGGCCCAGCCATACCGATAAGTACAGCCCCCCCGGCTCAGACTGCCAAACCCGTCCGTGTTGTCCTTTTCCAGCCCATTGGCGGGTACTGACCAAGACGGTGCCCACTGGCAGCGGCTGGGGAAATTGGCGGCCCCAGTCGAGGAGCAAGCGGTTGGTAGAATCGGTGGCAGCCACCTGCAGGAGGTACTGGCCCCAAGCCCCTTGGCCCACCAGGGATCCCAGCCGCAGGGGGGATAACATCCGCCTAAACTCAGCTCAACACGATATCTTCCGCCGGACGCTGGGCCAGCCGCTTCAGGTTTTGGTAGCGCAGCATATCCAGCAACTCATTGCCGGAGCGCCCCTCCAAGCGGGCCTCCACGTGCAGAGCCTGTCCCAAAGCTTCCACCGCCTGGAGCCGCGGGATCCCGCGCAGCACCATGCGATCGACGGCATAGGCATCGGCAGCCAGCAGGCGTCGGTCATTGGTTTGGTCGCGGCGCAACTGCCAGAGGGCCAAGCCACTCAAACCACCCGAAACCGTCGCCCCCACCGGATCCTGTTGGACGGCCTCGAAAATCAGGCTCAAGCCCCCCAGCGCCGCCATGGCCAGGTAAAAATCAATCTGGCGCGACACGGCCCGACTGTAGTAGCCCACCTTGTGCAGAAACAACCCCGCCCGCTGTATCGGTGTAAACTGTCGCCATTCATAGGGCTTAATGAACAGCCGCATCTGTCGTTCCCAGGGCATTTGCCGCCGACCCTTGATCACCGAGGTTTGCCGTTCCGGGGCAGGCAGAATTTTCACGCTTTCCCGCATACTGGCAGGGAGCAAATCCAGCAGACGGTCGATCTCAGCCTGCTCAAGAATGTGGTTTTCGTAGCCGTAATACTCTGTATTCATGCCGGGCCTACCCCTGAGCTTAATCCCATTGCCTGACGCATCTCTCGCACCGCCCGATCCAACCCCACCAGTACCGCTCGACTGACAATGCTATGGCCAATGTTCAGCTCCTCCATGCCGGGGATCCGCGCCACCGGGCCGACATTCCAGTAGGTGAGCCCATGCCCCGCGTTCACCCGCAAGCCGAGATCGATGGCCTGTTGGCTGGCCTCTTCTAGGTGGTTGAGTTCCACCTCCCGCTCCGTTCCCGGGGAGGCTTCAGCATAGCGCCCTGTATGCAGTTCGATCCACTGGGATCCCACCTGGGCGGCGGCTGCAATCTGGGTCGGATCCGGGTCGATAAACAGGCTGACGGGAATGCCGGATCCCTGCAATTGGCTCACCACATCGCCAAGACGCGACATCTGCCCTGCCACATTCAGTCCTCCCTCGGTGGTCACCTCTTCTCGCCGCTCCGGCACCAATGTGACGTAGTCGGGTTTGAGCTCGAGGGCAATTCGCACCATCTCATCGGTGGCCGCCATTTCTAGGTTGAGATGGGTGCGCACGGTTTGCCGCAGCAGGCGCACATCCCGGTCTTGAATGTGGCGGCGATCCTCGCGCAAATGCACCGTGATGCCATCTGCCCCCGCCAATTCCGCAATCACTGCAGCTGCCACCGGATCAGGCTCTACGGTACGACGCGCCTGTCGAACGGTGGCGATGTGATCAATGTTGACTCCGAGACTTAACAAAGGTTTGGCTACTTTCGCTGCGAGGGGTTTGAAGATGGTTTTAATTTTACACTTTAGTCAATTGGTGCTGGTTGTGCCGGTCAGACAAGTCAGGCTGCCATCGCTGCCATCCATGAAGATCACATACCACTCTATAGACTACAGTGATGAGGAACGATGTCCCACCTAGGTGGGATCTGGGCTTGCCATGACTGATCCAGATGCCTCTCTGGCGCTAGGACGACACACCAAGATCGACCGAACACGGATACCGGCCTTGATCGCCCAATATCTGCCGGTGGAGATCTGCATCTACTATCAGGTCGTGCCGGTTGCCCTGGATACCGACAGCTTGATCCTGGGCATGGTGGATCCCCAGGACTTGGCGGCGCTGGACTACATCGGTAAAATGCTCGCCTACTCGCAAATTTCGGTCGAGCCTTTCCCCCTCACCTTTGAGCAGCAGCAAGACCTGATCGCTTACTATTTCAGCCATCCCCCCGATCCAGCTGAGGTGGCTCAACTGCACGCCCAGGCCCAAGCCAACCGGGTCACCCGAGAGGTACCCACTCCTAAGGCAGGACTGGAGACCCAGATGGCTCCGGCTCCCCCCGTTCCCCCTTCGGCCGGCCAAACCTCCCCCCCCGCCCCTCCAAGC
>JAUQVK010000053.1:0-47217 GCA_039794845.1 Thermostichus sp. DRC_bins_24
CGGGCAATGGGAATTGACCTGGGATTGGAGCGATTCTTGACCGCTTCGGATGGCAGCTTCCAAAAGCGACCCAAGTTTTTCCAGTCGAGGCTACACAAGTGGCAATTGCTGCCACGCAGAGCGACTCGAGATGGGAAGCCCGCGCTCTACCCGCTAGGGTGCCGTACAAGCTTATACCGGCGGGTAACTTAGGAAGGGCATTTGGGCCAGGGTGCCTTGCACAGGGCCAACCTGAACGGCTAGCCCCTCTGCCGGTGCAAACTTGGTGCGCACATATCCCAGCCCCCAGTATCCCCGAGGGGTCTGGCCTACACTGGTCAAAAGCCCAATTTTTTCTCCCGCTTGCTCAATGTCTGTGCCAGGTGCCACTGCTCCCTCCAGTCGGATCCCCCACAGGGTTTGCCGAATGCGCTTATAGGTGACCTGCTTGGCCAAAACCTCCTGACCGATGTAACACCCTTTCGACAGAGAGATCGCCTGCCAAAGACCCGCCTCTAGGGGGTTGTAATCGGTGGTGAGCTCGCGATCGGCAGCGGGGCGACCGGCCTCTAGGCGCAGTTGCTCCCACAGTTCTGCCTTACCGAGGGTGGCTCCAGCCTCCATCAGCCCCTTCTGAACCTCAGCTTTCCCCGCCAGATCGCCCCAAAGGGTAAACCCTGGCACCACAACCCCCGTCCCACGGGCGAGATGAACCGGAATCCCCTGGATTTCAACCTGTCGGTGCTGATGCTGTTCTGCCGGGATCCGCTCCGAACCGATTAGACCTTGTAATAATGCTGTACTCTCGCTGCCCAGCAGCCCAAACGCGAAGGTGTGTTCTGTTGCATCCGATAACTGTGCCCCGCGCACAAAAGGCAACATCCGCCCCAAACTCTGGCTTAAGGTCTCCCGCCGCTGGGGGGAGGTCCAAATCCAGCACTCTTCTTCCAACACATACACCGTCGTCAAATCGAGGATCCCTGCCGTGGGTGTCACAAAAACCGTATCCGCTCCCCGCCCAGGCTGCAGCGCTTTCAAATCCTGTGTGCTTTGGTTGTGCAGATATTCCAACCCTGGGGATCCCTTCATACGCAGGCGGCCCCACTCAGAACGGTCGATCAAGAGGGATCCTGCCCCTACGTGGGTTTGAATTGCAGAAAGAAGAGGCATCAATCACTCACCCCAGCTATCCAATTTGGGTTTCTCCACTACCTTAGAGTCTTTTCACAGGCAACCCCCGGGTTGCCCTGGGGACTCAACCCGTAAACCCCATTCCCGAGAGCCTTGTGGCCACTGCCTAACTTAGAATAGGCTAGCTTACCCTGCTATCTGTGGCGGATCCCCCGCCCACTGAACCGTGATCGAGGTCGAAGTTCATCAACAGTTGCGGCAGCTTTTGCGGCGGTCTCCCGAAGCCCTGTGGCCTCATCAATTGACGATGGCTCGCATGGTGGCGCGGGGATTGCGGCTGGGTCGTAGCGCCTTGATCCAGGTGCCGGCCGGGGGGCAGCATCGTCTCAGCTATCTGTTGCCGGCCCTGATGTGGCCCAATGCCACTCTTCTCTGTGCTACGGCTGCTGTGCAAGCGCAAATTTTGGGGGAAGAGATCCCGTGGCTACAGCACACCCTGCAACTGCATAAACCTGTCCTCCAAAAGGACCGCTGGCCGGATCCCGACTTTCAGGGGTTGCTTTTGGTGGATCCCGGTGATTGGCTGCAAGCTCGCCTGAGAGCTGGGGTTTCGGAGATGCCGACGGGGATCCCGGTGATCCTCGATGGGGCAGAAGATCTGGAAGATTGGGCCTACCGTGCCCTCACCGTTACGGTACAGGCACCCGACTGGCAACAGTTGCGACAGATTTTTCCGGCGGAGGCAGAACGGATCTCCCAGGCCCAGGTGAGCTTAGCCCTGCACCTGTTGCGTCGGCCCCTTTCCCGATGTCTGTTGCAGTCGGATGAACAGGTTCACCTGGATGGGGTGCTCTCTTTGATTGCAGGACACTCGGGCTGGCTACCGGATCCCTGGGAGCAGCTACGCCAACGGGCCAGCCTTGGGGGGGATCCCTCTTGGATTTGGTGGGCCGAAACCGACCGAGAAACCGGCAGCCTAACCCTCCACAACAGCCCGTCTGCTCCCCAAGACTGGCTGGCACCCCTTTGGGCAACTCAGCCTGTGGTGATCATCGGCGAAGCGCTGGATTTGGATCGTCGGGCCCAAACCTTTCGACAGCGGTTGGGTTTGCCGGATCTCACCCCTTTGCGGTTTTTGTCGGGGGAGGGATGGCCCCGTTCTGGGGGGGGATTGGAGCCCTTGCAGAGCCTTTCTCTGTACTTGCCCCGTCTACCCTTGCCCAACAGCCCTCTTTTTCAGAGTCACCTGCTGCGGGAGCTGAAGTCCCTTATCCCTCAGGCTCAAGGCTTTGTGGTGGTGCTGGTGTCGGATCAGCCCTTGCAGTCGCAAGTGGGGGCGGTCTTGGCTGCCGAATTTGGCTCACGGGTACGGGTGAATGCACCGCTGCTGGCCGAGAACGGCATTTTGGTGTGCGACTGGCACCACTGGCTTCAACACAAAGCCAGCTTGCCCCGCCCCGAACTGATGGCGATTGCCACCTTGCCTTTTCCCTCGGTGGAGGATCCGAGGGTGGCTGGACGGGTGCAACACATGCAACGCACTCAGCAGGACTGGTTTCGTCAGTATCTTCTGCCTGTGGCTGCATCCCAACTGCAACGGGCAGTGGCACCTTTGCGGCAGCGCTCTATCTCCGGTACGTTGACGGGAACAGAGCCGGGTTTGCTGGCCATTCTCGACAGCCGCATGATCGCTCGTAGCTACGGTACCTCCCTTTTGAATGCGTTGGGGCCAACCCTGCGGGTTGAACAAGGCAGTCAGCTCTTTGCTCCCCTCTAGCTGCGGATCGGATCCCCAAAAAACCGGCAGAACCACAGCCTTCTTTCCCCTTATGGCCTAGGGCTTGTTGTTGCCAGATCCCGATTTTGTCAATCCGATATGGTTGATGTTTCTCAGACTGCCCGCCGCGAGAGTTACTGTGTATCAGGTTGTGTGATGAGGATAAGGCCATGACCGTCGAACGCTGGACAGATGCCATGCTCGACAAGCTGGGATCCGATGTGGCGGCTCTGCTTGAGGGGCAACGACTGATTGTGCAAATCTACCAGCAGGAACACGAGGCTCGTGTGGAGGATCGCCGTCGATTCAATGCTTTTATTGAGCGGCAGGAACGCCTGAACCAAGAACAGCAGCGCATTAATCAGGAACAGCAGCGTATCTATGAAGAACAGCAGCGCATTAATCAGGAACAGCAGCGCATTAATCAGAATCTGCAACACACACTTCAGCAGTTGGAGATCTCGATAGCCCGTATCGAAGAGCATCTTCGCTTCAGCCGAGAAAATGGCCATCGCAACGGGGCAGAATAGGCAGGGTTTGTATCCTGCGAAGCCAAATCCAACTAAGGATCCACGTTATCCTGAGACTGGATTACTCCTACTCTTCCTTGCCATGATGAGTCCTGCTCTCAGCTCTGATTCAGCACTGCATGCGCAAGCGGTTTGGAAGCCATTGCGTCAGGCGATCGTGGAAAGCTCCGGTTTCCAGGGATGGCTGCAGGGCCGCGAATTGCCCGGCCAAGACTTTGAATTGGATCAGTTGGTGCATCAGTACCTCGAACAGACTCTCTCCCACTTGGCCTACTGATGCCTGTCTAGGCTGGCTCACCGCTCAAGAGGTGGATGGGGTGAGCTTCTATGGGGCTGAGGAGGTCTTGCCAGAGCCCATCCTTGCTGTGCTTTTGCCCGAGGATTCCAATCGCAAATTCAAGCACCCCACAGACTGAGCCAGAGGGGTAGGGTCACCAGCAGCGCCGGATAGCCAATTCCCAGAGCTGTCACCGTGATCTCCCGATCCAAGTTATATTCTTCCGCCAGCACAAGGGTGGCAATGGCGGGGGGCATTCCCGATTGCAAAACCAGCACCAGCTTGGCCAAAGGGGGGTAGGGGGTGAAGGCCAACCCTATTCCCACCAGTAAGGGCACCAGCAACAGCTTAATGAAGAGCGCAACTCCGGCGGGCTGAAAGGATCCCCAGCGGTTCACCAAGGCCAGTCGCATCCCCAGCAGGATGAGACTCAACGGGATCATCCCCCACGCAAAGGTGGTCAATCCCTGAGATAACCACCCCGGCAAGGGTTGACGCGCCAACAATAGGCCCAGGCCAAAAGACCAGAGGGCAGGGGTACGCAAAATGTGAACGCCCACTTGCCAGGCTTGAGCACAGGAGTTGCCATGGCGGCTGGCCACCCACACCCCAAACCCATAGGCCATGAACAAGGTGCCCAAGAGGTCGTAAAACAGCGCCCAGCCGAAATAGGGGGCTCCCGCCACCGCCAGACAGATGGGGTAGCCCAAATAGCCGGTATTCCCTAGGGTTGCCGCCAAGTGAAAGCTGCCCTGCTGAGCGCTGCTCAAAGAAGGGGGCAAAACATCTGCAAGCTCTGGCTTTCCCTGCAGGTAATGCTGCCAGCGCAACCACCCGCTGGCCAGTCCGGATCCCAGCCCTACCGACAACCAACAAATCAGAGGGGCTACCCAAATCTGCCCCGACAGATCCACCCCCTGCAAAAAACCAACAATGCTGAGGGGCACCCCCACCCAAAACATAAACCGCCCCAGCGGATAAGGGCCCAGCCAACGGTTCCAGTCCGTGGGCATTCCCTTCTGCAGGAGATAGCCCAGTACTGTCCAGCCCAGCAACGGGGAGTAAACCTGAACAAGAGTGGTGAGCACGCAACCGTAGCCTTAGCGAAGGGATCCCCTTTGAGTTGGGGGGGAGGGGCTGATCATGTCAGCGCCGGGAGGGGAGAAGGCTGAGCTTCGGAATCCCGCAGGGCGAAGATGCGCTCGATCACCTCCTCCACCACCCGGTCGGGGGTAGAAGCGCCAGAAGTGATGCCAATCTGCACCGGTCCATCGGGCAGCCATCCTTCTGTGACGGTGATCTCTCCCTGCAACGGTTTGTGACGGATGCGGTTGTTGGCCTCAATGCAAGCAGGGCCATCGATGTGAAAAGAGCGCAACCCTTTTTCCAGAGCAATTTCCTGAAGGTGGGTAGTGTTGGAGGAATTGAACCCCCCGATCACCACCATGACATCCAAGGGTTCCTCAATCAGCTCAAACATGGCATCTTGCCGCTCTTGGGTAGCGTTGCAGATGGTGTTGAAGCTCATAAAGTGCTCGTCCAACCGTTGTGGCCCATATTTGCGCAGCATCGTGGTTTCAAACAGCTTGGCGATGGCACGGGTTTCTCCCTCAAGCATGGTGGTTTGGTTGGCGATGCCAATCCGCTCCAGATCCCGATCCGGGTCAAATCCAGGAGAGGTAGCTTTGCCGAAGCGCTGCCGGAAGTCTGTCGCATTTCCGCCTTCGAGAATGTAGCGAGCAACCCATTCGGCTTCTTCCAGGTTGAGCACCACCAGGTATTTTTCGGCAAAGGAGCTGGTAGCTAAGGTCTCTTCGTGATTGTATTTGCCGTGGATCACGGAAGTGAACTGGGCGGCCCGATGTTTGTCCACCTGGTTCCAGACCCGAGAGACCCAGGGGCAGGTGGTATCGACAATCTCGTTGCCCTGTGACCGGAAAAACTCCATTTCCGATACGCTCGCCCCAAAGGCAGGCCAGAGCACCACATCCTGAGGCTGAATGGCGGAAAAATCCTTTTGCCCATCGGGCCCTTTGCCGACAAAACGGATCCCCATATCCTGGAGGTGTTGGTTCACCAAGGGGTTGTGGATGATCTCGTTGGTGATCCACAGTTGCCGATCCGGGAAGCGTCGCCGTGCCTCATAGGCATACTCCACCGCTCGCTCTACCCCCCAACAGAAGCCAAAGGCCTTGGCCAGGCGAATGGTGATATCCCCCCTTTGGTAGCGGTAAGCCTGGGCGCGAATCTGTTCGACAAGGGGGCTTTTGTAGGTGGTTTGCAGATCCGATTGCACCTGATCTTTGTGCTCCTCAAACCCTTTAGCAAAATAGGTGCTGGATCCGCGAAGCGCTTTGCGCAGAGCACGGGGATCCTGCGGCGAGGTGCCAGGGGCAGAGGATGGGGAATGAGCCATGATCACGACAAGTTGAGGGATCCATTCTCAGCTTACGTCCAGTCTCGAATATCTGTAGCGGATGAAGACATGGACAGGAAGAAGATCCCGTCTTTTTCTCTCCGGGCTTCACCGTGTTGATGGTCTGTCCGCAGATTTGTAAGCCCTACCCGCCTCAGCTTGACTTGCAGGAACCCCGCGCTCTATGCGTAGCATGTTGGCGTTAGCCTGCCGTTAGGCGTTGCGTTGGGTAGTTTACGGACGCTTGCCCTTGGGTAAATCCAGGCCGTAGGGTGAAAAGGTCAAACGACCTTGCCCCCACCCATGCCCAGTGCCACCCTGTTGGTGTCTTGCCCCGATCAGAAAGGGTTGGTAGCCAAGCTCTCTGCCTTTATCCACAGCTACGACGGCAATATCATCCACGCCGATCACCATACGGATCCCGAGGCGGGGTTGTTCTTGAGCCGCATCGAGTGGGATTTGCAAGGGTTTCAGCTAGAACGGGCGGAAATCATTCCCGCCTTTTCGGGCATTGCCCGCAGCATCCAGGCCAACTGGGAGCTACACTTTTCCGATGCCTGCCCCCGCATCGCCCTCTGGGCTAGCAAACAAACCCACTGTCTACTGGATCTGATCTGGCGGCAACGGGCCGGGGAATTACCGGCGGAAATCCCCCTGATCATCAGCAATCACCCGGATCTGGAACCCACAGCCCGTTCCTTTGGCATCGACTACCATTACATTCCCGTCTTGGCTCCCCAGAAAGCAGAAGCCGAGGCACAACAACTGACCCTTCTGAAGGAGTATCGCATTGACTTGGTGGTGCTGGCCAAGTACATGCAGGTTTTGAGCGGATCCCTGCTCCGCCAGTCCCCGCCGGTAATCAACATTCACCACTCAACGCTACCCGCCTTTGCCGGGGCCAACCCTTACCACCGCGCCCACCAACGGGGGGTCAAGATCATCGGTGCAACCGCCCATTACGCCACCGAAGATCTGGATGAAGGGCCGATCATCGAACAGGATGTGATGCGGGTGAGCCACCGCGATACTGTGGCCGACCTCATCCGCAAAGGCCGCGATATGGAGCGGATGGTTTTGGCGCGGGCCGTGCGCTACCACCTGGAAAATCGGGTGTTGGTCTACCGGAACAAAACGGTGGTGTTCGCTTGAGTACCCGACCCGACTCCTTCAGGGCGTGGCGCCTTTCAGGGGGATCCCTTGTCGTTCTCGCAGCAGGGCCATGATCTCATCCTTCACATCCTGAAAGGCGGAGGTGCGCTTGAGGCTGTAGTCCCGCTGGCTGGGGAAATCAACCGGGATCTCCCGCTTCACGCGACCGGGGTGGGAGGTGAGTACGTAGATGCGCTGCGACAGAAACACCGCCTCCTCCACATCGTGGGTGATCATCAAAATGGAGGTGCGTGTCCGTTGCCAGAGTTCCAACAAAAACTCCTGCATGGTTTCTTTGGTTTGCACATCCAAAGCACCAAAAGGTTCGTCCAAAAGCAAAATTTTCGGTTGGGCCGCCAGAGCACGGGCGATCGCCACCCGCTGTTTCATGCCACCCGAGAGTTGTTTGGGCAGGGCTTTGGCAAAGCGCTCTAAACCGACGATCTCCAAAAAATAGTCCACCCGTGCCGCCCGCTCCTGACGGTTCACCCCCTGCAATTTCAGGCCAAAACCGACATTCTCCGCCACGTTCATCCAGGGGTAGAGGGTATAGGACTGGAACACCACCCCCCGATCCGCCCCCGGCCCAATCACCGGCTCGCCATCGACGCTGATGGATCCCTGGCTAGGCTGATCCAAACCGGCAATCAGGCGCAACAGGGTGGTCTTACCTGAGCCAGAAGCCCCCACTACACAGACAAATTCTCCCGACTCCACGTGCAAATTCACCCCGTCCAGGGCCAAAACGGATCCCTGTCGGGTGGGAAAGGATTTGCTTAGGCCGACCACTTCCAGATGCATGGCACTCCCCTATAGAAAGGCCCAACGGCACGTTAAACGCACCAAACGGCGCAACAGCAAATCCAGTAAGAAACCAATTAAGCCCAAAACAATTAAGCAGGCAAAAATTTCGTCCGTTCTAAAAAAGCGTTGTGCCAACTGGATTCGCCTGCCTAGCCCCTCGTTGGCCGCTACCAATTCTGCCACCACCACCAGGTTCCAAGAGGCAGCCATGTTGATGCGAAAGGTATCGAGAATATTGGGGGTAATGTAGGGAGTGATCACCTGCAGCAACACCTGCCAACGCCTGCCCCCTAGGGTGTAGGTGGCCTCGATCAGCTCCTTGGGAATGAACTTCACCGCATCCATGATCATCAGCATGTTGAAAAAAACGGTGCCAATGAAAATTAGGCCAATCTTGGGGGCTTCATCCAACCCCAGGTAGATGATCAACAACGGGGTAAAGGCAGGGGCGGGCATGTAACGAAAAATGCCGCTAATCGGCTCGATCAGGGCGCGGATGCTGGCAAAGGTGCCCATGGCAATGCCGAGCGGGGTGGCCACCACTGCCGCCAACAAAAAACCGCTGCTTACCCTCCCGAAGCTGGCTAGAGTGTCGGTCCACAACAGACCATCCCGCCAAAGCCGCACCAAAGCCGCCCCCACCAAAGGTGGCGAGGGCAAAAAGCGCGGCGGCACCCACCCCGATACCGACAGCCCCCACCACGAAGCAAAGGGCACCAGCACCGACAACGCCATCAGCAACAACGCCAGTGAACGGGGGATCCCTTCCGCAATCCGCCAGAATACTGTCGGGGGCAGGCTAGGGCGGGCCGGGGGAGGTTCAACCGGAGCAGTTCGCATTTTTTTCGCCTCCTGAAGGGATCCCTGCGGTCTCAACACACCTCAACCCAACAGAATCACCAACATTACGGTTTAACCCCGACTGACTCGGCATAGGCGCGGATGAAGCGGTCATCGAACAACGCATCCAGATCTGCAGGCCCTTCCGGAATAAAGCCCACCCCCACCATGAACTCCGTCATCTGCACCGCTGCGTAGCGCATATGTTGCATTCCTTCACCGGGACTGAAGGCTTCCAGGTTGTCTTCAACGGTGAAGAAACGGGTGCCATCCCTGAACAGTTGCAGCTCTTCCGGGGTGACCCCAGCGCGTCTGGCCATAATTTCGTCCGCCCGCTCAGGGTTTTCTTCCATAAACGCCAAGATATCGAACCAACTGTTGACCAACGCTTGCACTTGATCCGGCTGCTCGTCGATCAGCTTTTGGCTCACCACCAACAGATCCGGAATCGCCCCCGGAAACTCCGCCGAAGAAAACAGCTCTTTGCTGCCGGGGCGCTCCAGAGCCGTCAACCAAAAAGGCGGAAAAGCTCCCACTGCATCCACCTGGCCTGCCGCAAAAGCAGCGGCGGCCGCCCCCGTTTCCAGGGGCACAATTGTTACATCATCTCGAGAAAACCCCTCCCGTTCCAGGCCAAGGGTCAGGAGAAAATCCCCAACCACCCCCTCTTCCACAGCCACCCGCTTCCCAACGAGATCGGCAATGCTGTTGATTTCTTCGCTGACGATGATCTTGTCATTCCCGGCCGAGTTGTCGTTCACCAACACCACCACCTGGCCATTCACCGATTCCGGCGCAAAGGAGATGGTGTCGTTCAGGGTTTGGGCATTGGCATCCAGTTGTCCCGCAGCAAAGGCCTCCAGCGACTCCACATAGCCATCGAACCAGCGCAACTGCACATTGGCCCCGTTTTTTTCGAAGATGCCTTCTTCTTCTCCGATCGCCCATGGCCACCATCCGGCCCAGCTGCTATAGCCCATTTGAATGGGAGTTTGGGCCAGTGCAGGAGGGGATCCCCCCAGCAAGAGGGTGGGCAGCAGCCCCACCACCCAAGACACAACATGACGACGAGGGATCCGCAGCAAAGAAGTCATAGGCTGTGAAGCGTGAACAGCAGCAGGGCAAGCCAGACGAGAAGCATTAGCAGACTTTGTTTCCAGAGTCCTCTTTATGAGAGCATTAAACTGTGGATTTGGCTACAAACCTTTGCCATCCTTCGGTGGCTTAGTATTCGAAGGTCATCGGGGGAAAGCGTGAGGGTTGGGGTTTGTGCCGCCCGGGTTCTGGGGTAGGGGCGGAGTCCTTGGTCAGCTCGGTTGTGAAGGTTGCGGCATCTTGTTTGAGCTGCAACATGGCTTGATCAATTTCCTGGAGGCGGGTATGGATTTGCCCTTGCCGCTCCTGAATCGATTCCAATTCCTGATGGAGGCGTTGCTTCTCCACCGTTAACTGTTGCATCTCGGCGTAGAGAGCAGACTCGGTTTTGCGGCGGGGGATTGAGCGCAATTTTGGGCGAGGGCGGGAACGGGGCATGCGAGGCAAGCTCATGATTTTTGGATCCCAGTCAGAAGTCTGTGGGCACATCCTAGCAGGGAGACCCGTGGCTCACCCAAGAACCGTCGTCGGCTGGGATCGGTCGGGTTGCCGATGGTGAAAACAGTCTCCAAAAGTCTCCAAAAGTTCCCGCTCCTTATTCCGTTTTGTTCAGGAAAGCCTAGGATGGGATCGGGATCCCATGACTTCTATCCCAATTGCTTGGCGATAGCTCAATTCCCCCAGTAGGATCCGGTACGTCAGGCACAAGGAAGCACACCATGGCTGAAACGGTGGCAGAACTGCTGCAAGGCTACAGCAGCGGCGAGCGGGACTTCAGCAACAGCCAACTGGCAGAGGCCGACTTAGCAGGGGCTGATCTCTCCGGGATCGACTTTGGAGGGGCAGTTCTCAAGCAAGCCAAGTTGGCCGCGGTTAACCTGGAGCGCGCCTACCTGAGTGGGGCGGATCTGAGTCAAGCCGACTTAAGAGGAGCAAATCTGCGACTGGCCACCCTAGAAAAGGCTCAACTCCAAGGATCCCAGTTGCAGGGAGCCAACCTGCGGGGAACCAACCTCGTGGAGGCCGACTTAAGTGGGGCAGATCTCAGCCAAGCCGATGTGGCGGGGGCCAATCTGACCAGGGCCAACCTCAAAGGAACCAACTTAACCCAGTGCAAGCTCAAGCTGGCCAACCTACGCGAGGCAGCCTACGATGAGACCACCCACCTAGATGGGAATATCAGCGCACCTGAGCTGGGCATGCTCCGAGCCTAACCCATCCCTAGTCCTCCCGCTCCAAGTCCAGGGCCTCTTGAATCTCAGCATCCGTGTAGCCCACCGCTCGCAGCTTTTCAGATACCACCTGGATCTCCGTGTCAGAAAGCTCCTGCTGTCGCACCCGATCCCAGAGATTGGCCGCGATCTGCAACAGCAAACCGCTGCTTTCTGCCTCAAAAAGCTCAAAGGCCGTAGCCAGCTCGATGGCCTGCAGCACCTCTTCAGCATTGCCAATCGGCTGGTCAATGGATTGCTCCTCCAACTCCACGATCAACTGCCGCAACCGGTTCAGGCCATCCCCGAGAGCAGACATGCTACAGGCTCCACAACGGCACTTGAATCCCCACCCTATCAGACTCCGATCGTTCAACAGAAGGGATCCGACAGATTCCGCTCCAGCTGGGGCTATCCTAATAGGAAGAAATCGATATGATCACTAGAAACCTGAGAGGAGATGCATCGGTATGGCCCAAGCGAACGTCCTGCCCAACGCCCCCCAGCCCTTGGCTGGTGAAGGTCGCACCGCCCCTGACTACGGCAGTACTGTTTACCGGCAGGCCTACTCACGCATCAACGCCATCGTCATCGAAGGGGAGCAGGAAGCCAACGACAACTACCTGAAGCTAGCGGAGATGTTGCCCGAGGCAGCAGAGGAGTTGCGCAAGCTGGCCAAAATGGAGTTGCGCCACATGAAAGGCTTCCAATCCTGTGGCAAAAACCTGCAGGTGGAGCCAGATATGGACTTTGCTCGCGCCTTCTTTTCCCCTTTGCACAGCAATTTCCAAAAAGCTGCCGCAGAAGGAGACCTGATCACCTGTTTTGTGATCCAGTCTTTGATCATCGAGTGTTTTGCCATAGCTGCCTACAACATCTACATTCCGGTTGCCGATGACTTTGCCCGCAAGATTACCGAAGGGGTGGTCAAGGACGAATATCTGCACCTCAACTTCGGTGAACGCTGGCTACAGGAGCACTTCAGCGAGGCCAAAGGACAAATCGAAGCGGCCAACGCCCAAAACCTCCCCCTCGTCTGGCAAATGCTGCAGCAGGTGGATGAGGATGTGGAGAGCATTTATATGGATCGAGAAGCCATTGTCGAAGACTTTATGATCGCCTACGGCGAAGCTTTGGCAAACATTGGCTTCAATACTCGCGAAGTGATGCGTCTCTCCGCCCAAGGCTTACGGGCCGCATGATCCACCATGACCTACTCCTCGGTAACGAACGGATTGGGTTTTCTGGCCTAGCTCCGACAGCCACCTACCCTCTTGGGGTATGGACGTGCTCTGATGGGATCCATAGAATTATCCAAGCGAGTCAACCTTTATGTTCGGCCTGATCGGGCATTTAACCAGCCTTACCCATGCGCAACGGGTGGCAGATAAGCTGGGTTACCCAGAATATGCAGAGAGCGACCTGGAATTTTGGTGCATGGCTCCCCCTCAGGTTGTGGATGAGATCACGGTGACCAGCATTACCGGCCAAAAGATCCATGGGCAGTACGTCGAATCCTGCTTCTTGCCAGAAATGCTGGCGGGCGGACGGGTGAAAGCGGCCTGTCGGAAGATTTTAAATGCCATGGCCTTGGCCCAGCGGCGGGGTCTGAGCATTACTGCTTTGGGGGGGTTCAGCAGCATCATTTTCGAGAACTTTCGCCTCGACAGCCTCAGACGGGTGCGCAATATCGATTTGGAGGTGCAGCGCTTCACCACCGGCAATACCCACACCGCCTACATCATTTGTCAGCAGTTGCAGTCGGCGGCCCAGCGCTATGCCATGGATTTGGCGGCGGCCACAATCGCGGTGGTAGGAGCCACGGGGGATATCGGCAGTGCCATCTGTCAATGGTTGGCTGCCCACACCCATTTGGGCAAGTTGTTGCTGGTGGCGCGAGATCGACTGCGCCTGGAGGAGTTACGGGCTAACCTCAAGCTAGGGGAGATCTGCTCGGTGGAAGAGGCTCTACCCCGTGCTGATTTCATCGTTTGGGTGGCGAGCATGAGTCAGGGTATGGTGCTCAATCCGCAGGTGCTGCGGGATCCCTGCGTGATTATCGACGGTGGCTACCCGAAAAACATTGCCTCCACCCTGCACCGGCAGGGGGTTCATGTGATCGATGGCGGCATGGTGGAACACTCTCTTGATATTGAATGGAGCATTATGCAGTTTTTGAATGTGGCCAATCCGGCTCGTCAGTTGTTTGCCTGTTTTGCCGAGTCGATGTTGCTGGAGTTTGAGGAGTTGCATACCAACTTCAGTTGGGGGCGTAATCTGATCACCCTCGAGAAATTGGATCTGATCGGGCAGCTGTCTCGCAAGCATGGGTTCCGTCCCCTGATGCCCGAAGCCCAGCCTCTCAATTGAGAACCGTGGGAACCGTGAGAACAGATTTGGAGACGGGGGATCCCTTTTGTTCAAGCCCTGGCAAGGGATCCCTGAACATCCTTAGAACCTTAGAAACCGACAAAGCTCTGCAAAACGGTCATCATGCCCGAACCATTCACTGCCCACCTTTGGCAAGCGATTCAACCCATTTACCAGCACATTATCGATCACCCCTTTAATCAAGAATTGGCGGCCGGTAGCTTGTCGCGGGAGCGGTTTCAATTTTATCTGCAGCAAGATGCCCTCTATCTTACGGATTTTGCCCGCGCTTTGGCGTTGATCGGATCCCGTTCCGAAGGCTCTGAGCAGGTGGTCAGTTTCTTGAACTTTGCCTTGGGGGCGATTGTGGCGGAGCGCAGCCTCCATGAGAGCTACTTTCGTCTTTACGAGATCCAGCCGGAAACGGCCTATGCACCGGCTTGTTTTGCCTATACGCGAGCGCTCTTGGCCTCTGCGGTTTTGGATCCCTACGAGGTGGCCATAGCCGCGGTGCTGCCCTGTTTTTGGATTTACCAAAAGGTGGGATCCGCCATTTATCAAAGTGCGCAGCCCAACAATCCCTACCAGCAGTGGATCGACACCTACGCCGGGGAAGAATTCGCCCAAGTGGTGCAGCAGGCCCTCGACATAACCAACACTGTTGCTCAGCACACCACCGAGACCATGCGGGCCAAAATGACGGCAGCCTTTGTTACCGCCTCTCGCTTGGAGTGGCTGTTTTGGGACAGTGCCTACCGCCTTGAGTCCTGGCCCGTTTAGGGGTTTATGGATTGGGCTGCTGGGTGAGCAACCCCTTGGCCTGGGCAAAGACGGCGTCAAACATCTCTTCGGTGAGCAGCTTGGTGGCTGTGTTGCGTTGGCTGGGATGGTAGGAAGCCAGCACATACCGTCCCTGGGGGAGAGGGGCCACTTGGTTATGGCCAAAGCGGGGGCGCGGCTTGGGCAGGTTAAACAGGGTTAAGGTGTGCTTAAAAGCAAAGTGACCCAAGGCCAAAATGACCCGCACGTGAGAGAGCAAGCTCAACTCCCGCGCCAGATAGCCCAGGCAGGTCTTTGCTTCTGCGGGAGTGGGGCGATTGTCCGGGGGAGCACAGCGCACCACCGCCGAGATGTAGCAATCTTTCAGCTGGAGGCCGTCTTCTCGGTGGGTAGAGGTGGATTGATTGGCAAAGCCCGCCCGGTGCAGGGCCCGAAACACCCAATCTCCGCTGGGATCCCCCGTGAATACCCGCCCCGTCCGATTGCCCCCATGGGCCGCCGGAGCCAAGCCGATGACCCACAACCGTGCCTGGGGATCCCCAAATCCCGGAATCGGTCTACCCCAGTAGGGCTGCTCCCGGAAACGGGCCACCTTCCGTAGGGCGACCGCCTCTCGCCAACGGACCAGGCGGGGGCAGCGACAGCACTCGACGATCTCAGCCGCCAAAGTGGCCCAAGGCTGGGGATCACTCGTCCTCTTCATCCTCCTCCAATTCGTCAAAAGCAGGAGTGGAATCGTCAATCAGCTGGTCATCTTCCAAGATCCGGCGCGGCGGCAGATCCGGCAGGATCACCGACTCCTCCTCTTCTTCGTAGGGTTCCGGATCGGGGACAATTTCTTCGTAGGTGCTGAAGCCCGTACCCGCCGGGATCAAGCGCCCGATAATCACATTTTCCTTGAGGCCCCGCAACCAGTCCGACTTGCCCTCGATGGCGGCTTCCGTGAGCACCCGGGTGGTTTCCTGGAAGCTAGCCGCCGAGATGAAGCTATCGGTGTTCAAGCTGGCTTTGGTGATCCCCAACAGGACAGGCGTGTACTTGGCCGGAGCCCCCCCCGTGATTGCCATGCTGGCATTGGTCTGCTGGATCTCCCGCAGCTCCACCAACTCACCCGGCAGCAGGATGGTATCGCCGCTGTCATCCACCCGCACCTTCGAGGTCATCTGGCGCACCACGATCTCGATGTGCTTGTCGGAGATCTCCACCCCCTGGGAGCGATAGACATTCTGCACTTCGTTCACGAAAAAGCGCTGCACCTCTCGCAGCGCCAGCCGCGCCGCTTGGTCGTCCCCGAGGATTTGGCGGTGGTACTCGTAGTAGCTCTCCAGGATGTCGTGGGGATTGGCGGGGCCGTCGGTAAGCGGATCCCCTACTCCCACCGGCTGCCCATCCGCCACCATCAGGTTTTGCCCCGGCAACAGCGGATAATCCGTGACCGTGCCATCGCTCTCGACAATTTTCAGGTCGGGTTCTTCCCCTCGCCAGCTCAGCTGAACGGTGCCGGGCCGCTTAGCAAGAACGCACATTTCCTTGGGCTTACGGGCCTCCAACAGCTCCTCAATCCGCGGCAGACCCTGGATGATATCCCCGGTTTTGGCCCGCTCGAACACCAGTAGGCCGAGGGAATCCCCCCGCTGCACCAGGTCACCATCCGCCACCTGCAAAATGGCCCCTGCAGAAACCAGGTAGGGCCGCGCCATGCGCAACACCACTCGGCCATCCTCTACCTGCATCACCTGTCCCGATTCCGGCGAAGGGATCCCAGGGGCGATCTCATCCTTGGCCCGCACCAGATCCCCCACCTTCAGGGTGGTGCTGCCCGTGAAGGGCACGCTCACCTGATCGTCCTCGGTGACCACCAACACCCGCCGAACCACCTCTGCCCCTTGGCGGATCCCCTGAACAATCCCGGCCTTTTTGGCCTGAATTTCCGTGCGGGCGATCACCGATCCGGTGGCGATGCTATCGCCCTCTCCCACCAGCAGTCGGGTGTGGGTGCTGCCCTGGGTCAGATCCGCTTCCACATCACGGCGCAGCAGCAGGGTTTCCAGGATCACCAGTTGCAGGCGGCGAATCTCGGGGTCCTCGTCGTCCTGAATCAGCTCAATATCCGCCTTCAGCTGCGGAGCGTCGGTGTCGATCTCCAGTACCAGCTGGGTGCGCAAGAGTTCTACCCCGCCCACCGACCGGACGCGTTCGCCGTCCTTGAAGGGGATGCGCTGCACCGCCCGCAGGCGAATCGAGCGGCCAGACTCGCTGGTGGAATCCTGGCTGGGTACCGAGGGTTGGTCGGGAATTTCGTACTCCTGTACCGGACGCAGCAGTAATCCTGGGCCTTCTGGGGTTTCCACATGCTCCAGGTACACCAACTGATCCGGCACGATGCTGCTCAACACCTGTTGCCCCGGCTGGATCAAGGTGCCATCCTTTACCTCCATGTCGGCGGGGTTTTCCACCAGGTGCAGGGCTCCCGGCTTGATGACAATCTCCCGCAGAATGTCGTTTTTCTGGATCACCTCAACGATGCCGGCGTTCTGACAGAAGATGTCCTTCACCACCTCCGTGCCCGCTTCCACAAACTGGCCATCCTCCACATTCAGCAGAGAGATGTCTTTGTTCACCTCGTGGGTTTCCTCCGGGATCCACAGCAGCGTCCCCCCTTTGATCACCTCAAAGCCCTGCTTGGCCTTGCCGCGCCGCGCCACCTCAATGCCCGCGAACTTGACCAAGCCGCCGGTTTGCGTGCGGAAATTGTTCTCGATCAGCTCCGCCACCACCTCATCGTTGCCCACTTTGGTGCCGGGGGTAGCCTTGAGGATGAAGGTCTGTCCACCGGCGGTATCCAGCAAAAACTGCTCCCGGCTCTGGTGGGATTCCACCCGGACTCGCGCCTCGTGCAGAACCACCGACGCGTTGATGATCTCTACCTCGCGCCCGCTTTTGCTGTCGGTACGCTCCGGCAGCCGCACAATCCCGCCGTGCTCCGTTACCAGGGAGGTTTCGGCGATCACGTCCCCTGCCTGTACCACATCCCCGTTTTGCACCACAGGCTCGGCACCAGGGGGAAGGTTGTACACCTGACCGGACATCACCCAAATCAAGCCCTGCCGTTGGGCGGTGTAGGTAATGTTGCCCTGCCGGTCGGTTTTCTCTTCGATGGGCAGATCGGCAAAGCGAATTTCTCCAGCCAGGTCGGAAATCACTTCTTTCTGGGCTTTTTCGGTGCTCTTGCGGGTGGCCTTGGCCAGCGACACTTCCGCAATCATCTGATCCGGTTGCACCTCGGCCCCATCCCGCACCAACAGGGTGGATCCCTGGGTCACGTCAAAGTGCTCCCGCCGCCCGTCGGATCCCTCCAGGATGATTTGGTTGTTCACCTCCACCTGCAGGGCATCGTCGCCGTGGCGGGTGCGGAAGGGACGGGTGCGGAAATTCTTGGGAAACCGCACCACTCCGGCGAAGGGGGCGCGAATTTGTCGAGCCACTTCCCCCGTAAACACACCGCCCGTGTGGAAGGTACGCATCGTCAACTGGGTACCCGGCTCCCCAATCGACTGGGCGGCGATGATCCCCACCGCCTCTCCCATATCCACCAGACGGGAATGAGCCAGGCTCCAACCGTAGCAAAGACGGCAGACCGAACGGTTGGCCTCGCAGGTGAGGGGAGAGCGCACGGTCACCTGTCTGATCCCGGTGTCTGCGATCACCTTAGCCAGATCGTGATCCACCTCCTGGTTGCGATGAGCGATCACCGCTTGGGTCTCGGGGTGCACCACATCCTGTGCCAGCACCCGGCCCACCAGTCGATCCTCCAGGGAAACCACCACCTTGTCTCCGTCCATCAGGTATTCCAGGACAATGCCATGCTCGGTGCCGCAATCCGATTCCCGCACGATCACATCCTGAGACACATCCACCAGACGGCGGGTCAAATAACCGGAGTCGGCGGTGCGCAAGGCAGTATCCACCAAACCCTTGCGAGCACCGTAGGAGGAGATGATGTACTCCGTAACCGTCAGGCCCTCGCGGAAATTGGTTTTAATCGGCAAGTCGATGATTTCCCCCTGCGGGTTGGCCATCAGACCGCGCATACCCACCAATTGCCGCACCTGGGAGACGTTTCCCCGCGCCCCGGAGTTGGCCATCATGTAGACGGAGTTGAGGGGATCGTTCTGCTTGAAGTTGCTGAGCATCTCCTCTTTGATCTGGTCGTTGGTTTGGTTCCAGGTATCGATCACCTTTTGATAGCGTTCTACCTCGGTGATTTCGCCCCGAGTAAAGCGCTCGGTGGCCGCCTCAATTTCCGCCTCCGCTTGCGCCAGCAACTGTCGCTTGCTGGGGGGAACCCGCAAATCTTCAACGCTAATGGAAACTGCCGCTTGTGTGGCGTATTTGAAGCCCATTGCTTTGAGGGCATCCGCCATTTGGGCGGTGCGGGCGGTGCCATAGCGGGCAAAAGACCAAGCGATTAAGCTGCGCAGCTCTTTTTTGCCGATTTGATAATTGCGAAAGGGCACGGGGGGCAGGGGGGTGTTGCCATCGGCAGCCTGCTGCAACAGGTCAGCAGAAGGTCGTCCTTTTTCGCTCATGATTCCTCGATGATGACTGGACAGGGGGCAAGGTAGGGGATCCGAACGCTCTCGGACCGACTAGGCGGACAGAATATCCTGCACGATCTTGTTGAAAATGATCCGGCCCGGGGTGGTGCGGATGTACTGGCTGAGAATGTTGCCGGCGTGATCTTCACGAATGCGCCGGTAGTTGGTGACCTTGACGCGAGTACCACCGGGTTCTTCGGTGATTTCCGGCTCGGACTCTTTCTCCCCTTTGCCCAGCTCCATTGGGCCGTTGTAGCGCACCCAGATTTTGGTGTGCAGACCCACTGCACCCCGGTCGTAGGCGATCAGAGCATCTTCCAGGCTGGAAAAGTAGCGATCGCGGCCACCAGGCTGCTGGGGGTTGTCGGCGGTCAGGTAATAACACCCCAAGACCATATCTTGGCTGGGGGTAATGATTGGAGTGCCCGTGGCGGGGGAGAGAATGTTGTTGGTGGCCAGCATCAACAGGCGTGCCTCTGCTTGGGATTCCAGCGAGAGGGGCACATGCACCGCCATTTGGTCGCCGTCGAAGTCGGCGTTGAAGGCGGGACATACCAGGGGGTGCAGCTGAATGGCTCGCCCCTCCACCAAAATCGGTTCAAAGGCTTGGATCCCAAGGCGGTGTAAGGTGGGGGCACGGTTGAGCAAAACGGGGTGGCCGTCGATCACTTCCTCCAGCACATCCCAAATTTGCGGGTCGTTGCTTTGGATCAGCTTTTTGGCGGCTTTGATGTTGTTGACGATGCCCCGTTTGATCAGCTTGTGAATGACGAAGGGCTGAAACAGCTCGATGGCCATCTCTTTGGGCAAACCGCACTGGTTCATGCGCAGACTGGGACCGACCACGATCACCGAGCGCCCGGAGTAGTCCACCCGTTTGCCGAGCAGGTTCTGCCGGAAGCGCCCCTGCTTGCCTTCGATGATGTCTGACAAGGATTTGAGGGGACGGTTGTTGGCCCCCACCACGGTGCGGCCCCGACGGCCATTGTCGATCAGGGCATCCACCGCCTCCTGCAACATACGCTTTTCGTTGCGCACGATGATTTCGGGGGCAAGGATCTCCTGCAGGCGGGCCAAGCGGTTGTTGCGGTTGATAACGCGGCGATAGAGATCGTTGAGGTCGCTGGTGGCAAAGCGGCCCCCGTCCAACTGAACCATCGGCCGCAAATCCGGCGGGATCACCGGGATCACCTGTAACACCATCCACTCGGGCCGGGATCCCGTGGCAATAAAGTTGTCAATGACCCGCAGCCGCTTGATCAGGCGCGTCCGTTTCTGGCCCCGTGCGCTGGCAATTTCCTCCCGCAGCTGTTCGGCCTCTTTTTCCAGGTCAATGTCCATCAGCAGGCGTTGGATCGCCTCCGCCCCGATCATGGCCCAGCGATCCGGCAGTTGCAGCTCGGATCCCTCCTCGTACATTTGATCCTCAATCTCGAGGAATTGGTCTTCCGTCAGCAGTTGTTTGTAGGAGAGGTTCTGGGCATTGCCCGGATCCACCACCACGTAGGCGTTAAAGTACACCACCTGCTCCACATCCCGCAGCGGCATATCCAACAGTGTGGCAATGTGGCTGGGGATCCCTTTCAGGTACCAAACATGGGTGACGGGGGCAGCCAACTTGATGTAGCCCATGCGGTGACGGCGTACCCGCGACTCCGTCACCTCCACCCCGCAGCGCTCACAGACAATGCCGCGATGGCGCACCCGCTTGTACTTGCCACAGTGACATTCCCAGTCTTTGGCCGGCCCGAAGATGCGCTCACAGAAGAGGCCATCCATCTCCGGCTTAAGGGTGCGATAGTTTATGGTTTCGGGTTTGGTGACTTCCCCCACCAGCTGGCCATTGGGTAGGGTACGCTGCCCCCACTCCATGATCCGCTCGGGAGAGGCCAACCCAATTTTGACGTAATCAAAACGCTGCTCTGTTCTCGCCATCGCAATTCGCTCCTGACTTGCTGCTGCCCTGGCACCTGATCTGAAAGGAGGGATGGTGCCCTACCACCCCTGCCTCAATCGGATGGGATCCCAATTGCATCCCTAGCTGCGATCAAAAATTGTCCTCATCGTCCCCGTCTTCATCCTCCTCGTGGCTGCGACCGGCAAAGGCAAAAGCCACCGCAGGAGCCGGGGAGAGATCGTCGGACGTAACCGATTCATAGGTGGGTCGCGAGGGGGTATGGCGACTGGACATATCCGCCATCAGATCCGCCTCCACATCCCGAGTTTGCCCTTCGCTGTCCACTTCCACCTTGTGTACCGACACATCCAGGCAGAGAGACTGCAACTCCCGCACCAACACCTTGAAGGATTCCGGCGTACCGGGTCGGGGGATGGGCTTGCCCTTGACAATGGCATTGAGGGCCTCGTTGCGCCCCACCATGTCGTCTGATTTGACGGTGAGCAGCTCCTGCAAAATGTAGGCAGCCCCAAAGGCTTCCAACGCCCACACCTCCATTTCCCCAAAGCGCTGCCCACCCTGCTGAGCCTTGCCCCCTAGGGGTTGCTGGGTGACCAGAGAGTAGGGGCCGGTGGAGCGAGCATGGATCTTGTCGTCCACCAAGTGCACCAACTTCAGCATGTAGGCGCGCCCCACCGTAACCGGCTGGTCGAAGGGCTCCCCGGTGCGGCCATCGAACACCTGCACCTTGCCGCGGTGCTTCCCTTCGGAGTTGAAGATCCAGTCTCGTCCGGTTTTCGCCTTCGCCTCCTCCAGCTTGGCCTCCACCGTTAGACGAGAAGCCTCAAGGCCGTGCATCTCGTCGAAGGGCATCAACTTGAAGCGCACCCCCAAGTGTTCCGCCGCCCAGCCCAGCAAGCACTCAAACACCTGACCCACATTCATGCGGGAGGGCACCCCCAAGGGGTTGAGCACCACATCCACCGGTGTGCCATCCGCCAGATAGGGCATATCCTCACCCGGCAAGATGCGGGAGATGATCCCCTTGTTGCCGTGGCGGCCAGCGATCTTGTCCCCCACTTGAATCTTGCGTTTTAGGGCAATGTAAACCCGCACCACCATGTTGGCACCCGGAGGCAGCTCATCCCCCTGCTCGCGGGTAAAGATGCGCACATCCACCACCCGACCCCGCTCACCGTTGGGTACCCGCAGCGAGTTATCCCGCACATCACGGGCTTTTTCCCCAAAGATGGCCCGCAGCAGGCGCTCTTCCGGTGGCTGATCCGATTCCCCTTTGGGGGTGACTTTACCCACCAAAATGTCGCCAGACTCCACCCAGGCCCCAACACGCACGATGCCGTTTTCATCCAGGTTGCGTAGAGCATCTTCCCCAACGTTGGGAATTTCACGGGTGATTTCTTCCGGGCCAAGCTTGGTTTGACGGGCTTCGATCTCGTGCTTTTCAATGTGCACCGAGGTGAAGACATCGTCGTAGACCAGCCGCTCGCTGATGAGGATCGCGTCCTCGTAGTTGTAGCCCTCCCAGGGCATATAAGCAACCAAGACGTTCTGGCCCAAAGCCAGCTCGCCCCCCTCGGTGGCCGGCCCATCCGCCAGCACCTGGCCTGCTACCACGCGCTCCCCCACGTGCACCAGCGGACGCTGATTGAGACAGGTGTCTTGGTTGGAGCGTTGGTACTTTTGCAGGCGGTAGAGGATCGGATCGCCATTGTTGTCGGGGCGAACCACTACCTTGTCAGCGGACACATCCACCACTGTGCCACTGGTGCGGGATACCACCACCATGCCGGAGTCCCGAGCTGCTTGGGCCTCTAAGCCGGTACCGACGTAGGGCCGATCCGGCTTCAGAAGGGGCACCGCCTGCCGCTGCATGTTCGCCCCCATCAGGGCCCGGTTGGCATCGTCGTGCTCCAGGAAAGGAATCAAGGACGTGGCGACCGAGATCACCTGTACCGGTGCCACCTGTACGTAATGCACTTCCGTCGGATGGGCGGTGGTGAACTCTTGACGGTAACGGACAGGCACCAAGTCCCCGGTGATGCGGCCCTCCCGATCCAGGGGCACATCCCCAGGAGCCACCCGATACTCATCTTCTTCATCGGCGGTGAGGTAGACCATACCCAGGTCTTTGCGCACCAAGCCGTTTTCGACGCGGTAATAGGGGCTCTCCACAAAGCCGTACTGGTTGACCCGGGCGTGGGTGGCCAGGGATCCGATTAAGCCGGCATTGGGGCCTTCCGGGGTTTCGATCGGACAAATGCGGCCATAGTGACTGGGGTGAATATCCCGCACCGCAAAGCCCGCCCGTTCCCGACTCAAGCCGCCAGGGCCGAGAGCCGAGAGCCGCCGCTTGTGGGTCAGCTCCGCCAGCGGATTGGTTTGATCCATAAACTGGGAAAGCTGGCTGGAGCCGAAGAACTCCTTGATGGCGGCCACCAAGGGTTTGGGGTTGACCAAAGAAGCCGGGGTAAGATTTTCCGACTCCGACACCGTCATCCGCTCGCGAATAATCCGCTCCAGGCGGTTAAGCCCCACCCGCACCTGGTTCTGCAACAGCTCACCCACAGAGCGCACACGGCGGTTGCCTAAGTGGTCGATGTCGTCCACATGGCCGATGTCGTACTCGAGGTTGATCAGATAGTCGATGACCGCCAAGATGTCGGGGATGGTCAGCACCCGCACATTTTCAGCGACACTCAGGTTCAGCTTTTTGTTGAGCTTGTAACGACCCACACGGCCCAAGTCGTAGCGTTTCGGGTCGAAGAAACGGGTCTCCAGCAACTGTTGGCCACCCGATACGGTGGGAGGCTCACCGGGGCGCAACTTGCGGTAGAGCTCCATCAGAGCTTCTTCTTCGCTGTAGTGCCCCTCTTTCTCCATGGTTTTCTGGAAATACTCGGGGTGGCGCAGACCATCGTAAATTTCGGAGTCGCTGAGGCCGAGGGCTTTGAGTAGAACCGCCGCCGAGAGCTTACGGGTTTTGTCGATGCGCACCCAAACCAAACTGTTTTTGTCGGTCTCGAACTTCAGCCAGGCACCTCGATTGGGGATGAGGCTGGCACTATAGGTGCGACGACCGTTTTTGTCCAGATCAGACTTGTAGTAGACACCGGGGCTGCGTACGATCTGGTTGACGATCACCCGCTCGGCACCGTTGATGATAAAGGTGCCGCGATCCGTCATCAGGGGCAGCTCGCCGATGAAGACATCCATGTCTTTGATCTCGCCCGTCTCTTTGTTGATCAGGCGAGTGGGCACACGCAGTTGCGCCTGGTAGGTGGCATCTCGCCGCTTGGCCTCATCAGGGTCGTAACGGGGCTGGTTGATCTTGTAGCCTTTGGAGGGATCCCCGAGACGGAACTCCGGCAGAAAATGCAGTTCCAATTTCCCGGTATAGTCAACAATGGGGGAGAAGCTGAGGAGCTCCTCTTCAAACCCTTCTCTCAAAAACCATAAAAAACTCTCCCGCTGAATCTCTACCAGGTCAGGAAAGGTAGGAGCGGAAGGAAGCTGTGCCAATTGTGTCATGCGTTGCTTGGGAGGGGTCGCGCTGCAGTCAGGTCTTCAATTATAAAAACCCCTCTGACGATCGTCAATGAACGTTACAAAGACCCCGTGGCGACCGAGACCCCCTCAACTCCGGCAGACAAGATCCTGGCAAAACTGCCCGGGAGCCCGGTTTTGGCTTGGGGAGAGGTTACTCCTCCCATCCGTCTTAAGGATTGTTAATATCCATTCACACTCGGGGGAATTATTCTAATCATTGACCTTGTGCTTACTCCATCTGGGATTGCTGAGTTGAGATCCGGGGGGGGTAGGTGGTGTTGGCAGGCCAAGCCACGGGCTGAGTTTGCCGGCAAAGGTAGCTTTATGAACTTCGTCACCTTCTGGGTGCGCGGGCTCGGTGCTCCTCACGTTGTCAGGATGTGGGGCCACTCGAGATGAGAAGTAAATAGGTGTAGCTTTACAAAGCTTCTCAGGTTGAGGAAACCTTTTGGATGGGATAGAAACGTGGTTTGCTAGGAGGGTTTTGTGAGTCAGAGTTCCAATCACAGTTCCGGTAACAGTTTGTCCACACAACTGCGGGAGGGCACGAAGCAGTCCCACACGATGGCGGAGAATGTCGGCTTCATCAAGTGTTTTCTGAAAGGAGTGGTGGATAAGCGCGCCTACAGCCGCTACGTGGGCAACTTCTATTTTGTCTACAGTGCGCTGGAAGAAGGGTTTACGCAACTGCGGGAGCACCCGGTGGTGGGCAAGCTCTACTACCCAGAGCTTTGGCGCAAGTCCAGCATTGAACAAGATTTGACCTATTTTGTTGGCCCCAACTGGCGCGCAACGGTACAGCCTTCCCCGGCCTGTCAGGTTTATGTGGATCGGATTCGGGAGATCATCAAGAGTGATCCGGTTTTGCTGGTGGCCCATGCTTATACCCGCTATATCGGCGACCTGTCGGGCGGCCAAATCCTTAAGAAAATTGCGCGGCGGGCCATGGGCTTACCAGAAGGGGAAGGGACAGCGTTTTACGATTTTGAGCAGATCCCCCACGAAGGCAAGTTCAAGCAGCGCTACCGTGCTCAAATGGATGCGCTGGGGCTGGATCAGGCCACCATCGACCGCATTGTGGCAGAAGCCAACTACGCCTTCAAAATGAACATGGATCTGTTCAGGGAACTGGAGGGCAACTGGCTCTTGTCGATGGCTCGTCTGACCTGGAACTCTTTGCTCAGCCAGTTTCAGCGCAAGCCTACTCGTCCTGAGGCGGCAGCTCCCAGTTCCTAAACCCATTTGACCATCGAACTTCCCAAGGGATCCCTGCTCGGGGGATCCTTACTTTTTGGGTTAATCGCATTGGGTTAATCGCATTCAAGGGTGTCGCGGGTGGCTCGCCCCGTCACGGGGTTAACGCCTGCCGCCCGTTCGCAGAGGATGGAGAGGGCATCTTGCCGAATCAACACGTTGGTGAAGTCCGCCCCCTCGATCTGGATCCCGTCCACCCGAGCCAGCCACATCATGCTGTCTTGCAGTTGGGCTTCTCGTAGATCCGCCCCCTGAAGGTTGGCCATGTCCAAGGTAGCCCCGCGCAGATCGGCTCCGCGCAGATTGGCTTTGCTCAGGTTGGCTCCAAATAAATTCACCCCCGCCGCCCTGACATGGTGGAGATCGCTCTGGCGTAGGTTAGCCTTGAGAAACTTCGAGCCGGTCAGGTCTTGCCCCGCAAAACTCATCCCCTGTAAGTCCCGTTTGGTGTAATCTTCCGCTTGGGCCGGGGATCCGAGCAAGATCACCCCCATGACCATCAGTACAGACAAGCCTATCAACACCATCTGCCGGAGGAAGTGGGTTGGCCGAGACTGTTTGATCCGATTCATCTGATTCATCCGAACCGAAGCGGGCAAGGTAACATCCATGGCGGCGCTCTGATTCTCGACGAGGGGATTGCTTTCATCCTACCGGATGAGGCTCCCACCTGCGGATTGGGCTATCTTGGCCTTTTGCGGGCAGAGTCCGCGACTCGCTGGACGAGGTGTGGAGCAGGGTCGGTGAGGGGGCGACAGGGATCCATGTCCAAGATTGAGATCCTGAATGCGGAGCAGTTGGCAGCGTTAATCCATCGGCTGGCCACAGCGATTGGGGCAGATCACCCCCAGCTGCAGCGGCTGATGTTGATCGGTATTCGCACTCGCGGGGTGCCCTTAGCCTATCGCTTGCGGGATCAGATCGCCGCTCAATTTGGGATCCCACCGCAGGTAGGGGAGTTGGATATCACCTTCTTTCGGGACGATCTGAACACCGGTGGATTACGCACTCCGGATCGCAGCGAAATGCCTCGGGATCTGACCGGGCAGGAGGTGGTGCTGGTGGATGATGTCATTTTTCGCGGTCGGACCATCCGCGCGGCTCTGGAAGCCCTGAACCATTTTGGACGACCGGAACGGGTGCGACTGGCGGTGTTGATCGACCGTGGCCATCGGCAGTTCCCCATTCAACCGGACTATTGCGGACAGCAGCTGCTGACAACACCCGAGCAAATCGTGCGGGTACATCTCAGGGAAACCGATAACGAGGAGCGCGTGCTGTTGATGGAGGAGAGCATCCGTTAGCAAGCCGAAGCAAAACCCAAATCTCGAGTCGGCCGCTGGGGTGCGGTATTTTGGGGATGACCTGCCAAAACTTGCCACCATGTTCTTGCTGCCGGAAACTCGTCGTTACGCTGTGTTGGGTACGGGTGCCTTGGGAGGGTTTTACGGGGCTAAATTGCAGCAGGCAGGCTTTGATGTGCATTTTCTCCTTTACAGTGACTACGAGCACGTCCGCCAAAAGGGGTTGTGGGTACAGTCTTGCTGGGGTGATTTCCATCTGCCCCAGGTGAACGCCTATGCTGCTGTGGAAGACATGCCTGCCTGCGAAGGGGTGATCGTGGCGTTGAAAGCCACCCAAAATGCCCTTTTGCCGCAGTTGATCCCACCCGTGTTGGCGGAAAATGGCGTGGTGATCCTGTTGCAAAACGGGTTGGGGGTGGAGCCCGAGATTGCTGAATATGTTGGCCCAGAGCGTGTCATGGGGGGCCTGTGTTTCATCAGCTCCAATAAGGTTGGCCCCGGCCACATTCACCATCTGGATTATGGTTCGGTGCTGCTGGCGGAATACGGCCCTGACTATGCCGCCCAAGGGATCCTCCCCCGCCTCGAACAAGTCCAGGCGGATTTTCAACGGGCAGGGATCCCCACTTCTCTTTCTCCGGATCTGATGTTGGCCCGCTGGCAAAAGTTGGTTTGGAACATCCCCTTCAACGGCCTGTCGGTGGTGTTCAATGCCGATACCCAGCAGATGATCGGGGATCCCGAGGCACGTGCCCTGGCAGAAACCCTTATGCAGGAGGTGGTGCAGGGTGCTGCGGCTTATGAGCGCCCCATTCCCGACTCGCTGATCCAGCAAATGCTCATCAATACCGAAAAGATGGCTCCCTACCGTACCAGCATGAAGATCGATTACGAACGCAAACGTCCCCTAGAACTGCAGGCTATTTTTGGCAACCCCCTGCGGTATGCGCAGCAAGCTGGGATCCGCCTCCCCCGGATTGAAATGCTCTATCGACAATTGCAGGTGCTGGATCGCTTGAATCGAGGGATCCCTGCCTAGGTTGTCCATTCGCGCAGGCTGTACATACCCCCGAGAAAGAACCTTCTGGGGAGACCAAAGAAGCAACGGACTTTCACCCTTGATTGCATAGGATCCCGTAGCAGAAACTACTGTGGCCTCAGGGGGTCTTTGGTTGAATAAGGCCAAGCTTATCCCATTCCTGGAACCGCCTCGAACCGTGATGAAAATCGGACTCTTTCACCAGATGTGGGCCCATGCCGCCCTTTCCGATGCGGAGTTCTTCGCCCAAGCAATTGCCGATGTGCGTTGGGCGGATGAATTGGGGTTCGATTCTTTTTGGATGGGGGAACACCACCTGCTGCGCAACACCCCCTTCTACGGTCGGGTGCCGATTCCAGAGTTGATGGTGGCCCGCTTGGCGGGAGAAACCAGCCAGATCAAGTTGGGCACGGGGGTGAAGATCCTGACGGTGGCCCACCCCATGCGCTTCGCCGAGTCCATGACCACCCTCGATTTGCTCACCCAGGGGCGGGTGGTGTTTGGTGTGGGCCAAGGCAGCGGTGGCGATATCCAGCAGGCGGGCTTCACGGGCATCGACAAACGGGCACAGTTCCGCTCCAACCTGATGCAGGTACTGGACTACCTCAAGACTGGCCCCGATGCAGATAAACCCTGCCTCACCCCTCCCCCTAGCCCCGGATTGGTGGATAAACTTTGGATTGCCTCCCGGGATGCGGAAACCGTCAGCCTCATCGCTCAGCACGGGTTGAATCTGCTGGTGGGGCAAGCGGAAGCCCCGGTCAAGCAAGCGGAGTACGTGCGACACTATCGTCAGCAGGGGCGACCGGGATCCAGCGGCCAGGTGTGTGGCTGCCGACTGGTGCATGTGGCGGAAACCGACGCGGAAGCCCTACGCCAGGTGGAAGTCGGAGCAACCCTCTATTTCAACCTCTACTCCAAAGGGGTTTACTACCAAGAAGCGGTCGCCGAGGGGCGGATCCCGGCTACCCCTCCCGAGAGCCTGACGGAGATGTTGGATCGCCTGGATTATTGGGTGGGATCCCCGCAGACGGTGGCCCAAAAACTGCAAAGCTACTGCGATACGGTTGGCTTGGATCTTCTGAATGTAATGGTGCACATCCCTGGGCTGGCGGAAGCGGATGTGCGGCGCTCCATGCAGTTGGTCATTCAGGAGGTGGCTCCGCAATTGCGCCCAACCCTGTCATCTGTGGCCTAAGCTGGGGAAGGTGTTTTTCCCCGTATTGTGACCCCGCCTCCTCAGCCCTCTGGGCAGGATGATTTTCCGCCCCTGCCCCCACCTCCACCCCGTTCTGAGGCCTTGAAGCTGGTGGAAACGGCCTTTTTGGCCAGCACCTCCGCCCTGATCTGGATCTTGAGCTATACGCCGTTGGCCCCCGTTGTGCGCCTGTTTTTCCCGATTCCGGTGGCGCTGGCGGTGATGCGGTGGGATCCTCGGACGGGGGCGATGGCTCTGGTGGTGTCTAGCCTCTTGTTGACGGTGCTGATGGGGCCTACTCGCAGCATTCTCTATGTCATGCCCTACGGCGTTTTGGGGTACTGGTGTGCCCGCCTGTGGCAGCGTCGCCTTTCCTGGTATGTTTCGGTGTTGAGCGGGGCTTTGCTCAGTGCCTTTGGACTGATCTTTCAGCTGTTGCTCTCCTCGTTGCTGGTGGGGGAAAACCTCTGGACATACGTGACCATTCAGTTGACTGGTCTGACCAACTGGCTTTTGGATGTGTCTTTGAGCTGGCTGGGGGTGTATTGGGTGGCGGAACCCTGGATGATCCAGGTGGTGGTGGTGGGGTTCATCGCCTTTAACTCGTTAATTTATGTGTTTACGGTGCATCTGGTGGCGGCTCTGGTGATGGAACATTTTCGTTGCCCGCTGCCGCCGCCGCCAAAGTGGGTGCAGTTTTTGTTGGATTAGGCTCACCCTCCAGATCGGTCTTTTTGGCCCGTCTCATTGCCCCTGCTCAAGGTGTAGTCTAGATCAAGCTTCATCAAGTCTTTGCTGTGGCCCTCTTGGGTTACACACGGCAGTCAAGCCTAGCCCTTAGCCCTCGCTCTATGAACCCCCTGCCTGCTCCTGCTCACGAATACCAGTTCCGTGCCCTTGGCCTGATTAAGGGATCCCTGCAACCGATCCCCGATGCCTATGCGCAGGCAATGTTGGTCACCCCAGAGGGGGAAGAGTATCCGGCCACACCGGGACGAGCCAATCTCCTCAGCCGCTTCAACCACTGCATCGAGAGCGGGCATACCTACTGGTTTTATGTGCAGCCGCAGCCGCGCTCGGGAGGAACCCTGGGCTTAAGCGTGATTCGCATCCTGGCCCTGCCGGAAGAGGAGCAAGATCCAGAGCTGGAGGAAGAGCCGTTTTTGCCCGCCCCCGAAGATGTGGAAGAGGGGTTTAACATTCGCGGCATTGTTGAGCCCCATGATGGCTTTATATCCGTAACGGTGCGGCGCAAACCCCAGGGGAAAAAACAATTTCCGCCCTTGCAATTGCGCCTAGAGGGGTTTTTGCCTGGGGCTGCTGCAGGAGAGTTTTGGGACCTATTGGCGGAGCGAGATGGCAACGCACTGCTGCTGGTGGATGGTAGCCGACTCTTGACAGCTGTGGCCTAACTGCCTAGAACTAACCCAACCTTAACCAAGAGAGATCCCCGACTGATGATGTCTGTTTCCGGCGGCTTGTCGCAACGGGTTGCTCATCTATCCCCCTCCGCCACCTTGTCGATCTCCGCCACTGCCAAGGCCATGCAGGCGGAGGGCCTGGATGTTTGCAGTTTGAGCGCCGGTGAGCCGGATTTTGAAACCCCCGACCACATTCGGGCTGCCGCCATTCGCGCTTTGGAGGAGGGCAAAACCCGCTATGGCCCCACCGCAGGGATCCCGGCCCTCCGACAAGCGGTGGCCGACAAACTACAGCAGGACAATGGCCTCCCCTTCAGCCGCGAACAGGTGATGATCAGCAATGGGGGCAAACAAACCCTGTTTAACCTGGCGATGGTGTTGTTGGATCCGGGGGACGAGGTGATTCTGCCGGTTCCTTACTGGGTCAGTTACCCCGAAATCATTACTCTGGCGGGGGCAAAGGTCGCTTTTGTGCAAACCGAAGAGGCCAAAGGATTTAAACTCACCGCCGAGCAATTGCGCCAGGCCCTTACCCCCCGCAGCAAATTGCTCATCCTCAACTCCCCGGCCAACCCCACCGGAGCGGTTTACTCCCCCCAGGAACTGGTAGCTTTAGCCGAGGTGATCCTCTCGGTGCCGGATCTCTACGTGGTGTGCGATGAGATCTACGAAAAACTGGTCTACGGGGCCGCCCGCCATGTCAGCTTGGGATCCCTGTCCCCACAAATTTTTGAACGGATTGTGCTCAGTAGCGGCTTTGCCAAAGCCTATGCCATGACCGGCTGGCGGATTGGCTACTTGGCGGGGCCCAAACCGATCATCGATGCCGCCATCAACCTGCAAAGCCACAGCACCTCCAATGTGTGCACCTTCGCCCAGTACGGAGCTTTAGAGGCCCTCACCAGTCCGCTTTCTGCGGCTTCCGTTGAAAAAATGCGCCAGGAATTCTCGCAGCGGCGGGATCTGATGTTGCAGGGGATCCGCACCCTGCCGGGGGTGACCTGCCCGCAACCGGAGGGCGCATTTTATGTATTTCCCAATATCAGCCGGACCGGGTTGGCCTCGGTGGAGTTTTGTCGTCGCCTGCTCAAGGAGTACCATGTGGCTGCTGTGCCCGGTGTTGCCTTTGGAGCCGACCACTGCATTCGGCTTTCCTACGCCACCGATCGCTCTACCCTGGAAAAGGGTCTGCAACGGTTGAGCCAGTTCGTGCGCGCTCTCTAACTTGGGCTGGACAATCCATCAAAATTCGACTGAATCCCTACATAGAGTGCAAACACTATTGCCTAACGCTAGCTATAGTGTTATGGAACTGACTATGAGGGGATCAACTCATGTCTAGCAGAACGGCGCTTGTCGTCACCGTTGCCTGTTTGAGTGGGGGATCCGGCAAAACCACCGCCGCCCTCAACTTGGCCACCATGCTGGCAGACCATGGCAAAACCTTGGCCATCGATTTTGACCCGCAGGGGAACCTGAGCCAGTGGATGGGCTGGACGGATTTGTCCGAGTCGGCCACGATTGCCGAGACAATCCTGCCGGGGGCGGATCGGGTGCACATCAGCGAGATCATCCGTACCCCCCTGAATGAGGATCGCCAAGACCGGCTTTGGTTGGCCCCCAGCGATTACAGCCTGTCGCGGGCAATGGATGCGATTGTGATGGAGCCGGGGCGGGAACTGTTTTTAAAGCGGGCGTTGCGGCCGATTTTGTCGGACTATGACTTTTTGGTGATCGATAGTCCCCCCTCAAAAGGGTTACTCACCTACAACAGCATTCTCAGTGCTGACCTGCTGGTGGTGCCCACCGAATGCACCCAAAAAGGGGTAATGGGGGCTTTAAGCACCCTGGTTTTGCTGAAAGAATTGGAGGAATTGGACTTCCATGTGCCCAAGTTTTTGGGGGTGCTACCGACACGGGAACAGTGGGTGGGCAACAATCGCACCAAAATGTCGCGGGCGGCAGTCGAAGCCCTGACCGAGACGATGCAAGGGATCCCCATTTTTACCCCGGTGCGGCAAAGTACAGTAGTGCAACAAACCAACAGCATGGGCTGGTCGCTGGCGGAGTCTGGGGAAGAAGTGTTGGCTCAACCCTATCGCGAGGTCATCGAGGCTGTGTTGGAGGCTCGCTAACATGGCCACTTCCAAAAAGCTCCCCAAGAAAAAGTTGCCCACTGGCCCCACCAAGGCAGATTTGCTCTCGCGCATGGGGGTGATCAAGTCACCAGAAACGAGTGAAGGGGCAGAAGAGTCCTCTGCACCCCTACCCCTGCCATCTAAGCCTGTTGTCTCAGCTCAGCCCCGGAAGCCCTCCATTGCCTTGGCAGACGTGACGGATTCTGAGCCTGAAGATCCCACGCCGGATTGGGATCCCTTGCCAGATCCCCCTGCCCTGGATCTGCCAAAACCCGTGGAGGTTGCCGCCGCCGTTGCGCTCCCACCCACCCACCCTCCTCCCCCCGCCCCACCCCTTGAATCTGTTCAACCGATTGAACTGAAAGCCAAGTTGCCTGAGTTGGCCATCTTGCCGACAGATTTGCCGACAGACTTTTTGCCTCCATCCCCAGCCCGTAACGGTAACGGCAACGGTTCCCACACCCATGACGCTGCCAGGAATGGCTCAAGCAACGGACAGGTGGCCCCACCCCAAAAGGCTCCCGCTGCTCCGCCGCCCGCCCCCCACGTGCCTGAGCCTACCCCTGCCCTGCCGGATCCCCGCGATGCTTTGGATGCACAACTGGGCTTACAAAAGCTCACCCTTAAGTGTTCTGCCGAAATGCTGGACAAATTGGCATCCCTGCAAGCCACCACGGGGCTACCCGGCGAGATTTTGCTGGAGGTGCTGGTGGATCACTGGGAGCATCTGCCCAAACCGTTGCAGCAGGACTGCCTCATGCAGGCGCACCGCATCCGGGTGGAACGGCTGGTGATCAGCCAAAACCACGCCATCGCCACCATTGAGCAGCTCTTGAACGAGCAGCACTTGCTTTGAGGCTCTGGCCCATAAAGGCCGGGAAGCTCCCTCTCAAAATATCTGCTGGTGAAGGGGACAGCAGGGAGCCCACTCCTTGTGCTAGGGTCAGGATAGTATCCTCTGCTCTCTGCGCGACCCCACTGTGCTCTCTCCTCCCTGATCACCAGGTTGTGGCCCAGACATCCTTTCCCTGTTTCTCCATCGATCAGGTTGTGAACGATTTTTCATGCAAGAACTCGATCTAGCCAAGGCCATAGAGCAGCGGCGCACGTTTGCCATTATTTCCCACCCGGATGCCGGGAAAACCACCCTTACTGAAAAGCTCCTGTTGTACGGAGGGGCCATTCAAGAAGCCGGGGCAGTAAAAGCCCATCGGGCGCAAAAGCGGGTGACTTCCGACTGGATGGAACTGGAAAAGCAGCGGGGAATTTCGATTACCTCGACCGTGCTGCAATTTGATTATCGAAACATTCGCCTTAACCTACTCGATACCCCCGGCCACCAAGATTTTAGTGAAGACACCTACCGTACGCTGGCGGCAGCTGACAATGCCGTGATGCTAGAAGATGCCAGTAAGGGCCTAGAAACCCAAACCCGCAAGCTGTTTGAAGTGTGTCAAATGCGGGCACTGCCAATATTTACTTTCATCAACAAGATGGATCGCCCGACTCGGGATCCCTTGGATTTAATGGATGAAATTGAAACAGAACTGGGCCTGAAGCCCTACCCTGTCAACTGGCCGATTGGCTCGGGTGACCAGTTTACAGGCGTGTTTGATCGCCGCACTCAAGAGTTTCATTTCTTTGAACGGGTATCCAAGGGGCGGGTTCGGGTCAAAGATACGGTGATTAAACTTGGGGATCCCCAAATTGAGGAGTTAATCGAAGCGGATCTGTACTACCAATTTAAGGAAGAGCTGGAATTGCTGGATGGCTTGATGCCCAACTTGGATCTCAAACAGGTGCATTCGGGCAAACAAACCCCGGTTTTTTTTGGCAGTGCCATGACCAATTTTGGGGTGGAACTTTTTCTCAATTCGTTTTTGGAATATGCTCTGCCTCCAGTGGCCCACGAGAGTACCTTGGGGCTGATCCCACCGGAGCATCCTGAATTCACAGGCTTTGTCTTTAAGTTACAAGCCAATATGGATCCCCGCCATCGGGATCGCATCGCATTTGTGCGCATCTGTTCTGGAAAATTTGAAAAGGATATGGTGGTAAACCATGCCCGACTTAACCGCACTGTGCGTCTGTCTTATCCGCAAAAGCTATTTGCCCAAGATCGCGTCTCGATTGATGAGGCTTATCCCGGGGATGTGATCGGCCTGAACAATCCTGGGATTTTCACGATCGGGGATACCATCTACACCGGCTCAAAATTGCGCTATGCCGGGATCCCGAGCTTCTCTCCCGAGCTGTTTGCCTACTTGAAAAACCCCAACCCCTCTAAATTTAAGCAGTTCCAGAAAGGGGTAGCGGAATTGCGGGAAGAAGGGGCTGTGCAAATCATGTACTCCGTGGACGAGTCCAAACGGGATCCGATTGTGGCGGCGGTGGGCCAGTTGCAGTTTGAAGTGGTACAGTATCGCCTTGAACATGAATACAACGTCGAAACTCGTCTGGAGATGCTGCCCTACACGCTGGCTCGTTGGGTCGAGAATGGTTGGGAGGTCTTAGAAAATATCCCCAGCTTGTTCAATACCCTCATTGTCAAAGATATTCAGGATAGGCCCGTTCTGTTGTTCAAAAACGAGTGGACATTGCAACAGTTTGTGGGCAGCAATCCCAAGATTAAACTCAGCAAGATCGCCCCTGTTTTGGAGGTTGCCAAGGACGCGGGATCGAATCCACCAATCTAGGGTTGTGTTGCGGATTCCCTCAGCCTTTGAATGCGAAACATAGTGATACAGCAAATCAACCACAACGCTCCCAGGCTGTACCCCGCCAACACATCGCTGGGCCAGTTCAGCCCCAAGTAGGCGCGGCTAAGGCCAATCAAGGCCAAAATTCCCAATACTCCCCAGCGGATCCACCGTCGTTGCTCAGGAAAATAGCTTGTTAGCAAATAGCCCAGCAGCCCGTAGATCACTGTTGCGCCGATGATCTGCCCACTGGGAAAGCTGTAGCCCGTCTCCGAGAGAATCGGATCCCATAAATCCGGGCGTTCCCGAGAAAACGTCGGCTTTAGCACCCCGGCAATCACAGCAGCTCCTAACCCTGCAACCATCAGCCCCCAAGCTGTTTGCCTTTCTTGCCTGCGCCAGAGCCAACCAAAACCCCAAGCCATCAACCCTACCAATCCAAGTGGATGGCCCAACCCCCACCCCAACAAGGCCAAGGGATCCAGCCAAGGGCTGGCCCAATGCAGCATTTGCAAAAACCCTTCTTCAAGGGTTTGACTGGGGGACTGCAACTCCTCCAGGGCTTTACCCAATCCCCACAGGGCAATGGCAGATCCGAGGATCCCGCCCAAGCCAACGGTTGCCGTTAACATCGTCAAGCTGGGGGAGATGCGCTTGACCCAAAAGAGGGCGATTTTTTCGGCGGAGTTGGGCCGTTGTACGGGTGGTGCGATTACCGTCAGGCCGCCTGGAATCACCTCAATCTGCACGGGGGTTGTGCCCACCACCTCTCCATCGATGACCACCTTTTGGGGTGGGATCGTCTCCACCCGAATGCGGGAAGCCTTCAGGGTGAGGATCCCTTCCAGTTGCGGTACTTGTTTGGCCAAAGAAGCCCCCAGCAGATGCACCATATCCCCAAGGGGTTGTACCCGCCGTGCCAAAGCCTGGGAAAGCCCATTTGAGCCGGGATCCTCTTGACTACGCACCAAGGTCACATCCAATCGGCCATCCCCCGGATTTACGCGCCCACGGCCTTGAGCCAGAACGGAAGTGGCCGGAGCGGCATTGGCAATGGTGAGGGCGGTGGCTTGCAAGTGCTCCGGCTCGGAACCATCCACCTCCATCGTCACTTGAAAGGGTTGTTGATCCCCCAGTTGTTGCAACCCCGCCACCAGATAGGCCAGAGGGCCAAAACGGGTTTTCAATTCGCGGCTGGCGCGTTCGACCGTTTCTGCCTCAAACCCGATCCCGGCCAATAGAATCATCGGTTGCCCATCACAGCGAGCCGCATCCACCACCCGCGTCGAACCGGCCAAGATCAGATCACACGCCCTTTGCAAATCATTCGGGATCCCCAGTGCCGAGGCAAAGGCATTGGCGGTACCGCGTGGGATCACCCCCAGAGGAATGCCAGAGCCAAACAAAACCCCTGCCACCGCCGAAACGGTGCCATCTCCACCGGAAGCGATGATCAGATCCGGTTGGGCTGCTAGCGCTTCTTCCGCTAAGCTTTTGGCACCGCGATCCGGTTGGGTCAGCAGCACTTGCAGGCGGATCCCGGACGATAAATGTTGCCGCACCAGGGCCAGTTGTTGGGTTTCATCCCCTTGACCGGAAATGGGGTTGAAGATCAAGTACCCCAGGCGTTGCCCTGCCAAAGACAGAATCAGCGCCCGGGCCGTGGCCACATTCAGCGCCAAAGGAAGACTTGCCTGTTCGCAATCCTTGACCAGCTCGGCCAGCGCAGCAGGATCTGCCTCGGGATCCCAAAGGGCAATGACCGCCTGGGGGCTTCCCTCAAGGAGATAAGAACGCCATTCCGCCCGAGATGCAACTGTTTTTGTCGTCAGTCTGTGGTGTTGAGTTAAATGGCCGGCCAGGGATCCCTCAGCAACCAGACAAAACCGGGAGACCAAGGCCCGTTGCTGTTTCAACAGCTCGAGCAAGGCGGCTTCTTGGCGGTCTGTTGCTGAGATCAGGATCCCTGGTTTCATGGGAAATCAGAAGGGGCATTCCAGCTAGGATAGCCGGATCCTCAGAGGCCTTGGGCAAAAGCTATGAGTACAGCCAAGAATGGGTTAAGCAGATTCCGAAGGGGCTCCTGCCTCTCCTAGAGTAGCACCGGGCCGGTTCTGCCGAATTGCTTGCACAATCGCCACCGTGAGCAGATGGGAGAGTAGCCCCACAGGCCCAGCGAACAAGCACAAGATCAAGGAATGGGTTGTCCATACGCGCTGGTTCCACCCTTCTAAAAAGATCCAGCGACCGACAAACAAATCCATGACAATGTAGTGCACCCATCCCGTTGCCATGACCGAGGGCTGGCTGAATAGGGAAGTGAGGCTACTCAAGGACATTTGCGGGTCAGAAAACCCCTTTAACGTACTGGAGTCAAACCCTGTAACCAATAGATACAGATAAACCACTGCCAAAACCGCGATGGGCAACAGCGGCTCCATCACCTTGCGGGTTACCTTCCAGCCGGGCAACAGGATCATCAAGGCCCAAAAGGGCAACGCAAACCAATTGGCCCCGTTAAAGATCAGCTCCAACATGTTTGGCAACCCACAACGCTACTTGTCCATTATTGACATAATGCCCTTTGGGATCCCTAACCGGCGCTTCATAATGAACGAATGATGAACGAATGAATGAGAGCTTCTCGGATGGGGGATCGGGTCAAAAAACGGTCAGGAGAAGCCTGTGGATTAACTCGGTTTGGGGTCAACTTGGTCCCTTTTGGGCTTGGTGGTCAGTCGGCCCTGCGCCATTGACATACCGAAGAGATCATGACTCTGCTACAGCCGGATTGAAGCCAGATTGATACAACTTAAGAGGAAGTCGAGACTGCCATTCACCACAGGGGGATCCCATGACTGTTCAACGTTCCGGCCCACCTCCAATTGTCTACATTCTCTTGCTCGGATTGCTAGGAGGCAGCGGCTGGTATGCCTACCGTTCTGGGCTACTGGATTCGCTACCCAACCCTTTGGGGCGCAGCAGCGAGACGGAGTCCTTACCCACCTCTACCCAGGCAGGGATCCCTCCCACTCAACCCACCCAACCGCAAGCGCAAGCCCCCAATGCACCGGCCAATTCCATTAATCTGGATACCTCCCTGCCCAATCCCGCCGTGATCCAGATGGATGGCAGCGTGACGATGATCCGCATCATCTTGGCCCTGCGAGCGGGCTATACCCAACAAAACCCCAGTATTCCCATCTCCTATGGGATCCCGGATGGCAAACCGAATGGATCCAATGCCGGCATGCGTGCTCTCTTGGATGGTCAGATTCAGATTGCCGCCACCTCTCGTCCCCTCAATGCCAGCGAGGTGCAAGCCGGTTTACAGGCGATCCCGATTGCCAAAGATGCACTGGCGGTGGCGGTGGGCATCAACAACCCCTACAAAGGTGGCCTAACGATGCAACAGCTGGCGGATATTTTTCAGGGGCGCATCACCAACTGGAGTCAGGTGGGTGGGCCGGATCGTCCCATTCGCGTGCTCAACCGGGCCCGCCAAAGTGGTACCGCCAGCGTTTTCCAAGATTTGGTTTTGTTGGGACTGCCTTTTGCACCCGATGGGCCGAACTTCATCACCGCCACTGAAGATGCCACCACGCCGCTGTTGCGTGCCCTTGGGGAAGACGGCATCACCTACAGCACGGTCGATCAGGTGGAAAATCAGCAGACGGTGCGGATCGTGCCTATCGATGGCCAAATGCCCACCCGCGAGGCCATCCAGAGTGGTCGGTATCCTCTGGCTCGCAATGTGTTTCTGGCCGTACCTCGGCAAACCAGCCCCGCCGTGGCCGATTTCATCAACTACGCTCTCTCCGACCAAGGCCAGCAGATCATCTCCCGCACCGAGTTCATTCCCCTCAGGTAAATCCAAGAGATGCAAGGGTTCTGCCGATTTCTACTCACCTGTAAAGCAACCAAGGGGCACATCGAAAAATCCAAGCTTTATCGAGAATAGCAACCATAGAATGAGGACTCTAGCCTCATTCGATTTGCAACAAGGTAGTTAATCGAAGTGCCCCAAGGATTACTCTCAAGGATTACTCTTTAGAAGTTGCTTGCTGAATTTGCTGATCTGGAGTGCTCTCCCAATCTGGATCCGATGGAGTGACATCCTCCCGACGCAATGCCCAGCGGCAGGCTAACGCCAACACCCTAGCGGGTAGAGCGCGGGCTTTCCAAGATCGCTCTTGAGCATTCCTGCCCCACGCCACCGATCCAGGTCAGCAACCCCCGACAGACCGATCTGAGACGCTTCCCAAGTATCGTGCACTCTACGAATTGTGGTCTGCAACACTTGGGAATGCACCTTGCCCCAATGTGGGAATTGCCTCGTTATACAGGCCTCTGCACGGTTCAAGCCCCAACCGCAGAGGACTCTGCTGTGGGGCATCGAGATGGATTCGAATAGATGCGATAGGTGTAGTTCATGGTCAGCGTAGCTGTGTTCTACCGTTCGCCAGACTGAACGGTGAATGGATGTCTCCTGCCCATGTAGGGGAATCGACAAGCGCGGGGAGTCCATGTATCCCGACGCTGACCCTAGGGGGTAGAGGGCGGGACTTATTGTCCTCCGGACGACCCGGAGGGTCATCGTGCTCCGCACGACCCGGAGGGTCATCGTGCTCCGCACGACCCGGAGGGTCACCGCTCCCCGTAGCGCAGCGTGCCGCAGGCTTACCCCTCATTAGTTAGTTAAATTGTCCATAGAATGTCTCCTGGGTAAGCGGAGCTGCAGACGAGTTGCCATAGCGGCAGCATCGATATCGCCTGAGGTGCAGGTAAACCCCCAAAAAGAGGGATCCCCATGAGCAACCTGACCCGGCAAGTGCCCTCTACAATGGGAGGCTGACTCTGCAACGCAAGGATCCCTCATGCCGCGTCGTACCGATATTCACAAGATCTTGCTGATCGGAGCTGGGCCAATTGTCATCGGTCAAGCTTGCGAGTTCGACTATTCCGGCACCCAGGCCTGCAAAGCCCTGCGGGAGGAAGGCTATGAGGTGATCTTGGTCAACTCCAACCCGGCCACGATCATGACGGATCCAAGCATGGCGGATCGCACCTATATTGAGCCGGTCACCCCAGAGTTTGTCGCCAAGATCATCGAACGGGAACGCCCCGACGCCCTGCTCCCCACTATGGGGGGCCAAACTGCTTTGAATGTGGCGGTGAAGCTGGCGCAAATGGGGATCCTGGAAAAATATGGGGTGGAGCTGATCGGGGCCAAACAGGAGGCCATCGAAAAAGCCGAAGACCGGGATCTGTTTAAGCAGGCGATGCAGCGGATCGGCCTGGCGGTGCCCCAGTCGGGGTTGGCCCACACCCTGGAAGAAGCCAAACAGATTGCCAAGGAAATCGGTTATCCCCTGATCATTCGCCCTGCCTATACCTTGGGGGGGACGGGGGGTGGGGTGGCCTACAACCAAGAGGAATTTGAAGAGATCTGTGCTGCAGGACTGGATGCCAGCCCCGTCTCGCAAATATTGGTGGAAGAGTCGGTGATCGGCTGGAAGGAGTTTGAGCTGGAGGTGATGCGGGATCTGGCGGATAACGTGGTGATCATCTGCTCGATTGAAAACATCGACCCGATGGGGGTGCACACCGGCGATTCGGTGACAGTGGCTCCGGCCCAAACCCTAACGGACAAAGAATACCAACGGCTGCGGGACTACGCCATTGCCATCATGCGGGAAATTGGGGTGGAAACCGGCGGCTCCAACGTGCAATTTGCCGTTAACCCCCTCAACGGGGAGGTACGGGTGATCGAGATGAACCCTCGTGTTTCCCGCTCCTCTGCTCTCGCCAGCAAGGCCACCGGGTTTCCCATTGCCAAAATGGCCGCCAAACTCGCCGTCGGCTACACTCTGCCCGAGATCCCCAACGACATTACCCGCAAAACCCCCGCCAGCTTTGAACCCACCATCGACTATGTGGTCACCAAAGTGCCCCGCTTTGCCTTTGAAAAATTTCCGGGTTCGGAGCCGATTCTGACCACGCAAATGAAATCGGTGGGGGAAGCAATGGCCATTGGCCGCACCTTTCAAGAATCGGTACAAAAAGCGCTACGCTCGTTAGAAATTGACCGCCCCGGTTTTGGTGCCGACAAGCCCGAAACCTTTCCGCCCCCAGAAGAGATTCGCGCCAACCTGCGCATTCCCAACCCCCTTCGCCTGCTCGCCATTCGCACCGCCCTGCTGATGGGCTTTGCGGCTGAGGAAATCGTCAAGCTCACCCAGATGGATCCTTGGTTCATTGATAAGTTGCAGGAACTGGTGGAGGTGGAGCAGGCCCTGAAGGGGCGGCCACTGGGATCCCTGAGCGAAAAGGATCTGCGCCACCTCAAACAAATGGGCTTTAGCGACCGGCAGATCGCCTACTTGACGGGATCCTCCGAAAGCCAAGTGCGCAGCTACCGCAAAGCGCTAGGGGTGATCCCAACCTACAAAACCGTGGACACCTGTGCCGCCGAATTTGAAGCCACCACCCCCTACCAATACTCCACCTACGAAAGCGAATCGGAGCTTTTCCCCTCCTCCAAAGAGAAGGTGATGATCTTGGGAGGGGGCCCCAACCGCATCGGCCAAGGGATTGAGTTCGATTACTGCTGTTGCCATGCCGCCTTTGCCCTCAGCCGTCTGGGTTATGAGGCGATCATGGTCAATTCCAACCCAGAAACCGTTTCCACCGACTACGACACCTCCGATCGCCTGTACTTTGAGCCCCTCACCCACGAAGATGTGATGAACCTGGTGGATGCCGAACAACCGGTGGGCCTGATCGTGCAGTTTGGCGGCCAAACCCCCCTGAAACTGGCACAAGGATTGGCGGCGGCCCAAGCGCCCATCTGGGGCACTTCCCCCGACTCAATTGATATTGCCGAAGATCGGGAGCGGTTTGAGCAGATTCTGCGGCAATTGGAGATCCGGCAGCCCGCCAACGGTATTGCCCGCAGCGTGGAGGAAAGCCTGAGGATCGCCCAGCGGATCGGCTACCCGGTGGTGGTGCGCCCCAGCTATGTGTTGGGGGGACGGGCGATGGAGATTGTTTACTCTGACCAAGACCTGAATCGCTACATGCAACTGGCGGTGGCGGTGGATCCAGAGCGTCCGGTGTTGGTGGATCAGTTTTTGGAAGATGCGGTGGAGGTGGATGTGGATGCCATCGCCGATTCTACGGGGGCCGTCACCATTGGCGGCATTATGGAGCACATCGAGCAAGCGGGGATCCATTCCGGCGATTCTGCTTGCGTGTTGCCCAGCCGTACCCTTAGCCCGGAGGTTTTGCGGGTAATCCGGGAGTGGACGGTCAAGCTGGCCCAGGCCCTCAAAGTGGTGGGGCTGATCAACGTGCAGTACGCCGTACAAAAAGACCAGGTGTATATCCTGGAGGCCAACCCGCGGGCTTCCCGTACCGTGCCCTTTGTCAGCAAGGCCATCGGCCACCCCCTAGCAGATTACGCAGCCCAGGTGATGAGCGGCAAAACCCTGGCGGAACTGGGCTTTACTCAAGAGGTGATCCCCCCCCACATTGCCGTCAAAGAGGCAGTTTTGCCCTTCAACAAGTTCCCTGGCACCGATACCCTCTTGGGGCCGGAAATGCGCTCCACCGGTGAGGTGATGGGCATTGATACGGAGTTTGGTCGCGCCTTTGCCAAGGCCCAAATTGCTGCCGGCCAGGATCTGCCCCTTAAGGGAACTGTCTTCATCAGCCTCAGCGACCGCGACAAACAAGCCGTGATTCCGGTGGCACAGGAGTTTGTCGCTATGGGCTTTCGCTTGCTGGCCACGGAGGGTACCCAAACCTTTTTGGCCCAGCAGGGGATCCCTGTGGAGAAAATCCTGAAATTGCACGAGGGTCGCCCCCATGTGGTCGATGCCATCAAAAACCGCGAAATTCAGTTGATCATCAACACTCCCTCCGGCATTGAAGCGCAGCAGGATGGCCACAAAATTCGTCGTACCGCCCTCGCCTACAAGATCCCTTTGGTGACCACCCTAGCCGGGGCCCGAGCCACCGCCGCCGCCATTCGTGCCCTGCAGTCGGGATCCCTAGAGGTGAAGTCGTTGCAGGAGTTTCATGCCTGAGCCCGCCCCATGCCAAGGGTTTGGCCGGTGAGAGGGGATTTGGATCCTGCCATCCTGACCAACCGACAAAGATCGCAATGTCTCAGTACCCATTTGTGTCAGTAGATTAATTTGTTTCACATTCCCCCCGCCCACAGTTAGGGATCCCTGTCGCTCGCAAGGGGATTGTCTAGCCTGGGGTAAGAGGCTCACCCAGAATGGAGCTTTTCGAAGATGAATTGCACTGTGTAAATGTTAGGTGAATGTCTGGTTGCACTTGCATCTTTTCTCATCTTTTTCTTTTTGCCTGTCGGTTGCCCGATTGAGCTGAGCCATCGTCACCCAATCTTTCCACTCAGGCTCAATTGACAGGCAGATGGACAGGCCCTGTTGATGATCGTTCAGGAGTCATTCTCTTATGAGCATCTTGATTCGACGTTCCCCCAGCCTAACGAGAACTTGGGGCTGGAATGGTTTTTGTCAGTGGATTACCAGCACCGAAAACCGACTGTATATCGGTTGGTTCGGGGTGTTGATGATCCCCACCTTACTGGCGGCAGCTATTTGTTTTGGGATCGCCTTTATTGCGGCTCCGCCTGTGGATATGGACGGGATCCGTGAGCCGGTGATCGGCTCCTTGATGGGGGGAAACAACTTCATTTCAGCAGCGGTTGTGCCCACTTCGGCAGCCATTGGCCTCCATTTTTATCCGATTTGGGAAGCGGCTTCTTTGGATGAGTGGCTGTACAACGGTGGCCCCTATCAGCTGATTGTGCTGCACTTTTTGATCGGGGTGTGGTGCTACCTGGGGCGGCTGTGGGAGCTGAGCTACCGACTGGGGATGCGTCCCTGGATTGCGGTGGCGTTTTCTGCCCCGGCTGCGGCTGCTACGGCAGTGTTGTTGGTGTACCCGATCGGCCAAGGCAGTTTCTCCGAAGGCTTGCCCCTGGGGATTGCCGGAACCTTTCATTTCATGTTGGCCTTCCAAGCTGAGCACAACATCTTGATGCATCCCACCAGTTGGCTTGGGGTAGCCGGGGTATTGGGTGGAGCGCTGCTGGCGGCCTTGCATGGCTCGTTGGTGACCTCCAGCTTGATCCGAGAAACCCATGAAATGGAGTCCGTTAATGCGGGCTATCGTTTTGGGCAACAGGAAGTTACCTACAACTTCATGGCGGGGCACTACGGCTTTCTAGGGCGATTGTGGGTTCCCAGCCTCGGCTTCAAAAACAGCCGTTCGGTGCACTTTTGGATGGCGGCGTTGCCCACGATCGGTCTATGGGCGGCGGCAATTGGAATTGGCATGATGGCCTTTAATCTCAATGGCCTGAATTTCAACCAGTCCATTTTGGATAGTCAGGGGCATTTCATCGGCACCTATGCCGATGTGCTCAACCGCGCCAACTTGGGGATCCAAGCGATGCACTCTCCCAATGCTCATCATTTCCCGCTGTTGTTGGCGGCAGAAGGGATCCAATCTGTTGGTTGAGATAGTTGAGATCTTTGGCTGAGATCAGCTTGACTCGCAGGAGCCCCGCGCTCTACCTGCAAGGTGTTGGCGTGAGCCTGCCGCTAGGCATTGCGTTGGGTAGCTTACGCTAGAGCGGAAAGATGGCCGGTGAGGAGTGTTCATCTGCGATAGGGACTGTTTACCCTACGGGGAGGATCTGGCCATGGAAGTGTTTGACTATGTGGTGTTGGGTGCTGGATTGGGGGGCCTGGCTGCTGCTGCCTGCCTCAGCCGTCAGGGATCCCGGGTAGCGGTGTTGGAGAAGCACTATTTGCCCGGTGGCTGTTGCCATACCTTCGACTATGGCAATTATTGCTTTTGTGCGGATGTCCACTACATTTCCCAGTGTGGGCCGGGGCAAGCGATTGACCAGTTTCTCAACTACCTTGGCCGCGAGGTGCAATTCAATTCGTTGGATCCCGATTGTATTGACCGAGTGATTACCCCAGAGGCGGACTTTGCCATTCCCCTAGGGTGGGAGAACTTGCGCAACCGCCTGTTGGATCAATTCCCAGAAGAAGCCCCAGCAATCGAGCGCTACTGTGATGAAATTCAACGCCTGCACGACGACATTCACAACCTCAACCAAGAAGTGCGCTGGTACGATCCGAAGTGGTACGACTGGCTGAAACTACCCAAGTATTTCAACCTTTTCCAGAAACGCCACTGGACACTGCAAAACCTCTACGATCACGTCGGCCTTTCCCCCAAATTACAGGCGGTGTTGGCGGGGCAAAGTGGGGATTATGCCCTCCCTCCCAAAGAGATCGCCCTGCTCACCCATACGGCTCTGGTTTGGGATTATTCGGAAGGAGCCTATTATCCACAGGAGCACTTCAAGGGGTTTGTGGACACGATTGTGGATGCCATTCTGCAGCAGGGAGGCACGATTCGCTACTCCACCCCGGTTGAACACATCGAAGCCAAAAGGGGGGCAGTGGAATGGGTAACGGCGGGCGGCACCAACTTTGTCGCCAGCAAAGCCTACATCAGTGATCTGGACCCGAAACTGACCGTAGAGCTGATGCACGGGGGATCCCTGAGCAAGGCGGAGCGGCAGCGCCTCACCAACTACGAGTATTCTGCCAGCGCCTTCAATATCTACCTGGGTCTGGATAGCCGCTTCAACCCCGCCAGATACGGCATCGGCAACTGGAATATCTGGTACTATCCCGACGGGGATCTCAACCGGGCTTACGAGCAACAACTGGCGGGCAACCTGGAGCACCCCTGGATCTTCCTCTCTTGCCCAACACTGAAATCCACTGCACCCGGCATGGCTCCCCCCGGACACCATGTGCTGGAGATTGCCACCGTTTGCCCCTACGAGCCCTTCAAGCACCTGCACGATACCGATCCCAAAGCCTATAAGGCCAAAAAACGGGAGGTTTACCAGGCGGTGATGGCCAGCGTGCGGGATCTCATCCCAGACGTGGATCGCTACATCCGCATGAAGGTATACGGCACCCCCACTACCAGCGAATTCTTCTTGGGCCAGCCGCAGGGCAACATCTACGGTGCCAAGTTGGTGCCCCAGCAGGTGGGGCTGCACCGCCTCGGCTACACAACGGAGCTGCCGAACCTCTTTCTGGTGGGGGCCAGCGCCGGGTATCCGAGTGTGCCGGGGGTGATCAGCAATGGCATGGATGTGGTGGAACTGATCACCGGCAGGCGGGTGCGGCGTTCGCCGGTGAGGGTGTGAGTCGGGGGCCGCTAGGCTCCAGCGGCCAGGGATCCCCACAAACCAGGACACTCTAGGGCTGATCCAGCTCGAAGGCGCGGTGAATGGCCTGCAACGCGAGGATCCCTTGTGCTCGCCGCACCACGCAGCTCACCTTGATCTCAGAGGTGGCGATCATCTCGATGTTGATCCCAGACTGGGCCAGGGTGGCAAAAAGGCGGGCGGCAACCCCGGGGTGGGCTTCCATCTCCGCCCCGACAATGCTGACCTTGGCGATATCGTGATCCGTGTCGACCCCGGCTGCCTGTAGCTCACGGGCCACCTGCTGACACACCGCCTCGGCAGCCACCGCCTGATCCTGGGGCACGGTAAAGGCAATGTCGTTGCTGGGGATGCCGTTGTGGTAGCCCCGCTGGCTTTGAATGATCGTATCGACGATGATTCCGGCAGCCGCCAACTGCCCAAACAAATAGGCAGCTG
>JAUQVK010000054.1:0-5855 GCA_039794845.1 Thermostichus sp. DRC_bins_24
TTTGCGCCAGTGGAATCGTCGCTGCGGCAATTGCCCCCAGTGCCGTCGGTGTGATCGCCTGCAGGGATCCCTTCGCCCAAGCATTGCGCCGCACCCGCAGCAAAACCGGAGTCGCCAGCAGAATAAAGGCAAAAGAAGGGGTGAAAATCGCCACTGCCGCCGTCAGTGCCCCCAACACCCCCGCCACCTTGTAGCCGATAAAGGCTGCCGTCAACACCACTGGGCCAGGGGTAAACTGCCCAATCGCCACCCCATCCAAAAACTCCGCCGGGGTCAACCAGTCCAACTTCTCCACCACCTCTTCGGCAATGAACGGGATGATCACCAAACCCCCGCCAAAAATGACGCTCCCCACCTTGAGAAAAAAGGTCGTCAAGGGCCAAAAGTAGGTGCCGATGCGCTCGAGGCCCCAAAAGCTGCTCAGGGTGAGGGTTTCTGGGGGAACGGCAGCCAAGACCGTAGAGGTCAGCGTTACGAGCGGCCCAGGGATCAACGCCGGGATCCCCGGCAAAGGGCCACGCGGCCCGTACAAGATTAGACCGACCCATGCTGCCAGCCCAAACAGCAGCAGGATATTCACCCCCCCGATCAGCAGCAGGGCAAAGGCCGCCGCCGCGATCAGCCCTCGACTCCAATCTTTGATGGCTTTGCGACCCAGCTTCCAACAAAAAGCCAGGATGATGGCGATCACCACCGGGGCCACGCCAAAAAACACCCCCTGTAGCTGAGGTACGCCCTGAAAGCGAAAGTAAATCCAGGAAAATATCACCTCGATAACAAAAGCCGGGGCGATAAAACACACCCCCGCCAGCACCGCCCCCAACCCACCCGCCCGCACATAGCCGATGTAAATGCCCATTTGCGTGGAAGCAGGCCCCGGCAACATCTCACACAGGCCCACCCCTTCTGTAAATTGTTCCTGGCTCATCCAGCCCCGTCGGGTCACCGCCTCGTCGTTTTGCATGGCGATGTGGGCTTGTGGGCCACCGAAACCCAGAACTCCCAACCGGAGAAACACCTCAGCGATCTCTTGAAGGCGGGTTGAGAGGGGGGGCAATTCGTCGGTGAGCTCCTTCTCAACGGCAAAGGACTGACCGGGAGAAGGCTCAGAAGACCTCGGCAAGACTCAGCCTCCGGCTTGCTGGCACGAACGGCGATACAACCGGGCTCATTCTGTCATCTGCTCGGGATCCCTTCAAGACAACAGGAACACATTCCCCCACTTAACCCTTCACCGATCCGGCCAACAGGCCCCGCACGAAATAGCGCTGCATCGAGAAAAACACCACCAACGGGATCACCATGGTGATAAACGCGCCTGCCGTGAGGATGTGCCAGTCCTGCCCACGGGATCCCACCAATTCCGAGAGGCGTGCTGTTACCACCGCTACATCCGGTCGGGTTCCCAAAAACACCAGCGCCACCAACAGGTCATTCCAGGTCCAGAGAAACTGAAAAATGGCGAAGGAGGCGATGGCCGGCAACGACAGCGGCACCACCAAGCGGCTGAAGGTAGAAAAGTGCCCCGCCCCATCCACGGCTGCCGACTCGATGATCTCCTTCGGTAAGCCAGCGATCGAGCTGTGGAGCAAATAAATCGCCAACGGCAAGCCAAACCCCGTGTGGGCCAGCCAAATCCCCAAAAAGGTGCCATTCAAGCCCAACTGGGTATACACCCGCAGCATCGGAATCAACGACATCTGCAACGGCACCACCATCAGGGCAACAATCCCGGCGAAGATCCACCGCCGCCCCGGAAACTGCATCCAGGCCAAGGCATAGGCGGCAAAAGCCGCGATGGTAATCGGGATCACCGTGGCGGGGATCGACACCAGCAGGCTGTTCAAAAAGGCTCGCCCCATGCCATCGGAGGTCAGTACCAACTGGTAATTCTCCAGGGTCCACTGGGTGAACTCAAAGGGATGGGCAAAGACCGTCCACCAACCGGAGCTGGTAATGGCGCTGCGCTGGCGAAAGGAACTGATCAACAACCCCGCCGTCGGCAAGGTCCACAGAAAGCACAGGAAGAGGATCAGGGCCCGTAACGGGATCCCTTGCATCCAGCGTCGCAGGGCAGAAGAACGGGCAGGGTGGGCAGAGGGAGCTGTGGTCATGGTGGGCAAAGGGGAAAGAAAAAGAGTTTGAAAAAGAGATTTATTGGGCGCGTCGCCAACTGCGAATATTGCCGATCATCACCGGGATCACCGCGATCAATAGGATCACCGCGAGAGCGCTGCCCCGCCCGAAGTGGCGGAACCGGAACATCTCGGAGTACATGCGATTGGCGATCACCTCGGTGCCAAACTGGCCGCTGGTCATGACGTAGACGATATCGAACACCTTCAGCACCAAAATCACCACTGTGGTGGCTACGGTCATTACCGTTTTGCGGACGTAAGGGATGATCACCTGAAAGAAGATCTCGATCTCGTTGGCCCCATCGATGCGAGCCGCCTCCAGGAGTTCGCTGGGCACCGACTTCACCGCTGCCGACAAAATCACCATGCAAAAGCCCGTCTGCAGCCAGATCATGATCACGATCAGGGCAAAGGTATTCAGGGGTTGCGCTTGCAGCCAGCCGATCGGGTTGCCGCCCAGCCCCGTCACGATGGCGTTGAGCAGGCCGATCTGCGGTCGCCCCGGCGGTTGAAAGGCGTACACAAAGCGCCAAATCACACTGGCCCCAACAAAGGAGATCGCCATCGGCAAAAAGATCAACGACTTGGCCAGCGGCTCCCAGCGCACCCGATCCACCAGGACGGCAATCAGCAAACCCAAGGAAACGCTGATCCCGGTCACCAGCACCAACCAGAGCAGGTTGTTGCGAAAGGCGATCAACATGGTGCGGTCGGTAAAGGCAAACTGGTAGTTTTGCCAGCCCACCCAGCGCTGGGAGCGGGCATCCAAAAAGCTGAAGTAGAGGGTTTGCAGCGTGGGGAAAATCAGGTAGGCAAACAACAGCAGCAGCCCTGGCCCCACGAAAATGTAGGGTCGGATCCGCTCCGCCCAAACCCGTGGGAAGCGGGATACCAAGTCGTTGGCCAGAAAAAAGAGCGTCCAAACCCCCAACACCCCGATGGCCAGGGCCACCAACAGCAACTGCCAAGCGGGTGCGTTTGGATCCCGCATGAACCCGGTACTCCAGCCAAAGGCGGCGAAAATGGCGACTAACCCCAAAATCGGGCGCAGGATGCGTGCCGGTTGACTGTCCAGTAGGCCGCTCTCTTCGGCGGTGCTTGCCCCTTGCATGTGATGGTTTCTCCCGATTCAAATCCGGCTTCATGCCGGAGGAGGATGATTGACAAAGATGATTGACAATGGTTGGCCGCGGTTAGTCCTGTGGCCAGCTGCGCTGGATCTCCAGCAGCACCGTATCCAAGTCCCGCCCGCTGATGTAGTCCACGATCCCCGTCCAGAAGGTGCCCGTACCGACCGCCCCTGGCATCATGTCGGAGCCATCGAAGCGGAAGGTATCGGCATCTCGCAACAGTTCTGCCTGCGCACGGGTGAGATCGTCGGGGTACCAATCCAGATCGGCGTCGTTGTGGGGTGAGAGAAAGCCCCCTGCTTCTGCCCAGGCTCGTCCTGCTTCTGCGGTGGCCAGGTATTCCATCACCTGACGCACTTCCGGGCGGTCGTTCACCATTGACATCACATCCCCAGCACCCATCACGGGGCGGCCATGCTCCGGGTTGATCGGCGGCAAGTAGAAAAAGTCGATATCGCGGCCTGGCTCTACTTCTGGGGGCAAAAACACCGGCAAAAAGCTGGCCTGACGGTGCAGATAGCAACCGGGCGGATCCTCAAACATCGGGTTGGCGGCATCCCCAAAAGGGGTGGTGAGAATGCCCACCGTGCCCCCCAACACGTAGTCGGGGTTGAGCCAGATCTCGCCCATTTTCTCAAAGGCTTCTTTGACGCGGGGGTCATTGAAAGGAATCTCGTTGCTCACCCATTGGTCATAAACCTCCGGGCCGGAGGTGCGCAGCAGAATGTCTTCGATCCAGTCCGTACCCACCCAGCCGGTGGCGCCGCTGCTCTCAATGCCGATACACCAGGGGGTAGCCCCATCCGCCACGATTTGGTCAGACAGCGCCAGCAATTCATCCCAGGTTTCCGGGATTTCGTAGCCGGCTTCTTCAAACTGCGGCACCGGGTACCACACCAAGCTCTTGACGGAGGCACGATACCACACCCCTACCAGGGTGTCATCGACGGTGCCTAGGTCTAGCCAGAAGGAACGGTACGCTTGGCTCAGTTGTTGACTATCCAACACTTCCCCCAGATCCACCAAGCGCCCCTCGCGGGCGTACTCCATCATCAGGCCTGGCTGCGGAAAGGCGATGATATCCGGGGGATCCCCTCCTTCCATGCGCACCGTGATCAGGGTTTCAAAGTCGCCGGATCCCTCGTATTCCACCCGAATGCCGGTTCGTTCCTCAAAAGGTCGCATCGAGGCTTCAAAACGACGGGCATCTTCTTCTACAAAGGCCCCGAAAATCGTGACCCGCCGGGCAGTATCGGATTGCTGGGGTTGTGGGGCACAGGCCAAGAGAGAGGTGGTGAGAACCAAGCTTAGGCTGAGGAAGAGGGGCCGAGGGGTTGCCTTCATCAGTACAGACTCCTAGTGCAAATCAGGCGAAGGGTGTTCCCGTGGCGTAGGGGGATTTGTGTTACAGGTGTAGAATTACGCCTTCTAGAGAAGAGCCAGAAAAAACAAGAAAGGCCCACGCCGACAGAACAAAACCTCAAATGCTAGTGCTTGCTTTCCTTGCTGGCAAAGCATCTTGAGGCAATATAAGGCGATTCTATCGAACTTACCCTAGGATTTCTGAGGATGCTTATCAATCCTTCACCAAAACCTCAAATTGTGATACAAAATCCAGCGTTCAGGGGTGAAGCAACCAGTGCTCTAGGGCGCGGATCGGGGTGGGATCCCGGTAGACCCGGTATTGTCGTTCTTGGATCTGCTGGCCGATCTGCTCTCGCCAAACTGAATCGGTGCCCAGGCGGACGGCAATGTGAACGTACTCCTGCAAGCTGTGGGCGATGGTGTCCGGGATCCCCATTTGCTGGAGAATGGCGTAGCTGTGGCGGCCCCGCATCAGGGATCCGGGCAGGGTGACGATGGGGATCCCGTAGGGCAAGGCTTCTAGGGTGGTGTTGCCCCCCGACCAGCCGATGCTATCCAGGTAAATGTCGCCGAGGGCGTTGTAGGCGGCGTATTGCTCAGGATTCAACTCCGGTAGCAGCAGCACATGGTCTTCTGCCCGTAGCCCGTAGGCTTGAAAGGCCCGAATCATACGCCGCCAGAAGCGCTCCCGAATGCCCTGCGAAAAACGCCCCCGCAGAAACAGAAATTGACAATCCTTGACGTCTTGGGCGATGGAGGGCAACACCCAGTCGTACTGGGGCAGGTACTTAAACAAAGACTGAGCACAGAGGTAGAGGATTTTGTGGCGCTCCACCCCCCAGGTCTCCCAGTTCACCGCCACCGGCTGGGTTTCCAGGGGCACATAGTAGGTGCCGATCCCCGGCAGCGGGATCAGGTGTTCGCAGTAGTGGGTGGGTCCGTCTTCCGGCTCCATCAGCTGGCTACTTAAGAAGGCATCCATCGTTGGGAGGCCAGAGGTTTCGGGATGTCCCCAGGCCATGGCTTGTCGGGGTGCCAGTCGCAGGGTGGCCAAACGGGCGCACATGGGATCGATTCCCACCTCGGGGTAAAGGAGCACATCCAACTGGGCCGAGCGAATCCGGGCTTGCCAGGCTTCTAGGCTCAGGGATCCGGTCAGAAACTGTTCGAAGCGCTGGGGCAGAGATTGGGTGATGTCATCTTGAAGGTCTGAGGTGTGAAA
>JAUQVK010000055.1:0-3815 GCA_039794845.1 Thermostichus sp. DRC_bins_24
CCGGCGCCGTATAGGTGAGGAGCAGCTTAATGGCCTGAGCCAACAAACTGGCGATCAAAGCCGTCCAGAGGACGTGATTGGCCATCAACTGTTGCAGCATACGGCTCTCCAGCGCAGGAATTCGAGCAGGGTCTCCAACAGAGGAGTTAGGGTCGGCAGGGATCCCGATCCCATCTTGGCTTGTCCTAATGCTGACGGCGAGTGATGAAATCCGCCAGGGCCAACAGCGGTTCTGCCTGGGATCCGTAGGGGCGTAATGCCTCTTTGGCGGAGTGGATCAGCTCCTCGGCCTGGGAAGCCTCTAGGCCCCACAGGCTGGGGTAGGTGGCTTTGGCAACCGCTTGATCCTTGCCCGCCGTTTTGCCCAGTTGCTCGCTGGTGGCGGTGATATCCAAAATGTCATCGATGATCTGAAAGGCAAGGCCAATATCTTGGGCGTAGCGGCTGAGGTGCTCCAGCAGCTCCGCATCTCCCCCCGCCAGGATCCCTCCCGATACCACCGAGACCTCCAGTAAAGCCCCGGTTTTGTGGGTGTGGATGTACTCTAGGGTCTCCAGGGAGATGGCTTTGCCTTCCGATTCCAGATCCACCACTTGGCCCCCCACCAATCCTGTGGCAGCAACCGCATGGCCGATGCGGGCAATCACCTGCAACACCAACTGTGGCGGCACCCCCTGAGTTTGGCGAGCAATGTGCTCGAAGGCAAAGGCAAGCAGTGCATCCCCGGCCAAAATGGCGATATCTTCCCCGAAAACCTTGTGGTTGGTGGGCTTGCCGCGGCGAAAGTCGTCGTTGTCCATGGCCGGCAGATCGTCGTGGATCAGGGACATGGTGTGGATCATCTCCAGAGCACAGGCGGTGGGCAGGGCCTGTTCCAAGGATCCTCCAGCCAGTTCACAGGCCGCCAAACAGAGAATTGGCCGGAGGCGTTTTCCCCCTGCCATCAAGCTGTAGCGCATCGCCTCATAAATTCGCTCCGGGTAGGTGGGAACAATGGCTGCCGACAGAGCTTCTTCCACCTGTTGCTGGCGCTGGCTCAGGTAGGTCTTCAGGTTGAAGGTCTGGGCAACCAAGCGGGGTCTCCTCTCAACTCGGCAACTCGTCGGCGCAGGGAGGTGGGCACTCTGTTGTCGGATGTCGCAACAGCCTTGCAAGGTGACATTATCTCACGTCTGCTTCAGATTGCGGGTTGGGATCCCTGAAGCAGTCCCAGCCTAAGATGGTGAGGGAGGTCCACCTAAAATCTCTGCAGCTGAACTTACCCCAACTGTCTGCTGCCCCTATTGTCAGACCCCATGAGCGCAAGATGAGCGAAAGTCTGGAATCTTTTTTTGCTTCCGCCACCCAAGTCGGGCTAGGCTTGGCGGGCCTATTGGCGGTGCTCACCCTTCTGGCCTGGATCCGCAATTGGTCTCTGAAGTTTTCTCTGGTGGGCTACACAGCCTTTATGCTGGTGCTTTCTTTCGGCTGCTTTGCCCTCAGCCTTGGGCCGATTTTTCGCTCACGGATCCCTGGTGCTGTTCACTACACCACCGTCTATGACCAAGGGGCGGATCGGGCGGTCATCGCTGTGGATCCTACCATTACCCCAGAGGAGCTGATCCTCACCCTGAAGCAGGCCGCCAGTGATTTGGGATCCTCGGGGCGCTTTTCCACAACGGGCACTGCTCTGTTTACCCTGCAAGCCCGGACAGTGCTCCATCCGGAAGAGGGGGTTTCTCTGCCTTTGCGTTTGGGCACCCTGCAACAACCTTTGGGCAGGAGGCTACGCACCCCGGAAGAGCTGGAACTCCAGAAGATCACCCTTGAGGAGGAGGCTTTTGCCCGGTTGGCGGCGGAAGTTGGCTAAATAGAGCCCATCAAGGTACGTGCCCATTTGCGGAAGGGATCCCTTGCAGCCAAGCTCGCAAATCTTGCCCCACTTGGGTTGGGATCTCCCAGGGGAAGAGGTGGGCCACATTGGGGTAGGCAATCCAGGTACAGTGGGGTAGAGCCCGGGCAGTGGCGGCACTGCTACTTAGGGTAATGTGGCGATCTTGCTCGGCGGCCATGAGCAAAACTGGGATATCAATTTGGTGCAACGACCCCTCGCGGTTGTACCCCTGACGAAGGGCAGCCCGCAGGGCCTGGCTGGCGTGATGGGAGGTTTGCCAATATGCGGGTAGAGCTGACTGGGCCAAATAGCGGTAGGCGGTTGGGGTGTGTTGCTGCAGCAGGTAGCGATAGAGAGAGCGGCGGCCAAAGGTGTCGATATTCCATGCCCAGCCCGGCCAAACCCAATTGAGCAGGGAAGCAATGCCAGTGTTCACCTGATCCCACAGATCCGTGGGGGGATGGTCGCTACGGGGACAGGCGGCGGTGGCCACCAAAACCAGCCCTTTCACCCGTTCCGGCAGGCGTAGGGCCAGTTCCAGCGCCAGGATCCCCCCCAAAGACCAGCCCAGGATGAGAAAGTCCTGCCAGCCCAAGCGCGCCAACAGATGCTCCAGATCCTGGAGGTGATCTGTCATCCGGAAGGGATCCGCCACCTGCGAACGGCCATATCCCCGCAGATCCGGAGCCACACAAGGATGCAGACCCGCCACCGCCTCGGCAAACACTGCCATACAGTCGGCATTACCGGGATGCCCGTGCAGCATCAGGATCGGCAACGCCCGACCAGAGGGGATCCCTTCCCCCCAAACGCGATAGTGCAACCGCAGGCTCACAATCAAACGCAAACGCAGTTAGGCATTGGCCACTTTTTTCGGGGTGGACTGCAGTTTCACGCCGGTGGGGATGCAAATCAAATTCTGATCCAACACCTGCACAAATCCTTTCGAGCGCAGGGATCCCAGCAGGCGAGTCACCGTCACGCGGGTGGCCCCAATCGCATCCCCGATCTGGGCGTGGGTCAGGGTCCAGGGGAGATACATGCCCTGTTCGCAGGGCTGCCCATGCTCGTCGATCAGCAGGGTTAAGAAGCCTTTCAGGCGATCGATGGCGCGTCGCTGGCCCAGATTCCCCAACCAAAGGAGCTTCCGCTGCAGTTGATGGCGGAAGTTTTCCTGGATTTTTTGGTGCAGGTAGGGCCACTGCTCGAGATCCTGCCAGTAGAACCACATCACGGTGGTGCGCTCGGCGTGAGTACAGGCTTTTAACTCGAAGCGCTCCTGGTTGCTCAGCTCAAAGGGCAAGCCGGCGGTGATGAAGCCAACGAAAACTTCTCGTCGTTCTGGCGTTTGGCTGACCAACCGCACCACCCCCTCTTGGGTGATGTAAACCAAGCCGGGACGGGTGGGAATGCGTACATCCTTCGGAAAGGTGCGGCAGCGGTAGTGCTCGTCGGCCCACTGGCAGAGCTCGCGCCATTCCTGAGCCTCTGTTGCCGACACCATGGAGATGAGTGACATGGGATGAACTTCCTGTTGTCTAAGCGACGTGATGGGTTTATTCGGATCCCATCGCCCAACTCAACTGAAAATCAATTGAAAAGGGCACTGACGGGAAAAACTGGCCAACGAAAAACAAGGGGACGGAACAGAGAGGAAGGAAACGACATTCAATGCTACTTTACCTTAACTTCATAGTGACACCTGATTTCTCAGGGTGACATCGTATTGTTACTGATATTGTTCCGAAAGCTACGTCCAATATTAACGTACGGATGCCGTAGATCCCCGGTCTTTCCTCTTGGCTCCAGATGCCGCCCAGATCACTTGTAACGTCTTCCCGACGCTGACGGCTTACGCAGTCGCGGGCTTTCCAAAAGCCCTTCAGTAGCCCTCCGGCTATCTCCTTCAACCCACAGGATAACCAGGAGCCTCCAGGCCGTA
>JAUQVK010000056.1:0-10050 GCA_039794845.1 Thermostichus sp. DRC_bins_24
GCAGCTGCCGGGGGGGGGCCGCCCCTGCCCCCTGCGCCACCAAGCGGCCCATCTGGGTTTCGGGAGCCGTGGAGCGCAACACCAGCTCCTTCATGTTCAAAAGAATCTCCATTACGTCTTCCCGCACCCCGGGCACGGTGGAAAACTCATGGCTTACCCCAGCGATGCGCACAGCGGTTACCGCTGCTCCTTCCAGGTTAGAAAGCAACACCCGCCGCAGGGCATTGCCCACGGTGATCCCTTGACCACGCTCCAACGGCCCCAAGGCAAATTTGCCGTAGTGAACACCGGTAGCATCCTGATGGGATTCAACACACTCGGTCTGGTAGGCGGCGGCACTGAGGCCCCCCTTGCTGCCCAAATTGTGGAGAGTTCGGCTGGTTTGCATCATATAGCCCCGTCAGTTTGGCTCGATATCGGTCTTAGAGAAGTTGCGCAATCAGGTCATCTAGGTCATCCCAAATGGGACAAACCCAGGGGAAACAGCCGCAGGCATTCGGTCTGGCCTAGGCCCCGGGATCCCCCTCTAAACGCGCCGCCGCTTGGGGGGACGGCAGCCGTTGTGGGGAATGGGGGTGATGTCTCGAATCAGGGTGATTTCCAAGCCCGTTGCCTGCAGAGACCGAATCGCCGTTTCCCGACCGGAGCCGGGGCCGCTCACCATCACTTCGATCTGGCGCATGCCGTTGTCCATGGCCTGACGGGCAGCACTTTCTGCTGCAGTTTGCGCAGCAAAGGGAGTGCCTTTTTTCGCGCCTTTGAAACCCGTAGAGCCTGCCGAGGCCCAGGACACCACATCGCCGTTGGGATCCGTAATTGTAACGATGGTGTTGTTGAAGGTGGACTGAATGTAGGCCACCCCACTGGGGATGTTCTTTTTGACCTTGCGTCCGCGCCGTTGCTGCCGAGCCATTGCCTATGCGTCCTTATGATCAACTGTTTGCGATTCGGGATGGAGGGATCCTTGCCTTTTGCCAAAGCCCAGCTACTATTTCTTGCCAGGGGCCTTTTTCTTCCCGGCCACCGTCTTTTTGACCCCCTTGCGGGTACGGGCGTTGGTGCGGGTGCGCTGGCCTCGCACAGGTAAGCCCAGGCGGTGGCGACGCCCTCGGTAGGTGCCGATGTCGATCAATCGCTTGATGTTCATCGCCTCTTGGCGACGCAGATCGCCTTCCACCTGGTAGTCGCCTTCTACCGTGGCTCGCAGGGCGGCCACCTCTGCATCGGTGAGGTCGCGGGTACGAGTATCCGGATTAACGCCGGTTTTCGCCAAAATTTGGCGGGCGCGGGTTAGCCCGATGCCATAGATGTAGGTAAGGGCAATCTCAACTCGCTTTTCCCGTGGGATGTCAACTCCCGCAATCCGTGCCATAGTTGGTGATACCTTCCAGACAAACTCGAATAAACTTGGGTGAAATGCTCAGTCTGCTGTGGAGCCGTTACTCTTGCAATCCGGTGCAATCAGGGCTAGCTTCCAATTGAAAGACGTTGCTCAACCGTTGCTCAACTGTTTTGACTTGTTTTGGCTCAGGAGTTTGCTGCTGCCCACTGTGCATAACTCCCACCGGGGTGAGAGCTCCCTAGCCCTGCCGCTGCTTGTGCTTCGGATTGGAGGAACAAATCACCATCACCCGACCGTGGCGGCGGATGACGCGACACTTTTCACAGATCCGACGGACGGAGGGCCGCACCTTCATGGCTAATCCTGACAAAACCAGCGAATATCCATTCTAGGTTTGTTTGCGCAACCTGTCAAAATTTGTTGCTATTCTCTGACCGTTGGCCAGCCCTCTCGGTTGGCTATGCTGGTTGGGCAAGTGCCCGTCAATCTTCATGAAGACGGTTGGGTTGTTGGCGGAGGAAGCCGATGCGGTGGCGATGGCTGAGCTTGGTAGGCAGTGTGCTGTGGCTGGGATCCCCGCTGGGGGGGCTGGCTCAAGAGATGCCGCGACCGATGGAGGGATCCCCAAGGCCTCTCTCCGAATCTGCTTTGGACGCAGGCAAGACTGGGGCGCAGACAGATTTGCTCTTACCCTTGAGCAGCTCTGCCGATCGTATTGATGTTGTGCCGGAGCAGGGTTGGGTTGCGGTGGGGCTGCTGGAAGAACAGGCGGTGACCCTCCTGGATTTGGCCGGTGGGGATCCCCTGTGGCAGGTGTCGGTTGGTTTTGCCCCCAGTGTTGTGCGGGTGGATGGATCCCGGCAAGTGCTCTATGCTTCTGGCCCCAATGCCCCCGGACTGGTGGCCATCGATCTGCTTACCGGGGAGCTGATTCAGGCTTACGGATTGGCGGCAGGGGTTTTGGATATCGTTGTGGATCCGGCCACCGGGCGAGTGTTTGCCTCCATGCCCTCGGCGCAAAGTTTGGCTGTGATTCAGTTGGATCAGCCGCAGGCACGCACTTTGCCGATGCCAGGGCCGCCCTTGGCCTTGGCCTACGACTCGGAGCGGGGATCCCTGTTTGTGGGCCTGGCCGTGGAGGATCCCCTTAGCTTGATGGTGGTCAATCCCGACAATGGTGAGCTGTTGGCCCGTTGGCGGGGTGGAGATACCCCGGAGGTGATGACCCTGGATGCTCGCCGGCAGCGTTTGGTGGTGCTCAACTCGGGCAGCCAAGATCTGACGGTGCTGGACTTGAGCCGCAGCGGAGAAGCCCTGCAGCGCATTGGCCTCGACTGGCGCCCCACCCGATTGGCGCTTTCCCCGGATGGCCGTTGGGCCTACGTCACGTCTCGGGATAGCGACCGTCTACAGGTGGTGAATTTGGAGACGGGCCGCCTGGAAGCCTCCTTACGCCTGGCAGGGCAGCCGACGGGTCTGGCGATGCTGGGCCATCGAGATCTGCTGGTGGTTGCCGCCGGGATCCCGGCTGTGCGCCGGCTGGAGGATATTCCTGGCCAAGTCCAGGCGGCGGTGGCTGAAAATGGCGGATCCCTGCAGGTCGCGGTGACGGCGGATCGCGGTGTGGTGACGGGACGAGTTTTGGATATTGCCGGCAATCCGGTGCAGACGGGGATCCTGAACTTGACTGCCACCGCCACCCAGCCCCAACAGCAGATTCGCATTGCCGCCGATGGCACTTATGTGCTGCCGGAGTTGCCGGCTGGGTTGTATTTGGTGGATGTGGAGGTGCCGGGTTTTCCGGTCACCAGCACCCAGGTGGAGGTGCGCTCCGGGTTTGTGGCCCATCAGGATATTCATCTGCCACCGGGCAATCCGACCCACAAACCGGAGGGGATTGGCCTTTTGCCGGATGAGCCCGTTTACTCGGACGAGCTGGCCCGCCATCTCAGCATTGCCTTGAAGGACTTACAACCCCACCGGCAGGTGATGCTCCTAAATGGGCCTTTGGGGCCGGATCCCCAGTTTGAGCCGCTCTTACCCCTCACCCGTGGCCTGACGTTGTTGGATCGGGATGAGCGCTTTACCCCTGACTTGGCCAAACTGAAGGTGATCGGTGATGCCCTTGGTTTGCGCTACATCCTCCTGACCCAGCTGCAGATCTCGCGGGATTACAGCCGCCAGGGCAGCTCCCTGTTGAACACAGCTCTGCGCTTTGTTGCCCCGATGGTGCCGGTGGAAATTCCCAACTTTACCCCGAACCAGCTGCGCAGCCGGGGTTTGGTGGTAGTGGTGGACTTGGAGCGGGATCGCCCCGGGGATCGAGCCCGCTACTACGAAGCCTATGGGCGGGATGATGTGGGTGGGGATCCCATGTTTGAAGATGCGGCGGCGGGGTTGTTCCGCCTGCAGGTACGTAACATGGTGCCCGTCTTCGTCAATCAATGGCAAGCCAGCAACCCCTTTTCTGGGTCATGATCCCTTCAGCAAGGCTTTACGCCTGACGTTACCGACCGCCACCTTGCCCATGCTTCTTTTCTTCTCCCTCCCCTCCCCGCAGCGAATGCTTGGCTCAGGCATCCTCGCCCTCTGTGGCTGGCTGATGTTGGCTTCAGGAGCACTGGCGCAAACCCCGGCCACTCCGATTCCTCGCCTCACACCGCTGTTCCCCTTTCAGAACCCCCCCTTCCCTCCTCCAGCGACCAACGGCAATGGCAGCCCACAGGGCACGGCGCGGCTGGTGGGGCAGGTGAGCAACAGCGTTGGGCAGCCCGTTGCGGGGGCACAGGTGCAGTTGGAGGGGGGCGAGAACCCCAACCAACCCATCGAAACGGATGAGCGCGGCGCTTTTGAGCTGAACCACGCGGAAGCTGGGCGACGCCTGTTGACGGTATGGCACCCCGACTACGAGCGGGCCGAGAAGGAGATCCTGCTGCAGGCGGGCCTGACCACCCCCGTCGATGTGGTTTTGCAGGTACCGATCCGACCGCAGCCCCGACGTCGCCTCGGCATTTTGGGGGTGGGGGGGCTGGAACAAACCCAACTCTTGGGGCAGCGGCTGACCCTGGAGGCGGTGCGGCTGGGACTTATCCCCGCTGGCGAGACGGTGGTGCCCCTGGACAATCGTCGCATTCAGCCGATTTTGCGGGAGGTGGGCTGGCCCATCTACGAGCTGTTCGAGTGGGATCGCCGCAAACCGGAAGCCGTCGCCCAATTCTTCGATTACCTGGGCCTGGAGGCGATCGTCATCGCTCGAGTTGATGTGCTCACCCGGCCCGCTTCGCCGACGGAGTTGAGCCTGCGCTCTCGCAGCCGCTTGGAGCTGTGGAGATTTGATGAGCAGGGCAACCTCGTGGTGGACGTCCTGGCCGAGGCCAGCCGCGATCAAGTGGAGCGCAGCAACCTCAATGCCGCCGAATTGGCCCAGCTTTACCAAATTCAAGTGACGCAAATGGCCAGTGAGGTGGGATCCCGTTGGCAGGAAAACCACCCCCTTGCCCAATACCTAGAACCGGCACCAGGAGAAGCTCCCCCCCCTCCCTCTCGCCTCGATACCACGGTCGAGCTGCGCATTCCTGCTGGCCCCGCTACCCCCTCCGCCACCCCCGCTCCTTAGTTCAGGATCCCTAAAGAGATCCAACCCCCACAAGCAGTTGAATGTCCTAAGGCAGACACATCTTAAAAATTAAAAATTAACACTTCGGGTGCTAATTATTAGCCCAACAAACCTTATAATCGGGGACAGCCAAAGCTCAACGGCCAGCCATGGCGTTAGAAACCCTCACTGCCCCAGCCCTCTCCTGCGAAGAGTGTGCGGCCACCCTAATGGAGATGCTCCCCCAGGTGGTGCGGCACCTGCGGGCGGAAATGCGGCGACAGGCAGCCCCTTTCTTGTCTCTTTCCCAACTGCGGGCCTTGATCTATTTGCAGCGCTGCCCCCAGGGATCCCTTTCCCAGGTGGCGGAGTATTTGGATGTTTCTCTGCCCACCATGTCCACCATGATGCAGCGGCTGGTGGAGCGGGGTTGGGTGGAGCGTACGGAGGATCCGCAGGAGCGACGGCGGTTGAAACTGAGCCTGACGACAGCGGGTGAAGCGCAATTGCAACAGACCTTGGGGGCCACCCAAGCCTACCTGGCCACCCGTTTGGCCCATCTATTGCCCTCACAACGGTCACAAATTCAAGCAGGGGTAACGCTGTTGGCAGAAACCTTATCGAGAGAAGTCGAGTCCCTGCCGGGGAGGGATCCGGAAACCCCATGAGCATTCTCACCACCCAGCAACTTACCCGTCGGTTCGGCCCGTTTACGGCTGTGGATCAGCTGGCATTGTCCGTCGAGGCGGGGGAAATTTTTGGCTTGTTGGGGCCGAATGGCGCCGGGAAAAGCACCACCATTAAGGTGCTCACCACCCTGCTTACCCCAACCTCCGGCAGGGCCACGATCGGCGGGTACGATGTGCAGCGACAGCCGACGATGGTGCAACGCCTGATCGGCTATGTGCCCCAAGCTCTTTCTGCCGACAGCACCCTGTCTGGGTTTGAGAACATGCTGCTGTTGTCCAAGTTCTACGATTTGCCACGGGCCCAACGGCGCACCCGTGTTGAAGAGATCTTGTGCTATGTCGGGTTGGAGAGTGTATCCGACAGGTTGGTACGCACCTATTCCGGCGGCATGATTCGGCGGTTGGAGATTGCCCAAGCTCTGCTGCATCAACCCCGGGTGTTGTTTTTGGATGAGCCAACCGTGGGGCTAGATCCGGTGGCACGCAAAGCAATGTGGGAGCTGATTTTGCAACTGCGGCAGGAGCGGGGGGCGACGATCTTTTTGACCACCCACTTTATGGATGAAGCGGATGTTCTCTGCGACCGCATCGCCATCATGCACCAAGGCCGTGTCGTTGCCCAGAATACCCCCCAGGGGTTGAAAGCCGGCATCAATCGCCCCAACGCCACACTGGACGACGTATTTATCCACTACACCGGCAACGACCTCAGGGAAGGGATCTCGGGTTCTGAGACACAAGGAGGCAATTACCGTGACACCTCAGCTACGCGACGCACCGCGCAACGATTGGGCTGAGCAGCAGGGATCCGTGACTCCACTGCCTGGGGTTTCCTTCAACCCTTTCAGCCTGGCCGGCACGTTTATTTACAAAACCTTGGTGGCCACAGAGTTGGAGATCCGCAAACTGCGCCATGATCCCAGCCAACTGTTGACCCGGGCCGTACAGCCCGCCCTGTGGTTGCTGGTGTTTGGGCAGGTGTTTGGCCGGTTGCGGGCCATTCCCACAGGCGATCTCAGCTATTTGGAGTTTATGACCGCCGGGATCCTGGCCCAGAGCATTTTGTTCATGTCCATCTTCACGGGCCTCTCGGTGATTTGGGAGCGGGATCTGGGCATTCTCCACAAGCTCATGGTGAGCCCAACCCCCCGTTCGGCATTGATCCTGGGCAAAGGGATTGCCGCCGGGATCCGCAGCTTGTCGCAGGCGGTGGTGGTGTACGGGCTGGCGATGGTCTTGGGGGTGGGTCTGAGCTGGGATCCCCTCCACCTGCTGGGGGTGATGCTGGCGGTGATGGTGGGGGCTGGGGTGTTTTCGGCACTTTCGTTGATCGTGGCTTGCGGGGTGCGCACCCACGAGCGGTTCATGGGGGTGGGGCAATTGCTGACGATGCCTCTGTTTTTTGCCAGCAACGCCATTTACCCGATCGAGTTGATGCCCGACTGGTTGCGGGTGTTGGCCTCGCTTAACCCCCTCACCTATTTGGTGGATGCGCTGCGGGGCTTGATGCTGTCGGTGGATGGCAGCGTTTATCCCTTTTGGCTGAACCTGTCGATTTTGGCCATCGCTACGGCGGTACTCTCGGCGATTGGGGGGCGGCTCTACCCTCGCCTGGTGCGCTGAGGGGTTAGGGATCCCTGGCCATCGACCCACCAAAACGGATCTGAATAAGCCCATTCCCGGTAGTCGGATGCGGTGGTTCACGCCTCAACCGGGGATAGGGATCCCTAGGGCAACTCAAACGGATCGGCCCCCTGCCAATTCACCCCATAACCCAGATCCGCCAGGGCGGCCAAACTGAGCCCACTCAAAGACTGACCCGGGGATCCGGTCATCAACTCCCCCTCCAGCTCAGTGGCCCACCAATGCACATCACGACTGAGGTTACCCCCTTCGTTTTCCAGTGGGGTGAGCCCGATCCCACTTGGGAAGGAGTAGTGTTCCCGACCCCTTCTGGCTTGGCCACGGCTGCAGAAATGTTTAGCGGCGGCGGGAGGATCCTCCAGAGGAGCGGCGAGAGGAACTGCCCCCGGAGGAGTGCCGGGAGGAAGAGGAGCCAGAAGATTGGGAAGGTTTGCTATGAGATTTCGTCCCGGAAGACCCCCAAGAACCACCGGAGCGAGTTTTCCCAAGGGATCCGGAGTTCACCACCACCACCGTATTGCCCCCCCGGTCGTAGCTTTGTTGCTCTGCCTGCCGTAGAGATTGCTCTAAGCGATCCAGGGTCTCCTGACAGTGCCGCAACGCCTTTTGTACGCGCTCTATTTCTTGCCCCGCTTGCTCAAACTGTTGCTCTGCAAGGCTGTTCCAGCGCTGAATGGCCGGGATCCCTTCCTGTTCCACGTAGGTGAGCAGTTGCTTGGCTCGGTTCAGATCTTCGTAGGGAGAGAACAGCAGTCCTTTCCGTCGGGGGGCAGTAGCTATGCGCCGTTCTAGGGCCGGCAGCCGCTGTCGACTAAGGGCTTGAAACTGGCTTTGAACTGAGGTGAGCACTTTCTGGTTCTTTTGGTGCTGTTGGACATGAGCACGGCAATGGCTTTCCAGGCTATCGATGGCCCTTTGTAAGGTGGGGATGGCACTGGCCACTTGATCTGGTCTCAGCTGCAGCAGAGATCTCAGGGCAGCCTCCAGTTGAGCCAAATGGTGCTCCGCACCGCTGGCGCGATCTGCAGACTGAGTGGAGAATCGGTACCCTTCCTCTTGCCAAGCTTGGATTTGGGCCAGCAGTTCCACCAATCGGATCCCGGCTTCAGCCACCTCGAGGCCATCCAGATCCAGCCCCCGTTGGCGTAGGGTTTGGGCTTGGCTAAGCAGCCCGGTTAGCCCAGGGATCCCGCCCTGAAGTTGGCGCAATTGGGTTTCCAAGGCAGCCAGTTTGGCGGGCAGCAGGGTGGGGGCGGTTTGCAGTCGGTTGAGATCTTGCTGAATGTGGTCGATCAGGCCCAAAATCCCGTCGGCATCCAGCTGGCTGGGATCCACCCGCAGCAGGTTGACTCTTAGGGGGCGGCCTTTCAGCTGTTGGTGCAGGTCTTCCAGTTGACGGCTAAGGGATCCCTGGCGCTGATCGGAGGGCAAAAATTGCACCGGGTTGAGCAGGGTTTGCAGTTGTTCTTCCGTGAGGTTGAGGAGATGCTCGCGGCTACCCACCAAACTGACGTAGAGGCGTTCCCAGGCTTCCACCTGTTGCTCTAGCGCGGAAAGGGTGGTGGCGGTTTGGCCGGACAATTGCCCTTGCACCAAAAAGGCCTGGGTAAGGGAGCGACGGCACTCGTGTAGGGTATTCAAAATTTGGGATCCCAGATAGGGGTAGCGATCTCCCCCCAAAATCAAAAACAGCCGGTAGAGGATCATCTCTTCAGGCTTGTCGCCGGGCAGCAGTTGTTCCAAGGCCAAGAGCAAGGTGGCAATGGGGGCCTGCAGCGCTTGGATCTGGTTTTGCAGTTGTTTGCGGCGACGCTGTTTGGGCAGATAGATCATGCTGCCGATCACGGCGACGGTGCCTGCCCCCACACCTCCCAAGAGCCAAGGAGACGCAGGCGGCGGATAGGCCAAGGCATAGCTCTCCCTCAGTCCGGTTACCAGTGCTTGGGAGGGATCCCCGCGGCGGAGCAGGGTGCGCACGTTGGTTTTGATGCGTTCGTATTCGCGGTCGGCGGTGTCGAGGCGGGTGCCGTAGAGGGTTTCGCCGTAGGTGATGTTGAAGCCCCAGGGCAGGGTGGTATCGGTGCTGGCCGCCAGGGTTAGCCCGTTGCGATCGTAAAAATCCGCTTGCGAAAGATCCCGCAGTCCGGCCTCGGCTTCTACCCGGTCAATCCGCTCAAACCAGGCATTCTCCGTCGGATCCCGGGCATCCGTAAGGTACACCAACACCCGAAAACCTCTTTCCGCCCAGGGGGCTGCCGCTTCACAAACTCGGTTGCTATCCACCGCCAAGATGGACTCCAAGCGCAGAGTGGCATGGGGACAAGCGGTGGCTTGGGCTTGGGCAGACAGGGATCCGTACCCAAACAGCGACGACAGCATAACCAGGAGCGCCACAAAGAGGGGCATGATGCTTGACCCAACCCGACAGGTCTACTCTATCCCCCTCGCTCGCATCCCTTCGGGAAGTTGAGGCAATTCGTTATCCTGTACGCACAATTTCTGTACGCGCATGTATGGGCAGTCCCGTAAGGCACTTTCCCCTGAGGCAACCGTCACAAGGCTGATTTCCTGAAAAAATTGCTCCTCTGTTAAAAAAATCTTTGTAATTGAGCGGTAAAATGCTCTACCAAGTACAGTGAACGTGTCTTAAACTACCTGCTCCTCACCGGCAGGCTTAACCATGGAAACTCCCAGCCCTCTTCAGCAGGCTCTCCATGTTCTCCCCAAAGATGCATCAGAATCCATTGTTAGCAACATCTTTCCTCCAAAGCTGTTTGAGG
>JAUQVK010000057.1:0-3005 GCA_039794845.1 Thermostichus sp. DRC_bins_24
GCTTGTCGGCTTTATCGGTGATGGAAACCGGAAGAATAAGAGAAGAAGAAGACAAGATCTAGAGAAGAAGAATCTAGGTAGCGAGGAGTTCAGGAACAATCCGAGGTGGGAAGAAGTTAAATTCATCCCGATGGTCTTGGATGTCTACCTCAATTCTGTTCTCCTCTGCCTAGAGTGACGAAAGAGGCATATCTACTACAGTTTCTACTACAGCTTACTCGGCTCCATCCTTTGCTTGAGAGAGGTTTGGCTAAACTTTAGGTCTGCATAAAGTCGGAGAAAGCTGTAACAAGTTCATAAACCTTGGGTACCGTTTGTCGGGGGGAGGGGTGGCTACCGAGGTTTGTCTGAGGATGGGATTGGGATCCCTGGAAGGAGCTTATCCGTCTTAGGCCACCCACTCTTGGGGATCCAAGAGTTCTCCGGCCTGAAAGCGAGGCCAGGCCCAGCGTAACAGGGATCCCATCTGGGCGTGAAAGCGTGGGGGGGCAAATTGCTGGGCATGGGCACAAATCTGCTGCGGATCCCATTCCCGTTGATCTGCCTGGCGTAGCCCTTCCACCAACGCATCAACGCTGGCCTCTGCGATGTGGATCCCGGTTTGACCATGGATCACCGTCTCTTGGGTGCCACCGCGATTGAGGGCAATGACGGGGCGGCCACAGGCTTGTACCTCCACAGGCACGAGGCCAAAATCTTCCACCCAAGGGAACAGCAGCGTGCGGCAGTTCGCAAACAGCTCTTGTAGACGGGCTTGGGGTTGATGGGGCAAAAACTCCACCGACGGCCCCGCCAACTGCTTCAGCCGAGGCAACTCAGGCCCCTCTCCCACAATCAGCAAGCGGCGGCCCAGCCGTTCACAGGCGGCAATCGCCAGATCCACCCGTTTGTAGGGCACCAGCCGTCCGGCCACGAGGTCATAATCGGCGCTGGGATCCGCTACCGGCTTGAATCCCTCTAGGGGAACCGGTGGATGAATGACCACAGCATCGCGGCGGTAGGTTTTCTGGATGCGGCGGCGAATGTGCCGGGAGTTGGCAATTAACACATCGGGGCGTTGGGCGGCCAAGAAATCCCATTGGCGTAGACGGTGGAGCAACCATTGGCTGAGGGCATAGGCTGGTCGGATCCCTGATTGACCGCCGTGTAACCCTTCTCGTTCCAGATACAGCTCGCGATTCTCCCAGAGATAGCGGGTGGGGCTGTGGATGTAGCTGAGGTGGAGGGTGGACTCTCCTGTCAGGATCCCTTTGGCAAAGGCATGGCTACTGGAGATCACACAGTCGTACCCGGAAAAATCAAAGCGCTCGTAGGCCAGGGGCATCCAGGGCAAGAGGTACTTGAGGCGGGCATGGTAATCTCGGCGCAATACCCCCAGAGGCTTGGCCCAACCCTGTAGGAAAGACGTATGGATCGGCAACCCCTGCCAGCTCGGGGGCATGGTGTGGGGGGAGAAGAGGCTGACGTAGAGAGGAGCTTGTGGGGCAAAGGCGGTGAGTTCCTGCACCACTTTTTCTGAGCCGCCCGGCCGGATCAGGTACTCGTGCACCAGGGCAATGCTCTCCGGTAAACCCGGATCCCTGATCGGGGGGGTGGAGACGGCCATAGGGAGGGATCCCTGAGGGAGCGGCAGTTTCAGGATTTAACAGCGCGGCGCTTTTTGCCGATCGGGCCACTCACCTGCTGGGCTTTCTCGTCGATGCGCTCGTTGATGTAGTCGTAAATTTCTCGGAAGCGGGGTAAGGCACGCATCTCCAGGCGACTGCCATCTTTGAGGGTGAGCACCATATCCCCCCAAGCCCCCAAGCCACGGGGAACGGTGACGACCTTGGCAATTTCGCTGTAAATGACATCGGAGCGCTCTTTGCCCCCCCAACCCCCAATCACAGTGATGCGACGGCTGGTAATGCGATAGTGCACCCAAAGTTTGCGCACCAAAGCCCCAACAAACAGGGGCAAACCGACGAGCGTAGCTCCGATAAAGGAGTTCATTACCAAATCGCCACTGTGGGGGCCACCCTCGAAAAACACATCCTCTTGCACAGCCATGCCGAGCACTACCCAGTTGATCACGATGTTAACGATCTTAAACGGTTTCTCAGTTTTCCCCAACTGCCCGGTGGGTTAACGGCGGGGCCGGGATTGGGTCAGCCTTTGGATGGCCTTTACCGAGCGGTAGGTGGCCAAAGCCAGGTGAAAAAACAGCACCATCACCACCACCGCAACCGCCCCAGCTCCGATATTACCCAGCCAGCGCCACCCTTCTAGCCCCGTCAGGGCTACCAAAGCCCAAGAGGCGGGGTGCAGCATTCCCCCCAAGAGCAAAATTTGCGAAAAGAGTTGTCCGGCCACCATACGGGATCCCAGCACCACCAGCGCCAGTCCGCCGCCAATGTTGATCAGCCCCATGTTGCCAAGGAAGGCGTAGCAAATGTGCCAGGCATACTTTTGTTTGGGCACCTCTTGCCAGGGGAGGGGCTCGGCAGGGATCCCTGGAGCGCCCTGAGCGGCGGGCAATAACGGCTGAACTTGGCTGAGCACCAGACCGAGAACGACGGCAGTAAAAAGCATCACCAGTCCTGCTTTGACATTCAATTTGCCCGGGATGATCAACCTGGGGTGAGCCAACATAGATATCCATTGCCCAATCCGCCCTAGCCTATCCTGTCTCGACGGCAAAACAGGGAATTGTCCCAGAAATATTTTGCCAAGGTGGGCTGAGGCAAACGGGATCCCTTAATTCAGCCAGGGCAGCAGGAGCCCCGCACCCTACCCTTTCGAGGGGGTGGGAGGAATGCGCCGCCGGCAACAGGATGAAATCACATAAACCAACTCCTGACCATCTCTTGCAAGCTCAAGGTATCCGAATCATAGACCGCAAAACCAATCCGACTCCGGAGGCGTTTGGGCAGGCGTTGAACTGGGTTAACCAGAACACACCCGAAAAGATGGTCAATGCCCTCAAGCTGCAATCCCTTTGCTACCACGAGATTCGCGCTCACTTT
>JAUQVK010000058.1:0-8055 GCA_039794845.1 Thermostichus sp. DRC_bins_24
AGTTTTCCACCGTGCCCGGGGTGCGGGAAGACGTAATGGAGATTCTTTTGAACATGAAGGAGCTGGTGTTGCGCTCCACGGCTCCCGAAACCCAGATGGGCCGCTTGGTGGCGCAGGGGGCAGGGGAGGTCACCGCCGAGAAGTTGCAGTTGCCCAGCGAAGTGGAGGTGATCAACCCCCGTCACCACATCGCCACCCTTTCGGAAGGGGCAACTTTGGAAATGGAGTTCATGATCAGTCGGGGGCACGGCTACCGCGCCGTCGATTACTCCGACAGCCAGGCGATGGCCATCGATTTTCTCCAGATCGACTCTGTTTTCATGCCGGTGCGTAAGGTGAACTATTCTGTGGAAGCAGCACGGGTTGGGGAATCCCTGGAAAAAGATCGCCTCACCTTAGAAATTTGGACCAATGGCAGCCTCACCCCCCAAGAGGCCCTCAGCCAAGCCTCCCGCATTTTGGTGGAGTTGTTCTTGCCGCTGCAGGAGGTGAGCTTCGACGCCCCCATCGCGCCCCAGCAGACGGAAGATAACCAGAAAAATCAGATCCCGATCGAGGAACTGCAGCTGTCGGTACGTGCCTACAACTGTCTGAAACGAGCTCAGATCAATACGGTGGCGGATCTGTTGGTCTATACCGAGGAAGATTTGCTCGAGATCAAGAACTTTGGCCAGAAGTCTGCCGAAGAGGTGGTCGAAGCACTGAAACTGCGCTTGGGCCTGACCCTGCCCCGGGAAAAGGGCAAGGCTTAAGGATCCCGTTCGCTCCATTCATCGATTGATTCAGGATAAGGTTTACCATGCGTCACCGTTGTCGTACCCCCCACCTGAATAAACCTGCCGACCAGCGCAAAGCCCTGTTGCGGGCGCTGACCACGGCACTGCTGCGGGAGGGACGCATTATCACCACCAAGGCCCGCGCCAAGGCGATTCGCTCCACCACGGAGAAAATGATCACCCTGGCCAAGGATGGATCTCTAGCAGCGCGGCGGCGGGCGATGGGCTATGTCTACGATAAGGACTTGGTTGCATCTCTGTTTGAGCAGGCCCCTGAGCGCTACCGGGATCGAGCCGGTGGTTATACCCGCATTCTGCGCACCGTGCGGCGGCGGGGAGATGGGGCGGAAATGGCCGTGATCGAGCTGGTCTGAAGAGGCATTGGAATCCCATGCAGTACCGTCGCATTGCCCTCAGAGTTCAATACCTTGGCAGCCGGTTTCATGGCTGGCAGCGGCAGGCGGCCCACCGCAGTGTGCAGGGGGTACTGGAGGCGGCGATCGCGTCACGGGCCGGGCAGGAAGTCACCGTACACGGGGCCGGTCGAACCGATGCAGGGGTACATGCGGCAGGTCAAGTGGCCCATTTCGACACCACCTCTACCATTCGTCCCGGTGATTGGAGCAGAGTTCTGAACGCCTGTCTGCCGGAGGATGTGGCGGTACTGGCCTCTGCGGAAGTGCCCGATTCCTGGCACGCCCGTTTTTCGGCAACACGGCGGCGCTACCGGTATTTGATTCTGAACCGGGAACGGCCGGATGTGTTCTGGCGGCTGTTCAGCTGGCATGTGCGCTGGCCCCTCCAGGTGGAGCGTATGGCGGAGGCCCTGAATTCGTTGCTGGGGGAACATAGCCTGGAAGCCTTTCGCTGTACGGGATCCAAGCGGGCCCACTCGCGGGTTCAGGTGCAGGAGGTTCTTTGTCAACGGCTGGGAGACTTGGTCAGCATTGAAGTGCAAGCCAGCGGCTTTTTGTACCGTATGATGCGACTCCTGGTGGGATCCCTGCAGGTGGTGGGCCGTGGGGAACTCAGCCCGGAGCAATTTGTGCAACTGTGGCAACAGAACGACTGGAGCCGGATGCGCACCCGCTACAGTGCTCCCCCCCAGGGGCTGTGTCTGACGGATGTGGGCTATGCTGCGGATCCCTTTGGCCAACTGTTTGCCCACTCACCGCCCTTCTGGGCTTTGCCTACAGAAATCCCCGCCCCAGCCTCTTTGGCCCATTCCTTCGCTTGATCCTTACCTTTGACTGCTATGAACAAGACTCCCCTTCCCACACCCCAAACCACAACCCCCCGGTGGTACCTGGTGGATGCCGCCGATCAGCGCCTGGGTCGCTTGGCCACCACTGTTGCCACCCTGTTGCGGGGCAAGCACAAGCCCGACTTTACCCCCCACCTGGACACGGGTGACTACGTGATCGTGATCAACGCCGAGAAGGTGGCGATCACGGGCAAAAAACGTACCCAAAAGATCTACCGTCGCCACTCTGGCCGTCCCGGCGGGATGAAAACCGAAACCTTTGCCCAACTGCAAGCTCGGCTGCCGGAGCGGGTGGTGGAGAAGGCAGTTAAGGGGATGTTGCCCCACACCCGCCTGGGTCGCCGGCAGTTCACCAAGCTGAAGGTCTACGTTGGGCCACAGCATCCTCACGAGGCTCAGCAGCCTCAGGTTTATCCTCTCAACACGATCCCAGGAGCAAAAGCATGACTCAGGTGAGCAGCAATCGAGCCGTTTATTGGGGCACCGGACGTCGCAAAACCGCCATTGCCCGTGTTCGCTTAGTGCCCGGCACCGGTCAAGTCACCATCAACGACAGACCCGGCGATCAGTATTTGCAGTACCAAGAGGTGTTGTTGGCCAACGTGAAGGGGCCGCTGGAGATTCTGGGCCTGGAAAACTCTTACGATATCCTGGTGCGAGCTCACGGCGGCGGTGTGCATGGTCAAGCGGATGCGATCAAACTGGGGGTGGCGCGGGCGCTGTGTGAGATGGATCCGGCCAATCGCAGCCCCTTGAAGGTGGAAGGCTACCTGAAGCGGGATCCCCGGGCGGTGGAACGGAAGAAATACGGTCTGCGCAAAGCCCGTAAGGCTCCTCAATACTCGAAGCGCTAGGCCCCGCCCCTCGAGGATTGACCAGGATCCCTGACATTGTTTTTCATAGATGAACATCAAGGTTCAGACCAGGAGGTTGTCATGCCGAAAAAAGGATTGCACCCGCAGTGGTACCCGGAGGCCAAAGTGATTTGCAATGGCGAAGTGGTGCTGACGGTGGGATCCACCCAACCGGAGCTTAAGGTGGACGTTTGGTCGGGCAATCACCCCTTTTTCACGGGTAGCCAGAAGATCATCGACAGCGAAGGTCGTGTGGAGAAGTTTATGCGCAAGTACGGCATGGGGGGCAGCAAGAAGAGCAAGTAAGCTGTAGCTGTAGAGTAGAGCTTCTAGAAAGGGGCTCCCTGAGAGTTTTTTTCAGTGTTGTGCCCAGGTTGTGCCCGGCAAGACAGGGTCTCTGTTCAATACAGTGCAGTTGTTGACCCTTTAGGTTGTGGGGTTCCCGCTGTTGCAAAGTGTGGGGATGTCCTAGGCATATTGCTCCGCAACAGGGGTAGCTGGGACAACACCTTGTAGCCCCATCCTCAGGTGAGGTTGAAAAAGGCTGTGTGTAATGTATCTAAGATTTGTGTCTAAGATTTAAGTAAGAGTTGTGAGCAACGCTTTGATTCCTTGAACGGCGCTAGATCTATGGCTTCTGCTCAACTGCTTGACCAGCTTAAAAACGTCGAAGCCACCTTTGATGAGCTGACGGTGCGTCTGGCGGATCCAGACGTGGCCACTGATCCCGTTGAGCTGCAGCGGATTGCCAAGGCCCGCTCCTCCCTGGAAGCCACCGTACAAGCCTTCCACGACTGGCAGAACCTGATTCGAGATTTGAAACAGGCGGAAGAGGTGTTACGGGAGTCGGCCTCGGATCCGGATATGGCGGCGATGGCAACGATGGAACTCCAGCAATTGCGCGCTCGCCAAGAGCAATTGGAGGAACAACTCACCCTCCTCCTGCTGCCCCGGGATCCCAACGATGACAAAAACATCATGCTGGAGATTCGTGCTGGCACAGGTGGAGATGAAGCGGCTTTGTGGGCGGCGGACTTGGCCCGCATGTACATTCGCTATGCCGAGAGCTTAGGCTGGTCGGTGCGGTTGGCCAGTCTCTCAGAAGGGGAGCTGGGGGGCTACAAAGAGGCGATTTTAGAAATTCAAGGGGATCAGGTTTACAGCAAGCTCAAGTTTGAGGCGGGGGTACACCGGGTGCAGCGGGTACCGGCTACCGAAGCCCAAGGGCGTGTGCATACCTCGACGGCGACGGTGGCGGTGATGCCGGAGGTGGATGAAGTGGATGTGGTGATCGACCCGAAGGATATCGAAATAAAGACGGCGCGCTCCGGTGGGGCGGGCGGCCAAAACGTGAACAAGGTGGAAACGGCGGTGGATCTGATCCACAAGCCAACAGGGATCCGTGTGTTTTGTACCGAAGAGCGCTCCCAGCTCCAGAACCGCCAACGGGCAATGCAAATTTTGCGGGCCAAGCTCTACGAGATCAAACTGCAGGAGCAACTCGCCTCCATCAGTTCCAACCGGCGTATGCAGGTGGGTACGGGATCCCGTTCGGAAAAAATTCGCACCTACAACTACAAGGACAATCGCGTCACCGACCACCGCCTCAACCAAAACTTTCCCCTGCAACCGATTCTAGAAGGGGAACTGGGAGATTTAATTCAGGCTTGTATTGGCCTCTACCAAAAAGAGCTGCTGGCGGAGCTGTAGCTTTTCCAACTGTATATCTTGGCTACAGCCCTTTACGCCTAGGGCACGCTGGCGCGTTCGCCCATGGCAGCCCATAGGGCACCGCTAGTCACGTATAACAACTGTGGGAGTTAGGATCCGCTCTCTAGAAGGCTAGTGCTCCGCACCTCGCAGAGCGCGAGAAAAGGAAGCACAATCCTTGCTGCAGAAAACCCGCGCAAGGGCTGTAACTCAGATTATGGATGTAAACCAAAGGATTGATGATATTCAATCAGAAAGAGGTCGTCATCCCTCAGGCTCCTTTCCGTGCTGTCAAGACCATATAGCCAAGGTTATTCCTATGGCGAGAGAAGGTCGCACGCATAGCTAGAATGCGCTGACGTAGAACCGGACGAGTCAGCACATTCCAGGCGATGGTCAAAAGTGTTGGGATCCCTTCCTCCTGGGCAATGCGCTGGGGATTGAGTAGTGTCATAGGCCCACTATCAACGTGTTCGACCGTGAGACCAGCCGCTTGAACAGCGCTGACCCAACCCTCGGTGGATAAGGGTGAGGCATTGACCCGAATTGTGGCAGATAAATCCCGACGAATGGTACCAACATCAGCACCCTCTACCCGCAGCTCATGGCTGAGGAATTGACCGCCGGGCTTGAGTCGATCAGCTATCCCTGTCAAGATTTTTGCTTTCCCCGCATCAGCCTGCATCGTCAAAATGGCTTCAGCTAAAACATAGTCAAATGGTTCTGAGATCTGATTGAGGTGAAAGATATCCCCCTCAATAACGTGTACCTTTTCACTCAACCCTGCAGCAGCAATATTGGCTTGAGCACGAGCAACGCTGTCGGGATTCTTCTCTACTCCCAGGACACGCACTCCATACCGCTTGGCCAATGCCATCGCACTGTAACCAAAGCTAGCCGCCAATTCTAATACCGTTTCACCCGGCTGGAAGTTAGCCCACTTAAACAGCTGTTCACTAGCGGCCACTCCTCCTGGACGCAGAGCCCTTTTACCTGCTGCTGCTAATACTTGATGACCTGGAGCATTTTTGAGGTCGAGCTTATTGGCCATGACACAATAATTTACAGGAGAAATTCACAGGAGAGAAACGATCACAGTTACTAAACTGGGTGCCAAATTTAGAGATCCCTTGCTTTAATGAGATTAGAGTTACACCTTGGAAATCTAGCTTCTCTCAAAATTGAGTTTCACAAGGGATCTCATTGCTCAAAGCTGACCGAAATTTATTCAGTCAAAAAATCTATCTCAGAAAACTGAAAGATCTTTGGCTCTGATGGAGTGTTTTCTGGATTTTCCTGCCAAATTTTGCGCTCAACCGGCATCCAATAATTGCCAAACCTCTGGTATTTATCCTCGTAGATGGACTTGGCTCCCATCTTCTCTCCGGTTTTGAGGTCTTGATACTCAGCAGTGTAGTGGATGGGAATATATCCTTCTCCAGTATCAAAAAACTCCTGCACCAGAATAGTGATCACCCGATCGTGAAAGTGGCGATGCACCATCTGAATATGCCGATCCTTCACCCAGTAGCGGTCGGTTGCCGATAGACCCTGAACCAGAACTTCCGTCACTGAGTTTGCCTGGGGATCCCCATAAGCAAAGGTGTGATTGCCGTGTTCTTGATCAAAGGAATGGCGGACACGGTGAACCATGATCTCCCACATTTGCTCGCGCACCATCTGACGAGCTGAGTCATCTTCAATGCCTACCACATCAATTCTCATGTAGCGATCAATACTCACTTGCCCTGAAAAGATAGGGCCGGTGCCGCAACCTGAAGGACAGAAGGTAACTTGTGCTTTGTAGCCCGGAAAGTGTTCATCCCAGGTGTAGCGATTCTCGAAGGCTTCCTTAAAAAGCTCTTGGGCTGGTACTTGGGTGGCAACCATAGGAGCTCCTCCTTAATAAGAATTATTCTTATTAGTAGAGTAATCGAATTGCTAGGCTTACTGGACGATCTTCGGAATTCCTTAAGCAAAGTCATGTCAGCTTAACCAAGACCTGTAACATTTTTAGCTACAGCCCTCCGACTTCATTCAGGGCCTAGGGCTGGATGGGATCCTTGTCACGCCGGAGATTGGCCCAGATTGACTGTAGTGTATTTTACTGAAAGGGGCCGGAGGCCTCGAGAGCTTGACAAGGGGCTGGCATCAAGGTGGCTCTTGAGCAAAGACTCAAACCGGGAGATTTTTGTCTTTTTATTGCGATATGTCAATGAGCCAAAATAGAAATTAGTTGCAAATAGGAAGTCAAGTTGCTCCAACGGGTAGGTCTTAACTCGCTTGGGATCCCCAAGACACTGAAAAAAATAGCCTGAGGGTTGGCTCCGACAAAAGCCAGTAGAACCAGTAGAAAAGGATTCTTCTTGCCTTAATACTCCTGAATCAGAGCGGTTTTTAGACAAGTTTCAGAGTGATCTAGGCATAACATTGAGCTAGGCTTCCATTATCGGGGTTTAATCGGTATCGAATTAGATAACCCCCTTTTTGATTTACGGGAATAAAGGTACAGCCTCCTCCGCCAGTCACATGCAACAACTTTGGAGGTTGAGACCTACCCCCTGGAGGGATGGCCCTCCGGGCCCCGTGTAGCGGGAACAGGAAGCACAAGTCCTGTTATGGAAGACTCGCACAAGGGCTGTAGAGCAGATTGTGGGCTAATGCTGAAGAGGCTCTACGAGCTTGGCTGGCAGCTCCTTTTTCTGAAGCAGCAAGTTGAAAGAAATAGTCGGAAAATTCAGCAAATGCGTAAGGATGTCAATCGACTGATTGCTATTACGCAACGGCTAGCTATAACGGCTAGCTATAGAGGTGCTTACTCCCACGCCCCAAGTCTAGTCCACCTCAAACACCTGGGATCCCTCCACTCTCGGTAAAATGAATATCCACGTTTAGCGCCCGAAGGAATGCTCCCCATGCTGGCTGACTATCGCAAACAGGCTGCTGTCCGAGAGGCTCAAGGGATCCCGGCGTTACCCCTGAATGCGGCTCAAACCAGCCAGTTGTGTGAGTTGCTCAAGGCTCCTCCTGCCGGGGAAGAAGCCTTTCTGCTGCATTTGCTGACGGATCGGATCCCACCGGGGGTGGATGAGGCGGCCTATGTGAAGGCGGGCTTTTTGGCGTCGCTGGCTAAGGAGGAAGTTCAATCTCCCCTGATCACCCCCTTACGAGCGGTGGATCTGCTGGGCACGATGCTGGGGGGCTACAACGTGCAGGTGCTGGTGGAGCTGTTGCAGGATCCCCGGCCTGACATTGCCGCTGCTGCCGCCAAAGCCCTCAGCCATACCCTACTGATTTTCGATGCTTTTCATGATGTGCTGGAACTGAGCCAAGGCGCCAAGGGCACGCTGGCGCGAACGGGCAATGGCTATGCCCGGCAGGTGATCGAGTCCTGGGCCAATGGGGAGTGGTTTACCCAACGGGAGCCCTTGGCGGAGGCCCTGACGGTGAC
>JAUQVK010000059.1:0-26836 GCA_039794845.1 Thermostichus sp. DRC_bins_24
CGGGCAATGGGAATTGACCTGGGATTGGAGCGATTCTTGACCGCTTCGGATGGCAGCTTCCAAAAGCGACCCAAGTTTTTCCAGTCGAGGCTACACAAGCGGCAATTGCTGCCACGCAGAGCGACTCGAAAACAGAAGGGGGCTCAAAACCGGGAGAAGGCACAAACGAAAGTGGTGAGAAGGCACCATCGGATTGCCAAGCGTTGCCAGGATTTTCACTTGAAGACAGCGTATCAACTGTGCGACAGTCAACCCCAACGGCACCGGTCAAACCTGCCCATCCTGCCTTGCTACCGTGAGCAAAGATCTGGAAGTCAGAGAACATCATTGTCCCGAGTGTGGGTATCGAACCCATCGTGACCATGCCGCCGCCGAGATGGTTTTGCATCGTGGATTGGAGGACATCGTAGCCCAGGGACACCGGGGAACGGAAACCGCCTGCCAAGTCGGTCTGTCGGGGGTCGCTGACCTGGATCGGTGGCGTGGGGCAGGAATGCTCAAGAGCGATCTTGGGAAGCCCGCGCTCTACCCGCTAGGGTGTTGGCGTTAGCCTGCCGCTGGGTATTGCGTCGGGAGGATGTCACGTCCTGCTTACAGCCAACTTCATGTGGACCTAAAGCTTAGCTAAAGTCAGGCAAAGGTGACCCAGAGCCTGGGTCACAAGGGTTAAACTGCATCGTGCTCCGCCTACGGCACCCTTTTGCTCCCCAATGGCGGGAACCGCACGACCTGGAGGGACACTAGCTGTAGTAGGTAACGCTGGGAAAAGCTGTATGTGCAGATTTTCAAATCGTTGGCTTTGGATAGGGCTGCTGCTATTGCTACTGGCCGGAAGATGGGGTGGAATCCCAGCTTGGCCCCAATCGGGGGGGGCAAGTGTCGAAGCAGAGCCAGCGCCTATCGTGTTGGATGGACAGGTGTTGTTTCAAGTGCAAGCCTCAGGACAGTTCAGCGCCCAGGAACGAGCGGATTTGATTAACCTCTTGCTTCAGGATGTCATCACCGGGCCTGATCCTATACAAGTGCAGGTTGAGGAACGGAATAATTTGCCCACTGTACTCCTAGACGGTCGATATTTACTCACCGTGACCGAGCAAGATGTGGAGGAAAATCAATCTCCCCAAGCTCTGGCAGAAGAATGGGCCGCTATTTTAGAAAGCGCTCTGGCAGAAGCACAATCCCAACGCAGCCCAGAGTATTTACAAAACGCCGGGATCCGATCTGGTATTGCTGTTGGCGTCGCTACCCTCATACATGGTGTGTTGGGTTGGCTGCACCGCCGTTGGAGTCGAGAGTCGGGATCCTCGCAACCCCTATTGGCCTTGGTGGTTTTCTTGAGTCGGCTGGGTTTGTGGCTGGTGACAGTAGCTTATGTGATTCGGCTATTTCCTCTCACGCGCCAGTGGCTTTACCGGCTCAGTGTTGCCTTGAATTGGGGGTTGGATCCCGATCCTGTGCCTCGCTTGCCGATTTTCCTGGGCTTGGTCACCCTGTCCCTTCTGGTAGGGTACAGCACTCCATCTATTTTGATCGCCCTCGTTCGTCGATTTAGCTCATCGAAAGCCTTTACCATCCTAGAAAGAATCTTGGCCCCTCTACGAGAAGCCCAGCAGATGGCCGGTACAATCCTGCTCCTCCATGCTTCTTCGAATATTTTGCGGCCTTATTCCACGCTGTTTGGGTTGCTAAGACCTTGGCTCGACTTAACTCTGATTATTAGCTTGGCCTGGTTGCTATCGCGTGGATTCCGAGAGGTAGTGCGGCTTTATGGCATCGATCTAATTCGCAAATTCGGGTTAGAGGTCGATGAGTTTGTGCTGGTAATTGAAACGATTGTTAATGCTGTGATCATCATCTTTTCTATATTTATCTTTGCGCAAACTCAGCAATTTAATTTGGTAGGGCTTCTAACCAGTTTGGGAATTGGCGGTTTGGCTGTTGCTTTTGCTGCTCAAAAAATTATTGAGCAATTTCTGAGTACCATTGTTCTCTATTTGGATCGCCCTTTTGGCCCTGGAGACTATATTCGCATGGCGAATGGACAAATTGGCCGTATCGAGTCGATTGGCTTACGCTCCACCAAAATTCGCACTGCAGCTAAGAGTACCTTGATGATTGTGCCCAACTCCAACCTGGTAAATGCTGAGATTGAAAATCTGACCATGGCCAAGAAGGTGATGGTACTGTTGTATTTAGATTTCCTGAAGCCTCTAGAGGATCAAGATGCGGCACTGGTAAAACAGGTGATCTCAGAAGAGACCAATTCTTTGTTCGGAATCGATCCGGGCAGTACCCAGATTGCTTTGCTAAAAAATGCGGAGGAACACATCACTCGCGCCAGAATCACCTTTTTTATCCTTGGCTCTAATGAAAACTCAATTCAGTTGCGCAAACGACTGTTGGAATTAGCCAATGAGAAAATCTCTAAAAAGCTGGCCAAGTTTGGGATCCAATTCTTCTTGCAGGATCCTACGATTTATGTGGAGTCGCCCGTTACCATATGATGGTCGATGATGAGATCGATTCAGCCTTTACCAACCTACCCATTCTGTGCGGGATTGGATGTCTAGAGATTTTGGGATCCATTGGCTGGGTAAACGGGTGGGGGCCCCCTGCTGGGCTTGGAGTTGGCTTAAAAATTGCCCCTGTTGAGTGCGAAACCCAACCAGATCGGTGCCTCCATTCATTAAGGCAAACCAAATGTCTCCCTGTTGAGTGGGCAACACACCGGCCAGTGTGCTGACGGCATTTAAGGTGCCAGACTTGGCGATCAACATTGCGGGCAAAAGCCGCCGTTCCAATACACCTACATCTTGTCCCACAATGGCAAAGGCATCTGCAAGGGATAAATCCTGTTCCCTTAAAAGGGCTTGAATTGCCTGAAACAAAGCGACATTGCCCCTTGGGGAAATCTGATTCTCTACCCCCAATCCTGAACCATTGATCAGCTGCAGTTCTTCCGCAGGGATCCCGGTCATGGCCTGACTGATTTGGGCAACCTGGACTGCTCCCCCCACTGCATCGGCCAACATATCCGCCATCAGGTTGTTGCTGTAGAGGTTCATCAGCTTCAGCAGGTGAATCAGTGGGGGCGACTCATGCCTAACCAAAACCTGCCCACCCGCTGGGATCCCTGCCGCAATCCGCACGGATCCCAAAATCTGTACCTCAGGCCGAGGGGTACCAGGGGGCAAAGTTTGAAATTGCGCTTCTGCTTCTGGCGGCCAGCGACGCGCATCCAACCCCTGTTGCAATAGGGCCCCAGAGCGGGCCACATCCGGGAAAAAATTCATGTAAAAGCGGCCCGCCAAGACCAGATCCCCACGCACCTGTCGGATCCCCTGAGCATTGAGCAAATTGCCGACGGAGAAGGCCTCTTCCCAGACAAACAAGGGATCTTCCCCCCCCAGAACCCACAAATCCCCCTGCAAAACACCGTCCGCGGCTAGCGAGCCTGTTGTGAAGAAATGGGTGACAAACCGATGTTGTGGACCAAATTGCTGCAATGTGGCCAGCGTGGTTGCCACCTTCGTCAGGGAAGCCGCCGGCAGGGGAGTGGATCCCTGATGTTGGGCCAAAACCTGGTCGCCCTTCTGAAGCCAAACCCCCTGAGCGGTACGCGGAAAGCCGCGACTGGCCAACTGAGCCAAGTAGGTCTCCACTTGCGGCTGTAGGGATCCCGTCGCAGCCACCGGAGAAAAGTAGGGTACACCCAACCCCAACAGGATCGCCGCCGGTACCAGCCCAACCCAGACCGAAACCAGCCGCCTACTCAGCCAGCCCCGAAAATATCGATTCACCGGAATATCCTCTAAAAAAGCCGAAAAACAAGGTTGACTGACCCGAGAAGGCGGATCCCTTAGCTCATCAATTCCCAGCCACTGTCTTCCAAAGGTTCCACCTCGATGGTACCGGGAGGGGTTTGCCGGTAAAAACGCCCATCTGCAACGAACAGAGGTTCTCCACAGTCTGGGCAAAGAAAACGGGTTCCTTCCACCGCTTGAGATTCTGACCCACAGACCGGACAGTGATCGGTGGTGATCCAACGGCGTGCCCACCAACGAAAGGCCAGCAGCACCAGTACAGGCAAAGACAGTAAAAACAGCAACAAAGCCACCAACCCGGTCACCAGCCACCCCAGACCGATGCTGGTTAACAAAGCTGCCAACGCCAGGGATCCCAGCCAGAACCCCCAGCCAGTTAGAGAGATGGAGTAGGTCTTGGGCTGCTCAAACCGCATCTTTACTCTGCCTTCCTACACAACAATCCGTACATCGCCTGCCCACCGACGCTGCTAAGCCGCCCTAGGGCTTTCCCTGAGTTTTTCTTGAGTTATGCTAGCCCAGACCCACCCAGAAACCACACCTCACCGGGCCAGCTCATCAGTAGGCTAGCTCATCCCCCGCAAGCAAGGGATCCGGTTTCCCGCACCCTTCCTCGGTCGCTGCCGGTAGTTGCCTCAATTGACGGGTCGTCCCCGATACATCAACCGGTACTTCACCTGTGGGGTCGAGACTTTTTGCTCTTGGCTTACTTCTGTTGCGATGGGTTGTTCAGGGTTTGTGGGGGACGGGGAGATCGGTTGTGGGGGAGCCGAGGACACAGAATTGGCCTCCCCGGGTAGCAAGCCCGTTTGCTCGAGAACAGTGTAGAGAGCTTCTATGTCGATGGGCAAAGACCACTTTGCCGCCTGGTAGATGCGATGGAGGGAATCGAGGATGTCGCTGGCCTCCGCCAGACCGGGAATGACCTCCGCCGCCCCTTGATAGATTGCCCAACGCCGTTCCGCCGGTTCAATGTGGCGACGAGGGTGATGGGTCAGAATCACGGGAGTGTTGGGCAGCTGACTGTGGCAATCTCGACAAAAGGCATAGGGGTTAAACAGCCCCGTCGTCATATCCACCACCATCAAGTCCAGCGGCTGAGCGGTTGCCACCTCCAACAAATCCGCGTGGGGGGAGGTCAGCAATACCGAATGACGCTGAGATTCCAGTACCAACCTCCACAGCTGCACCTGCAAAGGCTGACCCTGAGCCACCAGTACGGTTTTGGTCACAGTGGATACGGATGAGTGAATAGAAGGAGAAGCGAAAGCTTGTACCACTTTATAGCCCAGTGTGTATCGAAACTTTCAAGTAGCTGCAAGTTATCATCTTCCAAAAGGGGAAATAGTGATTAGTTATACAAGTAACACCCCAGAGGCCACTTTCCTTGTCCCACGGTGAAGGGACTTTGACCCAAACCCCAGCAGTTTCCTCGGCCCCGCGTTGTAGGAGGCGTTAACCTCTGTGAAGTGCGAAGAGATCCTGGGCTGCACTTACAGAGCCGGCGCCGGGGAGACGTCACCTGGATTCTCGCTCAATTGAGCCAGGGATTTCTTCCTTTTCACCATGCTTTTCATCGTGGTCAGCTGCTAATTCCAGCTCCAGAGCCTGCCATGCTTCGGGCGACAGGGCCTCAATGTGTTCTTGCATCTGCTGGGCTTCAAATCTGGCCCGCTGAGTTTTCAGAGCCATTTCCCCTCGCAGTACCCGCCCTAAGTAGCCAAAAGTCCACCCTAGGCAGGCCAGCAAAAATACCATGCTCGACACTTTCTGGGCCGAATCTGTCTCCAAGCCGGCCCAGAGCAACGCCCCGTACAGGAGTCCTCCTCCTAGCAACACTGCCAGACCTAAGCTGAGAACATCCAGTCTGCGCATGGCTCAGAGTGACCCAGTTTAGAGGGAACGGGGCTTGGGGCGAAAGGTCATAAAGGGAGCCAAGAGCACCATGCCGGGGAAGAAAAACAGCACCAAGAAAAACATCAACACCTTTTCCCAGGCACTGCCCGAAGTCCAGCGCTTATCCACGTACAGCAAAGACAACAGTGGCAGCACCAACAAATAGAGACCCGCCAAACCGGTGTAAGTCAGCAGGATCAGCAGTGAGGTGGAGGTCATGGTGGTTTCGCCTCGAGAGTACCTGGCTTAAGCTGAATGCCATTTTAGGGTTCGATCGCATTCGAGCTCATTCGACTTTAATTGTAAAGGAATTTGTCAGCTTGGGGGCCTGCAACCCGACAAACGCTTCACAAGCTGGTGCTGATGGCTCCAACAGGACAGGTGGGTATGCACTGCTCGCACATAACACAGCGGTTGCGTAGAAACTCCAGTTTCCAGTCAGGAGCAGAGATCCTCAGGGCTTCCGTTGGGCACACCCCTGTACACAGTCCGCAATCCACACACACATCTGGGTCGATCTGAATTTCTTTGGCCCGTTCCGCCACCTCGATCCCCAAAGACTGGGCCCATTCCAGCCCTGCTTCCACTTGGTCGATATCTCCCGAGAGTTCCACCACCAAGGTACCTACTTCGTCCGGGGCTACCCGAGCGCGCATGATATTGGCGGCCACGTCGAAATCTTTGGCCAAGCGATAGGTTAGGGGCACATTGACCAAATGACGGGGAAAAATCAGGGTGACTCGTTTGCGCACGGGTCCAGAAAGCAGGAGCTCTTTCCAGTATGGCAAGCTTGGCTGGTGAATTTGCTGGGCGAGGGGGCGCCTGATCCAATGGGATCCCTGCCTGAGCTAGGCTCCCTCCTGAAGCTTACGCATTTCTGCCCGCACATCCAGGGCAATTTGTAGGGCAGCCTCCAAAAGGCGGCCTTGCTCGCCGGCCTGTTCGCTTACCTGTAGGGCCGTGAGGGTGGCAAGGTTGCTGGCGAAGAGTTCGCTTTTGGTCTCGATAAAGGCTTGGTTTTGGCGCAAGATGCGCTCAGTTTTCAGGGCGCGGATTAAATCCGCCCGGGTGAGTTTCAACCCCTCGATTATCTGGGTGCGGTGGCTCAGCTGCACCGTTAGATTGCCTGCTTCCTCCAGTTCATCGTTGATCTGAATGGCTTGGATCAAATCATTGTAGCGATCCACTTCCTCCAGTAACTTCAACAGCAGGGGCATGCGGCGACTGCGGAACACCCAAAAGGCTTGGTGCAACGCGGCCAGAGCCACAAAGATTCCCCATTCCAGGGCAAAAGCTCCCCAGGTCACGGAACGCAGCCCCGGAACCACCATCCGGCCCAGCAACGTTAACAGGGATCCATTCCAGACCAACCATCGACAGAGCAGATCCACCACCAGCAGAATGCGCAAGGGATCCCAGAAGGCCGAAAAGCCCCAAATCCGATCCCAAAAGCGGCGACCGGAGCCGGGCCGCAACAACCAGCCAACCCGCACCTGGGTCAGACTCTCCACTTGAGCCGAAGAAATGCGCAGTCCTTTCAAATCTGATCGCATCGCCATGACGGTCACCGGCAGGGATGGACGGTCACAATTGGCAGTTTATTCACCACTCTAACCATTTCCTCCTTTCGAATTGGGCAGAGTCAGGGAGCCTTTATTCCTACAAAACGCTAGGCGACCCTTGGAAGATGCCTGATAAGATGTGAGTCGCCGTCGGTGTGCTGAGCTTAGAGGAAGAGGAAATAGAGAATGGTGACCAGCCAACTGCGACAACTGAAGGCCCAGTTGATCGAAGCGGAAAACTTTGCTCCCTACGGCCAGGTGATCTGCCCCATCCCTGACCACAAACCCTTCGACGGCCAAGATGCCCAGCTTTCGCTAGATCAGGGCCAGCCCCGGTTTTACCTCATGCGCTTGCCCCGCCGTGGCCTCAAATTCACCCAAATCACCCATCATGCCCATTGCACCCAGTGTTTGGGATCCCTGAATGGGAAGGAGTGGTTTATCGGCGTTGCGCCGCCCGCAGACGAGCTGCACGTGGATCAAATCCAGGCCTTTCGGGTGCCGGGGGATCGGTTCATCAAGCTGGAAATGGGCACCTGGCACGCCGGCCCCTATTTCGACCACGAAGAGTTCATCGATTTTTACAATTTGGAGCTTTCCGACACCAACATCACCGATCATGAAACGGTGAACTTGCTACAGGCCTATAACCTAGAGTTTCAGATTACCCCCTGAGGGGGTTGTGGGCTCGTCGGGGGATCCCTTTGAAAATGGGCTCGACATCGTTTTGAATGGTCTGGGCAATGTTGATTCAACATCCGCACCCCTACCGAACACACTTCAAAGGGGGATCCAATGCTGAGAACGGGTTGGTCTAGAGCAGTACCCATGTCTGGGCGACGCTTTTGGGCGGTAACCCTCAAGCCCCTGTGGGTTGGCCTGGGCTTCCTTCTGATGGGGTTGCTGGTTTGGATGGGATCCCCGGTTGCCCATGGCCAAAGGGCTGATCTGACGGTGGTACGGTTGCCGGGGCAAAACTGGGCCAATATTGAGCGGCAACTGCAGCGCAGCGGCTTGGCTTACCAGGTGATCGACCAGCTCAATCCGGTGGGTTTGCAGGGGCGCAGCACGGTCTTTTTGCCCAACGTGAATCGCCTCACGACCGCCCAAGCCACCGCCCTAAGCGAATGGATGCAACGGGATGGAGGCCAAGTGATCCTCAGTGGCCCGTTGGACATTCCGGCGGAAGCCCGCGAGCCGCTGCGTACCTTAATCGGCGCCTACTGGAGCGGGGATATTCCGCTGGCCAGTGCTGTGCGTCTGACGGGGTTTGCCGGAGAATGGGCCCGCAGTGTCAATGCCGATGATGCGGTTGCCGGGGGGGCACTGTTGCCCACGGGCAGAGAAAGTCGTCTGATCGCCACCTGGGAAGGGGTGGGGGGAGAGGCCTACGCAGTGATCGCCAGCCGCCAAAGTGTGTATTTGGGTTGGCGTTGGGGAGAATTTCCCGATGAGACGGCCCAGTTGGATCAGCAGTGGTTGCGGGCGGCTCTCAGGCGCGCCCAAGGGGGAGCCGCTGCCCTGCCTGAAACGGTGGCGGCTCCCTCATCTCTGCCGATCAATACCTTCGAGCTGCTGGCGATGCGCCAGGAGTTGGGAGGGTTGTTGGGCCGAGTGGAGGGATCCCTGTTGCTCACCCGGGCCATCCAAGGTGGGGCCGACACCCAAGAGTACGACCGGATTTTGGAGCAAGCCCGCACGGTGTTACGGCAGCTACCCGCCTGGGTGGAGGCAGGGCAATACGTGCAGGCCCGTCAAGCGTTTGAACAGGCGCGGGCGGATCTGTGGGCCAACTACCCGGTGGATCGGTTGACCGCTTTGTCGGAAGTGCGGGCCATTTGGCTGGATCGGGGCACCATTGTCGAGTCGCGCTCCGAAACCGGACTGGCGCAGATTTTCGATCGCTTGGCCCAGGCGGGCATCAATACCGTCTTTTTTGAGACGATGAACGCCGGCTTTGCCATTCACCCCAGCCGCGTTGCCCCCCAACAAAACCCCCTCACCCGCGGCTGGGATCCCTTGCGGGCTGCTGTGCGCCTGGCTCACGAACGGGGTATGGAGCTACACGCCTGGATCTGGACCTTTGCGGTGGGCAATATCCGCCACAACATCCTGCCGGAGATCAATCTGCCCCAGGATTACATCGGCCCCGTCTTAACTGCCCACCCCGATTGGGCCAATGTGGACAAGCGGGGCAATCTTTTCCCCCGTGGACAACCGGAAACCTGGCTGGATCCCGCCAATCCGCAGGTGCGCAGCTATTTGCTCGCCCTCACCCGCGAACTGGTGCAGGATTACCGGGTGGACGGGATCCACCTCGACTACATCCGCTATCCCTTTCAAAATGCCCCCAGCCGCAATGTGTTTGGCTTTGGCCGGGCAGCCCGACAAGGGTTTCAGCAGCTCTCCGGCGTGGATCCGCTGGAGTTGGATCCCTTGACGGATCGCTCCCTCTGGCAGTTGTGGACCCGCTACCGCACCCAGCAGGTGAACGAGGTGGTGGAGTCCATCGCCCGCACTGCCCGCTCTCTTAATCCGCAGGTGATCCTCTCGGCAGCCGTCTATGCCCTGCCCAAAAACGAGCGGCTGCAAAAGCTACAACAGGACTGGGAAGAGTGGATCCAAGCGGGGGAACTGGATTTGTTGATCCCCCTCACCTATGCGGGCAACACCCGACGTCTGGCCCAACTGGTGCAGCCGAACCTGGAGATCGTCAGCCGCTCCTCGGTGCTGTTTTTGCCCAGCCTGAATTTGTTGAACCTGCCCGCCGTTGAATTTTTGGACCAGATGCAGGTGGTGCGGGATCTGCCCACCGGGGGTTTTGCCCTGTTCGCGGTGCGCCAACTTACCCCCGAGCTGGAACAAATTCTCAGCCGCTCCGCCATTGCCTCCCCCCGCATTCCCCACCGGGATCCCTTCGGGGCGATTCAGGATCGCTTTCAAAGCCTACGGCAAGAATGGATGTTCTTAAGCGAGCAAGGGCAACTGCGGCTTTTGGAGCCGGAACGAAGCCAATGGATGGAGCAGATCGAACGGGTGGAGGGATCCCTGGCGGCTTTGGTGGCGGATCCCAGTCTTGAGTCTCTGGCCAAAGCTCGTCAACAGCTGGGTCACCTGCGGGAAAACCTCAGCACTTGGATGCGGGTGAAGTCTCTACAAAACCCCTATCGAGTCGAGGTTTGGGGCAACCGTCTCACGGCCTTGGAAATGATGATGCGCTACGGCGAGCAGACCCTACTGCGCTCCCCCGCGGCTCCTTCCGTCAGAGGCTAGGGGGCTCATCCCCTCGGAGAAGGATCCCCATCCCCAGCCGTTGAGGGGGGAACATACAGCTGCATTCCGGCCCAAAGGGGATCAAAATCCGGCGGGAAACGGGTGCGCTCGTCAAAATAGGCCCCCTCCAGCTCTGTAAAGCGCAAATCCACCTGGTGTAAATCGGCCCCCCGCAGATCCGCCCCCTGCAAAAGTGTCCCCTGCAGCAGAGCTTCCTCAAAACGGGCTCCGCGTAGGTTGGCCCCCCGCAAACAGGTCCGCCACAGCCGGGATCCTCGCAAATCGGCAAAGCGCAAATCGGCTCCCGAGAGCAGTGCCCCGTGTAACTGGGTTTGGCGCAGATCCCCAAATTTCAAATCGGCGAAACTGAGATCGCCCCCCATCAGGCTGGCGCGCCCGAGTCTGGCCCGACAGAGCAACGCCTGCCGCAACCGCACATGCCAGAGGCGCAAGGATCGCAAATCTCCCCGGGACAAATCGATGCCATCAAAATCCCGTTGCCCTGCCGCATACTGCCGCAACAGCTCCCCCACACTGGCCACTCGCTTCATGTTGCCCTGCTCACCCCCACCCCCCCAAGTGTAGAGCCCTGTCGGGAAATCGCACCTCCCCTCAGGCGGAATATGGAGCAAGGACTTGGGGCGATCTCTACCTCTCGTCTTCTGAGCAAGCTTGATAGCCTAGAGGGAGCGAAACGGGATGGTTATGTCAGATACTCCTGCGGTCTTGGTGCAACAGTTGCAAAAACGCTATGGCTCCACCCCGGCGGTGGTAGATGTATCTTTTCAGGTGGGATCCGGTCAAATCTACGGCATTCTCGGCCCCAACGGAGCGGGCAAAACCACTACACTGCACTGCATTTGTACCCTGCTGCGTCCGGATGCGGGCCAGGTGGAGGTGTGCGGGATCCCAGTTCAAGAGAACCCCAAAGCGGTTCGAGAAAAATTGGGCTTTGTCGCCCAAGAAGTGGCTCTGGATAAGGTGTTGACGGGCCGAGAGCTGCTGCAATTGCAGGCAGACCTCTACCACATGCCCCGCCCCTTGGCCCAAGAGCGGATCGCCACGGTGCTGCAGTTGTTGGATCTAACGGATCGGGCAGATGAGCGCACCGGCACCTATTCTGGAGGGCTGCGCAAACGGCTGGATCTGGCGGCAGGCCTGTTGCATCAGCCGCAGGTGCTGGTGTTGGATGAGCCGACGGTGGGGTTGGATATTCAAAGTCGCCTCGTAATTTGGGACTTTCTGCGACAGTTAAAGAATATGGGCATTACGGTGTTGCTGAGCAGCCACTACCTGGAGGAGATTGATTTGCTGGCGGATCGGGTGGCCATTATCGACCGGGGCACCGTGATCGCCGAAGGCACCCCCGAGGAGCTAAAAGCACGGGTAGGGGGAGAGCGCATTACCGTTAAGCTGCAGGAATTTGCCCCCAAAGAGCTGGCCGAGCGGGGGGCGGCACTGCTGGGATCCCTGCCCTTTGTGCAACAGGTGCTGATCAACAGCGCCCAGGGCAACGCCCTCAATTTGGTGGTGCAGAGCAACGGGGAGGATCCCTTGGGTAAAATTCGCAGCCATTTGCAAGCCCATGGACTGGAGCTGTTCAGCAGCACCCAATCCCGCCCCAGTCTGGATGATGTGTACTTGGCGGCAACCGGCCAAACCCTTCTGGATGCGGAGCTAGCTGCTGCCGAAGCCGCCACCGGCAAAAAGAAAAAGTAACCTTCTTTCCCAACGATTTCCATCACTTTGCAGGAGCCTTTGCATGACCGCCACTGCTTCCCAGATTCAGTCCAGTCGGATCCCGTTCTTGACCGCCGACTTTTGGCAGGAGACCTTCGCCCTCACCCGCCGCTGGTTTATTCAACTGAAGCGCCGACCCACCACCCTTTTGGTGGGGATTATTCAACCCTTGCTTTGGTTGATTCTGTTTGGGGCCCTGTTTCAGAATGCACCTGCGGGTATTTTCGGGGCGGGGCAAAACTACACTCAGTTTTTGGGGGCGGGGGTGATCGTATTTACGGCCTTTGGTGGAGCCCTAAATGCAGGAGTGCCGGTCATTTTCGACCGGGAATTTGGCTTTTTGAATCGATTGTTGGTGGCTCCCCTCACCTCCCGCTTTTCCATTGTTCTTGCCTCTAGCCTGTTTATCGTCAGCTTGGCCTTGGTGCAGACCGCGGTGATCGTGGGGGCAGATTATGCCTTTGGCGCCGGGATCCCGAATGGGCCAGGGTTGGCGGTGGTGGCCCTGATTGTGGGCTTGTTGGTGTTGGGCTTTACGGCCCTGAGTTTGGGATTGGCCTTTGCCATGCCGGGGCATCAGCAGTTGTTGGCCCTGATCTTTCTACTGAACTTGCCCCTGATCTTTTCCAGTACGGCTTTGGCCCCCTTGAGTTTTATGCCCCTTTGGTTGCGTTGGGTGGCTAGCCTTAATCCGCTTACCTTTGCCATCGAGCCGATTCGCCATCTTTATCGCAGCAATGACTGGAGTTTTGCGGATGTGGTTTTGCAGGCTCCTTGGGGAGATCTCACCCTGGCGGGATCCCTGGGCCTATTGGCGGGATTTGTGGTGGTGTCGGTCTTGCTGGTGCAGAGGGTGTTGCGCAAGAGCTTGGCTTGAGAATACCTACACGCAGAGGTGGGGCAGGAGATGACGACCCAGGAAGATCGGCTCAACCGAGTGGAAACCCTTTTGCTCCAGATGGCGGAACAGTCCGTAAGGCGTGACCAAGCCATCGACCGATTGGCAGAACAGTCTGCCAGAAATGAACAGGCTATTGACCGGCTGGCAGAGCAAACCACTCGCAACAGCCAAGCCATCGACCGATTGGTGGAGAAAACCAACACGCTGGAAGAGGCCATCCAAAACTTAATTCAGCTCACCAGCGAGACCCGTTCTGATTTGGCTCATTTTTCTGAGTGGGCGGAAACCGTCACCCAATCCATTGAAGCGATGCGAGCCTTGCAAAACCGACAAGAGGTTCTCCTGCAAACGCTGGGTATCCTACAGGAGCGCCAAGATGCTCGCATTGCAGCCCTAGAACAACAAAGGCTTCAAGACCAACGAGAGCAGGCGGAATTCCGGCAGAGGATGACAGAACTGCAGCAACGTCAAGTCGAATCTGACCAACGCTTCGAGATCCTGCTGGAGGAAATTCGGTTCTTGATTCGGCAAAGGCCCCAGTAGGGATCCCTCCGACTCAAGGCAGAGGAACCGCCGCTATGCAGGCCTAGGTCAATGATTCAAACTTGGATTCAAACTTAGACAGCGCCCCTTAAAGCCATTGACGGGAGGCGGATTTTTCCATGTCTGCTTGCGCCTGCTGCAACATGGCCAGACGGCTATCGGTGTTGGGAGACAAGCTCAAAGAAGGGGTGAGGCTACGGGCTTGTAGAGCCATATGGAGCTGCAGTTCGGTCACATACTCGCGCAGGCCGGAGGTAGAGGAGGTAAGAGCCGCTGAAGAAGAGTAGGAAGCAGACATCACGGTAAGGGGTTCCTCGCAAGATTGCCACAATCGCTCTGCTAAGTTATCACGCCTCCCCCCTCACGTAGGGTTCCAGAATGTTAGGTTTGATTAAGCTTTGAAACAGATTTTGCCGACAACGATGCTCCTGAATGATTGGCAGCGCTCCAAGCTGGATCCCAGTGATGACACCCTCTTTTACGACTATCCCCGCTTCGTGACCCATGTGGATTCTGGGTTCATCGGGCAGCTCACGGATCTGTATCGGGAGCACTTGCAGCCCCAGACCCGGATTTTGGATCTGATGAGCAGTTGGGTCTCCCACCTGCCGCCGGAAATGACCTTTGCTCACGTGGAAGGGCACGGCATGAACCGCGAAGAACTGGCGGCGAACCCACGGCTTAACCACTTCTTTGTGCAAAATCTTAACCAAAACCCGACCTTGCCTTTTCCCGATCGCTCCTTTGATGCGGTGTTGAATACCGTTTCGGTGCAATACCTGCAGCAGCCGGAGCAGGTGTTTGCGGAGGTGTGCCGAGTCCTGAAACCCCAAGGTCTTTTCATCGTCAGCTTTTCCAATCGTATGTTTTTCCAGAAGGCGATCCAGGCTTGGCGGGATGGCTCTGAGGCAGAACGTGTGCAGTTGGTGAAACGCTATTTTGGCTCCGTGCCGGGATTTGAGGTGGTCAAGGTGATCCAACGGGTTGCCCCTCTCAGTTGGGTCAGTTTTTTGGGGGGTGGGGGCGGGGATCCCTTTTATGCGGTGATCGGACGGCGTTCGGCTGAGTAAGGGCTTTTCCATGGCACTCTAGAGCCATCCAGAGGGTTGGATATCCTGACTGAATCTTCCATCTTCGTTCATCCCCAAAAAGGCCCCTTTGTCCTCCAATCTTTCCGACGGTTCTCCCCTGCAAAACAGTGCTTCTTCACCCCGACAGATCTCAGAGATTGGCGAGGCGGGGTTGCTGCAAATCGTGCAGCGCTATTGTCCGGCGCAGGTGGTGGGGGATGATGCAGCAGTGTTGGAGGCTCCCGGTGGGCAACTGGTCGTGACCACCGATGTGTTGGTGGACGGGGTACATTTCAGCGATATAACCACTCCCCCCCATGCTGTGGGGTGGCGAGCGGTGGCCGCGAATTTGTCGGATTTGGCCGCGATGGGATCCCGTCCTCAGGCGTTGGTGATCGGTCTGGGGTTGCCCGGGTCTACCCCGATTGCTTGGGTGGAGGAGCTTTATCAGGGGATGCAAGCCTGTAGTTCTGACTGGGGATCCCCGTTGGTGGGGGGGGATCTGTGTCGCTCTCCCCACCGCTTTGTGGCGATTACAGCGTTGGGAGAAGTGCAGCCAGGACGGGTCATTCAACGCCAGCTGGCTCAACCGGGGGATTGGCTGGTGGTAACCGGGCCGCATGGCGATGCACGAGCAGGTCTGGAACTCCTCCTTCATCCCGAGCAAGGATCTGCAGTGGCCGCGGCAGAGCGAGAGTGGCTGATCCGGGCCCATCAATACCCGCGCCCGCGACTGGATTGTTTACCGGTTCTGCAAGGGATCCCCGAGCCGCTGCGCCTTGCAGGCATGGATACCAGCGATGGCTTGGCGGATGCGCTGGTGCAACTGTGTCAGGCCAGTGGAGTGGAGGCGAGGATCGAGGTGGAGCGGATCCCGATTTCTGCCGCCTTGAGGCGGGCCTTCCCGGCGCAAGCCTTGGAGTGGGCGCTGTACGGGGGGGAAGATTTTGAGCTGTTGTTTAGTGCCGATGCAGTGGTGGCCAAGCATCTGTTGGCGAAGTTGCCGGGCGCAGTTTGCATTGGCGAAGTAACCGGCTGGGATCCGGGCGGAACCGTTTGGTTGGGAGATGGGCAGCCCCTCAGTCGTCAACAAGCTTTCCAACATTTCTAACTTTGATCTAATTTGACGCACAACTTCGGTCAAAGCGATCCCAGGGATCCGAAGTGACGCTACAGCCCTTACGCGGGTTTTCTACGGCAGGGCTTGTGCTTCTTTAGCCCTAGGGGGTGGATCTCAACTTCCACGGTTGTTACATGTAACTAGCGGTGCCCTATGGGCCGCCATGGGCGAACGCGCCAGCGTGCCCTAGGCGTAAAGGGCTGTACCCGATTTTTCGCTCTCGTCTGCTCTGTTCTGAGGACACTACAGCCGCCGAGTTTGGCTTTGTAGGCGGAACTTGCGATCTCGATCCGAGTCTGGCTCCATCCAGGAATAGACAAAATGGCTCACACACTGCAACTGCGGATGCGCAGCTTCCAATGCTTGCATTTGAACTTCTAGGCTGGCGTGGCCCCCAAAGGCCTGTCCCCAGGTGCCGGCCAAAATCGGGCAAACAGGAGTTCCGACCGGGGTATTGGCGATCACCTCCCCCACCTGATCGACCACACAATCAGCGCGATCTTCCCCACAGGTGGCATAGCTCATCGGGTGACGCTCAATCCCTGCTGGAAAGCGATCCCAAGGTTGTAGCTTGGCATCGTAGGCACCATTTTGAATGCGGTTCCCCCCCGGAAAAAAGACAGCCGCCACAGGGATCCCTTCGGATTGCACAGGGTCTGCCACAGTAGCCAAAAAGTCGATCACCCCCTGCTGGGCATGGTCTACAGCCTGTTGCCAAAACTGGGCCTGATAGCGACGGGCGCGACGGGCATGGGTGCGAAAGCGATCCATCACCGAGGGCAGAGGCTCATCCGCATACTGGCTATCCACCTGGGCAACATCGGCGGCAGATAAGAAACCACTTTGCAAATAGCGATGCATTAACTCCCGTTCTCGACGGTTGGGCATGCGGTTCAGTAGAGCTGTGCGGCTGGCCTCTGAGTGGATCCAAAGCTCATGGGGGTGACTAACCCATTTGTCGGCTCCCACGGCAGTTGGGTAGCGAATGTAGTCGAGCAGGATCCCGTCCGGTTGGCGGGCCAAAATGGCGGTGATAGCGGTGATTAGATCCTTTCTGGCCTGGGGATGATAGGGATCCACGAACAGGTGCTCGGTTTCGTAGGCATCTTCGTAAAAGGCTTGCCCATCGATCAACAGGCTGGGGTCAAAACGGGCTTGGGCAATGCTGGTTTCCCCGAGGCCGTTGCGGGCCAAAAGAGGGGCACGTTCGCTGCGTTCGCTGTAGCTGTAGCCAAAATTGAGGGCGAACATCCAAGCATGCACCTGAAGTCCGCGTTCGTGGCCTTTGGCAATCACCTGCGCCAACAAGTCCGTATCCGCAGGCAGAATCCCGGCAGCCACCGCCTCTTGCATCACCGAGCGCCAAGGGGTAGGGTTATCCGTCTCCGGCAAGAGCACCCGCCCATCGTAAAAGGTTTCGACAAAAACTTGGTTGTAGCCTCGATTTACAATTCGATCCAAAACCTCATCCAGCACCTCCGGCAGCGCATCGGTATCGTAGAGTCGCAACCACACCGCCTGGGTTTGGGGCCAAGTTTGCGCTCGGCAAGCTTGCAATTGCCGGGCATGGGATCCGATCAAGGCCCGATAGCGCTCGGCAGCTTGGGGATCGGTGGGGCCGGCTTCTAGAAGCTGTTGTTTCTCCAGTCGTTCTGCTTCTGGAAAGCCACAGGTGGGATTCCCCCAAACCGCTTCTGGCAGAGGGCCGGCTACCGCTCGCGCCCCCCAAAGAACCAACCCAACCCCAAGCCAACCCAGGAATTGCCGCACTCCCCACCTCCACCTGCTTGCAACCTTGTCGGAATTACCCCCTCTGGGGCTAGTCTGTTATACCCCATGCGGAATTATGGGGGCTGACAAGGAGAACAGGACGGAGACAAACAGGACGGAGATAAACAGAGCTGACCCGACACTTTCACATCCGGCATAACCGATATGTGACTATTGCAATCAAGACGATTCTGTTATTTTCCGTAGCGATTGCTACAGAATTTACGTTAGGATTGATCTTGTAGAGGTATTGATGTGGAGCATCCTTATGAACGCAGCCGCCGAAATGACCGGAGTGAATCTCCTTGACCGTCATCAACAAAACATCGCTGCCTCTCTGGCCCATCGTTTGGAAGCGGCCAAGGCAGCCAACAACACCCGCTTGGTGGAGTTGCTTGAACAAGAACAACGGCAACTGGCTGCCGAATACGGCAGGGGGGATCAGTCTTCTCCGGCGCTGCTCAAAGGGTTGCGCCACGTTTGGGAACGCCTGAAAGAAGTGTTGACGGCCCGCGATGAACTGCGGGTGCGTCAGTGGGTGGATGGCAACGGCATTGTCTGGTGGTATGCCCAAGACCCGATCACCGGCGACCGTCTCTGCACCCATTCCGATTGGGAGCTGATGGACTGGATCGAAAAGCACCACTGGAACGACTAGTTGTTGCTCAACTCCGGCCAATGCTTAGCCCGGGCCACAGCGGTTTTCCAGGTGTGAAAGCAGGCTTGGGCTAAGGTGCTGTTCTCATCGGGCTCAAAAATGCGATCCAAGGGCCGTGCTGCTACCAGCGCCGAGTAATCTTCCCAAAGGCCGACAGCTAGACCCGCAGCAAAAGCAGCCCCTTGGGCCGTTGCATCCAACAGTTGTGGGCGTTCCACCGGGATCCCCAGGACATTCGCCTGCCATTGCATCAGAAAGTCATTGCGACAGGCGCCTCCATCTACTTTCAGACGTTGCACCGGGGATCCCATATCCTGGGCAACGGCATCCACCACTTCCTTCACCTGATAGGCAATCGATTCCAAAACCGCCCGCACCAAGTGCTCCCGGCGGCTCCCGGCGGTGAGACCGAAGAAGGCGCCACGGGCTGACATATCCCAATGGGGAGCTCCCAAACCACTGAGGGCGGGGACAAAGTAGAGGCCCCCGTTATCGGGCAGTTCCTGGGCGAGGGCGGCCGTTTCGTCGGCGGAGTGAATAATCTGCAGGCCATCTCGCAGCCATTGAATGCAGGCACCACTGGTGAACATGCTGCCCTCTAGGGCATAGCCGGCCGGTTGTGAGGGGCTGGTCCAGGCCAGGGTGGAGAGCAAACGGTGTTGGGAACGGGCAATGGCTGAACCCGTATGGGCCACCAGGAAGGAGCCCGTGCCGTAGGTGCATTTCATCAATCCCGGTCGGTCGCAGCCGTGGGCAAACAGAGCCGCCTGCTGATCCCCGAAAATAGCAGCAATGGGAATGGCGGCCCCCAAAAGTTCGGGGGTGGTATAGCCGACAATGCCTACGCTGGGGCGGATCTGTGGCAGCCAGCGCATCGGGATCCCAAACCACTGGCAGAGCTGCGGATCCCATTGGCGGGTATGCAGGTTGTAGAGCAGGGTGCGGCTGGCATTGCTGTCATCGGTTACGTGAAGGGATCCCCCACTCAGGTTCCAAATTGCCCAACTGTCGATGGTACCCGCCAAAACCCGCTCCCAAGTTTGAGCGGCGGTCTGAGGGTGGAGATAATCCCGAAGCCAAGCCAGTTTGCTGGCGGAAAAATAGGCATCCAGTACCAGTCCTGTGCGCTCGCTGATCTCCGGTTCGAGGCCCTGATCTGTAAACTTCTGACACAGGGGAGCGGTGCGCCGATCCTGCCAAACAATGGCGTTGTGGAGAGGCTGGCCCGTGGTCGGATCCCAGAGCAAGCAGGTTTCTCGCTGCACGGCCAATCCAATCGCGGCCACCTGTTCGGCGCCGATGCCGGCTTCTTGCAAAACGGTGCGCATCGCCCAGAGGGTATCTTGCCAGATCTGCTGCGGATCGTGCTCTAGCCAGCCCGGCTGTGGATAAATCTGCGGCAGCTCTCGGTAGGCTTGGGCCAGGATCTGCCCATTTTGATCGAAGAGTAGGGCACGATTGCCGGTGGTGCCCAGATCGAGGGCCATGATGGTGAAGGGCGAACCAACCCCCGGCCCCGAGTGAGTGGAGCTTGTCATGCCATTGGAACCCCCATCGACATACCCTTGTGACCCTGGATCTGGACGGATCCCGGTGCATCGATCCTACGACTTGGTGGTCATTGGCGGTGGCATTAATGGGGCTGGAGTGGCTCGGGATGCGGCCCTACGAGGGCTGAGTACCCTCCTGTTGGAGAAAGGCGATTTCGCCAGTGGCACCACCAGTTGGTCAACCCGCCTGATTCACGGGGGCCTGCGCTATTTGGAAACCTTTGAGTTGGCTTTGGTGCGAGAATCTCTGCGAGAGCGAGAAATTTTGCTGCGCACCGCGCCTCATCTGGTTCGCCCTCTGCAACTGACCCTTCCCATTTATCGACAGGGGCAACGGCCTGCCTGGCAAATTCGGGCGGGTATGACCCTCTACGACCTACTCAGCTTCGACAAAAGTTTGCCCAACCATCGCATGCTCTCGGCGGCTGCCTTTCGACACCTGTTTCCCCATGTGGATGCAGTAGATCTGCTGGGGGCGGCGCAGTACTACGACGGGCAGGTGGTCTATGCCGAGCGTCTTTGTCTGGAAACGGTGCTCTCTGCTCAACAGGCTGGGGCCACCGTTCTCAACTATGCCCAAGTCACCCAGATTGAGGCCGGCCCCAATGGGATCCACACCCTAGCAGGGGAAGATCGAATCACCGGAGTTCCCTTTCGCCTGACCGGGCTGGAAAATGCGATCGTGGTGAATACGACCGGGCCGTGGCTGGATCAACTGCTGGGATCCCTGCGCCCCGGACGAAAGCCCCTGATCGGCGGCACCAAAGGCAGCCATCTTTTGGTCGAGCGGTTTCCGGGATCTCCCTCTGGCGCCCTCTATGTGGAAGCCAAGAGTGATGGCCGCCCGTTGTTTGTGGTGCCCTGGGGATGGGACAATTCGCTGCTGCTGATCGGCACCACCGACATTCCTTACAACGGCGATTTGGATGCCGTCAAGGCCACCCCAGAGGAGATCGATTACCTGTTGCAGGAGGTCAACCGGCTGTTTCCCCAAGCCCACCTCCCCCCCCATCTTTCACCTATGCCGGGGTGCGCCCGCTCCCCTACAGTCAAGGTCTTAAACCCGGCCAGATTACCCGCAGCCACATCCTCAAGGATCACCGCTCTGAAGGGATCCCCAACTTGATCAGCCTGATTGGGGGCAAACTCACCACCTTCCGACACGTGGGCCAAGAATGTGTGGATCACGTCTTGCGCAAGCTGGGCAAACCGGTTTCCCCTTCCCCCACCCTGACCCAGCCTTTCCCAGGTGCCATTCACCCTCAGGATCCCCAACTTTCCGAGGCCTTGCGTACCTACGCCCCGCTCCTGTCTGCCCACAGTATTCATCACCTCTTCAACCTGTACGGATCCCGGGCTTTGCAAGTACTGGAACTCGTCCTAGCCGAACCTGCTCTGGCAGAGCCTATTGCCCCCCCTTGGCCGGATATTGCTGCCCAACTGGTCTTTGCCCTGCGTTCAGAAATGGCCCATACCTTGGTAGACCTGCTGTTGCGACGGACAACAGTGGGTATACAGGCGCACCCTTTCCAAGAGCCGATGCCCCGCACACTGGCGCTTCTGCAGAAGTTTGCCGGCTGGGATGAACATCGCTGTCAAACGGAAGTCGCCAACTATCGGGCTTATCTGGGATCCCACTGCTAGGATCGGCTTATCCGGTTGGGAGAGCCTGGGATGGTTTGGCAATTGTTGACGTGGCCGGCCCAAAGTTTGCTCTGGTTGGCGGGGCAAATCCAAGAACGCGCTGAAGCCCAACTGGATAACAAAGAAAACCTGCAAAAAGAACTCACAGCCCTGCAAATCCAGCTGGATCTGGGAGAGATCGACGAAGACACCTACACCCAGCGGGAAGAAGAAATTTTGCTGGCCCTAGAAGCCCTGGCCCAAGCAGAACAGGAAGCCACAGCCGAAGATGTGGAGGATGATCAGCCCGAAAGGGATCCCTGAATTTTGCAGTGGGGCAGAACGTGGGAGAATGAACTTTTGTTGAACCCATCCCCTTGCTCACCTACCCTGGGCTAACTTCGATGACCGAATCCCACGAAACCTTGGTGCTCCGCGACGAGCAAGACCAACTTCTCAAGTGCGAGATCCTGAGGCAGGTTGTAATCGAGGATCAAACCTATGCCCTGGTAACGCCCGTTGATGCCGTGATCAAGGTCTTGGTTTGGGAAGGCGAAGAGGAATCCGGCCAAGCGGTGAACGGGGATGCTGACATCGAAGGGATCCTGGATGAACCGGAATCGGAAGAGTTACAGGCCGCCCTACCCACCATCCAGGCTGTCTTGGGGGAGTTGAACCTAACCCTGCAGCAAAATGGCTTTGATATTCTCACGGTTCAGGGTGAGTTGCCGGCTGTTGAAGATGAGGATGTGCTGGAAATCGGCGAAAGCGACGAGGATGCCCAAGAATTCCGGCTGCTGGCCACGTTCTTCTATAAAGAGCAGAAATATGGCATTTTCACCCCCCTTGATCCAATCTTGATCTACGCGGCTCTACCGGAGGAAGGGGATCCCTATCTGCTCACCCCGGATAACCCTCCCGAACTCTTCGATCAACTCTATGCTCTGTTACTGGACTTCGATGAAGAAGCGGAAGACGAGGACGATTGAGCTTGCATCACCTTGGTCAAGCAAGCATGGACGGGTGGTGCAAGGCATTAACCTAGTCGCGCTGTTGTGGAGCGAAGGAGACCGTAATGGGTCAAGGGTTTTAGATATGTTGTGAATTGTCTTAACCCAATCACTCGCCACAGTAGACGATCAAGTCAATCTCCACGTTGCCCTGTCCGGCCAAGCCCAATACGCCTACAGTGGTTCGCCCCGGCAAACGCCCGGCCTGGAAATAAGAGGCGTAAACGGAGTTGACCACCTCGTAATCCCGAAAATCAGTCAGAAAAATGCGGGCCATCACCACCCGGTCAAACCCCGTGCCCACATGAGCTAAGACACGCCTCAGATTTTCCATCACTCGGCGGGTTTGTTCGGCAATCGGCCCCAGCACCACCGCCCCCGTTTCTGGATCTTCCGCCAGTTGGCCGGTCACGAAAAGAAAATCCCCGGCTCGCACCGCATGGGAATAGGGCGCTACAGGGGGCAAATCCGGCAGGGTAATGTAATCCAGCACGCGGATCCCTACAGTTTGCGGGAATAGAACTCCACCACCAGCAGCTCATTCACCGGGGCAGAGATTTGTTCGCGGGGAGGCAACTCTTTGATGCGACCGCGCAGCTTTTCCTTATCAAACTCCAAGTAGTCCGGCAGAAACAACCCCGGATATTCAGCGTAGGCAGCCACCAGCTTGCGAGAGGATTCCTTGTTCCTCACCGTCAGCACATCCCCCACTTTGCAGCCATAGCTGGGAATTGTCACCTTGCGACCGTTCACTTCGATATGGCCATGGTTAACCACCTGCCGTGCTGCTGGGATGGTCGGAGCCATACCCAGACGAAAAACGATGCAATCCAGGCGCATTTCCAACATCTGCAACAGGGCCAACCCGGTGGATCCCTTGGAACGGCGGGCCTTGCGCATGTAACGGATCATCTGCCGTTCGCTGACGCCATAGTTGAAGCGCACCTTTTGCTTCTCTTCCAATCGGATGGCATATTCCGACTTCTTCTTGCGATCGGCTCCATGGGGCCCTGGGGGGTTGTTGTTTTTGGGGCGTTTGCGGGTTAGGCCGGGCAGATCAAGTCCCCCGAAGCGACGAATGATTTTTAAGCGAGGGCCTGTGTAGCGAGACATGCGGGGGATTCTCCAAAATCTGCAGAGAGCGCTCGACAAGAGAGCGCAGGTGCGTAAGTCATAAAGAATTGGCGATCTACTATGTTAAGCGCTCACCCCCTCTTTTAGGCAAGTGCGCCAAATCCTTTTTGGTCAAGGTGTGGGAGACTCGCCCTCAAGTTCATTCGGCTCATGCTGAACTCAATCGTAGTGAGCTCCAGCCTGGGTGCGGATGAAGGCGCGATCTTCGCTGAGCAGGCCATTGAGGGTGCGGCGTTCCCCCAGAATCGGATCCGGATCCAGGCCCATTGCCTCCAAATCTGCCAGTACCATCAGCTCTACCAATTCCGGGAAACTCACCTTCGGCGCCCATCCCAACACCTGTTTGGCTTTGCTGGGATCCCCCAAGAGCAAATCGACCTCTGTGGGTCGGTAATAGCGGGGATCGATCTCGATTAAGACTTGATCTTTGAACAGCCCCTGCTCCTGATCGCCGGATCCCTGCCAGGTGATCGGCAGACCGACCAGCCCGAAGGCCCGCTCTACAAATTCCCGCACGGTGTGGGTTTCGCCTGTCGCTAACACAAAATCATCCGCCTCCGGCTGCTGCAACATCATCCACATGCCTTCCACGTAATCTTTGGCGTAGCCCCAGTCTCGTTTGGCATCGAGGTTACCCAGGTACAGTTTGTTCTGCTTACCGGCGACAATGCGGCTGACGGCGCGGGTGATCTTGCGGGTGACGAAGGTTTCTCCCCGCCGCGGGCTTTCGTGGTTAAACAAAATGCCGTTGCAGGCGAAGAGGTTGTAGGCTTCGCGGTAGTTCACCGTCTGCCAGTAGCCGTACACCTTGGCACAGGCGTAGGGGCTGCGGGGGTAGAAGGGCGTGGTTTCTTTTTGAGGCACCTCTTGCACCAGGCCAAACATCTCCGATGAGCCCGCCTGGTAAAACTTCACCGGGATCCCCGTCCGTTGCTGATAGTCCCGAATGGCTTCGAGGAGGCGCAGGGTGCCCATTCCCACTGAATCGACGGTGTATTCTGGGGCATCGAAGCTAACCCGCACGTGAGATTGCGCCCCCAGGTTATACACTTCCGTCGGCTGCACCTGTTCCAGGATCTTGCGCAGGGTGGTGCCATCGGTGAGATCCCCATAGTGCAGAAAGAGCTTGGCCCTTGGGTCGTGGGAATCCACATACATGTGGTCGATGCGGTCGGTATTGAAGGTGCTCGCCCGACGAATGATGCCGTGAACTTCGTAGCCTTTTTTCAGCAACAGTTCGGCCAGATAAGAGCCGTCCTGTCCGGTAATCCCGGTAATAAGGGCACATGGGGTCATAGGGTTAGGGGTCAAAGACTAAAGTGACTCAAGTTCAGGTGCAAAGCTCAAACATTATAGTTCAGCCCCATTCAAGACCCAACAGTAACATCTCCAGAGCTGCAGCTGTACCCGTCCCTATCCTCACCCTCCACTGGGCGATATGCGATACAGAGCACAGTCATTAGGCCTAGCACCCGAAAAATCATTGCAAGCCGCCACCAGATAGTCTGATCCATCAACAAGAATATTTTTGAGAGACCGACCTGGCTCGAAGTCCCTAGGCAACCTAAGAACAGAGGTAAGGATCCCTTGTGGTGTTAGCCTCAGTAAACCTTTTCTGAAAGTTCCGTCCCTTTGTAGGGGGTTTCTGTTTGACACAAGAATCAAATCTGTACCATTAGAATCTACATCGCCATTGGCGATAAACATATCATCAGCCGAAGATGATCCAAGACGAACATCTACAAGAATTGAGAGTCCTCGAGTCGGATCGATCTTGAAAACAGTGTTGTTATCACTTTCAACCGTTCTGCTGGTCTTAGCGAGCAGGAAGTAATCTCCTTCTGTATTCTTGAGAAGCTTTGTAGATGCATTAATAGTAGCGCCTAAAGCATCGAAAGAAGTATCGAAAAGCTTCTCGCCTAGCTTCAGCTCACCATTAAGTCCAAAGCGATAAATGTTTAAGGAGGTATTGTAACGGTCGTTTTCTGGGCTGACTTCTTGCACGAGTACAACATCTCCAGCATCTGAAATAAGATTAGTCAATTGACCTGACAACCTCATTCCAGGAGCATAGTTATCCGCTATTACTGATACTTCTCCATTGTTGTCGATCTTAATTACTTGTCCAATAATTGGCCTTCTGAATCTATCGTTAACATTTCTTGTCAAAATATATCCATCATCTACGGTAATCAAACCTCGAATTGGTCGTCCCCATAGGTCTCTTGAAGTAACGGGAATAGGAACGATGTTCCCGCTAGCTGTAAGACGAGCAAGCCTCAGCTCACGAACTTGGCAACTGGGTTCATCTGAACAAATCAAATCCAGGATTACATAATCTGAGCCTGTTTTCACCCAATCAATGAGTTCACCAACTGTTGCCAATTTACTGAGTAGGTAGTTGCCATCATCAGTATCGTCGTCGTCTTCTATTTCTTCAGGCTCTTCTGCTTCGGGAGGGGTACCCCCATACCCCGCCACCGCCTCTCCTCCCATAGTGGCCACGTCAAAAATACAGTCTTCTAGGCTGAATCTTGGGTGCAACTGGATCCCAGAATCCCGACAGATGCGCTCTGCTCCCAGCCGCTGGGCTGGGCTAATCACAGCAAAGCCACTGGGAAAAGTTCTATCCGTGAAGCTTTCACTGCTTTCTCCAGGCCCATAGTCAAACAGAGATTCTCCAGCGTTAACCCGCCAACTGTCTCCAAAGGTTTGGTAAAGCCCGGCAAAATCATGCTCAGACACCCACTGTCCACTGCGGCTTTGCAGGTCATTGCTGGGGTTGTAGTCATAGTTGCCCAACAGGCCGCGCACTCGTCCTAAGTACTGTTGGGGCAGCACCAAGGTGAAGCTCAGGTGGGCAAAGGCTGCAGAGTTGGGGAAATAGGGTTTGACGGTGAGGGTTTCACCTTCGGGCCAACTGAGGCGATATTCCCCCTCGGAAGTGCGGAAGAGTTCGTAGCCATAGCAGCCACCGGGGGTACAGTCGGGGTCGGGGGTTTCCCACTCGGAGTCTTTCTCTGGTGGGCGTTCTCCCAGTCCCAGCAGCAGGTAACCGCCAACCGGTAGCTCAACAAGTTGGCCGTCAATTCTTAACTCAGGAGTGGGGGTGACAGAGATACCCACCCGATGGGATCCCATCTGAGTGGCGATGGCACTCGT
>JAUQVK010000060.1:0-21601 GCA_039794845.1 Thermostichus sp. DRC_bins_24
GTGCTACTTGCCGGCCAAGGCTTCTACATTCGCTTCCGTGAAATAGGGATCCCCGCCACCGACGATGATCAAATCTCCGGTGAGGCGACGCCCGAGCAAGTGACCTGTGGTGTAAAACCTTGTCTCGAAGCGATGCTCATAGCCCCAGGTCTCAAGAGCCATGAGACTGATGGCCAGCTGATCCAGTGCCCCCACTGGCAAGGGCCGATCCAACAGATGCTCCGCCAACAAATCTCCCTCCGGAGTCCAGAGCAGGATCCCCTGTTGCGAGAGGGCTCCCCCTTGGGCTGCCAACCCTTGTAAAAAGCCCGACAAAGCCAAAGCGTAGGGGGAATAGTCCCACACTTGCGACTGCCCACGGGGCCACCAGGGGGGAGTGCCGGGAGTTCCCGTTGGAGAAGGCAGCGGTGGCGGTGGTGTGGGAATGGGGGGAAACGGATTTTGGGCCGTAGCTTGCCTTTCGGAGGAGAGGTCGGTCTGGCCAGCAAGATTTGTCCAACAGGCCCCTAAGGTGAGGGAAAAAGCCAACGGGATCCCGGCCCAGAGGGAATGACGACGGGGGCGCAACCACTGCAGAATCGGCGGCATGATAACCTCGCAAAAGACGGCAGTCCGGCAAGACTTGACGCTACTCTAGTGCCATCCGAATGGCCTTGGCAAATCCCTGTCATGATCCGCCGGTAGCCCTGGTTCCGGCGGTATTTTCCAGGGGGGAGAGATGGCTTATTGTTGTAACGGACTGTGAACCGCTTTTCTTTGTAAAAGGTAGAATGAAACAATTTAGGCTCTAAGCATTCCAGGCCGCCCATGGGGAACAGTCAAACTAGGATGATGGTGAAATCCGAGAAACAGGCTTTCCTGGAGCGGTGGCACGATATTCTCGCTCCCAATTCCTTGGGCTATCGCATTCGCCTGTTGTCTCAGTTGGTGCGGCGGCAATTTCAGTCTTATCTGGAGCCTTTCGGCCTAACCACCTCCCATTGGGTGGTGCTCTGCTGCCTCTGGGAAGAAGACGGGATCCCCACCTCCACCATTTGTGAGCGCCTGCAGCAGTTGGGGGGCACCATGACCGGCGTGTTGGATGGCATGGAAAAGCGGAATCTGATTCGACGGCAACGGGATCCCCAGGATCGGCGGATTTGGCGGGTTTACCTCACTCCAGCCGGAGAAAAGCTGAAGGAGATCTTGCCTCCGCTCATTTCTGAGCTGCGGGAGCACACCTACGGTTGTTTCAGCCTGGAAGAACGGGCAACCCTGTCACAGTTGGTGGATCGGTTGATCGCCCATTTGTCGGATGAGACTGTCATGACAGAGTCCGTGGCGGAATCGAATCGGTAACCCGTCCTCCCCTCCACCAAGCGCTAATCTGTCATGATTCTGTGATGGTTATGGCCCTGAACTGCGATGATCGGTACCCTAGCGCCGGTGGATCTGGTCGAGCTGACCCAGTTGGATCCAACGTTGAAACTGGATATTCGCTATGCCCGTTGCGATAACTTTCTCGGCTATCCGGTCTACTCCCAGGCACGGGCTTTTCTACAGCGTCCGGCGGCTGAAGCCTTGGTGCGGGTGCATCGGCACCTAAAACCGGAAGGGCTGGGGTTGCTGATCTTCGATGGCTATCGTCCTTGGTCGGTGACGCGCATCTTTTGGCAGGCGGTCGCCCCTCATCAACGGGTTTTTGTGGCCGATCCCGCCAGGGGATCCCGGCACAACCGCGGCTGTGCGGTGGATTTGTCGCTGTTTGATCTGGCCACCGGCCAAGCGCTGGAGATGCCGAGTGACTTTGACGAAATGACGGAGCGCTCCCACATCCATTACCCAGGGGGCTCAGAAGCGGCCCGCCAAAACCGCGATCGCTTGCGAGCGGCCATGGCAACGGAGGGGTTTACCGTTTATGCAGCGGAGTGGTGGCACTATGATCATCCCCTCTGGACTCGATACCCGATTTTGGATCTGAGCTTTGAGCAGCTGGCCCTGGAACAAGGGTTGCCTGCCCCAGCGCCTGCCGAGCCCTGTGGGTGAGGGGATTTGCAAAGCTACAAAGCTCAGGAGTCAGTGGCCTCAGGCTGGGTTGGCTGAGAAGCGGGAGTGGATCCCTCTGACACCGTTCCACCCGAACGCGGGCGAAGGTCTCCCAAGGGAATCGTTTGGGGGACAACCGGAAAGGAACGGCCAGCTTCGCCGGATCCCAGTCGAGAATTGCGGGTCGAGTCGGCAGGCGGGGGAGCCTCGCCGGAAAACGTTCGCCAAGCAGCCCTTACCCCGGCCCACACGCTACGGGCATTCACTTGGGCTCCACGGGCTTGAGTACGTGCCCCTTCGATGGAGCGGTTCACTTGCTTCACCACCTGCCCGGCCCCCTTCACCCCTTCATCAAGGCTATCGGCGATCTCGCTCACCTCTAGACTGGTCAGGCGCAGGGCTTCCAGGGTTGGGGGCAATTCCCGCAGCAGCGTATCGAAAAAGCGCTCTACACTTTGGGCGGCTCGACCCAGTTGAATGACGGCGGGTAGCAGAGTGATCACCACCGCCAAAATCCCCACCGCCACCAGACCCACCGAGAGGCCCAGCCAAAACACCGGATCGGTCATCGTGCCTCTTCCTCCCGTTCGCCATTGCTGCGCTCCCGGGCTTCCAAGTCTGCTTCATCCAGAGCTAGGGCGCGCAGATTTTGGGCTTGGCTCAATTCTTGCCGTTTTTGCACCATCGCTTCTTTGCCCACCGCTATTGCCTGTTGCAGTCGCAGCAGGGCTTCGTCCAAACTTCTTTGGGCGGAATCGAGCAGCTTTTCCGATTGGTACTGCAGGCTGCTGGTCACGTCTTCTGCCACCTCCGGTAGGGCTTCTGCCGACTTCTTGAGCAGTCGCCGCGTTTCCCGTCCGCTGCGGGGGGCCAGAAGCAAGCCGATGGCAGTCCCCACAGCAGTTCCCAGCAACAGCCCACCAATAAATGCACCAGTCCGGTTTTCAGCCATGCCTTGCCAGAGTTGAGTTGGATACGGGTAGCCCCGAAACCAGACTACCTCAAGATCCCTTGAAATCTTCTGCCCCCCGCCCCTAGAGAATCCGCAGCGGATCCACATCCAGACTGACTCGGATCCCCCGCGGAGGATGGCCAATCGCTTGGTGAAGCTGGGCATCGATGCGTTGGCGATCCCAACTTTGATCGGGAGCCTGCTTTAACAGAATCTGCCAGCGATAGCGCCCACTGACCCGTTCCACCTGGGCTGGCCCTGGCCCCAACACCTCCGCTGGGATCCCCTGCAGGCGCTCCGCCACTTGGGTAGAGTAGCGTTCCAGCGCCTCCAGGCGAGTGCTGCTCAAGCGGATCAAAATCAGAGCTCGATAGGGAGGATAGCCCCCCTCTTGCCGTTGCCGCAATTCGGCCCGCAAAAAGCCCTCATAATCCTGGGCCAGCACTGCCGCCAAGATCGGGTGCTCCGGAAGATAGGTCTGGATGATCGCCTGTCCGGGCAGGGAGCCCCGGCCTGCCCGCCCCGCCACCTGAGTGAGCAGTTGAAAGCTGCGCTCGCCAGCCCGGTAGTCCGCCTGATGCAACAGCCCATCGGCGGCCATCACCCCCACCAAGGTCACCTGGGGAATGTCCAAGCCTTTGGTGAGCATTTGCGTGCCCACCAGCACCTGGGCCTCGCCGCACCGAAACTGCTCCAACAAATCCCGGTGGGATCCCTTGCGACGGGTGGCATCGCTGTCGTAGCGCAAGACCTTGAGCTCCGGCCAACGCTGCTGCAGCACTTCCACCACTTTTTGGGTGCCGCTGCCGAAGTGCTTCAAGTAGGGGGAGCCGCACTCGGGGCACTGCTGGGGGTGGGGGCGACGATCTCCACAATAGTGGCAGCGCAAATCTTGGCCGAGCTGGTGAAAGGTCAGGGAAACATCGCAATGCCGGCAGGTGAGAGCCACCCCACAACTGCGGCACAACACAAAGGTACTGTGGCCCCGCCGCGGCACGAACAGGATCGCCTGCTCCCCTTTGCTCAGGGTTTGCTCTAGGGCTTGCTGGAGACGACGACTCAAAACGGTGCGGTTGCCGGCTCGTAGCTCCTGTCGCATATCCACCAGCTCTATTTGGGGCAAGGCCGCTGGGATCCCTGCTTGAGGAATGCGCTCCGGCAGCGCCAGGCGGATCCACTGCTGTGGGTTGTGCAGATGGGCGGCATAGGTTTCTACAGCAGGGGTAGCACTGCCCAACAGCAGGGGGCAACGCGCCAGGTCCGCTCGCCATTCGGCCACCTGACGGGCATGGTAACAGGGTTGGGGTTGATCCTGCTTAAAGCTGTCGTCGTGCTCCTCATCCAAAACGATCAGGCCCAGCTTCGACAAGGGGGCAAACACCGCCGAGCGGGTGCCGATTACCACCTGGGGGGTGGGGGCCAGCATCTGGCGCCAGGTATCGTAGCGCTCCCCCTCCGAGAGCCCGCTGTGATACACCCATACCTGGGATCCCAGCCGCGCCCGGAACCGATCCGTCAGTTGGGGGGTAAGGCCGATCTCGGGCACCAACACCAGCGCCGACAAACCTTTTTGCAGTACCTGGGCGATCACCTGCAGATAGACTTCCGTCTTGCCCGAACCCGTGACCCCATGCAAAAGAAACCGTTGGGTTTGTCCCAGCGCCGCCAGGATCGCTTCCACCGCCTTGGCCTGTTCTGGAGTCAGGGGGTTCGCAGCATCCGGTGGGGAGCTACAGGGATCCCCCAGCCGCAGCAGCGGGCGCTCATGGATGTGGATGCGGCCTTTGCGGGCTAGCCCCTGCAATACGGCTCGACTCACCCCCGCTGCCGCCCCCCATTCCGTCAGCAGCAGTTCACCCCCCTCCTGTTTGAGCACCTGCAACGCCCTTTGTTGGGGGAGGCTCAACCCCTCCAAAGACTCATTCGCCAGACTGGCCGCCTGCTGGGTTTTGACTTTCCCACCCCGCTGCTCCTGCCAGAGGCTCTCCACCCAGCCCTGCTGCTGCAATTCCCGCAAGGCGGCAGTGGCACCGGGCACCTGCTGCTGCAGATAGCGCCAAGATAGCTCCCCCCCTTTGGCTCGGAGCACCTGCAACAAGGTCTGGGCTGCCCCGGAACATTCTGAACCTTCGGTCCCATCAACAGATGACCTCAGCAAGCGGATGCGCCGCTGCGACCGGCTCAACAAGCCAGGGGGTAAAACCGTGCGCACCACTTGGGCCAGGGGGGTGAGGTAATGGTCGGCCACCTGTTGCAGCAGCGGCCAAAACTCCCTCGGCAGGATCCCTTTGGCCACCACCGCCTCGATCTCTCGAACTGATTGCGGATCCACCCCCTCCGGCAGATCGGAGCGCCAGCCCAAAGCCACCGCCCCAGCCCTTTGTTGGCCAAAGGGCACGCTGAGCAAATCCCCTGCCTCCGGGTCAGATCCCTCCGGCACTCGATAGATGAAACAACCTCCCAGATGGGGGTGATCCACCCACACCTCCAACCAGCGGGGAGGAACCTGTTCCAGCATGTTGAGGATCCCTCACTGGCGAGGCAAAAACCTCGGCAAATCCACGGCTCGCTTGGTTACCCGTGCTGGCAGGGGCCGGGGCAGAGGCTGAATCGCAGGCTTTGGGGTCTGGGCAGGTGCTGGGGCTTTTTTATCGGGTGACTCGGGAAGAAGACTATCCTGCCCTTTGCGCTCCAGGGCCGCTTTGAGGCTCAGCACATGCATCTGCTGCTGCTCGTACTTCTCTTTTAGGGAGCGATTTTCTTCGTAGAGGGCAGCTCGTTCCGCTTGCAACGCCTTTATCTGCTCCACCTGTTTTCCCAGTTGTGCTTTGAGGGCTTCCATTTGTTCCTGCAGGTGGGCGATGGTGGTCTGGGCCGAGCGCAATTCTGGCTGCCAGTCCGGTTGGGCGGAAAGTTGGGCCAAAGCACTGTGCAACTGCTGCTCCAGTTCAGTCAAGTGCTGCTGGGTCTGGTTGTACTGCTCTTGCAGATGGCGGTTCTCCTGCTGCCAATGGGCAGCTTCCGCTTGAGCTTGGGATAGGGCTGACTGCAGCTTTTCAGCCTGAGCTTGCCATTGCTGCTGAAGCCGTTGCTGTTCTCGGGATCCCTGGCGCAGGTGTTCCTGCTCGGCCTGCAAAGCCGCCAGCTGGGCCTGGGCTTCAGCCAGAGCAGCTTCTAACTCTTGCCGCTGCTCTTGCCAGCGTTGCTCAGCTTCTGCCTCTGTTTCGGCGTAGCCCGCCAGCCGTGCCTCCAGGTGTTCCCGTTGTTCTTGCCATGCGGCCTGTTGGTCGCTGTGTAAAGCCCGTAAGCTGCTTAGCTCCGTCTGAGTTTCCGCAATCTGGGTACGGGCCAAACACAGCTCCGCCTTGAAGCGTTGCAACATTTCCACCCGTTTTTCCGCCAGATCCTGAGCTTCTAGGAGAGAAGCCTGCAGCTCCTGTTGGCGATGTTCCCATTGACGGCGCTCCTGAGCTTGGGCCAGTCGCATCTGCTCGAGCTGCCCCTGTAGGGCCTCAATATCCTGCCGCTGCCGGTCGTTGAGTCGTTGTCGGGCAGCAATCTGGGCATCTCGCTCGGCAAGCTGCACTGCTTGGTCGGCCAAAGACTGCTGCAACTGCTTCAGGGTGTGCTCCCGTTCCTGCAAAAGCTGTTGCTGTTCGGCCAACTTCTGCTGTAAGGCTTGGCGCTCGGCCTCGAGAGTGGCCTCTGCCGGGGACTGAGCCTTCAACTGCAGCAGTTCCAACTGCTGTTGCTGCTTGCGCGACTGCAATTCCGTCTGGGCCAATTGGCTGCGCAGGGCCTGAACTTGAGCCTGCAAGTGCTCCTGAAGGGTCTGCCGTTCTTGCAGCTCGGCTTCGGCCTTGAGCAGGCGGGCCTCCAACTGCTGTCGTTGCCTCAGGGCCAAATAACGCTCTGCCTCATCTGCAGAACCCTGGTGCTCCACATCGGGAGCCCGTTCCAAGGCTGACCAACCTGCTGGAACCTCTGGAAGGGTGGGATCCGAATCATCTGAGGAGGGGACATGCATAGGATGAAGGGAAGATAAAGATGAGGGAGTGCTCAATAAAGTTCCTTGCAGTATAGAGAGATTTTTCGGTGGGCTCAAGCCAGGGGAAGGATCTTGTAAAGTCTCTTTCTGGTGGTGCTCCGCACCCCGCTCAGCGGGATAGTGCTGTTTTGGCCCCACGTCCACTTCTACAGCGTCCAAATCCGGGAGTGGAGCCTCATTGGAAGCCGCAGCTTTGCTTTTGCGTCGTGGAGCACGAGTGCGACGGGAAGAGGCTTCCCCACGCTTCGACGTGAACTCCGACCCGTTGTTGCCCTGAGAACCTGCCACAATTGCCCCCTTTCATCACCAAACCACACACACCATCACTCTAGTTTGCACCGTCTTACAGCCCTTTCGCCGGCCACGTGTAACAACCGTAAAAGCTGAGATCCACTCTCTAGAGGGCCAGTGCTCCGCACCTCGCAGAGGGAGAACAGGAAGCACAACCCCTGGCCGTAGAAAACCCGCACAAGGACTGTAGTTTTAAGCCGTAGTCTTAATCGGTTGTGTTCCAGAGCGTCTTTGCTCAATTGTAGGAGGTGCCTTGACGGTGTTTGGAGATCTTGAGCAGGAGTCTGTCCAGATCATCACCGCAGTGACAGCCGTGCAGAGCAGAGATGGGGCCTGTGGAAAACCGTCTTATCTTTGCCCCTCACTTTGCGATACTGCTAAAGGTGATGTTGAGAACTACAACATTATGGCGATGCAGGATGTGGCCGGCGGTCAGCTTCGCTCTCTTCAACAGCTGACGAGCCCACCGGGATCTTGGTTGTGTCGAACCTGTTCTGCTCCCTACGGTCTCCTTTTGGGTTTGCTCTGGGCCGCTCCTGCCTTTGCTCAACCGGAACCGCCGGATCCTGCTGCCTTCGCCCTGCCCGATAGTCGCGAGATCCTCACCCCCGCTCTACCCCCCACCTTATCCGTACCTCCTGACGCTGCCCCCGCCCCTGCGCCGGTGTTGGAGGGATCCCTGACGGCAGAAGAACTGGTGGTGCCCCAATCTCCCCTGGAGGTACGCATCGAGCGCAGGGAGGGTTTATCTCTACAGGAGGCCCTGGATCTCGCCGTTGCCCGAAACCCTGCTGTTCAACAGGCAGAACTGGCGGTACAACGAGCCGAAGCAGGCATTGCCCTGGCGCAGGCCGCCTATGCCCCCACCCTCTCCAGCACTGCCAACTACCAATACAGCGATGCGCCCTCCCCAGGCGGTGGGCCCAGCCGCGAATCCCACTCCCTCTCGGCCAGCGTGGTGCGGGTGGAGTATACCGCCTTTGACAGTGGCCTGCGGGAGCAGAACCTGAACGTAGCCCAAGAAGCTCTGCGCATCGCCCAGTTGCAACTGCAGCAAACCCTGCAAACCGTGAAGCAAGCTGTGGCCAACGCCTACTACGATCTGCAAAGCTCAGATGCCAGCGTTGCCATTAACCAAGCTGCCATCGAAAGCTCTGAAGCCACCCTTCGGGATGCCCAGGCCCGAGAGCGAGCCGGGCTGGGTACCCGTTTCGAGATTCTGCAGGCGGAAACGGAGTTGGCCAACAATCGACAAGCCCTGTTGGCGGCCCAAAACACCCAGCAACTGAATCGTCGTCGCTTAGCCGAACTGCTCAACTTCCCCAGCCCCACCGATGTGCTGGCCAGTGATCCCATTCAACCGACAGGGGAATGGGATCTCAGCTTGGAAGAGACCATCATCGCTGCTTTTGCCCAACGGCAGGAACTGGAGATTCAGCGGCAACAACTGGAGCAAGCCCAGAGCCGTGTTCGCCTGGCGGAAGCCAGCAACGGCCCACGCATCGGCCTATTCGCCACCCTCGACATCGCCAACGATTTCAAGGCCAGCCGCGACAGTTTCGATGTGGGCTATTCGGCGGGGGCCAATTTCAGCTTCACCTGGTTTGACGGGGGAGAGGCAGAAGCCCAAGCCCGCCAAGCTCAGATCGATGGACAAGTGGCCGTGAGCAATTTCGTCGAAGCCCGCAATGAGATTCAACGGGGGGTCGAAGAAGCTTTCCTCACCCTCAGCTCCAGCCGCGAGCAGATCGATTCGGCCAAGGTGGCCATTGCCTCGGCAGAAGAAAGCCTGCGCCTAGCTCGGTTGCGGGTGCAAGCGGGGGTGGGCACCCAAACGGAGGTGATCAACGCCGAGACCGCCCTCACCACCGCCCGTGGCAACCTTTCCAATGCCGTCATCGCCTACAACCGTGCCCTTATTCAGCTGCAACGGGCCATCGGCACCCTTTAACTCCCATCCCTTTTCCTTTTTCCTTTTGGGAGCCTCTTTTATTCGTCCTCCACTGTACCTGCAGAGTCAGCGTCGGCAGGGCGTCACTCCAGTTCAAGTCAAGACAAAAGCCCGTTTTCACTTCTACAACACAGAACGAGCTGGCAGAGTCATCCCCCACAGGTTCTGCAGCACCTCCGATTGGCGGGGGCCGATCTGGATCTGGATGCCGATCAACTCCCTGCCGGTGCTGGCTTTGGTGAAGCGGTACGGTGATGGAGCAGAGCTCGACACCGGTTCACTGCCCAGTTGCTGGGGATAAAACTGAGACAACCGACGGTCTACCGAAGAACTTAACCTCCCCAGGTGCAGTTCAGTGCCTTTTTCGGGTATAGTCATCTCATGTAGGTTCTGAACGAACTTGCTTGGTTTCCTAGCATTACCTTGTTCTTCGCTATGTCTTTGCGCGCCGCCTTTTTTGGCTACTTTACCTTCCCCTGGCATCGACCAGGGCAGATGGGTGACGCGTAAACGATAACCAAAGTTTACTTAAGTCAGTCCTGAAGCCCTGAGCCCAGTGCCAGGGCTTTTTTAATGGCCTGATGCTGCCCAGTCAACCCTACTTGCTCTCCATGAAGGACCTTTCCATGCCCCCCCAAACCGACAACTGCAACATCCAGGAGGTGACTCCCCTGATCGCCCCTAGCTCGGTCAAAGCCGAATTGCCCCTGACGGAAACCGCCGCCAAAGGGGTGCTCTCAACTCGGCAGGCCATCCGCAACATCATCCACGGACGGGATCCCCATCGTCTGGTGGTGATCGTCGGCCCTTGTTCCATTCACGACCCGGAAGCGGCCCTAGAGTATGCCCACCGTCTGAAGCGGGTGGCGGATCAAACCCAGGAGCACCTGGTGATCGTCATGCGCACCTACTTCGAGAAGCCCCGTACCACCGTGGGGTGGAAGGGCTTGATCAACGATCCCCACCTGGATGGCTCCTGTGACATCGCAACGGGTTTGAAGCTAGCCCGTTCGATCCTGTTGCGGGTTAACGAGATCGGGCTAGCTTGTGCTACCGAAATGCTGGATCCGGTTACCCCTCAATACACGGCAGACTTGGTCAGTTGGGCGGCAATCGGGGCCAGAACCATCGAAAGCCAAACCCACCGCGAGATGGCCAGTGGCCTTTCAATGCCCGTTGGCTTCAAAAACGGCACCGATGGTCGGCTGCAAATTGCCCTTAACGCCATTCTCTCCGCCAGCCATCCCCACAGTTTTCTGGGCATTGGGCAGGATGGCATGACCGCCCTGATCAAAACCACCGGCAACCCGGATCGACACATCGTCCTGCGGGGTGGGGGCGGCAAAACCAACTATGGCCCCGAAGATGTGGAGCGGGCGGCGCTGTTGATGGAGGAGCAAGGGATCCCCCGCTCGGTGATGGTGGACTGTTCCCACGACAACTCCAACAAAGACTACCGCAACCAGGGAGCCGTCTGTCGGGAGGTGCTGCGGCAATATCGCGCCGGTCAACGGGCCTTGATGGGGGTGATGCTGGAGAGCAACCTCAACCCTGGCAAACAAACCTGGTGTGAAGGGGCCCCCCTCAAACACGGTGTCTCCATTACCGATGGCTGCATTGGCTGGTCAGAGACCGAAGATCTGTTGCAGGAGATGGCGGCCACCGTCGCTGGAGAAAGCTTGGCCCTGAGCCATTGAGGGATGGGGATGCCGGTTCCTTAAAGAATCCAAAAGGGAATGGGGATGTAGGGTAGCTAGCTTCTATGGTCGAGTCATTGTTTCGTCATGTCCTGTGGAATCAGGCTTTGGGGATCCTTGTGCAAGATCCCGCTCGTCGGCTAGACAATTCTCAATCAGGGTGCGGAGGATGTAATGGATTTGCAAATCCCAACCAGCGTAGACAGCAACGGTCACCAGCCCTACCCGGATCCCAGCCAGGTTTCTTCCCGAGCACCGGAGCAGTTGCGGGATCGCTTGATCGTGTCCGGCCTGCGCTACTACGGCTACACCGGCTTTAATGAAGCGGAACGAGCCTTGGGACAATGGTTTGAGGTGGACTTTGAGCTATGGGCGGATCTGCGTCCGGCGGCTTTTAGCGGCCAACTGTGCGACACCCTCGACTACCGCTCTGCCGTGGCCGGGATCGCGGAATTGGTGAAAAGCAATCAGTTTGTCTTGATCGAGAGTTTGGCGGAGGCGATTGCCGAGATGGTGCTGCGCGAGACGGGGGCCAGCAAAGCTAAGATCCGATTGACCAAGTGCAATCCGCCGATCCCAGATTTAACGGGGCGGGTGACGCTGGAACTCGTTCGTCCCTGAGGACCCCATTGGTGGCTACCCTACAACTGGCTTCTCGCACCTCTGAGGCTTGGATCCAACAGGCCACCCAGTACATCGACCTGATTTTGCTAGACCACGCCAACTGCGAGAAAAAAGCGGCAGGCAATGCCCTCAGTCTGTTGTTTCGCTACCCCTGCAACGGGCAACTGGTGGAAACCCTCTCCCCTCTGGCCCGAGAGGAATTGCAGCATTTTGAGCGTGTGCATCGTCACCTGCAGCGGCTCGGGATCCCGGTGAAACCCCTATCTGCCGCCCCCTATGCCAGCCGCCTCAACCAACACCTGCGCCGCCAGGAACCGGATCATTTGCTGGATGCTCTGCTGTTGGCAGCGATCATCGAAGCGCGCAGCCATGAACGGTTGGGCTTACTGGGGATCCATGCCCCAGACCCGGAACTGCGGCAGTTTTACCTGTGGTTGACGGCTGCCGAAGAGCGACACTTGCACCTGTACCTGAACTTGGCACTGGCCCATTTTCCTGCTGAGCCGGTGCAGCAACGTTTAGACGCACTCTTGCAGATAGAAGCCGAGATTTTGTCCACGCTTCACCCCGAGCCTCGTGTTCACAGCTAAGTCGCCCCCGGTCCGCAGCTTCAGTGCAACCCCAAAAATGTTCCAATCGACCCGGCAACGGTTGGCCCTTTGGTACACAGCGATCACCGCAGTCTTTTTGTTGCTGTTCGCGGGCAGCTTTTACTGGTATGTACAGGCAACTCTGATCGAGCGGGTGGATGATACCCTCGGCCATGTGGTGGAAGTTGTCGAGCGGTCTTTGGTGGTGGATGAGGGCCTTTTGGATCCGCAGCAGGCCCGCCACAGCCTAGAAGCCAGTTTTCGAGATGATCCCAGCACCCTAGAAGATGATCACATCGACTTGGAGTGGTTTGGCCCCCAAGGGGATCTGATCTGGTCCACGGTTCCGGGGGGGATCCCTGCCCCTTTGCTCACGGAGGGATCCCTACACACTGCCCGCATCAACCCCGGCTATTGGCTGCGGCAATTTACCGAACCGCTGCTGGCCGGAGATACGGTGCTGGGCTATTTGCGGGTGAGTCATCCCTGGTTTGAGGTGAGCAAGCCCACCCGACAGCTGATTCGGGATCTCTCCCTGTGGGTGGTGGCCAGTTTGGCCTGCGTCGGGTCGATCGGGTGGGTGCTGTCGGGTTTGGCCATGCAGCCGGTGCGCCACTCCTATCAACAGCTGAAGCAATTTACCGCCGATGCCTCCCATGAACTGCGTAGCCCCCTGGCCAGCATTCAAACCACGGTGCAGGTGGCTTTGGCCGATCCGCAGCTGGATGGGGCCACTCAACAGCGTTGGCAGGTGGTAGAACGGCTGAGCTTGCGGTTGGGCCGCTTGGTGGATGATCTGCTGTTTTTGGCTCGTCAGGACAGCGGCATGGCGCCCTTTCAACCCCGGTGTTGTGCGGTGGATGCTTTGCTGCTACAGGTGGTGGAAGAGCTCCAGGGCTTGGCCCATCAAAAAGGGATCCGCCTAAGCCTGGAGATTGCCGATCCGCCGCAGTCAGCGCCTGGGGATCCCTTCGGCCTGTGGGGAGATGAAGACCAACTGGCCCGCCTCCTGACCAATTTGCTGGAAAATGCCCTGCTCCACACCCCCGTCGATGGACAGGTGCAGGTGACGCTAGAGCAACGGCTGAAATCCGGATCCCCAGAACTGTCGATTCGGGTGCGAGATACTGGTGCTGGGATCCCGCCACAGGCGTTGCCCCATGTGTTTGATCGTTTTTATCGGGTTGATCCGGCTCGCGGCGGGGATCCCGAGCGGGTTGCCGGTTCGGGGCTGGGGCTGGCGATCGTGAAAAGCATTGCCGAGCAACACCAAGGTAAAGTGCAGGTGGAGAGCGAAATCGGGCGGGGATCGACATTCGAGGTGATTTTGCCGCAGCGGCAGTTGGACATTTGCACCCCGGAGAAGGTCTGAAGGTGCTCTGGAAAACAGACAATCCTGAGTCGGTATGCTAGCTTCGAGCCAAAGTTAAATTCACACTTTAGTCAGACCTTATTTAGAACGGTATTGACGTGACTGTCTTGATTGGAATGGGTTGGTTTTATGCCTTGCGGGTGTAGAGCCGTTTTCTTAGTTTCTGGCTTCTCAATTTAAGAATTTCTCTTTTTGCCGAAATAGATCCGTAGAGATGGGATGTGACCAATCGCTGCTAGTGCGAAGGGATCCCAGGCTCTGGTTTTTTAATGAGCCAGTCACTCGTGAAATAAATTCATCAGAGCATCCCCAAAAACAGTTCAGAAGGCCCCACTTTACCCTCCTCTCCAGAGAAACCTTATGTATCGGTTCCAGGTTCATGCCACCACGCAGCCGGGTGAACGGATCGCACTGGTGGGATCCAGCGCCCAGTTGGGCTCGTGGGATCCCCGGCGTTGTGTTTGGCTCAAAACGGATCCCGGTCGCTACCCGCTCTGGTGGGTGGAGCTGCCCTTGAGTGGGGCAGATTTGCCATCGGGAGCTTCCCGAATCGAGTATCAATATCTGCGCATCCAAGCCGATGGCCAAGTGGCCTGGGAATCGATCGGGGTGAATCGTTGGGTGCCGCTTGAGCCGGAGCCTTTACCGGCAGTTTTGATCGTCGAAGATGGGGAGTTGGGGCGGATCCCTGCCTGTCCCTACGGCTATTTTGCGGATCCCGTACCCGAACCCAAACCTCAAAACCCACAGGGGCTGAAGGTGGTCGTTTTGGGTAGCTCGGTGGCCTTGGGGTGCAGTGCCTGGTTGTTGCGGGGTTGGGCCTGGCAGTTGGGAAAAGCCCTTCAGGAACAGTACGGTTATCAGCTGCGCAACTGCTCAGAATTGGGGGCCAATGTCAGCCGAACGCTAACCCGATTGGCCCAGGTGGTCATTCCTGCACAGCCGGATATTGTTATTGTTGCCCTGTCTTTGGGAAATGAAGGCTTAGCCTTTGCGTTGCCCCAACATCGTCGAGCCCTACAAAGGCGATTTGAAAACGGACTACAGCAGCTAATCCAGCGCATCCAAGACAGTGGAGCCTTGCCGATTTTGGGGGGAGTCTATCCCCATGCAGACTACGGCCCAGAGCAGTATCTTCTCCTTCAGGAAACCCAACAGAGAATGTTGGAGTGGGGCTGTCCTGTGTTGAATTGGTTGCCCGCTTTGGAAGATGGACAAGGCCGTTGGAAACCGGGCCTCTCTTTTGATGCCACCCATCCCAATAGCAAAGGGCACCAAGTGATGTTTGAGGCGATCGATCTCGCTGTGTTTGATCCCCATCAGGTCATGTCAGCTCGTCAAAAGCTTTCTCCCTTGACCGTTAAACGGCCTATTTTTCAAGAGGATCACGGCTTTTGGGTAACTGTGGAGACAACAAAGAACCAATTTCGGATCGTTAATGTCTCTGCTTATCCTTACACCCTCAGCCCCACTTGGCAGGCTTTGCAAACGGCTTTCCAAAATGCCCAGGTACAGGCTGGCCCGTACATGGCCAAAGACACTGAAAGTGAAACCTTGTACTTCCTTTTTGTAGGGGAAGATGGAACCCTCAAGACCTCCCTCTCTATTCCTGCGGATGCCGACCTCTGCTTTTATCCGACAGCCCAGTTCTTTTCCCAAGAAGCGCCAGAAACACTCTTCGATGATGGTTCTTTGGCCATTCTCAAGCTCAACGGCCTATCCCACGGCTCCAACTCTATGCCGCGTCTGTGTGTAATCAACCGTACGGATCATGAGTACAACATTCACCCCATGTGGAAGGAGGTGCGGGCCGCCCTAAAAGCAATGCCAGCCGGCGTCTATGAGGATCCCAACCGGCGGGATGCGCCTTTCCGCACGATGATGATCGGAGAAGCGGGGCTCGAAAGCCGGGTCAAGGCGGCTCCTGGATCGGCAATGCTGTTGGAGTATCAATGCAAATTGTCGGATATCACCCGTGTCGCCATCTTGCCTTTGGGGGATCGTTGTGCGGTGCGGATGCTCCTCTACAAGCTGGAATACGATGGGCCGGCCTTTCCTTTTGATCTGACCCGAAGCAGCAATTTAGCCGATGTGGCCGACCTGATCCAAAACGATTTTCAGGGGATGTGGGATCCCAGCTATTTGCACTATAACCCTGAAGAAAAACGCATTTATCACAGCAAATGGACGGGCTTATCCTTTGGCCACGAGGTGGAAGATAGCGACGATCCCCTCCACAATATGGATCCCATCCACGAACGCATGCGTACTCGCTATACGGCCCGTGCTAAGCGCTTTGGCTACGTATTACAAAAGGCGGACAAGCTCTTGTTTGTGCGGACAGGGGGCTGTCAACGAGCCGTGGTGCTCGACTTAATGGCCAAACTGGAGGCCAAATGTCAGGGTAAGCCTTTCCTCCTGTTGATTATTTCTCTGCAATCTTCCGATGAATTTGCAGGGATCCCCAATGTGCTGCATTACAACATGGAGTTCAATCCCGATCGCATGTATGCGGATCACGGCCACTGGCAACAATGCACAGAAATTATGGGGAATATCCTCCGTTCTCTGGGAATCTCCAGCAAAAATCTCTTCTGGTGCCCTCCCCATCTATCCTGATCCGGGAATAAACTCAGCGACGCTTTGTTATCCTCTGGCTGGGCTTAGCCCAGAGGGCGAGCTGTTGTTGCAGGTTCAGCCAAATGGCATCGTTCATGCGCAGCAAAAAGACCCCATACAAGCCCAGTACCACCCCAACACAGACATTGCCCAGCCAACTGTAGGTTTGAATAATGTCATCGGCGCTCCAGCCGAAGTCGTAGTTGAGGCGGTTCATATCTCCCCCGGCATCCCCTTGACCGCCAAACAAAGTCCCCCAGGGGATCTGGGCCAAACCCAGTTGAATGGTGTGCCATTGCCAGAAACTTCTCCACAGGCTGCTGGCTGCGATCCCCAACACCACAAAGCGCCAAAAATCCCAGCGCCAGCGATCCGGCAAACGGAAATAAAAACAGGTGATTAAAAAGGTGCTCAAGTAAAACTCACCCCCAACTCCCCCAAAGGCAAACAGCATCTCTTTGGTGCGGTTAGACATGATCCAGGTCATGTAAAACTGCAACAGAGCTAGGCTCACAGCCAACACCTTTGGCCAGAGAATGCGCTCCTTCCACCCTGACCAAAAAAGCAAACCGAGCAAGAACAAAATACCGAAATAAACGAAGGGATCCTCCTGCAAACTGATGCCTGTCCAACCGAAGGGCAAAGGCAAGGCGCGATGCCCACTCCACCAGGCGACGGTGGCATGGCCAAACTCGTGAATCCAGATGTGTAAGGGCAAGTGTAACAACTGCAACAGGCCGATGTTGTTCACCATCAGGGCCACCCCAAAAGCAATCGGATAAGCCCAAACGTTGACCTTTAAGCTGTCGAAGGCAAAGCGGTCTAACCGACGCTGGGATCCCAGTCGCAACTGCCGCCGCCAAAGCTGTTGGGATCCCTGAAAAGCCTGTACATCTACCGCATCCAATCGCGGGATCTGCAGTTGTTTAAGCAGGTGAAACAGTTGGGCCACCGTGGCTTGGGGGGAAAGCTTCTGCGAGGGTGGGGATCCCATCAGGTGAATGTGCAACACCTCATCCCGAAAGCTCACCTCAGCTCGCCAGCGGTGTCGCAGCAGTTCTGCCCGTACCACCTGTACGATGAACCTGGCATGTCCAGCCCGTGCCAGCGCAAGAAAATCGGGTTGGCCTTGCACCATATGGAGCGCCCTACCTTACGCTACGAAAATACGAAAATAGAAAGGTTATCCCGTGAGCGTCTTGTCCTTGTCATGCACCCGACGCCCTGCCTACGGCAGGCTCAGCCACCAGGCTAGCTGAACAACCGACGGGCTAACTGCCAATGAGCCAAAGCCCCCACCCCCATCACCAGAAGGATCATCCAAACCAGCTCCAGCAACCACAGGTTAGGCAACCCCAGTGGCCAACGCACCAGATCCACTAGACTGGAGAGGGGCAGAAAACTGGCCACCCAGTTCAGGGCAACCGGCAAGTTATCCCGCGGGAAATAGGTGCCACAGAGCACAAACATCGGCACCACCAAGGTGAAGATCGGCACGTTCACCTGGTCTACTGTCGTTACAAGACCCGCCGTTAACAACCCCATGGCCGCGAACACCAAACTGCCCAGAGCCAAAATGGGCAGGGATCCCAGCAACCCCTGTAGGGGATAAAGGCCGAGCCCCACCGTCACCAACCCCGTGACCATCCCGGAAACCAACCCACGGGTGGCCGCCCAAAACCAATCCCCCAAGAAAACTTGCGTGTAGCTGAGGGGAGCCGTGAGAAGCGCATGCCAGGTGCGCTGGTAGTTGAGACGAATAAAGCTGCCGTAAGCCCCTTCGAAAAAGGCTTGGAAAAGGATGGCCACCGCAATCATTCCCGGCGCAATAAACTGCAGATAGGTGGCCGGCCGCCCCAAATACACCAGTTCCCCCACCAACGGGGTAAGGCCAAACCCGAAGGCCAACAGGTACACCAGCGGCTCCGTAACCGGCGGCAGAAAGTTTACCAGCCAAGTTTTGCGATAAACCTCAGCGTGACGACGCCAGACGGAGTAAATGCCCCAGGGATCCGGCAAAGTGAAAAATTTCATGGGCTGAGCCAAAAAGGAAGGAGACGATAGCATCACTGCCTCAGTTGTACAGCAGTCTCCCACACCCTCTGCGGTCGGATCCCACCATTTTGACCGTTGTTAGACTGCCAGATCGTCAGATTCATCAGATGTGGATATGAAGTCGGACAAAGGCTCTAACTGGGCTAGGCAGATTTGCCCATCGGAACCAAACTATCTGAGCCGAAAACAATGTGGCCCTCCGCCAGCGCTTGGCGCAATTGCCGTAACCCCTGCAGTTCAGCACTGCTGTACTGCTGATGCATTAACAGTACATCCAGATGCTGCTGTTGCCGATGAGTCAGCACCCGTGTTCGAAAGGCTTCGTCGATGATGGCCTGTACACTTCTCATGTAGAAACTCACCCCAGCCGGGAACGCTATCTTCAGTATGGAATCCAGGGGATCCTCTAGCCTTGGCGGTTGTACGGATTTTAGAGGATCCTGATCTAAGCGATTTGGCGTATTTGTGGTGAAAACTCTCCAGCTGGGTTTTTACAGGGTGTCTTTTATACGTACCCGCGATTCAATGATCATCTCCGGGATAGAGCCTAGCTCTGCAGCTTCCAAATCGTACTGCTCACACACCAGGCTAAGGCGGGATCCAGAACTTTCTAACGGCTGTACCGCATGGGTGAGATCCCCTTGAAAATAGAGCAGCGTATTCCGTTTGGGACGAATCTGGCCCACCTGTCGCTTGCCTTGGCTGAGCACCAAAGACCCTCCCCGTAAGGGATCCGGCACCTCCACATAGAGCACGCTCACCCAAGCGGGGGGTTGAATTGTTTTGCAATAGGAGCGCAGGCTGCGATCGATGTGGGGATCCACACGGGATCCCTCGGTGAGCAGCAGGGGGTTCAAATAAAAAGCATTGCACTCCGGCAACAAGGCCCGCTTCAGGTAGGGGGCAAAAAAAGGAAACTGCTGCACCACCTGCTCCAGGCCAGAGCGACGGAAGGCCACCGAAAAGCCACGGGTACCGACAAAATCTCGGTTCAGGTTGTTCACCCCCAAATAGGGGCAGGCGAGAATGTGCCCGCGCAAGGCTTTCAACTCATCGCCGGCCAAAACGTTGGGATGCTGGTGAAAGTAGGGCAAAGTGGCGTGCCAAGCAGCTTTCCCATCCTAGGCATCCGCCGCCAGAAAATCCACCCCAGGTTGAGCCAAGAACAGACAAAGCTGACGGACGTTATCTTAAAAATGGCCCCAAGTCCGGGATCCCTGTATGACCACAACTTTCCCCACCCCCCCTTTGACGGTTAGCGGCGACGAGCTGGCAGAACGAGGCTGGAAAACTGAGCGCTGGGTTGATGCCGATGGGAATGAACGGTTGATTCAAGTGCCCCTGACCCCAGAGGAATTTCTGCATCCTGAGGAGGGTTACCACTTGCCCAGCAATACCTTTCACGACCGTGTCAGCAGCGATTTGAAAGACATGCTCCGGCGGCGCTATGCGGCTCAACCCGATGTGGGCGTATTTGGCGATCTCTTGATTCAGTGGGGTATTGAAGGGTTGGGAAATCATTGCCCAGATGTGTTCGTGGTGTTTGGACTTCAAGACCGGGATCGGCAGCGAGAGAGCTTTCAAGTGCTTACAGAAGGAGTTAAGCCCAGCTTGATCCTGGAGGTGGTGTCGCCCCGTTATCGAAAAGAAGACCGCCAAGACAAAGTTTGGGACTATGCTCGGGCTGGGGTGGAAGAGTATATCATTTTCGATCGCCGCTGGCAGCGGGGGATTTGGATCGATGAAGTCTTGGGTTACCGCCTCAGACAGGGGCTCTACCTGCCGCTTACCCCAGATGAAGAGGGACTGATCCTAAGCGAACAAACCGGACTGAGAATGGGTTTACAAGAGGGCCGCGTGCTGCTGGTGGATGCGCAGACGGGGGAAAAGATACCCACCGCTCAGGAATGGGAGGCCATTGCTCTGCAGGAGCGCCAAAGAGCCGACCAGGAACGACAAAGAGCTGACCAAGAGCGCCAAAGAGCCGACCAAGAACGAGAGCGGGCGGAGCGACTGGCACAACGGCTGCAAGCCTTGGGTATTGACCCGGATAATCCCTAACAATCCCCTAACAATCAATGACGCAACTGCACCTGCATTTGATGGAACGAAATCCCCAACGGCTGCGGATTGCTCTGCGACCGCATACCTCTAAGCAGCTTGTGTTGCGGGCGGTGGTGGGCTTGCTGCTGTTGATTTTGGGATCCCGGTTCTGGGGGCGATCCCTTTTGTTTGGGCTGATCAGCGTTGCGGCAGGGTTAGGGATCGGGATCCCTTGGGGGTTGGGCTGTACCCTCAGCCTGGATCGAGTCAGCCAAAAGGTTTCGCTGATACGGCATCGGGGCCCTTGGGGAGTGTGGCGGCAGCCGGTTTTTTCCTACCCCTTGGCCCGGTTACAAACCGTGCGCCTGCATCGCATGGGTCAAGAAGTTCTGGACAATCAAGCTCAAGACAGCTTTCAAGTGCAAAGTCAGGTGCGACTGCGGTTTCGTGGGGGAGATTTTGAACAAAAAGCTGACCAGAATCGGGTCAACGAAGAAGTGATCGCTCACTTTACCAGCCAATCGGGCCTGAAAGGGGCGGAGCCGGAGGCATTTGTGTTGTCAGAGCGTCTGGTACGTTGGATCCAGCCCTACCTGCCCCCATCCAATGGGCTTTAACCGTGAGCTACCTGGGGTTACCCGTTTCTGTGGGCGGTTTGTCAACCGCAGTTCCCCTGAAGCTTATTGATGAGAAATTGATAATGATCGTGAAGGTTGCTCGGCACCCTTAAAGGTGTGTTGAGAATGGATTCATCATGGATTGAGACCCTGTGCGAGCCGACTGGATGGTTGATTTTAATGTGCTACCCGATTGGATTTTTGTCATCCTCTGGGGGCTTTCACTGGCGGCGGTGGCCTACTGGCAAAAACAGCAGCTAAAACGCACTCAGGAAGGGTTCCCCGACCTAATCACGTTGGCGCGGGCAGATACCACGGTGCTGGAGTGCAACAGCGCCTACCAACAGCTACTGGGCGATTGGCGAGGCAGACGGTGGATCGAGGCGGTACCTCTTGCAGAGCGAGCCCAGGTACAAGAAAAGCTAGCCCAACTGACCCCAGAGCAGCCAACCTTCACCTCCGTCAATTCCTTGCCGGATGCTAAAGGGGAAATACGCTGGTTTGAATGGGTGAATCAGGGCATTTTCGACCGGCGTGGGCAGTTGCAGCGGATTCAAGCAGTTGGCCGGGATGTGACCCAACAAAAGCGGCTGGAACGAGAACTGAAAGAGCAAGAAGAACGGTTTCGTGCCCTGATCGAAAATAGCCACGACATCCTTCACTACGTGGATGCTGAAGGTCGGCTGTATTGCCTTAACCCGAAAGCACCAGAGGCGA
>JAUQVK010000061.1:0-12935 GCA_039794845.1 Thermostichus sp. DRC_bins_24
TATGAAAGTTGAGGGTGACAAGATCGAGGGATCCCTGCAGGAGGGCACCGATGCGGAGGTGTTTCTGGCCCTGAAGGCGGGGCAGCCGCAAGCTTTGGCAATTCTCTACGACCGACATGTGGGTCTGGTGTACGGGATCGCCTACAAGATGCTGGGCAATGCTGCCGAAGCCGAGGACCTCACCCAAGATATTTTCTTAAATTTGGCCCGTTCCTCCTTTGATGCCCGCCGCGGATCCCTGCGTACCTATTTGGGCATCTGGGTTCGCTCCCGCTGTTTGGATCGGCTGCGGTCTTGGCGCAATCGACAGCGCTCTCTCGAACGGGGCAAAGTGGAATTACTGGGCAGTTCCAGTGGGGATCCCTCCCTGGAGCAGCTTTCCCAAACGGAGCAGGTGAAAGAAGTGCAAACGGCTTTGGCAGAGCTATCCGAAAGTCAACGACAAATTTTGAAAATGGCCTACTACGAGGGCATGAGCCAATCCGAGATTGCCAAGCAATTGGATCTGCCTCTGGGAACCGTCAAGGCCAGAGCCCGGCGAGGGTTATTGCGGCTGCGCCAAATTTTGGATCCCAAAATGGGAGGCCCCTCATGAGTGTAGACTCCGTATCTCCCGAAGCGTTGCAACTGTGGCTGGCGGGCTACATCCTTGGGGATCTCTCCCCAGAAGAAGCCAACCATCTGGAGAACATCCTCAAGTTGCACCCGGAGCTGCAGCAGGAACTGCAGGCTCTGCAACAAACTCTGGAAATGGCCTACGAGGTGGAAGAACTGCAACCCCCCCCTGCTTTGCGGGCTTCTCTTTTGCAGGCGCAGGCGGAACAGACCGTCAATCCCGTCGCTCCCCTTCCCTCCTCTGCACCTGTACCCAAGGGATCCCCTCTTTGGCTGCGGGGAATAGGGGCCTTGGCGGCAGGCTTGATCGTCGCTCTGGGGCTGGGGAACCTTTACCTGTGGCGCAGGCTGCAGGTGGCTCAAATTCAGGAAATCCCCACGGAGGTGCTGACCTACGAATTGCAACCGACAGCAGAAACCCTCACCGGCTCAGTCACGGTGCAGGTGGATCCGAATCGTTTGCAGGGGAGCTTAGTGGCCCGAGATTTACCGCCTCTGCCAGAAGGTCGAGTTTATGCCCTGTGGGTAGTATTAGAACCTGGAGCCCCTTTTACCACCGATGAAGCGGGGGCAATCTTAACCGCAGCCTTTCGGGTGGATGAAGCCGGGAATCGGGAACAGCCGCTGCATCTGCCACCGGTGTTTCAATCTTTAGAATGGGTGCGGGCGGTGGCCATTACTGAAGAAGAGGATGGCCGTCCGCAAGACCATCAGGGATCCCCGCTGTGGATCGCCAGTTAATGGAGACGGTTGACGCCCATTCAAGACGGGATCCCTTGCGATTAAGATAGGAGTCGCCACCCTGGCAATGCAGCAATCCGGCAACGTGGAGGCAACCCGATGGGCGAAGCTAAACGCCGCAAAACCCGCGACACCCAAGATCCTGACCAAGAGTTGGTGTTTCCCAAACTCAAAGACATTCCCCTTACCAAAGGGCAAGCGCGCACGATCTACAATTGGACAACCCGTGGAGCCTGGGCAGGCATCATTCTGCTGGCCGTTTTTTGGGTCGTGGTTCGATTCATAGGCCCGACCTTCGGCTGGTGGCATTTGGTCGGTTAAGCCTGTCGGATCCCATTTCAGCATCCTGTGGAGTCCCGTTATGCGCCCCTATTTGGCAGCCGCCATCCAGATGACCAGCGTTCCCAACCTGGCCAGCAATTTGCAGCAGGCGGAAGAGTGGATCGATTTTTCTGTGCGGCAGGGGTGCGAGCTGGTGACACTGCCGGAAAACTTCGCGTTTATGGGGCCAGAGGAGGAGAAAACCCGCCTTGCACAAGAGATCTCGGAGCGGGCGGAAGAATTTTTGGGCAAAATGGCCCAGCGCTACCAGGTGTTTGTCTTGGGAGGGGGGTATCCTGTACCGGATCAGCAGGGCAAAGTCTACAACACCGCCGCCCTTTACAATCCCGATGGAAAGGAGATCGCCCGTTACCGCAAAATTCATCTGTTCGATGTCAATTTGCCCGATGGCAATACCTACCGCGAGTCCAGCACGGTGGTGAGCGGGGATGAACTGGTAACCTGTGAGCAAGAGCATCTGGGGAGCCTCGGTTTATCCGTCTGTTACGATGTCCGCTTTCCCGAGTTGTATCGCTCCTTGGTGGATCGGGGGGCCCAGATTCTGCTCATTCCAGCGGCTTTTACGGCCTACACCGGGCGAGATCACTGGCAAATTTTGCTGCAATGCCGAGCGATTGAGAATACCTGTTATGTGATCGCTCCCGCCCAAGTGGGCAACCACTACGAACGGCGACAATGCCATGGCCACGCCATGATTCTGGATCCCTGGGGGGCGATTTTGGCGGATGCAGGCGGGGAAAAACCGGGGGCGGCGATTGCCGAAATCGATCCAGATCGCCTTCAGTCGGTACGGCGGCAAATGCCCTCCCTGCAACACCGTCGGCTGGCCTGTGCGGTTACCCACTAAGGACAACCCATGTCTTGGCCCCCCCTGATTCTCTACAGCAAGCCCGGCTGTCACCTTTGTGAAGGTTTGGCGGACAAGTTGCGGCAAATCCCCGAGCTCCCCTCTTTGGAAATCCGCGACATTACCTCCAACCCCAACTGGTGGGAGCGATACCAGTTGGAAGTTCCGGTGATCAGCCTGGCAGGGGATCCCGAACAGCCCCTGCCGCGTCCTTCTCCCCGGCTGACGGTAGCCCAGTTGCGCACTTGGCTGCAGAAATGTCTCCGTTAAGCTCATCCATTGTGTAACGTACTCCCGACACCGATGTAAGCCTACGGCGCGGGCTGAGATAGCACGAGCTGCATTGTGGCCACGATGGGCGTTAGGGAAAGGATCCCTTGAGAATGGCCACAATGTGGATCAGAGTTTCTTGAAACGCCCCCCGTTCCGGCTGCCCTTGCTTGAGGCCATATTCCAGGTGCAGAAGCTGTTGCATCACCTTCAACAAGGTGACGGCTTTCAGGGATGCTACCTCCCTTTGCAGGAAATAAACCCGGTTGGGGTTGCCAATCTCAGCTTTTTGGGCGATGACCTTGGGATCTCGTTCTCCTTGATCCAGCAACAGCCGTACCCATAGCCATGTCCGAAACTGTCCCACCAACACCGCCAAAATTTTCAGGGCGGGCTCGTTTTGATCCAACAGATGGGTCAAGATTACCAAGGCCTGATCCAGATCCCCTTTGCGCAGGGATCCTGCCAATTGAAAACTGTTGTAGGCACTCGCAGGAACCAGGGCTTCGATCTGTTCTGGCGTAATCGGTTGCTGTTGACCGGCCGTGAATAGGGCTAATTTTTCCAGCTCCATCGCCAACCGGCGCGAGTCATTGCCCACCGCTTCCGCCAGCTTCTGGGCTGCTGCCGGGCTGAGCTTGAGCTCCCGCTGAGCAGCTTCACTGTGTACCTGCTTCAAAATCCCCTCTTCGTCCCAGGCCGCCAGTTGCGGAAACTCCCGCACGATCGCCGTTCTCTTGAGAATCTTGGTGGATTTCAGGCGTCCATCTGGCTTGCCGGTAGTGGTCAACAGCAAATGGGTTGTTGGGGGCAACTGCGCCAAGGTTCGCTCCACCTCTTCCCACAGTTCCTCTGGGCAGTGTTGGGTCAAGTGGGTGTCTTCCAACCAAACCAAGCGGGCAGCGGCTCCCAAAGGTGGGGTCATGGCCTGATTGAGTCCGGCAACGGTGGATTCTGGGGGTAGGCGATCGTAATTAAAGGCCGCCCAATCGGGATCCAACACTTGATCCCTTAACTGTTGCACCGCCTGTAGGAGGCGATAGTGATCTTCTCCCCAGTAAAAGTAGACAGGCACGTTCTTCCAGCCAGCGTGAACCGGTCTTCTCATTCAATCAAACCGGCAGGGGATCCGGAACGACTCTTGCAGCTGCTCCAGGTAGTCCTGTCCCGCCATCTGAAACGCGCCGAAGCGAGCCAAGTGCGGGTTCATCAACTGAGCATCGAACAGGCGAAACCCTCGTGCCTGCAAATGCTGCACCAACTTCACCATCGCCACCTTCGAGCCGTTGGGGATACGGTAGAACATCGACTCCCCGATGAAGACTGCCCCGAGGGTGATGCCGAGGATCCCGCCCGCCAACACCTCTCCCTGCCAGGTTTCAAAGCTATGGGCAAACCCCGCCTGATGGAGCGCCGCGTAGATCTGCTTCAGCTCTGGACTAATCCAGGTCCGTGGGCGGGCCGCACACCCCTCCACCACCTCAGTAAAAGCACCATTGATCCGCACCTGAAAGCGATCGCTGCGCACCAAAGGCCGCAAAGAACGGGGGCAGTGGAACCGCTCGTCAAGGGGAATGATTGTGCGACACTCTGTGCCATACCAATCCAGGGATCCCGTCTCTTCATCCGCCATCAGGAAGTAGCCCTGGGCATAGCCTTCCAAAATGGCGGCAACATCGATGGAGTGGCTCCCCTTTCCCATCGCGCCCCGCTCAAGATTGCCAATCGGGGGAGAGGCTGGCAAAATCTCCCTGGTTCACCCGCGGGTGACAATCCACACAGCTGCTCACCCGCACCGGGCTGGGGAACTCCACCTGGAGATGCAAGGCCCGGAAATAACGAGAATCCGCCAGACGGTAGGGCACCTGTTCCCGCTGCATCAAGGGTCGAGAATTGGGCCGCAAATAGCCCCAGGCCAACTGCAAAGGCACACCTGTCAAGGGCTGAATCTGCTGACCATAGTGGTTGGGATCCTGCAACAGCCGTCGCCAGGTTTCGGTGGGCAACACCTGTGCGGGCAAGGCCACATGGCAACCGCCACAACTGCGGACATATTGGGCTTGCTCCAGTTGGCTTTGACTCAGACCCTGCTGCGCCCGTACCCCCCGGCCCGGCCAGGATCCTGTTAACAGGGATCCCGCCAGAACTGCGATCAATCCCCAAACCCAAATCTGTCTGTGTCTTCCCCGTAAACGAGGCATCCTCTCACACCCACTGCCACTGTCCTTCCAATGTGAACCACTCAACACCCCAAGGGCAAGTTTGCCAAACACGCTGATGCCGGCAATGGCCAGGATCTGCACGAGCTGATCAACTCTGGGCAAGGGATCCCGATGCAGCCAAACCAATTTCCGTCAAGCGTTGGGTTAGGTATTCTCCGGCCGTCCAGGAAGGGAACCGCGGGATCCCGCCGGTACGGGCCACACAAGTTGGCAAAGGCGTGAGATCCGCCTCCGCCCGCGGATGCACAAAAAAGGGGATGGAAAAGCGGCGTTCGCGGTCGTTTTCGGGGTTGGTCACCCGATGGGTGGTGCTGCGCAACAGGCCATTGGTAAGGTTTTGCAGCATATCCCCGGCATCGACAATGATCTGGCCAGGCAGAGCGGAAATGGGTAACCAGGATCCGTCGCGTTGCAGCAGTTCCAGCCCCGGCGCCGTGGCCTCACACAAGAGGGTGATCAAATTAATATCTTCGTGGGCCGCTGCTCGCAAACTCTGGGGAGGGGCCTCGGCAGGGATGGGCGGATAGTGAATCACCCGCAAGAGGTTGGCTCCCCCTCTGACAGTTTCTGGCAAATAGTCGGCAGGCTCCCCCAAATACAATGAGACCGCCTGTAACAAACCTTCCCCACAGGCTTCCAATTGGGCAAACAGCTCCACCATCACCTGCTGAAATACAGGCACCTCCCGGGGCCAGACATTGGCAGGCAAGTTCGGATCCCCTTCTCGCCCAATGTGCCAAAACTCCTTCAGGTCGGGGTAGGGGTAATCCTTGGCGTGCTCTTTGCCGAAATGGGTGTACCCCCGCTGCCCCAAAAGAGCCGGATCTTCGTAGACTCGCTTGACCGGCTCTGGCAGGAGAAAAACTGCCTCTGCCGCCTGATAGGCCTCATGGATCAGTTCTGGCGCTAAGCCATGGTTAATCAGGGCGAAAAAGCCAATCTGCTCCAGCGCTTCCCCCACCTGCTGCACAAACCGTTCCCGCTCAAGTGCCGTCCCTTTCTGAAAGGAGGCGAAATCGACAACAGGGATGGTCTGGCGTTGAGGAGTGGGCGACATGGTGGAGATCATCTTGCTCAAGAAAGGGAACGCGTCTACAGGTGAAGTGCCTAACCCTCTATGCTACCCTCCATACATCGTCCGGCGTCGAGGCTTAGGCGCTGGCAGGCTGCTGATGAACATATCTACAGTATCTAGCGTCCAAAGCTCTCTATCTATGGATTCTTCACACAATATGCAGGTAAAAAATCTTGAAGGATATCCATTCGGTTTTGTTGTATTTCTGCGCAGATTGTGCCTGAAATAACGATGAGTGCCCCTTTTGAGAGGGCTGTGATACAGTCAATGGAGGTTACGACTGAGCCCTCTCCTGAAAGCAAAGAGAGCTCTGCTCGGTCGTGACAGTTTTAAGTCTCTAAACTCTAAGGTTTCTAAGGTTGTCTTCCTACTTCTGGATGGATCAACATTCTTGTAGAGAATCTCTTCTATTTTTGTAAGTTGTTATTACATTTAGGCTTGCCGAGATTGATAAGTTTTGCGGAGAGCATCCCTATAGTTTTTTGTTTGCCTTTTGTTGTTTCTGAATCCGGTTCTCCTTTCAAGCTTCACTGCCCTATGACAGACACTCGCCCTTGTGCCCCTTGTATTGTGGATGCTGGAACCTTGGTTAGCAAGCGCGATATCTACCGACTGCTGTCAGATTTGGGGCGTGTTCGCTACTTCGACATTGTCGATGGTCTGGTGCGAAAGCAGGGGGAGGGCTATGTGATGGAGGTGTTTCAGGATCCGAAGGCGGCCACGTTGGTGGTGAATCGTAGCCTTTACCTAAATCTTGACAGTTTCGACTACGTTCGACTGCAGGATCTCTCTCCGTCAGAAGCCGCCAATTCCAGCGCGGATCAGCCCGCTGTGGTGATTGATTTGGTTCAGGACAGCCGCATTTTACGTCTGGTTCCTTTGTCCGATCCTCTGTCGGATCCTGTGCAATTGTTGGAAGATACTCAGGCACTGCGGGCAGCGGCAGTGGATGTTTTGGCTGCCGGCTGGGGGACAGAAGAGACAGAAGAGGAAGACAGCTCCTCCAACTCGCTGGACTGAGAGGAGATAGCCCAGAGAACAGACCCCCGAGCAGGGATGTGATGCAAATCATTGTGGTCAGGATTGTCGTAGCCGGTATGATCCGTCTGGGCGCCAGGGCATCTTTGCTGTCTTCGGCCTGGTTTTTAGCCTGGGTTTCGGATGAACATTTTTTGGAAGCTGCAGCAGTGCATGGACAGATCCTGGAGCCTACGCTTGATGGGATCCCTGATGGCCATGATTTTGGTGCTGGCGCTGAAAGCCTGCGGCGGTGGTGGTGGATCCCCTCCCGTGAGCGTCATTCCCACCCCCGTCCCAACGACAGCTCCTACCCCGCCTTTGCCGCCGGTGGCCCAGTTCACCATTGACGTTCGCTTTCCAGACAACACCCTTAGTCCCAGCCAGCAATCGATCATCCGCAGCGCCGCCCTGCGCTGGCAACAAATCATTGTGGGCGATCAACCGGATTTGCCCCCCACCAACATCCGGGCCAACGAATGCGATCAGGGCTTCCCCAGCACACCGCTGAATTTTCCGATTGATGATTTGTTGGTGGAAGTGCGGGCGAGAAACCTCAACGACGACCGAATCTTGGGGGGAGCCTCCCCCTGCTTTGTGCGCGCCTCGAACGGGTTACCCTTTTATTCCGTCATCCTGTTCAATATCCAAAATCTGTCGGACTTGGAAGGCCGCGGCGACCTGCCCGTGACCGCCCTGCACGAATTGGGCCATGCCCTCGGCTTTCTGCCCAGCGTTTGGGAGCCTAAGGGGCTGACGGTTGGTTTGGTGGGGCGGGAGCAGCCCACCCCTCCTGGCTACGATCCTCGGTTTATTGGCCTGGGTGCCGTCAATGCCTTCAATATTCTTGGGGGCAATGCCACCTCGGTGCCTCTGGAAAATCAGTTTGGGGCGGGATCCCGAGATTCCCACTGGCGGGAGAGCGTTTTGGGCCGAGAATTGATGACCACTCGCATCGATCGGGAGGTGGCCAACCCCCTCAGCCTTATCACCGTCGGCTCGATGGCGGATCTGGGGTATGGGGTGAATCTGTCGGCAGCCGATAGCTTTAGTTTGGGGCGCGGTGGTGGGGCCTCTCAACCTTTGGAGCTAGAGGAACTGGATTGGGCGGTACCGATTCACCGGATCGACCCAGAGGGCAGGCGGGTTTAGAGCCGCTCAGCTCTGTGAAAAGAGCATATTTACTCATGGCCAAGTTGTGGGTTCTTAACAATAATGAAGGTCAAGTTGTATAACTTCACAACCTTCAACGAGCTTTCGTCACAATCAGCCATGAGTATTCTAAAAAAGCTTTTCGGTGGCCTGTTCTCCTTCTTCGGCATTCTTTTCGGTGGTCTTTGGGATTTCGTCTCCGGTCCTTTTCGCTCTGCGCCGGATCCCGCCCAGGTGGCCAGCACCCCGATCCAGTCAGCAACCCCTGAGGTGGTGGCAGCCGCTGCGTCCAGTCCTGTGACGATGGCTACCCCCGCTCCCGCCAGCAAGCCCAAGGTAGTGGTTGAGAAACCCTTTGTCCCCAATGAAGTGCCCGCGCCGCGGCCCAATCGTCGCCCCGGCCCAGCCCTGGATGTGTTCCGAGGGATGGTTCAGGAGATTCCCTCTGCGCGGGCGTAGTGCACCCATCCCCGGAGACAGCCCTTAAGATGGAGACGACGATGCTGAAAGTTGCTCCCTATGTCTGATCTCTCCTTCTCAGAGCAAGAGCGGCTGAAACAGCTTGAGCGTGAACTGGAGCAGGAGGCTGCGGCCTCGGGTACTTCAGGAGCTTCGGCTGCGTCTCAGGGTAAAAACGTTGTTCAGTCTTGGATTAAGACTTGGGGGCGCTCGTTGCTCACCGTCTTCGCCATTCTGGGCTGTATCCTGCTGGTGGGGCTGTTCTTCCGGGTGTTTGGCACCGTCCTCAAGTTGGCGGTGGTGGCAGGGTTGGGCTATTTGCTCTACGCCTTTGTGGTAGCACCGCGATTGGGCCTAAGCTCTGGGGCTAAGTCGGATCCGGAGAATAGCGATCTCGACGGCTTTTGATGCCTTTTTTTCCCAGGGTGAGCCAGGATCCCTTGCGAGCCTACTTTTATTTGGCGGCGGCCATCTTGGGTTGGGCCACGGCTGCGAGCGCCTTTAAGCTGGGGTTGCAGCACCTCTCGCCGACGGTGTTGCTGATCTTTTCTGCCCTCAGTTCCTGCTTGGTGCTGGGGGTTGTTTTGGTGGTGACTGGGCGCACGCGCTTGATCCGGGAGCAGAGTCGAGCCCAGGTGCGGCTGTCGGCTGTGCAAGGGTTGCTCAACCCCTTCGGTTACTATCTGGTGTTGTTCCAGGCTTATGATCGCTTGCCGGCTCAGGCAGCGCTGGCTTTGAACTACACTTGGCCGCTGGTTTTGGCTCTGTTGGCGGTTCCTGTTTTGGGTGAACGGTTTCGCTGGCGGATGCTCTTTGCTTTGGGGGTGAGCCTGCTGGGGGTGGTGCTGGTGGCCACGGGGGGATCCTGGCACACCTTACAGGGAGGGGATCCCTGGGGGGTGCTGCTGGCGGTGGGCAGCGCCGGGATTTGGGCGCTCTACTGGCTGCTCAATGTGCGGGATGGGCGGGATGGGGTGTTGAAGCTGTGGCTGGGGTTTGTCTTCGGCAGCCTCTACTGTCTGTTGCTGTTGCCTTTTCAGGAGGTGCCCCCCACTGCGGCTGGGCTGGGCTGGGCTGCCTACATTGGCTTGGCGGAGATGGGGTTAACCTTTGTTTTCTGGTTGCGGGCCTTGGAGTTGGCGGGCCATCGCGGATCCCTGGCCAATTGGGTGTATGTGACGCCATTTTTGTCTTTGGGGTTGATCGCCTGGGTTTTGAGGGAAGCAATCGCGCTGGGATCGGTGGTAGGGTTGGGGCTGATCCTGGCCAGTAACCTCTGGGGATCCCGTGGGGAAAAACCTGCTCAGGATGCGGATCCCGTGCTTGACTGAGCTTTTTCCATGAACCCGATCCCTCTCTATGTTGCGGTGACCGCCCACGGCTTTGGGCACACCACCCGTTTGGCGGCGGTGATCAACACGTTGCTCCAGCGGGATCCCGATATTTTGCCCATATTCGTTACCCCGGCTCCCCGTTGGCTACTGGAGCGCTATGTGCAGGGGAAATTCCTACATCGACCGCGCCAGTTGGATGTGGGGGTGGTGCAGCCGGATGGCCTACAGGCGGATTTGCCCGCCACCCTGAAGGCCTTACAAGCTTTCCAAACGGGATCTGCTGCCCTGATCCGAGCCGAAGCCGATTTCATTCGCACCAACCGGGTGTCCCTGGTGTTCGGAGATGTACCGCCCATCGCCACGGCCATTGCCAAGGCTGCCGGGATCCCCTGTTGGATGGCCAGCAATTTCGGGTGGGACTTCATCTACCGGGACTACGGCCCTGAGTTTCAGCCCTTTGTGGCCTGGATTGCAGAGCTCTACGGGAAGTGTGATCGCCTGTTTCGCCTACCCTTTAGCGAGGCCATGAGCGCTTTTCCCCGTCAACAGACGGTGGGTTTAACGGGCGGGGATCCCCGGTATTCGGCGCAGGAGGTGGCCGCCCGGCTGGGGGTATCGGTGGATTGCCCGACGGCTTTGTTTACCTTCGGGGGATTGGGGCTACAGGGGTTCCCCTACGAGCGCCTACAGGATTTTCCCGACTGGCAGTTCCTCACCTTTGACCCAGCAGCCCCGAGGTTACCCAACCTGACCCGTTTGGATGGACAGGTGTGGCGACCTGTCGATGTCATGCCCCTGTGTCGTTGGGTGGTCTCCAAACCGGGCTATGGCACGTTGGCAGAAGCGTTGCGCAGCTGTACCCCGATGGCCTGTGTCGCCCGTTCTGGGTTTGCCGAGTCGGAGCTGTTGATCGAGGGGCTACGGCGCTACGGCCAGCACCGCATTCTCTCTCCAGAAGACTTTTTTCAGGGATCCTGGTCCTTTTTAAGGGATCCCGCCCTCCCACCCCAGGCCCCTGATGAACAACTGGATTTACAAGGGAATGAGACGATTGCGGCAGCCATTCAGAACTACCTTCGTACCGCAGGGTGGGCAGAAACGTAGCTGCAAGGTTCGCCGGTGCAGATCAACCTTTTGTCTTTTGTTTGAGTTTGTTGGCCCACAGGGTAGACGTTACAGCCCTTTTGCCAGTCACATGTAACAACTGTGGAAGTTGAGATCCACTCTCTAGAGGGCTAGTGCTCCACACCTCGTGGAGCGAGAACAGGAATCACAATTCCTGCTGTAGAAAACCCGCGCAAGGGCTGTAGCGGGGGTTGAGGTAACTCACCTAGCTCAGAATCTGTGTAGGTTGCAGGCCGTGCGCAGCAGCAGGGAATCTTTGGAGTAATCCGAAAAATCTCCATGTATAGTTTTTGATTTGCGTGGAGAGTATGTCAATGAAGATCACCGAGGAATAGCTGCGATAGGGCACATCGAAAAATCAAGCCTTTCGACACACAACTCGATACCCAGGGAGCCGAAAGGGTGGCTCTCTCGGAAACGTGGTGGAGCAGGCGCGTTCTGTTACAGCCCTTTCGGTAAGGTTCAGCCCAGCAGCAAGAAGCAGTATGATCTCAATGAGAAGTACTTGCAATAGGAAAGGAAACCCCTCCAATGGTTGCGACCCGAGTCTCTGCCCAAGAATTGTTTCGTGCCGCCTACGAAAACCGCTACACCTGGGATGCGGCATTTCCCGGCTACAGCGCTGAGGTGACCTACTGGGATGGCCAGCAAACCTTTGTCGGGCAAGTGCGGGTGGGGGCAGATTTGAAGGCTACCGTCACCGGCGTTGCGGATGAAGAGGCCCAAAAAGCCATTCACAACCAAATCTGGGAGATCACCATCCACCGGGTACGCCGCAGCTTTGCCGACACCCATGGCCAAAACACCTTCCGTTATGGGGAGACCTTACCCGATGGGTCGGTGGAAATTCTAATGGGAGGCAAAGCGGAAGGGGATCGCTACCATGTGCGCGACAACCAAGTGACGATGGTCCACCGCCACATTCACGGGGTGGTGGTGACGATTCACACCTTTAGCAGTCACGATACCGGCTCAGGCTACCTCTCCCACCGCTACGATTCCGTTTATCATGACCCCAAAACCGGCGAGCAAAAGGGCGGGCGCAACCAGTTCGAGGATCTCTACGAAAAAGTTGGCGACTACTTTATCCTCTCGGAGCGGCGCATTCAAACCGAGACGGAAACGGGCTCCGTTGAAAAGAGGTTCACCTTCTCCAACCTGACCTTGCTTGATTCTGCGGCCTGACCCCAGGCGTTTTGAGAGAGTGGTCAACGAAATGCTAACGTCAAAACAGGGATCTTAAGATTTCGCAATGGATCCCACCTGCCGTTGTACCTGGTTGCACCGGTTTGTGGCCCCCTCCCCCGAGACCTAGATGTTAAAAGCCGGCATTGTTGGCCTGCCCAATGTGGGCAAATCTACCCTCTTCAACGCCCTCTGCGAAAATGCCAAGGCGGAGGCGGCCAATTTTCCCTTCTGTACCATCGAGCCGAATGTGGGCCGGGTGGCGGTGCCGGACGAGCGCCTGCAGGTGCTGGGGAAAATCAGCAGTTCCGCCGAGATCATTCCCAGCCAGATCGAGTTTGTGGATATTGCCGGGCTAGTGGCAGGAGCAAGCCAAGGGGAGGGCTTGGGCAACCAGTTTTTGTCCCACATTCGCCAGGTGGATGCAGTGGTGCATGTGGTGCGCTGCTTTGACGACGAAAACATTGTGCACGTGGCCGGTTCGGTGGATCCCTTACGGGATATAGGGGTGATTAACCTGGAGCTGGCCCTGGCGGATCTGGCCACGATTG
>JAUQVK010000062.1:0-8523 GCA_039794845.1 Thermostichus sp. DRC_bins_24
ATACCTCGGTGCTCTATACCGATCCGGCCAATCGGGATGATATCGCCTACTTTGAAAATGCCCTGCAAACGGCGCGGGTGCTGATCAATACCCCCTCCTCTCAAGGGGCGATTGGGGATCTGTACAACTTCAAGTTGGATCCCTCCCTTACCCTGGGCTGTGGCACCTGGGGCGGCAATTCCGTCTCAGACAACGTTGGGCCACACCATCTGCTCAACATCAAAACGGTGACCCAACGACGGGAGAATATGCTTTGGTTCCGGGTGCCACCCAAGATCTACTTCAAGCCGGGCTGTTTGCCGGTGGCGCTGCGGGAATTGGAAGGGAAAAAACGGGCTTTTCTTGTCACCGACAAGCCCCTGTTTGATCTGGGCATATTACACCCCATCACCCAGGTGTTGGATGAAATCAAGGTCAACTGGGATGTCTATCACGATGTGGAGCCGGATCCCACCCTGAGCAATGTCAACCGCGGTCTGGAACAATTGCGCAACTTCCAGCCAGATGTGATCATCGCCGTTGGCGGGGGATCCCCGATGGATGCGGCCAAGGTGATGTGGCTGATGTACGAGCAGCCGCAGGTGGAGTTTGAAGGATTGGCCATGCGCTTTATGGATATCCGCAAGCGGGTCTATGAGCTGCCGCCTCTGGGGCAAAAAGCCCAGTTGATCTGCATTCCCACCACCTCCGGCACCGGATCCGAAGTGACGCCCTTTGCGGTGGTCACCGATGACCGGGTGGGGATCAAGTACCCCCTGGCGGATTACGCCCTCACCCCCAGCATGGCGATTGTGGATCCCGACCTCACCCTCAAAATGCCCAGAAAGCTGACGGCCTACGGTGGCATCGATGCCCTCACCCACGCCCTGGAGAGCTACGTGTCGATCATGGCCAGTGACTTCACCGATGGGCTGGCCCTGCAGGCGATCAAGCTGCTGCTCACCTATCTGCCCCGTGCCTACGAAAAAGGCGCCGAGGATCCGGAAGCCCGCGAGAAGGTGCACTATGCCGCCACCATTGCCGGGATGGCCTTTGCCAATGCCTTTTTGGGGGTGTGTCACTCCTTGGCCCACAAGCTGGGATCCACCTTCCATGTACCGCACGGCCTGGCCAATGCCCTGATGATCAGCCATGTGATCCGCTACAACGCCACCGATGCCCCCTTCAAGCAGGCGATTTTCCCCCAATATCGCTATCCCAACGCCAAGCACCGCTATGCCGAGATCGCCGATCACCTGCAACTGGGGGGATCCAACGATGACGAAAAGGTGATGCGCCTGATCGATGCCATCGAGGATCTGAAGCAAAAAGTTGGGATCCCGGCCACCATCCGCGAAACCCTGAGCGAAAGCGAGCAGGAGTTCTACGATCATCTGGAAACCATGTCTGAACAGGCCTTTGATGACCAATGCACCGGAGCCAACCCCCGCTATCCACTCATTCGGGATATGAAGGAGTTGTACGTGCTGGCCTATCGCGGCTTTAAGGTGGATGCCGCCCTTTACCATCAAGCGGATCCCGTGTTGGCTTAAAGGCCACATTTCATGAAAGAGACTGAGTATTTCAAAGCGACAAAATTACGCCCAGATCGGATTGAAATTCAAATGGAATGGATTGAACGAACTATAGAAGATCCAGTGCGACGAGAAATCCAATCAGATGGGCGGATCCGTTGCTGGGGACAAATTCCTGAGAAGGGGGGCCGATATCTGCGTGTTATTTTACTAGAAGATGGAGAAACAGTTCACAACGCTTTTTTTGATAGGAGCTTTAGGGAACTGAAATCATGAAGATTCAATACTTTGAGGACACCGATACCCTTTACATTGTTTTTAATTCTAACTCTCCTGTGGAAACCCGGGACTTGGATGAGAATACCCTGCTGGATTTTGACAGCAATGGGCAGCTTTGCAGCATGACCCTGGAACATGCCAAAGAACGAGTTGGGATCCCGGAGGTTGAGACCTTTAACGTAAGAGTTAGCCCCAGATAAATCGGTAACTAGAGGTGGGGAATTAATATGCAAAAAGAGAATGACCTCAGCGCTATCCACTCCGAGCTGCAGCAAGGCATGGCTTTGGCAAAATGCCGGAAATGCGGCTGCATGAAGGAAACACTCCAAAACCTAGAATCCACCTTGCCCGCCTATCTGACCGATACCACTTTGCAGCTGCTGAGAGAAACTAAGGATTGGTTAAAGCAAATGGAGCCGATTCAGTATCCCTGTATTGGCTGTGCCCATTGTTTTCCTGCGGTAGCAACCAACTGGTTTCATCAAGTCTTTCCTGAAGCGGCTCAGGGCCAATCCTCGGGATGTGGGTTTGAGGTCGTGGACAATGCCCTTTTTCCGGTTCCTGGGGAGTACTTTGCCCTTTGTTACGGTAACGATTGTCCCGTTGCAGTGACAACACTGGCTAGCGTTGAGCTGGCTGAGCATCTAGCACGGCTTAAGCCGAAAGAACTCTGCATCGTTGGAAAAACCGAAACAGAAAATATTGGCATTGACAAGGTTGTCAAAAATATTGTGAGCAACCCCACCATTCGTTTTTTGTTGGTCACCGGCAAAGACTCAGAGGGCCATTACAGCGGCAAAACTCTACTCGCGCTGGCCGAAAATGGGGTGGATGAACGCATGAAGGTGATTGGCTCTCCGGGTAAACGACCCGTATTGAAAAATGTCACTTTTGAGGAGGTAGAAGCTTTTCGTCAACAGGTGCAGGTTGTTGATCTGATTGGATGTGAAGATACAGCGATCATTGTTGAGAGAATGCAGGCCCTCTCGCAAATGAATTTCTCCTCATCCTGTACTTGCACAAAGCAAGTCAAGAATCAAGTCAAGACTGGCGAAGTGCGAGTTTCAGAGACCGTGGTTCAAGCCCGGGATCCTGAAAGGATCCGCATGGACAAGACAGGATACTTTGTCCTTCTTCCGCAACCAGATAAGGGAACTATTCGTGTCGAGCACTATTCCTACGACAATGTACTCCTAAGAGCAATTGAGGGAAAAACAGCTAGGAGTCTTTATTGGACGATCATTAACAATGGTTGGATAACTCAGCTCGATCATGCTGCCTATTTGGGTGAGGAGCTAGCCAGAGCAGAGCTATCGATAAAACTGGGCTTTAGATATGTCCAAGAGTAAGTACATGTCAAGGATTACTCTTATGCTTCTTCTTATGCTTCTTCAGGCTTTGGGAATACAAAAAGAAGCTATCCTGTCTCTTGCTGGAGAGAGGGGATGAATCTCATGAACCAGAGGATAGAAATACCGATTGAGCTTGCTTATTTCCAGCTTCCCAAAGCTATTCAGAATCGCTTGCAGCATTTGTTGGATCGCCAAGACTCTGGAGATGTGCTAACACCTTCTGAACGAGAAGAAGCAGAAGAGTTGGTTGAATTGTCGAAATTTTTGTCCTTACTGTATGTGAAATCACAAACGGTGAGTCTCTGACCCCGATTGATGAGTGAGGAGAAATTTATGCTGCATTGTCCAGAACCTGTTACCGATATTTGGAAAACCGGATCCCATCCGTTGGATCCCATTTTTTCGCCTCGGTCTGTTGCGGTGGTTGGGGCCACGGAGCGGGAGGGGAGTGTGGGGCGGACGGTGTTGTGGAACCTGATCAGCCACCCCTTTGGCGGGACGGTGTATCCCATCAATCCCAAACGGCATAATGTTTTGGGGATCCGGGCCTATGATCGGCTTTCTTCGTTGCCGGAGGCTGTGGATTTGGCGGTGATTGCCATTCCGGCAGCGGGGGTTCCTGGGGTTGTTCAAGAGTGCGTCGATGCTGGCATCAAGGGGGCGATTATTCTCTCGGCAGGCTTCAAAGAAATCGGCCCCGCAGGGATCCAACTGGAACATCAAATTAAAGCCATTGCTCACGGCAAATTGCGTCTGATCGGCCCCAACTGTCTGGGGATCCAAAACCCTCATACCGGCTTAAATGCCACCTTTGCCAGCCAAATGGCCCGAGCGGGCAATGTCGGATTTATCAGCCAAAGTGGAGCTTTGTGTACCTCGATTTTGGATTGGAGCCTACAGGAAAATGTTGGCTTTAGTGCCTTTATTTCCCTGGGATCCATGCTGGATGTGGGCTGGGGAGATTTGATTGATTACTTAGGGGATGATCCCCACACCCACAGCATTGTCATGTACATGGAATCGATCGGGGATGCCCGGTCTTTTCTTTCTGCCGCCCGTGAGGTGGCCCTGAGCAAACCCATCATCGTGATCAAGGCCGGACGAACCCAAGCGGCGGCCCAGGCGGCGGCCTCCCACACGGGATCCCTGACGGGCAGTGATGCGGTACTGGATGCGGCTTTTCGCCGTTGCGGCGTCTTGCGGGTGGATCACATTGAGGATCTGTTTGATATGGCGGAGGTGCTGGCCAAACAACCCCGCCCCAAGGGATCCCAGCTCAGCATCATCACCAATGCCGGCGGCCCTGGGGTGCTGGCCACCGATGCCCTGATCCGCGCCGGCGGATCCCTGGCGGAACTCTCCCCTGAGCAGATCGAGAGCCTGAATCAGATTTTGCCCCCCCACTGGAGCCACGGCAATCCCATCGACATTTTGGGGGATGCCGAGCCGGAGCGATATGCCCAAGCCCTGGATATTGTTTTGCGGGATCCCCATAGCCAAAGCTGTTTGCTGATCCTCACCCCGCAAGCGATGACGGATCCCACCCTAACGGCCGAAAAAGTGGTAGAAACCTGGCGCCACAGCGGATCCCGACAGCCGCTCCTGGCCAGTTGGATGGGGGGAGCTGAGGTGGATGCCGGCGAAGCCATCCTCAACCAAGCCGGGATCCCCACCTACCGCTATCCGGATCAAGCGGCCCGTGTCTTTAGCCATCTCTGGCGGTTTAGCTACAGCCTCAAGGCCCTCTACGAAACCCCCACCCTGGCCGGCCAAGAGCAGGTGGAGCGGGAGAAAGTGGCCCAAATTCTTGACCGAGTGGCTTCCGAGCAACGCACCCTGCTCACCGAAGTGGAATCGAAGGGGATCCTGGCCGCCTACGGGATCCCGGTGGTGCCCACCTTGGTGGCCGATACTCCCGACGCGGCGGTGGGGGCTGCCGAGGGCATCGGCTATCCCGTGGTGCTCAAGCTCTACTCCCTGACCCTAACCCACAAAACCGATGTGGGTGGCGTTCAGCTCAACTTGCCCGATGCTGAGGCGGTGCGCCGGGCCTTTGGGCAGATCCAAACCAATGTGGCGGAGAAAGCGGGGCTAGAGCATTTTCAAGGGGTGACTGTGCAGCCGATGATCCGCACGGTTCGCGCCAGCGGCGACTTGTCGCATGGCTATGAATTGATCTTGGGCAGCAGCCAGGATCCCCAATTTGGGCCGGTGTTGGTCTTTGGCACCGGCGGCCAACTGGTGGAGGTGTTTCAGGATCGCGCCATTGGCCTGCCCCCCCTCAACAGCACCCTGGCCCGCCGCATGATGGAAAACACCCTGATCTACAAGGCCCTGAAGGGGGTGCGCGGACGTCAAGCGGTGGATCTGGAGGCCCTGGAACAGCTTTTGGTGCGCTTTAGCCAACTGGTGGCCGAACAGCCCCGCATCAAAGAAATTGACATCAACCCGCTGCTGGCATCCCCCAATGGGTTGCTGGCCCTGGATGCCCGCGTGATTTTGCAATCTGCGCAGGATCCCCAGGTGCCGTTGGCCATCCGGCCCTATCCCGTGCAATATGTATGGCCGTTTCGAGATGGCATCACCATTCGCCCCATTCGTCCCGAAGACGAACCGTTGATCATCGCCTTTCACGATCAAGTCTCTGATCAAAGCGTCTATCTGCGTTACTTTCATGCCATGAAGTACAGCGCCCGTGTGGCCCACGAGCGTCTCACCCGCATTTGCTTCAACGATTATGACCGCGAGATTGCCTTGGTTGCCGAAAAGCAGGATCCCTGCCCCACCATCCTGGGGGTCTGTCGCCTCTCCAAAAAGCACGGGATCCCGGAAGCCGAGTTCGCCATGTTGGTGGCGGATCCCTATCAAGGTCAGGGGATTGGCACCGCGTTATTGACCCGCTTGATCGAGGTGGCCCGCTGGGAAGGGATCCAACGCCTAACGGGGGAAGTTTTATCCGAGAATGTGGGGATGCGGCACCTGTGCAAACGGATAGGGTTCCACCTTCAGCCTGCGGATGAGTCTGGGATCCTCAACGCCTCTTTTGATTTGGCCATACCCGCCTGATTGTTTCTCGACCAAAGCCACCCCCTCACGCTAATAAAAACGGTTTCTCTACGGGTTTACCGTAGAATTGGGCAAAGGGTTCTGCGGCAGAGGTGAGCATGGGGATTTTGGCGGCGATTTGCAGGAGGATCTGGCCCTATTTCCTGGCGGGATCCCTGGCTCTTTGCCTGGCCGGTTGCGCCGGATCCCGGGGGGAGACCACGTTTCTCCTCTCTAGCTTTGCTGTTACACGGGATGCCTACGAACAAATCATTCCTGCTTTTGAGGCCGACTGGCTGGCCAAAACCGGGCAACGGGTGCGGGTGGAAAGCAGCTATGGGGGCTCGGCTCCGCAATCGCGGGCAGTCATCGATGGCTTGGATGCGGATGTGGTGGCCTTGGCCCTGGCGCTGGATGTGGAACGGATCGAGGCAGCCGGCCTCATCCAGCCGGGATGGGAAGAACGTACCCCCAACCAAGGCATTGTGACCCAATCGGTGGCCGTGATCGTGACCCGGGAGGGCAATCCCAGAGGGATCCAATCTTGGTTGGATCTGGCCCAGCCAGGTATCCAAGTGATCACCGCCAACCCGAAAACCTCTGGGGGGGCACGCTGGAACTTTTTGGCCCTCTGGAGTGCGGTTCCCGAACCCCAAGCGTTGGATTTTACAACCCAGGTCTACCAAAATGTCGGGATCCTACCCCGGGATTCGCGGGAGGCCACGGACGTTTTTCTCCAGAAAGGGCAAGGAGATGCCTTGATCACCTACGAACATGAAGTGATCTTGGCGGCCTTGCGAGGTCAATCTTTGTCCTATGTGGTGCCATCAACCAACATTTCCATCGACAACCCCGTGGCGGTGGTGGATGCCAACGTGGATCGCAAGGGCACCCGCGCGGTGGCAGAGGCCTTTGTGGCGTATCTCTTCACCCCCGCGGCACAACGGGCCTTTGCCGAGGTGGGCTTTCGGCCCGTAGAGCCAACGGTGGCCCAAGCGTTTGCACGGCAGTATCCTCCTATTGACCGGTTGGTCACGGTCGCGGACTTGGGCGGATGGGATCAGATCCAAAGCCGGTTTTTCGCCGATGGGGCGCTGTTTGACCGCATCCAAGCGAAATTGTAAGGAGTTTGCATCGTAAATCACTTGTGTTCGATCCCTGTTCGAGTTATCCTAAAGACTATATCAACGGTTTCTTGACAGATTTACCGTAGATTAAAGTTCGCTCCATGTTCCTGGCGACCTGGCAGTTGAGGCAGAACCTATGGGCATCACCATCGAAGGGGTATCGAAGCGATTTGGAGAGTTTCAGGCCCTCCAGCCCACTGACCTCACCATTGAAACGGGATCCCTCGTCGCTTTGTTGGGGCCATCGGGTTCCGGCAAATCCACCCTATTGCGCTTGATCGCCGGACTGGAAACCCCGGATTCTGGGCGGATTTTCTTAACCGGGCGGGATGCCACCCACGCCAGCGTGCAGGATCGCAACATCGGCTTTGTGTTTCAGCACTATGCCCTGTTTAAGCACATGACGGTGCGGCAAAATATCGCCTTTGGCCTGGAGATCCGCAAGGCTTCCCGAGCCGAGATCCGGGCGCGGGTGGATGAACTGCTGGAGCTGGTACAACTCTCGGGGTTTGGGGAGCGCTATCCTTCTCAGCTATCGGGGGGGCAACGGCAACGGGTGGCTTTGGCCCGGGCTTTGGCGGTAGAGCCGCAGGTGCTGCTGTTGGACGAGCCCTTTGGGGCACTCGATGCCAAGGTGCGCAAGGAACTGCGAACGTGGTTACGCCGGTTACACGACGAAGTGCATGTGACAACGGTGTTTGTCACCCACGACCAAGAAGAGGCCATGGAAGTGGCGGATCAGATCGTGGTGATGAACCAAGGGCAGATCGAACAAGTGGGATCCCCGGCGGAGGTGTACGACCATCCCGCCACCCCCTTTGTGATGAGCTTTGTCGGCCCGGTGAATGAGTTGTCCCCCCGTTCTCAGTTGTCTTGCCAACTCCCCGATTCCCAAACGGGCCCTCATCAACTCTTTTTGCGCCCCCACGATGTGCAGATCGAGGTGGATCCCAGCAGCAGTGGGGTTTCGGCCCGAGTTGCAGATGTGATTCATTTGGGGCGGGAAATTCAGGCGGAGCTGATCCTGAATGATGGCGGCTCCCTATGGGTACACCTCAGCCGCGAGCAATATGCCAACCAGCCGATTCAGGTGGGGCAGCAGGTCTACATTCGTCCCAAGGTGGTGAAGGCCTTTCCCCTCAAAAAAGCTGAAATGACCCGCATCCCGGTGGGAGCTTGAGGAGCGTTGTTGCAAGCTTTGTCTCA
>JAUQVK010000063.1:0-425 GCA_039794845.1 Thermostichus sp. DRC_bins_24
AGTGGTCAATGTTACAAATTGCCGAAAAAATAGCCCCCTTTGCTTTTCCAGGAGCTTTGCCTACGGCTGAATGGGATACTTATCGCAATTGGAAATTGCCTTTTCACCACGAATGGACTAACTATGAAGAAAGCTGTGAATGGGTAAAGCCGATCATTCGAAATATACCTACCTTTGCAGTTGATGGATCCCAGATTTATCCAAGTAAAGATCTGTCAATTCCGGTGGCTTTGATACAAATTGGTTGGTATGAAAATCATCACTGTGCAGAAGGATTCTACCAGAAAGATATTCAAGTAGATGTGCTAACCCCACAGGATCTGGGATCCAGTAGCAGTGGGGAACCCAAGGAGCGAATCGTTAACCTGCGTCGCTTTCAAATGGAAACTGCAAGACTGGCAGAGTATATTCAACAATCCCAGCCG
>JAUQVK010000063.1:527-9528 GCA_039794845.1 Thermostichus sp. DRC_bins_24
GGGATCCCAGAAGCTAGCTTTTTTGGATGGGGCCTTGGTGGCTACCTTTGCCGAAGTGTTTGAGCCGGAAACACAAGACTTTTATGTGCAGTGCCTACTGCAGGTATTACGAGCTAGCGAACAAAACCGGATCCCAATGGTTGCCTACATAGATACCACTTACACTTCTGATTTGGTTGCGCTGCTCAAACATTGTTTTGACCTGCCCGAAGCCCCCCAACTTCATGACGCACAACTGCTTAGCCCCTGCTTGGACTGGGGAGAGCGCACCCCTTTCTTTGTTTGTGCCCGTGCTGGGAGCCTAAACCCTCAGGATGGGATCCTCAATCGCTACCAAGAAATGCGCGAGCGAGTCGGGTTTGTTTATTTGCGCACCAATGATAACTTTCCCGCCCGGCTAGAAATACCCGTTTGGGTTTATGAGGCGGGATTATTGGACTGGTTGGTGAATCTGGTTCGATGCGAGGTGGTCATCGGTCGAGGCTATCCTTATGTGATTGAAACGGCGGATCAGACCGCTACAATTCGCAATGAAGATCGCAACCTTTTCCTGCGGCTGATGCAGGATTGGGCAGCTCGTGAGAAACTCAACCTGAGGTTGTCTCGCAAAACGGTTAGTAAGCTGCAACGGAGGCGGATCCGATGAGATTGGGTAAGGTGGTTCGCTCCAACAATCACTGCGACTACGTGGTGCAGGTGGATGATGTTTTGGAAGTGAAAAATCCCCCAGCTCCGGATGACTATGGCTTTGGCAGCTTCGTCAAGCTAGAAAGCGAGCAACGACACTGGGCCGTGGGTTTGGTCTACAATACCCAACTGCTGAACCCGATGTTTCTCAACTCTGGGCCGCGTTTATCCAGCGAGCCGGATCCTTATTTTTCTCCCGATCTACAAAACGAGGTACGTATCCTGCTGTCGGTGGTTTTAATAGGGGCATTGGATGAACAGCACGGTTATGGCAACCAAGGGATCCCACGCGTGGTGGTGCCCGTGAATACGCCCGTTTTTCGCATGAGTCAAGAAGAAGTATTGCGCTTTCATCAGGATCCTAAGGGCCAGACCCAATTTTCCTACTATGGTTTGCTGTTAAACAGCGGCGGCAACTTTGCCGATCATCTGATCTACCAGGTCTTGAACGATATCACCCCAATGTTTGCGGATCCGGCCCAACAACGAGCACTGCAAATCTTGAGCAAAGAACTGTCCTGGAAAATGACCATGGGAGCAATGCGCTAATGCCAAAAAAATCCACAGGGATCCCCCAACCCTCCAGCAACGGCCACCACCAGGAGGCTGCCCTCACTTTGGCCAACCCCTTACCAGAAGTGATTGGTACTGTTAAAGGCCCTGGAGAAACCTCCAACCAGTATGTGTTCATCACCTCCAATACCCAAGCGGTGAAGGTGGGTGAATTTGTTTATTACGAAGTCCAGGATCCCCAATCGCGGTTGCTGCAAATCCTGGGGAAAATTGGCCAGGTCCAACTTTTGGATCACATCCCTGACCGCATTTTTGCTGACACTGAAATTGATCCGAGTGCGATCGTGGCCTTGGTAGGGTTTACCCATCCCAACCCCGAAATTTATGCGGTCACTGTGGAAGTTGTTGGCTACTTCCATCGGGCCATGGGCTTTATTAACCCTCGTCGTGCCCCTGATCCCGGTGCCAAGGTTTATCTGGCTTCCGATCAGTTGCTGAAATCCGTCTTAAATAAGCGGGATGAGACGGCGACCGGCGGGGCCCATTTGGGCAGCTTGCTGCTGCGCGACGAGGGATCCGTGCCGGTGGTGCTGGATGTGAAGGAAATGGTTAGTACCCATCTGGCGATTTTGGCAGGGACGGGATCCGGAAAATCCTACACGGCGGGGGTTTTGATCGAAGAGTTGCTGCTTCCCAAAAACCGGGCCGCCGTTCTCATTTTTGATCCCCACGGGGAATACAACACCCTGACAGAAATGAAATCCCACCCTCTGTTTTTGGGCGAAGATGGCTATCGCCCCAAGGTGAAGGTGCTGTCTCCACAACAGATTAAACTTCGCATCTCCTCCCTTAATTTTTTCGATATTCTCACCCTGCTCCCAGAAATGACGGATCGGCAAAAATCCTTCCTAGAAAAAGCCTTCCGCAACACCACCCAGTTCAACCCAATCCGTTGGACCATTCAAGACTTGATCGAGGCCGTCAATGAAGCAGATGCTGCAGAAGATGGATCCCAGGGATCTTCAGCTGCCGCCCTGGAGTGGAAACTGGAACAAATTGATCGTTCCCCTTATTTCAGCAACTTGGAACACCTAGCCCCCAAAGATCTGTTTGAACCCGGCCAGGTGACCATCTTACAAATGAACGAAATCAGTCAAGAAGAACAACAGGTGATTGCCGCTGCCATTTTGCGACAGGCCAACCATGCTCGCATGAATACCCACAAAGGCAAAATCCAACCGACGGATGAAAATTACCTGCCCTATCCGGTCTTCATTTTGTTGGAAGAAGCCCATCGCTTTGCCCCCGCTCATGATCCCTCCCGTTGCAAACAGGTGTTGCGAACCATCCTCAGCGAAGGGCGAAAATTTGGCTTGGGGGTGGGGCTAATTACCCAGCGCCCTGGCAAGTTGGACTCGGATATTCTGTCCCAATGCATGAGCCAATTTTTGATGCGAATTGTCAACCCTTCCGATCAAGAAAATCTGCGCCACAGTGTCGAGGCTGCTGGGCGAGATTTGCTTCAGGAATTGCCCGCTTTGAGCAAAGGACAGGTGATCGTCTCTGGCGTCTGTGTGAATACCCCTGTCTTGTGCAAAGTACGGCAACGGTATACCCAACACGGGGGCGAAACCTTGGATATTCTTGGCCTTTGGCAAAATCACTTTCAAGCCCACCGCGAACGGGATCGCCTTGCCCACTCCGCCCCTCTCAAACCGCGTCCACAGGCACAGGTGGTCGAAGGGTTAAGTATCGACTGAGGGCCTGGGCTACGATCCAAAGGACGCTTTCCGGTGAGCAGGGTGAGAGGGCGACCCCTTTTCTGGTTTCTTTTGGGCATTGGTGGATTGGCCTACCTGTCTGGGATGGTTGGGCCGGCTCAGGCACAGTTGCGGCTCATCCCCGATGCGGCGCGGCAGGTGTATGCAACTTTGCCGGAGCTGCCTTTGGAAAATTTCTATACACCCATAAGCCCAGAGAGTGCCGGCCCTGCACCGGAAGAAGACACCTTGGTGCGACGGATGATGGTTTACCACCTACAGGTGGCGGGCCGCTCCCCTACCGATCGCTTTGACTGGCAGCTGACGCTGGCGGATTATTTTGATGTCAACGAGCCGATCATTGCCCAACGCTACCCCGGTGCCGATCGCCTCACGGTCAATCCCTATGCTCAAGACAAAGCTGTGGTGCAATCTCTGAATCGACAACAGCGGCAGGCCCTTCTGAGGGCTATTCTGCTGGCTTTTGGCGGGGATCCCGACCCGATGCCACTGTACATTCCCAGCGATATTGACTCGGCCTCAACTCGCCCCACCTCGGAACCTGTGGAACGCTTGTTCATTCCCGGCAGTGGAGCCGCCGATTTGCTGAGCCCCTAGAAGCTGGAGCCCGGCTGGGCCATAAGTAAATAACATAAATATAGTCATATAGCTCATACATTCATTAAGGATTAAGGCTGAAACAGCTCCCTCACCCCCTTTACAGCGTGGCACTGGCCGTAACCCCTCTCCCAGAGCGGGAGAGAGAAGTCAGAGAGAGAAGTTAGAAAGTGTATCGCTCTTGTTTGGAGTACCCTATCAGCGAGGGAGGCTGAAAGGCTCTAGCCCCAAGTCTGCAACCCTGGTCAGGCGGAAGGATGGTTTCTACTTGCCTGCAGATTTGCGTGGAGTCGGAGTCGCCAGGACCACAAGAGGGGGATAAGGTTTTGGGTGTTAACGGGTCGATCTGGCCTAGAGTAACGATGGACCGAACCCTTCTCACCTGAGGAGTCTAGCCATGGGATCCCCACCCCCAGAGGACTCACGGTCTTACACATTTAACTTCACCATTGCGGGATCCCGGAGCAAGGTCTTACAGGGCTTACGGGCCTGGGTAGATCTGGGCTTGCTCACTCCGGAACAATTGCGCTCCATTGCCGAGGTGTATCAACTGGAGCCGGAGGAAGAGGAAAGAGGGTCAGCCGCAGATGCTGGGATCCCAGTAAGTGAGACTCCTGTGGCCTCTAGCCCGGCTGTTCCCGCCGGAATAGGGCCTGCCTATGTGCTGTGGTTTTTAGGACTGTTTGGGATTTGTGGGGCACACCGCTTTTATTTGGGCCGTTGGCGCACGGGCTTGCTCTGGCTGTGTACTTTGGGCCTGTTGGGGATCGGGCAGTTGTTCGATCTGATTTGGATCCCGGTGATGGTGCGGCAAAAAAATGCCCTCTTGCCTGGATCTGTGTCCACTGCTTCTGTTCGCGCCAGCGCATCTGAAAGCACAAAGAGCGAGCCACAGGCTATCGCCCAACCGGAAACCACAACTGCCGAGCCATCGATTCCGGAGCCTGCATCTGTTAGCGGCACGGAGTCCTTGCCCCGTTCTCCCCAGTGGTTGGCCGGGGTGCTGCAAAACCTGCTGGCGGAACTGAGTGTGCGCTGGCTTTTGGTTTTGGGCTTGTTTCTGGTGGTGGTATCTTCGGGGGTGCTGGCGGGTAGCCAATGGGAGCAATTTTCGCCGACGGGCCAATACGGGGTGCTCTTCGCCTATACGGCTGCTTTTGGGGCCGGGGCTTGGTGGACCCAACGTCAGGAAGGATTGCGCCTTACCGGTCAAACCCTAGAGTCGATCGCCCTGCTCCTCTTGCCGGTGAATGTGTGGGCCTTGGATGCGCTGAATATCGCCTGGGGGATCCGGGTGGTTGCTCTGGGGCTGCTGATCGGGATCCCGTTGGCGGCTTGGCGTCAGGTGCGGGCTGAGGGGGCGGGCGCTGGATATGCCTTTTACGGAACCTTGGTGAATTTTCTTGCCCTTTCCAGTTTGCATGTGCTGTGGAGCCTAGGGCCGCCAGGGCTACGTCCCGCCGTTGCGGTTGGCATCACCTATTTGGGCATTGTCGGCACGGTGGCCTACACCTGGAGTCGCAGGTCTTTGGCACTGCGGGGATCCAAACTGTGGCTGTTGGGGGCTGCCGGATCCCTGTTGATTTTGCGGGGGCTAATCTCGGAGCAAATCCAGGTGTCGCAGTTGGGGTTGGCGGTGGCCCTGTTGGGTGGGTTGATGGGGGAGTGGCAAGAGCCGGGATCCTCAGAATTGATAGAAACGGGATCCCATACCAGGCCGCTTCTCCCCAGTTGGGTATTTCAAGATTGGGGGCGGGCTGGGTTGGTGCTGCTGGTGCTGGGCTGGCTGTTGGCCTTGAGCGGCTTGGCGGATCTGGGGGCTAAGCCTGCGGTGGAGGATCCCTTTAGTGGCTGGCAGTTGTTGGGCATCAGCCTGTTGGGGATCCGTTTCTTGGCCAGGCGGTTGGGCCATCGCAAGCAGGTTGTGGATTTGGCGCTGCTGTTTTTGCTGGGGTTGGAGACCGCTTGGGCCTTCTGGCAGGTGTTGCCGGGGAGCTGGCGGTTGGGGGTCTTGGATCGGTTGGCAGGCTGGTTTGGCCCCATCTTTTTCCCTTGGGGAGGGTTGGGGTTGGCCCTGTTGCCCTACGAGGTGCTGTGGTTGGGTTTGGCGGCCCGCTGGCAGCGAAGTCCGCAGGAGGGTGAAGCGGGCTTTTCGGTTTTGGTGAGGCCGACGGAAGGGTTGGTGCTGGGGTTGGGGGGATCCCTGTTGTTGCTGAGCTTGCCCAATCCGGGAATTCGCTTCTGGCATTTGCTCCTCAGTACGGGCATTTTGGCGGGGTGGCTGCGGCTGAAATCCAGAACGACTGCGGCAGAGGAACCAGAAACAACCCTTGCTCCCCAATGGGTGTTCTTAACCCATGCCTATGCCGTTGCGGCGCTTCTGGCCGGGATCCGTTGGCTGCTACCCGATCTGGCGTGGTCCGGTTGGGGGGTGATTTTGCTGGTGCTGGCGTTGCTGGAGTGGGGGGGGCGAGTGGCGCTGTATCGGTGGCCTTTCGCGTCAGCGGAACGAAGCCCTGGGTTGCAGGTATGGCAGCACAGTGCAGACTGGCTGGGTCTGGTGTTGGCTCTGGCCAGCTACGGAGTCTTTCTCCTCCAACGCTTTCGCTTTTTGGGCATTTTCCTGACCTATCGGCCCCCGGACGAATTGGATGTTCACGGTTGGCTGTGGTTGCTGGTGCCTCTGGTGTTGACAGGGGCTCAGGTACTGGCTTTGCCGCCGCTGGAGTTCATGCCCCAGTGGCTCAAATCTTTGGGCCAAGAAACTGAAACTCTCACCCCCGAACCGACGGGATCCCTTTCTCCACAGTCCCATTCGCGCCGGCGAGCCGGAGGCCTTTCTTGGCGACAGGGGATCCCTGAACGGGAATCCTTTGGATCTCTGGCTATTGCCTCCATCCTGATGGCGCAGCTTCTCACCCTCGGGCTGCCAGAGAGCAGCCTGTTGGGGCTGGGGCTGGGGGCCTTTTTGATGGCGACCCAGGTGTGGCTGTTTGCTCACCTGCCCGATGCGCTGCTGACGGTGGCTTTTGGGCTGGGGTTTGGCATTGAGGCTATTAACCGGGCTTTTCCCGCTCTCACGGAGCAGGAATGGCTGGCGGCGTTGGCGGTGCTGCTGTTGCTGTTGAGCGGCTGTCGCTATGGCGTTAAGTACCTCTCCACCCGTCTACAAGAGCCTTACCGACCGGCCCTAGATGGGTTGGGTACTCTGCTGGGGTTGGTGCTCCTGCTGGGGGTTACAGTAACCCTCTTGACCCTCCGCTCCAATCAGGCCGTTGTGGGGGCCATACCGGTGGCAACTGGGGGGATCCTCTTGGCGATTGGGCTCCGGCTTTGGGTGGAGGTTGCCCCAGCGTTAACCCAAGGGATCCCAGGTCGCGTTAGCGGGACGGAGTCCTTTCTTGCTGCTCAGGACACCGTTCCAGAAGGGGGTAGAGAAGCCCCAGACGTTAAACCCGTAAGTTCTGCCGCTCTGGCGGATCCCGTGATAGATGGGCTGCTTTATGGGCTGGGCTGGGCTTTAGAACTGTGGGTGATCAGCGCCGTGGGGTGGGGGTGGCAGGGGCCGCTCGGATTCAGCCATGAGGGATCCCGTTCTGTGGTTGCGGCCCTCAACTTGGGCTTGGGAATCCTTTTCTGGATTGGGCCGGAGCGAACGATTTTTACCATTCGCGTCAGCGGGCCGGAGGCCTTAAACTGGGGACGACCTTGGCGCAGCCTGAGCAGCTTGTGGGCGGGGCCACTGATTTACGGCTTTTTGGGCTGGCTGGGAGCCCATGGGGAGTGGGATGAGCTGACGGGGTTGGGCAGCTTAGGATTCTCGATCATCCTGTTGGGTTTGGGACGCCGACAAGGGATGCAATCACCCCAGAGACGGTTTCACCTCGGGGTTCTGGGGGCCTTGGGGGTATCGCTGGCCGCCTACGAAAGCTGGATACACTTCCTCAGCCAGCAATCTGGCGGATCCCTTGGGGATGGGTTGGTGCTGATTAGCCTGCTGGGGTTGGGGCTGGCCCTGGCTTACCGACTGTGCCCGAGTGGGATCGCCGACTACTTATGCTTACCCACCTCTGCAGCACCCTGGCGGGGTTGGCCGGGCAGGATCGGCTACATCAATTGGGCTCTGGCCAGCCTCGGCCTGTGGCCCGCCCTTTTGGAACTCAGCGCGTTGGGAGAACTCCTCTGGCTGTTGACGGGATCCGGTTTGGCGGCTTATGCCGCGTGGCAGGGGAGAAGGCTGCAACCCGCCTTGGACTCTGACTCGGGGACAGAACCCTCCTCACAACCCCCAACCCTAGAAAACGACGCTCATTCCCCAAATACAACAAATACAACTTCAGAATCTGCTTGGGTGCAATTTCTTTGGTGTTACCTAAGCGCCTTTCAGTGGGCGGGGATCCTAGCTGCGGCCCTGCTGTGGCTGCCCGTTCGCGTCAGCGGGCCGCAGGCCTCGGTGGATTTGTGGGTCTGGGGGGGATCCCTAGCCTGTGGGTTGGGGCTGGTTTACTATTTCTTGCCCTGGGATCGCTGGGGTTGGTGGCCGGATCCCTGGCAAAACATCGCCCTGGTGCTACCGATTGCGGTCATGCTCCTGACGGCGGGCGAAACCAACAGCAGCAATCTGCTGCTGGGGGCAGCCTATTATGCCTTTTTGTCCATTCAGCGCTCCCAGGTGCGTCTGGGCTATATCAGCTTGTTTTTGAGCAACTGGATCCTCCTGGATTTTGGCTGGCAACAGGAATGGTCTTCGCTCACCCTTTATGCCCTGCCTTTGGTGGGATCCCTGCTCTACGTGGCCCAAGTGGATCCCGGGCTGCAACAGACCAGCGCACGGGAGAGGCGGCATTGGCTGCGCTCTTTCTCGTCGGGCCTTTTGGTCTTGGTGACGTTGATCGAAACCCACGGGCAACTTTGGGCGGGGTTTTGGCCAGTTGGCCTGGGATTGGCCTTGGGGTTGCTGGGGTTGGCCCTGCGGGTGCGGGCCTATCTGTTTATGGGCACCCTCAGCTTCGGTTTGGGGGTGCTGCGGCAGGTGGGGTTGCTGGTGATGGCCTACTCGCTGCTGTTGTGGGGCATTGGCATTTTCTTAGGCATTTTGTTGATTTGGATCGCAGCCAACTTTGAACAACGACGGGAACAACTGGGATCCTGGCTAGACACCTGGTTGGGGCAACTGCAGAACTGGGAATAGGTAAGGCCTCCGGCCCGCTGTCGCATGAGTGTTGCGCAGCAACAACGCGATCGGCCTCTGAAACCAAGGTTGGTCTTGCATCTGGGTCTACACTGGTGTGGGTGTAACTGGATGTAAACTTCTATGGCCTTGGCGCAGCCGCGATCCCCACAATCTGGGTGGAAAAAGTTCCGGCAAGCGTTTTCTGCCTGGCGCGAGTTCGATGGCATTTTGTTGGCAACGGTGTTGGTCT
>JAUQVK010000064.1:0-2526 GCA_039794845.1 Thermostichus sp. DRC_bins_24
TGCCGTACACCACTCCCAGTTGGCCATCGTCATTCAGGTCGGCGGCTGCCACCCCCCGCCCATGTTCGTCGGGATCCTCTAAGCCCACCTCCGCCGCAATGTCTTCAAAGGTGCCATCCCCCAAATTGCGAAACAGAAAGTTGGATCCCTGCTCGTTGACGGCAAAAATATCCATCCGGCGCGACACCAAAGGCAAAGCCACCACCCCCCGCCCACCCGTGATTCGATTCAGCCCAGCTTCTGGAGCCACATCCGCGATCATGTTGTCGGCCGTCAGCTCGTACAGCCGCATCGGCCCGCCGTAGTTGGCCACAAAAAATCCGTAGCGACCGTTACCCAGACGATCCACACAGGCAACAGAACGCCCAGCTGTGAGGTTGAGGGCATCTTGATTGTGGGGTAGCGAAAACAGATCTACCCAGCCGGATCCCTGCCAATCGAATAGGCGATCCCCGAAGCGTTTGCGCCCCCCAAAGGTATCAGTATTCAAAACGTACAGTTCTTCTCGGCCATCCCCGTCAAAATCCCCGGCAGCAACCCCAATGGCCATTCTGCCGGCATCGGCTAGGGTGTTTTCAGTCTGATCCACCAAAGCCTGACCATTCCACTTTAGGACTCGGTTGGGGCCCTTAAAGCCGCAGACAAACAGCTCAAACGCCCCATCTTGATCCAAATCGCAGACGGCCACCCCATAGTGCAATGCGGCAGGATTGGTGGAGATCAGATGGCTACAATCCTGAAACATCGGGATCCCATCGCGTATTGGGTCAAGGTTAACTCAGGACTGGTGAAGCTCCCGATTCCAATGGTATGCTGGATCTCCGCTGCAATTTCTCTTTCCAGCCATGCCACGCATCAAATCTGCCATTAAGCGCGTTCAGATCGCGGAGCGCAATCGGTTGCGCAACAAGGCCACCAAAGCAACGGTGCGCGGTCTGATGAAGAAGGTGCTCTCCCTCTCGGATGCCTACGCTGCCAACCGGCAGCAGGAAACTCTGCAGGAAATTCAGACGGCCATGAGCGTGGCCTTCAGTCGCATCGACAAAGCGGCGAAAACAGGGGTGTTGCACAAAAATACGGCAGCTCGTCGTAAGGCTCGTCTGGCACGGGTGGTGAAATTGGCCACCACTACCGGGGGCGCATCCTGAGGTTTGAATCTCAACTGGATTCTCCCATTTCCTTGGCCTGCCCTTCCCTCTTGAGCTAGAGGTGGCGGATCCCGGCCATTAAGCCCTGGCACACCCCAGCAAGAAAGTCTCGATCTAAGGTTTCTAGGCTATCGCTGAGCCTGTGATAGTGGGGATTGCGCAGATCAGCGGTATCGGTTACCAAAATGGCTCGGTAGCCTTCATCCCAAAAGGGGGCGTGATCGCTGCGACGGGTACTGGGGACAATCCACCCTTTCTGTCCGGCGGGCAGCCACTGACAAGGGATCCCGGTCTTGTTCATGGCCCGTTGCAGGCGCAGCAAATCCGGCAGCGTCGGCCAGTTGCCGATCAACCCAATGTAGTCCCCCCGATCCGGGTAAAAACGCTCCAGTCCGGCGGGGTAGCGCTGTGAACCTGGGGTCGGATCCCGGTAGCCCACCATCTCCAAAGACAGCATTAGTCGTAGGGGCTGCCCTTGCCGTTTGAGGGCTTGAGCATAGGCGGTGCTGCCCACCATGCCCCGTTCCTCCAGATCAAAGGCCACCAGCCAAAGGGGGGAACGCGGCGGCTCCTGGGCAAAATGACGGGCCAGCTCCAGCAAAACCGCCACACCACTGGCATTGTCATCTGCCCCGGGAGATTCGGGCACGGCGTCAAAATGGGCCCCGATCAGGATCGGCTCCCGGTGCGGATCCCTGCCGGGCAATTTCAAGATCCAGTTGGTATATGCCCGGCGAACATACTCAAAGCGAAATTCCTCCGGGGATCCCCAGCAACACAACTGCTCTTGCAGATACTGCTCCACCTGACGATGACCCAAAGGCGACCAATCGGGATCCCTTGGACGGGCCACTTGCTCCAGATGGCCTTCTAGCCGGTGTTTAAGGGCCTCTATCTCTGTCATTCCTCAACATCAGATATCGATGAGTTGCTGCCGATTACTCTAGGGCACCTCGATTACAGCCCTTTACGCCTAGGGCACGCTGGCGCGTTCGCCCATGGCGGCCCATAGGGCACCGCTAGTCACGTATAACAACTGTGGGAGTTAGGATCCGCTCTCTAGAAGGCTGAGGAAGCACAATCCTTGCTGCAGAAAACCCGCGCAAGGGCTGTAATGCAAAACTCCTAGAAGCTCAACAAGCGAATGGGTAGAAGAGCTCTTGATCTGCAAGTTCCAATCAAAAGATTCAGGATGTCTTGGCCAATATGTATCGACTTTAGCAGTTCATCTAGAAATTCTACAAACTGCCCCCTCAAACCACTTGCAGCTCTTGATGCAGAGCCCGCTTCTCCAACCCCTTGCGGGGAAAAGGTAGGGATCAACGCGCCCGATGAATTCGGGGAAAAATGCGCCGTGGCGTGGGCCGAACCAGATTCC
>JAUQVK010000065.1:0-3174 GCA_039794845.1 Thermostichus sp. DRC_bins_24
ATGGGTACGCCCGGTTTCCAGCTCAAACTGCATCAGGCTGTAGTTGCCCAATCGCTCCAGCACTTGCCAATGGGTCACCGCCGAGCGGCCTTTGTGGGCCTCCACCACCGCCATTCTTTGTCGATCCTCGGACGACCGATTCGTCTACCTGAACTATCCCCTTTTAGAAATCGCTTAAACGTTACAGCCCTTTACGCCTAGGGCACACCGGCGTGACCGCTAGTCACGTGTAACAACTATGGAGGTTGAAACCTGCTTCCTGGAGGGATAGTGCTCCGCACCTCGCAGAGCGAGATAGCCCTCCGGGCCCCGCAGAGCCGGAATGGGAAGCAAAAGCCCTGCTGTAGAAAACCCGCGCAAGGGCTGTAGATGGACTTGCTTCGCCATGCCTTGCAGGACTTGCGACTGAAGCTACAGTGCGGGGCTAGGAACGACCTGCGGTCTACTCGCCGGTTAAGCTAAAGGCTGGAGGGGCTGAGGGCGACGAACTTTCCGTCGAGGGTCCACCCTAGCAGCATGGGATCTTGTGGTTGAATGGGTTGGCCGGTGAGGGCACAGCGCTGAGCTTGGTGAGCCGTAGCGGGGAAGCTGGCTTGGATATCGGCAGGACTGAGGGTGTATTTCTCTCCGGAATGGCGTAGCACGTAGTCCCAAAGGATTTCCCGTACCAAGGCCTGATATCCCTGATCCCCGGCCAGCGCTTTCAGGCGCTGCTTCAGCTCACGATCCAGTCGAATGCTGGTCACTTCCATTTCGGTGGTGGGAATGCGGGGGGTGGTAGGGGTGATCATGAAGGGATCCTCCTCAAAAAGTTTGTATTACTCCTGTAGTATAACGTCCCTTCACCCCAGAAGGCGGGAGTCCTATCCTATGATGGTGAAGCAAAATGTCTCGGAGCCATGGTTTCTTTTCTCGCTGACCCCCTTGTAACCGCCGAACAAGTGCAAGGGGGGTTTCATGCCCTCTCCGATCCCATTCGCCTGCGCGTGCTGCAACTGTTGCAAGAACGCGAGTTGTGCGTGTGTGATCTGTGTGAAATTTTGGAGGTCAGCCAGTCGAAGTTGTCCTTTCACCTGAAAACCCTGCGAGATGCTGAATTGGTCAATGCTCGCCAACAAGGACGCTGGATTTACTACAGTCTCAATCCCCCCCGCTTTCAGCTCTTGCAACACTTTTTGGATGGGTTAGGGCAAGCGGGTACTCCCCAAGCCGCCAAACCCTGTGCAGAAGACGCCTAACTATCGGTGGGGGATCCCTCACGGGTTGGCCTCCGAGTGGGTTCCGGCTCTAAGGGCCTGTTGGCGCTTAGCTGTCCCCTTGGCGGCTGCCGAAATGGCCCAAACCGCCACGACTTTTATCGATGCGATGATGATGGGCTGGCTGGGGGAAGGCACCCTCGCCGCCGGGGCCTTAGGCACCGTGATGTTCCATTTCGTGCTCTTTGTTGGCAGTGGCATTGTCAGTGCCCTCAGCCCTCTGGTGGCCATGGCGTATGGGGCCCAAAGGTTGGATCAGGTGGGATCCCTGACTCGGCAAACCCTAGGATTGGCAGTCCTGCTGGGGGTTTTGGGCTGGATCCCGCTCTGGTTTGCAGAGCCGCTCTTACAGACCTTAGGGCAATCCGCTTCCACCACCACTCTTGCCGCCACCTATCTGCGGGCGATCAGTTGGGGACTGGTGCCGGCTCTGGCCTTTGCGGTGTTGAAAAACTTGGCAACAGCTTTGTCCCGTCCAGGCCCGGTGATGCTGATCATGCTCGGGGGGACTTGCCTCAACACCGTTGGCAATGCGGTGCTCATGTTTGGCTGGCTGGGGTTTCCGGCGCTGGGTTTGGCGGGGATCGGCTGGTCGAGTACCGTTTCCCTTTGGCTGATGGCCCTATCCATGGGTTTGTACGTGCTGTGTCAGTCCTTCTTTCGGCAGTTTCAACTTTTCCGACCAGAACCTACCAAGCAGGGATCCCATTGGGGAGATTTGCTGCGGATTGGCCTGCCGGTGGGCGGGTTGGTGGTGGTGGAGTTTGGCATGTTTGCAGCTACGGCTCTGCTGATGGGCACCTTGGGCACAACCCCTTTGGCCGCCCATCAAATCGCCATTCAAACGGCGGCTGTGGCTTTTGCGGTGGTCAGGGGCATTTCCTACGGGGCTACGGTGCTGGTGGGACAGCAGTGGGGAGCGGCAAATCGGGCCGGAACCCAAGCGGCAGGGTGGGCGGCATTGGGGCTGGGATCCCTATTTATGCTGGGGGTGGCGACAGTGTTTTGGGTTTTCCCGGAGAGGATCGTCGCCCTGTTTTTGGACATTAACGATGCGGCCAATCGGCCGGTGGTGGAATATACCTGCCAACTGCTGGGGGTGGCGGCGGTGTTTCAAGGGGTGGATGGAGTTCAGGTGATCGCGGCGGGTGCGTTGCGGGGGCTAAAAGACACGCGGATCCCGTTTTTGATCGGGATTATGGCCTATTGGGGGGTGGGGTTACCGATCGGCTATTGGCTGGGGTTTGGGCTGGGCATGGGAGGATTTGGCCTTTGGTGGGGATTGGCGCTGGGGCTAACGGTTGCTGCCACGATTTTGACGACCCGGTTTGCCCAGTTGACCCGCTGAAAACCTGACGATACAAAGCGTACAGCCCTTTACGCCCAGGGCACGCTAGTGCATCCGCCCACCATAGGGCATTGCCGGTCACGTCCGACAACTGTGGAGGTTGAGACCTACCCCCTGGAGAGATTCGCGGAGCAGGATGGTGCTCCCCACCTCACTTAGCGAGAACAGGAAGCACAAGCCCTGCCGTAGAAAAAACATATACCTCTTTTGTCAGTATGGGCAGAGGAGGACAGGATTGAGGTAGACATCCAAGACCATCGGGATGAAGTTAACTTCTGGCTCTTCCAACTCTTTCCCGCTTCCCACCTCGGATTGTTCCTGAACCCCTCCCTAGATTCTTCTTCTCTCTAGATCTTGTCTTATTCTTCCGGTTCCCATCACCGATAAAGTTGACAAGCAGCAGCGCATAATACACCGGCTCCCACTACTTCTCGATATCCTGATACAGCCCTTTACGCCTAGGGCACGCTGGCGCGTTCGCCCATGGCGGCCCATAGGGCACCGCTAGTCACGTATAACAACTGTGGGAGTTAGGATCCGCTCTCTAGAAGGCTGAGGAAGCACAATCCT
>JAUQVK010000066.1:0-7319 GCA_039794845.1 Thermostichus sp. DRC_bins_24
CTTCCATCAAGCGGCTATTTGAGTTTGTCCTCCATCAACAAACTTTTGCTTTCCCTAAGCTTGAGATGTATGGCGCTTTTTCACGTCTCATTTAGGACTGCTATAGCTCCCACCACTTCTCGATATCCTGATAATGGGCTAGGCGGTATTCAGCCCAGCCCAGCTCATCTTTACTCTGCTTGGGTCCATACTCAATCCAACCTCTCATCCCGTATCAGAAACCAACCAGGGATTGATGGCTTTCTACCCCAACATGGCGAGCAACGGTAGGCAAGCTCTTCCGCTTCATGGGAGAAAGTAAACCCAAAAGGATAAGCTTAAAAAACTCGAAGCTTCGTACTTCAGGAAAGTGGGGGCGGTAGGCTTCACAATAGTCATCACTGACTTGAAGGGTAGGTGGTGCCTGACGAGCTAAAGTCATGGCCGGGTAAGGAGTTCAGCTTCTGCCTCAAGCCTAGCCTCCCCATACTGACGAAAGAGGCGTAATTCTTCAGCGCAGCAATCATGCGATGGGTCAGACGAACCTTCTCACCGACCAACATCCGTCTGGATTCAACCCACTGCCTTAATGCTCACATCTGAGCACTTTCCGGCTGCCAGGCTGGAAGTTTGTCCTGGTGCTTTTGACCCAAGCAGCAAGGGTACCCGGTTGTGCACCAACGACTTCCACAGTTGTTACACGTGACTAGCGGACACACCGGTGTACCCCGGGCATAAAGGACTGTAATGACATCAAATGATTCTTCATCGGTTCCATGCTGACAACTGGAGTAGACACCCACAACAGGAAGAGGAACTCAGGCCTTTCAGCCAGACCTCGCCTGCTTAGACCCTTTCCTCTGCTTGGATCCAAGTGGGTTTCGAGTCTTGGATCTCTTCCTCAGCTGGGGAGCTTGCGGTAGGCAATTGAAACTCGACGCGGGGCCGGCCCACACCGTAGGTGAGGATATAGTTCCAGTGCAGACAGCGCAGCCACAAACGCGGGTAACGGGCTTCTAACCAGGGCTGCAAACGGCGAAACAATCCCGGCAGCCACCCCCGCAGCAACACCGAGAGTAATGCCAGCCAGGTATAGCTGAAATAGGTGGGCAACCACTCTGCAAAGCCTTTCGCCCCCACAGCCTGCCAGATCCACAGCAGCAACCTGGGGTTCTGGAATGCTGCTTTGATCGCCATGCGGTTGAAGGGGAGCCACCCGGCCCGATCCTTAATAAAGTCATCCACCACCTCCGGAGGTTCGGTGGTGAGAATGCCAAAGAAGCTGTTCAAAGTGGCGTTGATCCGGGCTGGGGGCAGCACCTGGCCTGTGGGCACCATCATCCCCCGCGAAAACAGCCAGGTGACCGCCGAGTTCCCCTGGTAAGCCCGAATGAGCCCCAGGTCGCTGGCCTTGAGCAGATCGTGGCGGAGGGCCGTATCCAAAAGATCGCACAGTCGGGGTGCGTTGCGAATGAGAGAACCGAAGCCGGTGAAGCTCAGCGGCGATTGCATGGCGGCGGCATCTCCAATCAGCAACACCCGGTCGAACGGGCTGTCGGGATCCGGCCCCACCCCGCCAGCACGAGGGGAGCGATGACCAAAGCGCCCCGGGATGTAGCCGAAGGTGGCTTTTTTCCACTGCAATTGTTCCGGGTCGCAGCGGCGATACTCTGGCAGGATGGTGAAGAAGTCTTCGTACATCTCCAGCAGGGATCCGGGATTGTCGGGATGAACCTGATGGTAGTGAAACAGATAAAAGGTCAGGTCGTTGCCGGGGCCGGGGAACAGTTCCCAGATGAGCTGCCGACCGCGGCTGATGTCTCCATGGCTGGCGAGAATATCCCCAAACTGGGGATCCCAAACCCCAGGCTCAAAGCCCCCTTGAATCGTTGCCCCCACTGTTGGGCATACACTGTCGAAGGCCCGCTGCCGGTGAACCTGTTGGGCAATCGGTGAGGCTGTGCCCATGGCATCCACCAACAGCCGGGATCCCAGCTTGAACTCCTGCCCCTCTCGCAAATCCTTGAGCAGGAGAGTTACTCCCGTTTCGCCGATGTCGGCCCGTTGAAACTCGGTGCGATCGTAAATGGCTCCCCCACAAGATTTGAGGATCTCGCCGCAAAGGTGCAACAGTTTTTCCGCATCAATGGCCAGATTCAAAACCGTCGGCGTGTGCAAAACCGGTGCCTGGATAGGACTATTGCCATCGAAGAATTTGTTGAACCCATCCGTATACTCCCGCAGGATGAGGCTTTCGATCTGCTCGGTGTTAAGGAGGCCCATCTCCGCTAGGGTCTTCAGCTCGCGCCGGGAGATATTCCACTCGCGGTTCATGCGACCAAAGGGCAGCCGCTCCACCAAAGCCACTCGGTAGCCCAAACGAGCCATGGCAGCAGCATAAATGGCCCCCAAAGCACCACCGACCACCACGAGATCCCAATCCCCAGGTGAGGGCTCAGCCCCGCTGTTGTGAGCGGCAGCAGGTTGCTTGAAGAGAACCGGTTGCGAGGGTTTGTCGGGGGATTGAACTTCCTGTCGCCAGCGTTTTTCCCACCAATACACCCGTTGCAGGTCGAACTCTCCATTCGGGATCCGCCGAAAATACTTAACGGTTTGCGGATAGTAGGGCTCTAGCTGCTGAAAGACAGATACGGGCGAGTCCTGCAAGTCAATCACAGGAAGCTGCGGGTAGCGATGGGGAAACTGGTTTTGGATCGCGGTTTCCAACGCTTTGAGCCACCGATTTTGGTTGGGAAAGGGCCGCTCCGACCACTGAAACACTTTCAGGTAGGTGGTATTCAACCCCGACCACGTGAAGAGGGCCAATTCTGCCTGCGCTCCTCGCAGACGAAGGCCGCTAGCTGTAGGGATCCGCTCCGCCTGTCGGGGAAGTGGGAGATTGGGCAACCATCGCACCACTGCGGCACGATCAGAGCAGGGGATCTCGCGGTAATACAGCTCCTTCATAGGGTTGAGGACAGTGCCTAGAAATGAAACCAACCTTGTCAGTACCAGGTTAAATCTTTACTCATTGTGACACGAGGGATCCCTTCCCTCAGAATCCGATCGGGCAGCAGAACCTCCATTCTTGGAGCCAAACCCGTCCGGCTTCAGAATTGGGATCCCTCGGATCCGGTTGTGCCCGGGGCCATATCGGCTGGGGTGTTGCAGTTGGTCAGCATCTCTCCCGCATCCGTAGCCTGATCAGCAAGGGGTAGCACCACTGTGGGTATTTGCTCTAGCCATTCCTGAAAGGACCGTCCCCCCGTTTGCCCAAAGGCTTCCAGCCGGCGCATCTGAGCCAAGCGATAAAAGCCACAGAGCGGTTCCCAGCCGCGATCCGTTCTGGGTAGGGCCGCCACGATCTCGTCGGGCAAAGATCCGAGATGCTCTCTCCAGTTCCGCAACACCTGCGCCTGCAAACGCGGCAAATCGCAAGCCAACAGCAAAACCCACTCTGGGAGTGCATCGAGTTCTCGCAAGCGGTGGATCCCTTCCTGAAAAGCCATCAAAGGGCCACGATTGGGGACACTTTCTGGCCAGAGGTGCCAATCGGGATCCAGCAAACTCTCGTAACGCTCTGGCCAGGGGGTGAGAATGTAAACCTGCTCGCTACAGGCTGCCGCCACGGTTGCCACTCGCCGCAGCAAAGGGATCCCCTCCCACCGTAAAAGGGCTTTATCGGATCCCATGCGACGGCTGTTGCCCCCCGCCAGGATCAGGGCATCAACCCGCTGCTGTGAAGGGAAAGCTGTGCTCATGCGGCTCGGGATTTTGTCGGTTGAGGTTAACCCATCGGCGGAAGCCTTTTGCCCAAGAGGTTCTCCTGGTTTCTAAACCCGCCTGCCCAGAGGCTAAAAAACAGGTATTTGATGAAACCGGAATAACGCCCACCACTAAGGCAACAATTGCCCCTCGGCTAACGAATTCTTGCTGTTCCAGTCGCTTGCCGTAGGCATCAACTTTGCTGCCAAGTTCAGCATTGACGCGCTCAATATCCCTTTTCAGAGCAGCGTTAACCCGTTCAATTTCCCCTTTTAGCTCGGTACGGACTTGCTCAATATCCCCTTTCAGATCGGTGCGAACCTGCTGTATCTCAGCCTGCACCATGCTGATCTTGCCTTCCAACTCAACCTTGATTAGGCAAATCTCACCCTTGAGCTCTTGAGTTTGCAAGTCAATTTGCAAGTCAACTTTACTGCTCATGTGATCCATCCTCCCATCTAGGGCCAGGAGGAGGTCTTTGATGTCTTGAAGGTCGGGGTTTGGCTCGGGCATAAAACCCTCATTGGTAACTCTATTCTAGGGGAGGGGTAGGCTGCTACTGAGGGATCCCTGGAGCCAGCGCTCTCCAACCCACGGGCAGCCCTGTTCAGACGGGTAAAATCATCTGTTCAAAAGCTTGGGCAGCGCGTGAAGTGTAGTGTTGTCGGTGTTTGAGCAGCAGAAAAGGGCGCTGGAGGGCCTCAGATCCACCGGCCAAGGGCACGGCTTTCAAATCCCCCAAGCGGACTTCGTTGCGAATCATCAATTCCGAGATGGCACCGGCTGCGGATCCCTGGCTGACGAGGGCTTTCACCATTTCGCCGCTTTGCATTCGCAAGACCACCGATAGGCGTTCGACCGGGATCCCCCACTGGGCGAGGGCGGCTTCAAAACGCTGTTGGGTGCCGGATCCCGGTTCGCGCATAATCCAGTCGGTTTCCACCAGCACGGAGATCGGTAGCTCTGGCCTCCGGTACCAAGGATGCCCCGGCCCGACGATGATGCAAAGGCGATCCCAGCCGATGATCTGCTGCTCGAGGAGGGGTTGATCTTCGGGTCGGATCACCCCCTCCACCAAGCCCAAATCGAAATCACCCCGCAGCAACCCTTCACAAATGGCTTCTGTATTGGCCAAGGTGCACCGGACTTGAATGCCGGGATAGAGGTGTTTGTAGGCGCTGATGCGGTGGGGTAGCCAGTAGTTGCCGATGGTAAGGCTGGATCCCAGATGCAGTTCTCCCAGTTGTAGGTTATTCAATTCCCACAGGCCCTGTTCTATCTGCTGCACCTGATCGAGGAGGATTCGTGCCTGGGACTGTAGCCAACGCCCACTTTCGGTCAGCTCCACCCGACGGCCAATGCGATGAAACAACGGGATCCCGTAGCGACGTTCCAGGGTTTGGATGGCGGCACTGACGGCGGGCTGGGTAATGTGCAGAGCGACCGCAGCGCGGGTGAAGTGCAGGTGCTCAGCCACCGCTAAGAAAATGCGCAACTGTTCTAAGGTCATCAGGGATCCGAAAAGCCATAACTAGAATTTATCCCTTTCAGAAATAAAACCATTTGCTCTTATGAATTGTCTTCTTTACCGTCAAAGAGGGCTTTGCAGTAGGTGTAGCCGTGAACTGGTGGTTAACGCTCTTGGTGGGATGTGGCATTGGTTTTTGCGCCGGATTGTTCGGTTTGGGAGGCAGTTCTTTGGGTACGCCCTTGCTGCGGTTGCTGGGAATGCCAGCTCTTTTGGCCCTAGCCAGCCCCTTGCCCCTGACCTTACCTAGCGCCTTAGGAGGGGTGGTCACCTTTCAAAAACAAGGGATGATCCACTGGCGGGTGGTGGGTCGCACAGTGGGCTGGGGGATCCCTGCAGTGGCCCTCGGAGCTTGGACGACGAAGTTTTTGCCGGGGGTGGTGCTGATGCTGCTGACGGCGGTGTTTATTTTGGGGATTGGGGTTTACGGCCTGAGCGGTTTGCGAGGTTTTTTGCCCACTGAAGGGGCAAAGCAGTTGCATCTGGAGCGGATCCCGGTGGGGTCGCTGTTGTTGAATTTTTTGAATGGGGTGCTTGCCAACGGGGGCGGTTTGGTGTTGGTGCCCTTTTATCAGTTGGCCGTGGGGCTGGATTTGCGGGGCGCTTTGGCCAGTTCTTTGGCTTCAGTGGCGATGTTGGCGATTCCAGAAATTTGGGTACACAGCAGCCTTGGGAATATTGATTGGGGCACCACCTTCTGGTTGGCGTTGGGGGTTTTCCCCTTCACGATGCTGGGGGGCAAATTGGCGCTTCGCCTTTCCACGCCGCTGTTGACCCGTCTGTACGGAGGGTTTTTGGTGGTGCTGGCCCTTTACTTCGGCATTCGGGAGATTCAGCAGTTTTAGCAGTCTGTCCAGGATCCCGTAGGGCCCTCCTGGGTAGGTTACTCAGCCCTTACTTCAACTTGTCCAGATTCCTCTCCCTAAGCCACTTAATATTTCTTATCCTTGTCTTGGAGATCTTGACTTTCAGTTTTTTTTTGGAATGTGTCGGGCGTGTTCGAGGCATTTCAAAATTTCTGCCTATATTACTGTGTTTCCCTGCGAGTATGGTTGCACCACGCTCTGGGATAGCTCTGAAAAAGTGCAGGGAGCCTTACTCCATCCAGAGTTGATCATCAAAGATTTTGTCAGCCTGAGAAGAGCTGAAGCTGCTCACGGCTAGATTTGCGCGGATATTTGAATCTTTAGCTGCAAAGAATTAAAGAATGCTAAGGCAACTAGGACGAAGGCTCTTAAAGCTAAGGCTGCTGCTCACGTGGCTAGTTGCACTTCTGGCTTTGTCGGGACTGTTGCTTCTGAAAAGTTGTGGCAGTTCAGGCAGTTCCAACCTGTTGACGAGTTCAGGGATCCCTTCGCCAACGCCGACCCTAACTCCTGGCAGTGGTACTCCTCAGCCTGCACCGATAGCTTCTCTACCCCCTGGGGCTTCTCCTTCTCCTGCTCCGGGTTCTACTCCGTTGGGATCCTCCCCAAGGCCCACAAGTACGCCTGCTGCTCCAAGTGAACCTGGAATTTTGCCTCTACCCACCCCAACACTCACAAGCACCCCTTCTCCCGGAACTTCACCTTTGCCCACATCGAGTCCTGTAGCAAGCCCTGCTCCGGGATCCCCTCTTCCTGGGATCCCGGCTGGACGTGTAGTGATCCTCAATGGTGAACAGATAGACGGGGTACCCCTCACCCTTGGCCAATTCCTATCGCTGCAAGCTCGCGCCAGCGACCCAACCGGAAATGATGTTTCTGAGCAAATCGAGTGGCGCAATGCGGAGGGATCCCTGCTGGGTCGCGGATCCCGGTTGGAGTATCAAGCCGAAAGCGTGAAAATGGAAACCCTCTCGGCCAGGGTAGGCTCTGCTCAGGATCGGGTCAGTTTCACAGTCAGTACAGCGGATATTGCCATTGCCCCACGGGTGAAGGTGATCCCAGATTCCCTCTCAGGGGGGGTTGAGTATGATGAAGCCAACGGGCTCCTCAAGCTGCCTCTAGAGGAGCGGCTACCCACCCTTAAAGCAGGAGATGTGGTGATTTTGGTGCAGCGACCCAAG
>JAUQVK010000066.1:7329-8037 GCA_039794845.1 Thermostichus sp. DRC_bins_24
ATCATTGGCGGCTGCGGGTACAACCGGCTTTGCCCAAAGAGTTGATCGAAAAGGGAAGAGCAACATTTGAGCAAGAGATCGACTGGAGTGGGGATAGCGGAGAGGTGACCCTGGTGGATATCTCGCCCCAACCGTTTCACATTGGGGATGTTTTGGATCCCAGGTGGAGTGGATTTGTGCAGGCAGGGGATCCGATTCGGAAGGGGCTGAAGGTGACGGCGAGGGCCAGCTTAGACTGGAAGCCGACATATAAAGGGTCGATTGAGTTTGATAAGGATGTGAGGGATGGAATTGCAAGCTTAATTGTAGATTCAATAGGTAGACTTTCTTTAGGTCTAAGGGTCTCTGCTGTTGGTAATCACAAGTGGGGTGGAGACGAGATTATTGACATCGAGAGTCTCCTACCTGCTCAAAAAGAGCAAGTTAAGCTCAGACTTCCTCTTTTTTTGCTACCTATACAGTTGGGTATTGAATTACAATTGGTTTCCATCCCTGACATCGAAATTGAGAATGGCGCTGAAGTTATTTATTCTTTGATTGGCGATCTAAGCTATAACAGAAGCTATTCCCAAGGAACGTGGACAGAAAAATCTACATTGACCAAGGTATCTGAAATTGTTGATTCTTCAGGCGCTTTTGGAGAGGGGATATTTATTTTTCAAGCCGCCATTCTCTCAGATATCAGAGCTCTGAATGAACCTAGCTTGA